>CAZAFH010000012.1:0-118270 GCA_964484265.1 uncultured Singulisphaera sp.
GATCATCGCCGGCTTTTTTCAAAACCCTCGCGGGGAAACTCGCGGGGGTTTTGTTGTTTTCCGAACCTCGATGCATCGATCCGTCTCGTTATTATTTTGATGTATTGGGGAGATTGCATGCCCGAACTTCGATTACCGATTCGTTCTCGCGGTCTGATTGCGAAGGTGCTGTTGCGAATTCCAGGTGGTGCGCGGGTGCATGCTACGCCGATTCCTGCATTTCTCGATACCGGCGCAAGCGACACCATGGTGGATATTGGCGTCATCGCCGCACTCGGCTTACAGCCCTGCCAACAAGTTGGTTTGAACATCCTCGGACGAAGTGATACGGGTTTTTACGCGACATTCCAACTCGAAACTGCGATCCTCGGTCATGATTCGGAACTGAGGTGGATTGCGCTGACTGTTTTGGGTGGTCCGTGTTTCCAGACCGGCGCCGCCGTCGCGCTTGGTCGTGACTTTTTGCAGCACCATATTCTCGCATACGACGGTCCCGCTGCGCGTGCCGTGCTTTCTTGGTAGTGCGACGGTGGAATTCACGTCTTCATTTTTTCGCAATCTGATAGAAAATCCATCGGGCTACGATCCGCTTGCCGATTTGGGATTGCGTCATGAATGCTCGATTTCTCGCGTTTTGCTTTGCTGCGTTTCTCCTTACTTCGCAGGTATTCGCGCAATCCGTTGGCAAGGATCCGAAGGCCGCACCGCCCAAATTGTCGCCTGCGGAATCCGCGAAGGCGTTCAAAGTTGCCGAGGATCTGCGGTTCGATCAGGTTCTTGCGGAACCGAGTGTCAAGCAACCGCTTTCGATGACGTTCGACGAGCGAGGCCGGCTTTGGGTCGTGCAGTATTTGCAGTATCCGCATCCTGCGGGATTGAAGATTTTGAGCCGCGATCAGTTCTGGCGCATCGTGTATGACAAGGTCCCAAGCGCACCGCCAAACCATGTGCGTGGCCGAGACGTGATTTCGATCCACGAGGACACAAAGGGCATCGGCGTTTTCGACAAGCACACCGTATTTCAGGATGGTCTGAATATCGCCACGTCGGTCGCGCTTGGCCGAGGCGGCGTGTGGGTACTGAATCCTCCCTATCTCCTGTATTACCCGACCAAGGCTGGCACGGATACACCCGTAGGTGATCCGGTCGTCCACCTACAAGGCTTCGGCCTGGAGGATACGCATAGCTGCGCGAACAGTCTACGCTGGGGACCGGATGGCTGGCTGTACGGCGCGCACGGCAGCACAGTGTCGGCTCACGTCACCCGACCGGGCACCAAGGAACCGCCTGTGCAGATGATCGGGCAGCACATCTGGCGATACCATCCCGAGAAGAAGAAATTCGAGATCTATGCCGAGGGCGGGGGCAACGCTTTCGGCGTCGAGATTGATGAGAAAGGCCAGGTCTACTCCGGCCATAACGGCGGCGATACGCGCGGGTTTCACTATGTTCAAGGCGCGTCGTATCGCAAAGGTTTTCAGAAGCATGGCGTGCTGGCCAATCCCTATTCGTTCGGCTTTTTTGAAGCGATGAAGGCGAACAAATTGCAACGCTTTAGCCATACCTGGGTGCTCAATGAAGCCGATGGATTGCCGGCAAAATATAAGGGGAAGATTTTCGCCGTCGAACCATTGCAGGGCCGAGTGATGCTGAGCGAAGTCACGCCGGATCGTTCGTCGTTTCAGACGAGAGACCTCGGCCCGGTCGTGTCGAGCAGCGATACCTGGTTCCGCCCGGTGGACATCAAGCCGGCGCCGGATGGCTCGCTGTTCGTCGCCGACTTTTACGAAGCGAAGATTGCGCACGGCGGCCATAACGACGGCGTCATTGACCGCGACACGGGACGCATTTACCGCTTGAGGGCGAAGGACGCCAAGCCGCGCCCGCCCGTAGATTTTGGCAAGAAGACGTCGGCGGAATTGGTCCAGATATTAACGAGTTCCAATCGCTGGGAACGGCAAACCGCACTTCGATTGTTGGGCGACCGCAGGGACAGAGCGGTCGTGCCGATGTTGACCAAGCTGTTGTTAGACAATACGGGTCAAACGGCTCTGGAAGCGCTGTGGGCGCTCAACCTCGTAGGCGGATATGACATGGGTATCGCCGCCCTGGCAATTGGGCACAAGGAGCCGTGGGTGCGAACGTGGAACATCCGTTTGTTGGCCGACAATCACAAGCTGGGCTTCCTATCCGCGCATTTACCCGAACGGCTGAAGAGCGAGCCGAGCTTGCAGGTTCGCGTGCAGTTCGCCGCCAGTGCGAAACGGTTGACCGCAGCCGAGGGCTTGCCCATGGTGCAAAGCCTGTTGATGCGCGACGAGGATGCGGGCGATATTCATGTGCCGTTGTTGCTATGGTGGGCGTTGGAGGTGCATTGTGCGAAGGATCGCGACAAGGTGCTCGACATGTTTCGCGAGTCCACGCTCTGGCGAGCGAAGATCGTGGAGCAGACGATTCTATCGCGTCTGATGCAGCGCTTCGCGATGGCGGGGTCGCAGAAAGATTACCAGACCTGCGTCGAGTTGTTCCGCCTCGCGCCCGAGATCAAGCACGGCCAATTATTGCTCAAGGGATTCGAGGAGGCCTTCAAGGGGCGATCGATTGCTGGTCTGCCCGACGAACTGCTCAAGGAGATCGCCAAGCTGGGCGGCGGGTCGATCGCGTTCGCGGTGCGCCAGGGCAAGACCGAGGCGATCGACAAGGCGCTCGGGTTGATCTCGAATGCCAAGACAGCGCTTGCGACGCGTGTTGAACTGATCGAGATACTCGGCGAAGCGAAACAGCCGCGCAGCGTTCCGGCATTGCTCGCGCTGTTGCATGGGAAGGAGAGCGAGGCGATTCAGAAGGCGGCGCTTGGCTCGCTGCAAGCGTACAGAGACGAACGCATTGGCGCCGCGGTCGTCAAACGCTTGCCGACGTTTAAGGGCGAAGTGCGCGACGTGGCCGAGTCGCTACTGGTTGGCCGGCGCGAATGGAGTCGGCAGTTCGTGTCGGCGATTGACGGCGGCGCCATCGACGCGAAATCGGTGCCGCTGGCCACGCTTCGAAAACTGCTCTTGCACCGCGATGAACAGATTGCGGGACTGGTGAAGAAGAACTTTGGCGAGATCAAAGGCGCCACGACGGCGCAGATGAGGCAGGAAGTCGATCGCCTGGCCGGGATCGTCAGCACCGGCAAGGCCGATCCGTATGTAGGTAAAAATATGTATACGTCCCGATGTGCCAATTGCCATTCGCTGCACGCAGTGGGCGGCAATGTCGGTCCCGACCTGACGCCATTCAAGCGCGACGACGTGCCCAACCTGCTGTTGCATATCGTCAATCCGAATGCCGAGATTCGCGAAGGCTACGAAGCGTCCGTCGTCATTACGGAGAGCGGCCGCACGCTGACGGGCATCGTCGTTGAAAAGGATGCTCGTGTGGTAGTGCTAAAGACGGCCGACGGGCAGCGCGTCGTGTTGCCGAAGGAGGATATCGAAACGCTGGCCGCCAGCGGCGTCTCGCTGATGCCCGAGGGATTGCTGCAAGGCCTGAGTGATCAGGAGGTGCGCGATCTGTTTGGGTATATTCGCTCGGGGCAACCGCTGAACGAACGCAAGAAGTAGCCTGATGGATGCCTTGTCAACTGAGTCAGGCATCATGTATGATGAGCGAGAGAAAAAATGTCATGGAAGGAGAGCACGAGATGGCTAAATCAATCCAAAATGGCCTGAAGAACGGGCCCAAGAAGGTGGCTAAACCTCCACAGGCTTCGGCTCCAATTCCGTGGCATGGCCATCTCAATGCGTATCCTGACAAAGAGCGGTTGGTCTTTTCAGATGAGAATGAGTTGGAGAAGGCAATCGATTTGCTCTGGACGGACGAATTGCGTCATCTGCCGCACGATTCACCAGATGGTCGCTCGCTGGTCATTCCCGCCGGTGCGGTCGCCTGCTTCACGCAAGCAGGATTGAAATTCACCTCTCGAAAGCTGCGCTCGGTGACTGATTTTTCGGCGGAGGAAATTGCTCGCCTTCGCCGATAGAAGTTCGAGCGATGCGGAGAAATCGCCATGGCGAAAGCCAGCAAGGGCCTTCACGAGGTTCGGACGCGCGTCACTTGCAATCTTCCCGTGAACAATGCCCGGGAGGAAAAAGCCTTTCTTAAAATCCTCGCTTATCTCAATGCGCTTAGAAATGACCGAATCGGCGTAACGGGATACACTCATTCCGAGATGCGGCCCGCGGTTTTTCACGGTTACTGGTGGCCGGAAGACGCAGCGGAACCGGTACACGATCAAATCGTTGTATGCACAGTCGATTACCTTTTGGCTTCGGGCAGTCCCGAGCTTTCCATAAGAGTTCAAGAACTCAAGAAAACCATACGCAAATGGTATCGCCATTTCGGAAGTCCACAGGATGAAGTCTGGGTCGTCGCGCATCCGATTCTGAGACAGGATTGAACGAACGTGCTCCCGTTTCACGCTCGCCGAGGGCCTCACCATGCGTATCGCAATATTCGGCGGCATTTACAGCAACCATATCGCGCTCGAGGCGGCGCTCGTTGACGCACGGCGGCGCGGCGTCGATGCCATCTACTGCCTGGGCGACCTCGGTGCGTTTGGCCCGTATCCCGATCGCGTCTTTCCTCTGCTGCG
Source organism: uncultured Singulisphaera sp. (assembly GCA_964484265.1). Lineage (GTDB taxonomy): Bacteria > Planctomycetota > Planctomycetia > Gemmatales > Gemmataceae > SIAQ01. Next base: position 4,637 of record CAZAFH010000012.1, read on the forward strand.
CGAACATGGCGTTTTGTGCATCCAGGGCAACTACGACAATTCGATCGGCAACGATCTGGCTGACTGCCAGTGCGGTTACACCGATCCGCGTGATAATCATTTTGCACGCATCAGCTATGCCTATACCTTTGCCAACACCAGCCAGGCTAATCGCGCCTGGCTGCGTGAACTGCCGAGCGAACGCCGGATCTTGCTTGGCGATTGCAGGGTGCTGATGTGCCACGGCAGCCCCCGGCGGACCAACGAGTTTCTCTGGGAATCGACAACGTCAACGGCATTTCTCGAACGTTTGTTCGACGAGGCGCAAGCTGACATCGTGCTGGCGACACACACCGGTATCAAGTGGCAGCGTGAATTGAGTCGTGGGCGGCAGTTCGTCAACGTCGGCGTGCTTGGACGACCAGAGAACGACGGGGCGACGTGCGTCTGGTATGCGTTGTTGACGACCTCATCCACGCTCCCTCTCCCTCCGGGAGAGGGCTGGGGTGAGGGTCACTCGGCCATTCCGGGGGACAAGCGACCTCCGCATGCGTCAAGTGACCCTCACCTCCGGCCCCTCTCCCGGGGGGAGAAGGGTGAAAATGCAGTGCACGTCGAGTTCATTTCGGTTGAATACGATCACGAACGGCTCGCAGCCGAGATGCGCTCAGAACGATTGCCCGAGGAGTTCGTGCTAACCGTGCAAACCGGGTGGTGGACAACCTGCCTGGAAATCCTGCCGGCGAAGGAGCGATCGCGGGGTCGCTACTGAAAATGATTAATTTGCTATAATAATTGTAAAGCTCCGAAGCCCGAGGGTGAGCGCAGCGAACCCTTGGGATGAACGCTCGCAAAAACCGATCCCAAGGGTTCGCTGCGCTCATTCTTGCGTTTGGTGAACGTCACATGACCCCATTTCAATCCTGGCTACAATCCGAATCGCGCCGCCAATTTTTGGGGCGCGGCGTTAACGCCGTCGGGTTCGCGGCATTGGCGTCGCTATTGGACCAAGAGAGCGCGTCTGCCGACGACAGCATCGGCGTCAACGCGGCTCTGCCTCGTACGCACTTCCCGGCGAAGGCGAAGCACGTGATCTATCTGCATACCGTCGGCGGGCCGCCGCAGATGGATCTGTACGACTACAAGCCGCAAATGCGGCGCTACTTCGACGTCGAACTGCCTGATTCCGTTCGCATGGGCCAACGGCTCACAACGATGACCTCCGGTCAGGCACGTTTTCCGATCGCGCCTTCGAAATTTCGCTTCGCGCGGCATGGCCAATGCGGCATGTGGGTGACCGAGTTGCTTCCGTACACCGCGCGAATGGTGGACGACATGTGCTTCATCCGCTCGATGAACACGGAAGCGATCAATCACGAGCCTGCCATTACCTACATGCAGACGGGCAACCAGGTCACCGGCCGGCCATGCCTCGGCGCCTGGGCCTCGTATGGTCTCGGTTCGCTGAATCAGAATCTGCCGACGTTTGTCGTGCTCGTCGCTCGGCCCACCAATCAGGAGCAGGTGCAGGCGATCTCCGCTCGGCTTTGGCAGTCGGGCTATCTCCCCGGCGAACATGCGGGCTGCTCCTTCCGCTCGGCCGGCGATCCGATCCTGTACATCAATAACCCGCCCGGCGTCACGCCCGAGGTGCGCCGCCGAACGCTTGACGGACTGCGGCAATTGAACGAACTGAACGCCCAGGCCGTCGGCGATCCGGAAACCCAAACACGCATCCAACAATACGAGATGGCGTTCCGCATGCAGGCAAGCGTGCCTGAACTGACCGATCTCCGCAGCGAGCCTGAGTCGACATTCCGCCTCTACGGCGATGCGGCACGGACTCCGGGCACGTTTGCCAACGTCGCCTTGCAAGCGCGGCGTATGGTCGAGCGCGGCGTGCGGTTTATCCAGGTCTACCACAATAACTGGGACACACATTCCAACGTCGCCGGTCGGCTGCCCGATCAATGCCGGGATGTCGATCAAGCCTGCTGGGGGCTCGTGCAGGATCTGAAGCATCGCGGCCTGTTTGATTCCACACTCATCATCTGGGGCGGCGAGTTTGGCCGCACGATCTATTCACAAGGCGGATTGACGGCTTTCAATTATGGCCGCGATCATCATCCGCGCTGTTTCACGATGTGGATGGCGGGCGGCGGAGCGCGCGGCGGGCAGATTTACGGCGCGACCGATGACTTCTCGTACAATATCGTCGAGAACCCCGTGCATATCCGCGACTTCCATGCCACGATCCTGAGTCTGCTCGGCATCGACCACGCGCGGTTCTCGTACCGCTATCAAGGCCTGGATCAGCGCCTGACGGGCGTCGAACCCGCCCACGTGATTCGCGAGTTGGTCGCGTGATGTCCTATTTCGTTTAGCCGCTCGCTTTCGGCGAGCGCGGACGTTGGCAAACGACATGTCGGAGGCGACGCATGCCGCTCATCTGTTCGCGCTGTGAACGTGTCAGTTCCACGGACGCCAGCTATTGCTGGTTCGATGGCGCTTCGCTCGTCGGAGCCAAGGGACCGGTGGACGCGGGCAAATCCGCTTTTCCCTCCGCTTTCGTATTCCCCACCGGGACGAAGTGTCGCGACTTCGCCGAATTCCTTGCTGGCTGCGACAAACACTGGGACGACGCCAAGAAACTCCTCGAAACCGATGCCTTGCGCAAGTTCTTCGGCGGCATCGGCCGAATGGACCTGGCCCAGGCGGCGCAGGAGGCGGCGAACTTCCCCGACCGTGATCGCGGTCTCGACCAGTTCCTGAACCGCATCCCCGTGCCAAACGCGATCCTGCCTCAGCTCAAAGTCAAACCGAAGGTCGTCCAGCTTGGCATCCTCGCGCCTGGCAAAGATGCCGCGTTTGATCTGCAACTGGAGAACGCCGGATCGCGCATCGTCTTTGGATCGGTCTCGCCGGCGTGCGATTGGCTTTCTGCCACCGATACGGGCGAGGCGAAGGTGTTTCAATTTCGAGAGTCGGCCACGATTCCGATAAAGATCAGGGGTCAACACCTCCGCACGAGCGCGAAGCCTCTCGAAGCGATCGTGCATGTCGAATCGAACGCGGGCAGTTTCCAGGTCAAGGTCGTCGCGCAGGTTCCAGTCGTGCCTTTCACGGGCGGTGTTCTGACCGGCGCGCGAACGCCGCGCGAGATCGCCGAATATGCCAGGAAACATCCGAAGGAAGCAGCGAAATTGTTCGAAGACGGCCTGGTAGGTAAATGGTACGACGCTAATGGCTGGACATATCCAGTGAAAGGTCCGACCACGAGCGGTCTGGCAGCCGTGCAGCAGTTCTTCGAGGCGCTCGGCCTGAGCAAGCCGCCGAAGGTCGTCGTCGATGAGACGCCTATTCAGCTCCGCGGCAAGCCGGGAGAGATCGTCAAGCACAAGATCCAGGCACGCTCCGAGGAGAAACGCCCGATCTACGCCATCGCGAATAGTCCTGTTTCATGGATCGTCGCCAAACCGGGATTGACGCATCAGAACGTCGTCACGATGCCGATCGAGATCAAAATCCCTGATCGCGCCGGCGAGACGTTGGAGGCGAAGATCACGGTGACGGCGAACGGCAACCAGCAGTTCCGCGTGCCTATCGTCGTTGCCGTGGAGTCGGCGAAAGCCGCACCAGTGTCCGCCGCAGCCGCAAGCGCGGGATTGCTGGCGGGAGCGCCGAAATCCACGCCCAAGCCGCCGCCCGACGATTTTGGATTTGACGAACCCGCGGCAAGCGTACCCAAGTCCAGTCAGCGCGAGCCAGGCGTCAATCCATTAAACGCCGCCTTGCACATCGCGCCTTTGATGCTGCTGGCGTGCCTCTTGTTCGGCCTCTTCGTGCGCGATCTGCTGAGCCAGGCGCCGCGTCGGCCTATCGCGCAGGTGAAGGAAGAATCCCCCGAAGTCGCACAAGGGAAAACCGGCGAAGCGCCGAAAGTCGTCATCATCGATGAGCCTGACGAGAATCCGAACTTCACCGGCCAGACACGCTTCACCATTGAAGACGAACCGGAAGAACGCGTGGGCAATGCGCGCCTGCAGCCGGTCAAGGTCGAGATCAAAGACGAGCCAGCCGAAAATACCGGCGGCCCGGGAGCGTCGATCGGCACGACGCCATTCGTCAGTTACATGTACAACTTCAACCCGTCGCGATTCGGCATCACGGGTACCGCCGCAGCGGGGCCTGCGGCATTCAAGCAGATTACTTTTTCACGCAACGGCTCCACGAACACCACGGTGATCAGCGTTGATGGCTCGAACATGGAATTTGGCGGCTTCCGAGGAAAATGGAGCCGCGTGAATCAACCGCTCAGCGGGGTACCGGCGACGCCCAATAGCGTTCAGCCCACTCATTCCACCTGGAACCTGGGTTCGGTCTCATATCACCAAGTTCTCGAAATCGTTCCTGGGCAACCAGTCACCGTCAATGGCGTCACTCGGCGAAACCTCGATACCGTGCTCGTGCGCTGGATCATTCAGAACAATGACACCCGCCAGCATTCCGCTGGGCTTCGCCTGCAACTCGATACGCTCATCGGCAGCAACGACGGCGTCCCGTTCACCGTCCCGGGCAAGACCGGCCTGGTCGCGACGTTTGCCGACTTTCGTGTTCCATCCACCGTGCCTGATTTCGTGCAAGCTCTGGAGCGCTTCGACCTCAACAATCCCGGAACCATCGCTCAACTGACGCTCAAGCCGGGCAGCGGCATCGAACCGGCACAGCGGTTGACGCTGACGCATTGGCCTGGCGGATCACTGGCGTGGGATATTCCGGTTCGCAGTCTCACGGGCGATTCCGCTGCCGTTCTCTATTGGCCCGAGAAGACGTTGAAGCCCGGCGAGAAGCGCACCATTGGTTTCTCCTACGGCCTTGGCAACGTCTCCGCGACCGACAAGCTTGGCCTGACGCTCGGCGGATCGTTTGAACCGGGCCAGGCCTTCACCGCGACAGCCTACGTCGAGAACCCGGTCGCGGCTCAGACGCTGCGTCTCGAATTGCCCGCAGGCCTCAAACGCATCGACGGCGCCGAGACGCAACCGGTCGCGCTCCAAAACGCAGGCGGACGCAACACGAGCGTCGTCACCTGGAAAATCCTCGTCGAACGCACCGGCGAGCATCGCCTGAAGGTAATCTCCAGCACCGGCCTGACGCAATCGAAAACCATCGCCATTTCCGGCGGCGGGTCTTCGGGCAACGACAGACTCGCCGTCGATCTGCAGGGTTCGTTCGAGCCGGGCCAATTCTTCACGGTGGTTGGCAAGGTCACGAACCGTGCCGACAATCAGACGCTCACTCTGAATCTCCCGAACGGTTTGCAACTGTCGGACGGCAATCCGACCCAACCGGTACCTTCGCCAGCAGGCGGCGGAACGGAGAGTCTCGTGCAGTGGAAAGTTCGCGTCATCGCGCCAGGCAAACATCCGGTGCGCGTCGTATCGAGCACCGGCGTCGCGCAGACTAAGACCATCACCATCGAACAAACCGGCCGGGCCGAGGGCGCGTTCAGCCTCGTCTTGACGGGCGACTTCGAGCCGGGCAAAACCTTCAACGTCTCGTGCAAGGTCGTCACGCCCGTGCCAGGGCAGGCGCTGACGTTGAGCTTGCCGTCGAATTTGACGCGCGTCGAAGGCGCCGAGACGCAGCCTGCCGCGAATGACTCGTCCATCGTCTGGAAGGTGCGCGTCGCCCAACCGGGCAAATACACGGTCGGCGTGAAATCAACGACCGGTGTCACCCAGCGCAAGACGCTGCGGATCGAAGCGCCCGGCGAGGTCGATGGCCGATTCACGTTTGAGCTTGTTGGCGATATTCGTCCGGGCAAGGAGTTCCAGGTGAAAGCCCAGGTTACGAAACCGGTCGCCAATCAAACGCTGACGCTGAACCTGCCCAAGGGCCTGACCCTGGCGAAAGGCGATGCCCTCCAGAACGTTCCGCGCCAGGCCGAAGTCGCTACGATAACCTGGCAGGTGCGCGTGACGGGTTCGGGGCGCCTGCCGGTGCGAGTCGAATCTTCGACGGGATTGGCACGCACCAAGACGATCTCATTGGCCGAGGGGAACAACACGCTGTTCGGCCGATGAGCCAAGGTTCGCTCGAACGACGACAAACCGCCCATGTCCCGCGGAGGCGATTCATGCCGCTTATTTGCCCGCGCTGTGAGCGCGTCAATTCAATGGAAGCCAGCTACTGCTGGTTCGACGGCGAATCGCTCGCGGGAGCGGCAGGTCCGGTCGATGCGGGCAAATCCGCCTTTCCATCCGCGTTCGTTTTCCCCAGCGGCACGAAGTGTCGCGATTTCGCCGAATTCCTCTCCGGTTGCGACAAACACTGGGACGACGCCAAAAAGCTCCTCGAAAACGACATGCTCCGCAACTTCTTCGGCGGCATCGGCCGCATGGACCTGGCCCAGGCGGCGCAGGAGGCGGCGAACTTTCCCGATCGCGATCGCGGGCTGGATCAGTTCCTGAGCCGAATTCCGGTGCCGAGCGCGACACCGCCGAAACTGAAAGTCAAGCCGAAGTCGGTCCAGTTAGGCAAGTGCGTACCAGGCAAGGACGGCGGGTTCGACCTGCTTCTGGAAAACGCCGGTTCGCGCATCGTGTTCGGTTCGGTCTCGCCCGATTGCGACTGGCTCGCCGCCACGGACAAGGGCGAGGCGAAGGTGTTTCAGTTTCGCGAGTCGGCCAAGATCCCGATCAGGGTTCAGGGCAAACATCTCCGCACCAGCTCCAAGCCGCTGGAAGCGATCGTGCATGTCGAATCGAATGCCGGCACGTTCGAGGTGAAAGTCGTCGCCCAGGTCCCGATCGTGCCGTTCGAGAGCGAGGTGTTGAGCGGCGCGAGCTCTCCGCGCGAGGTCGCCGAGTACGCCAAAAAGCACCCCAAGGAAGCGGCGGGATTATTCGAGGAAGGCCTCGTCGTCAAATGGTACGCCGCCAACGGCTGGACCTATCCGGTCAAGGGACCCGCCACCAGCGGATTGGCGGCCGTGCAGCAATTCTTCGAAGCGCTTGGCCTGAGCAAGCCGCCCAAGGTCAATGTCGATGAATCGCCGATCCAGCTTCGCGGCAAACCGGGCGAGATGGTCAAGCACAAGCTGCAAGCTCGCACCGAAGAGAAACGGCCGATCTACGCCACCGCGAATAGTCCCGTATCCTGGATAGTCGCGAAGCCCGCAGTGAGTCAACAAAACGTCATCACGTTGCCGCTCGAAGTCAAAATTCCGGATCGCGTCGGCGAAACACTCGAAGCGAAGATCACAGTCACGGCGAATGGCAACCAGCAGTTCCGCGTGCCCGTCGTCGTCACGGTGGATGCCGAGAAAGGCGAATCGACCTCCGCCTCCGCGATCGCGAGTGTCGGAACCTCCAAGGGTTCGCGCAAGTCCGCCCCGCCTTCGTCCGGCCCGCTGACGCCTGCCGAGGAGTTCGGCTTCGCGGAACCTGCCGTCTCCTCCGCTTCGCCTCGATCGGGTCGCCGGCGTTCGCGCGGGAGTTCGTTCAAGGCGATCCTTCATTTCATGCCGCTGGCGATGCTCGGGATGATTATGTGCGGCCTGGTCGCCTATGACTGGTTCTTCATTGATACTCCACGCCCGCCTTCGCCGGAGGTGAAAGGGAAATCGTCCGATCAACCGAAAGACACCGGTAATTCCGGCTCGAACGCCGTCGTGACCGATGAGAAAGACATCTATCCGAATTTCGTCGGCGTGCCGCGTTACACGATCGAAGACGAACCGGAGGAACGCGTCGGCAAGGCGAAACTGCCTCCCGTGAAGGTCGATATCACCCACGAACCGCCGGCGAAAAACGACGCCGGCGCCGCCAAGCTAAGCCTTGATTTGAAAGGCTCCTATGAACCAGGCGATTTCTTCAACGTCACCGCCAAGGTCATCGAACCAGCCGGGAAACAGACGCTGACGCTCGATCTGCCCGCCGGTCTGAGACTGGCGGAGGGAGCGCCGACGCGGAACCTGCCCCTTCCGCCAGCGAGTGCCAAGGAAACCAGTCTTGAGTGGAAAGTCCGCGTCATCGCTGCGGGGAGCTATGCGGTGCGCGTCACGTCCAGCGCGGGCGGAACGCGGACGACGAATCTCACGATCAAGCAAGGCCGTACCGCCGGTGAATTCGAGATCGGCCTGGCAGGCGACTTTCAACCGGGCAAAGCCTTCGATATCTCGACCAAGCTTGTTAAGGCCGTTCCTGGCGAAAAGCTCACGCTGATTCTGCCAGCTGGCCTGACGCTCACCGAAGGCATGGAAACGCAAGCCGCGACGCCGAAAGCGGCGCCGACATGGAAGGTCGGCATCGGCCAGATCGGCAAATACACCATTGGCGTGAAATCGTCCGTCGGACTGACGCTGCGGAAAACGCTCATCGTCGAGCCTCCCGGCAATCCCGCCGGGCATCTCGCCTTCGAGCTCATCGGCGACATCAAGTCGGGCAAGGAATTCAGCATCAAGGCGCAGGTGACAAAATCCGTCCCTGGCCAAACACTCAAGCTGGATCTGCCCGAAGGGTTGAAGCTGGTGGAAGGCGATGCCAAGGAATTCGTGCCGCGCAACGCCGACCCAGCGAGCGTCACCTGGCGAGTTCGCGTGACCGGATCGGGCCGTCTGCCGGTGCGAATCGAATCCTCGACCGGGCAGATTTGCGCAAAGACGATCACGCTGAACTGAGAATGGCGGCTGGGGCTGATGAAAGCTATTGAAAATTCGTCGATTCTTGGCGTCATGCCCAGTCAATATTCGTTGCGCGCAGAGCACCCTCTCCCCCACGAATGTGGGGGAGAGGGAGGGGTGAGGGGTCAGGGAACCTTGCAGAAGGCTCAGTCCTTGGCCAGCGATGCTGATCCGCCCCTCACCCCCTGGCCCCTCTCCCCCACATTCGTGGGGGAGAGGGGAGCAATCGCGCAACAAATTTGAGATGATTCCAGGCATCGTATTTCATCAGCCCACCCCCGGCCCCTCTCCCGGCGGGAGATGGGAGAAAAATGCGCAACTTCCCTGGATTTGCTCGCTTGCGTCTGCGATAATAAAAAGAGTACGCGAACCATCTCGTCCACGCTGAAATCGATGTTGACAGTTGTCCCGTCTCTCGGCATACTCCCGCCGATTCATTCCGGGAGATACTATTTCCGAGACTACCCGTCTCGGCATCCAAACTGGGGGAGCCGTGGGATCCACGGCAAGTTGGATGGATTGGGGGTCAAACCATGAACACCATCGGCAAGATACTCGTTATCTTGAATTTTCTCTTTGCCGTGGTCGTCGGCCTGTTGATCGTTTTGAACGCCGCGACGCGAAACAAAATGAAACAGAAGTACGACGAAATGGAACGCGATGCCAAGATCATCGCGGATGGTCATAAAACCACGGGCGGGATCATCGGCAAAGTCGCGGGTGACAACGTCAAAGTCGAGAAAGATCTCGAAAACGCTCGTCAAGAACTCAGCGACAAGCAAGAGCTGCACAAAATCGAAAAGATGGCGTGGGACCAGAAGGAGCAACAATACATTGAATCCCTTCGCCAGAAAGATACCACTCTGGAAGCCACCAAACAGGCCAAGGAACGACTGACCAAGGAAATCGATTTTCTCAACGGCGTCATCAAAGAACGTGAGAACGCGATCGTCTTGCTCGAAGCGGATGTAAAGAAATTCCGCATCATCGCCCAGAACCAGGAAGCCAACTACAAGACCGCGCAGATCCGCAACGAAAATCTACTCCAGCAGCTGCGCGACCTCTCCGGGAAACTCGCCCGGCTGGAAGCTGGCGTCACCACCGATACCGCGGTCATTCGCAATCCGAATGCGCCGAACCCGCCCAGCGTGATCGTCAACGGCAAGATTGAGATCGTCAGCGGATCCGACCTCGTGCAGATCAACCAGGGAACCGATCACGGCCTGGAAAAGGACCACACGCTCGACGTCTACCGTCTGACGCCCGAGGCGAAATATCTCGGCATGGTGCGCATCATCGACGCCAATACGCGCGCCGCCGTCGCCCGTGTCGTGGCGACGGGCAATGTCGCCCTGCGTTCGCAACTCAAAGTCGGCGATCTCGTGACGAGCAAACTGACGTCGCGGTAGCTGGCGATATTCGAGGATATTGAACCACGGATAAATGCACTTGATGGTGGTCTGATGAAAACTATTGAAAATTCGCACGGATGAGACATAAGCCAACGTACGAAATCGTCGAGCGAAGTGCTCCCTCTCCCACCGGGAGAGGGAAGGGGTGAGGGCTGCTAGACGATGGCAATACGAGGAAATTCACGGTATTGCAAACGACCTGCGGCCCTCACCCCCGACCCCTCTCCCGGTGGGAGAGGGGAGGAAATTCCGTCAATTCGCATTTCGATAAACAATCGGAAAACCAACCATGGCGAAGAAACAAGACGATGAACCGTTGGAAGGCTCGGTGCCCGTCAATGACGCCTGGACGGGGTTGCTCGCCATCTCGCTGATCGCTCTCGCTGTTGCCACCGGTTTTTTGGCCTGGGATTGGTATCAGTACGACGAAGAAGCCGTCGCGCGAATGAAATTGCCGAAGCTCGCGGGCACGCCGCCCAAGAAATTGGAAGGCGAAGCCAAAAAGGCGGAAGAGAAGAAGGTCGAAGAGAAGAAGGCTGAAGAAAAAAAGGACGAGGCCAAGAAGGACGCCGCTCTCAGGCCTATCCCAACATCGCGAACGCTTCGTACGCTGGCGCTGGCAACTCCGCCTGGCGAGCCTGGCCGCGTAAGCGGTAGGTTGGAATTGGCAGCCGTTTGTTCATCCTGCCGCTTACGCGGCTAGGCTTGCGTTCAATACTTTCAACGGTTGAGATTGTCGCATTTGCAAACGAATCAAAACACTCCCGAGCCACGACCGTGAGGGAGTGGCCGACAATATCTGTTCCGGCAAGGCATCCAGTCGGCCACTCCCTCACTGTCGCGGCTCGGAAAAGCGTCAACGTCATCCGTCGGAAATATATCAATTCCTGTCTTGTGAAGTATAATACCATTCGTTGTTCGACAGTCGATATTACACCCTCGAGCTTCTCCATGCGGCAACGCGTCGTTCTTGCCATGAGCGGCGGAGTCGATAGCTCCGTCTCGGCATACCTGCTGAAAAAGCAAGGCTACGATGTCGTCGGCCTGTTTATGCGCACCGGTGTGCATCAGCCCGAAGAGACCGAGTGCGATACCGCCTCGCACAAGAAAGGCTGCTGCAGCGCCATCGATGCCGGCGACGCCCGGCGTGTCGCCGATCGGCTGGACATCCCGTTCTACGCGCTCGACTTCGAGGCCGACTTTGGCCGAATCATGGACTACTTTGTCGATGAGTACGCCCAGGGCCGTACGCCGAACCCGTGCGTGGTGTGCAACACCTGGCTGAAGTTCGGCAAGCTCTGGTCGTATGGCAAACAACTCGACGCCGACTACATAGCGACCGGCCATTACGTGCGCATGATCGACGCGCAGGTGCATCGCGGCATCGACCATAACAAGGACCAGTCGTACGTGCTCTTCGGCCTGCGCAAGAACGTATTGCCTCACCTGCTCTTCCCGATCGGCGGCTACCGCAAGGACGAAGTGCGGGCGATCGCGCGCGAGGCCGGGCTGAACGTGGCCGAGAAGCCCGACAGCGTGGAAATCTGCTTTGTGCCAAACAACGACCATGCGGCATTCATCAGGTCGCGCAGCCCTGAATTGCAGACCGCGGGCAATATCGTCGATCGCGCGGGCAACGTGCTAGCGGAACACGACGGCATCGAAAAGTTCACGATCGGCCAACGCAAGGGCTTCGGCTTCGGTTCGAGCAGTCGGCGCTATGTGCTGGAAATCGTGCCGGCGACGAACGACGTTGTCATCGGCGATCGCGAGGAGTTGCTGGCGAACGCGCTGGAGGCCTCACGCGTCAACTGGCTGATCGATGCACCGGTGTCGCCGCTGCGATGCACGGCGAAGATTCGTTACCGCCACGAGGCCGCCGCCGCCGCCGTCACGCCGCTCGCCGACGGTAAGGTGCGCGTCGATTTCGCCGAGCCGCAAAGCGCGATCACGCCAGGTCAGGCCGTGGTGTTCTACGATGGCGAGCGCTTGCTGGGCGGAGCATGGATTGATGAGACGCTATGATTGATTTCCGCTTGCGGCCCGATTTAAAGCCCCTCGCCCCCGGTACTCCGGGGGAGAGGGGTTGGGGTGAGGGGGAACTTGGCGCCTTGCCCAGACCTCAGTTTCGGCGTGGCAACTTGTCCCCCCCTCACCCCCGACCCCTCTCCCCCGGTGTACCGGGGGAGAGGGGAGCAGAAGCGTTTGCCAATTCGGGAAGTTTTTATTCTTGTCTTCCTGTACACAAGCGGAATGCGCTCAATCCTTGAACACGAACTCCGGCGTGTTGACGAGCGCCCACATCAGATCCTCGATCGCCTGCCGGCGCGGTGCGGCATCGAATCGCCGAAGGGCGTTCTTTTGTTCGATCGCACTCGGAAATCGGCAATACACGAGCAGGTACAATTCGTCGATCACCTCTGCGGACGTGAGTTTGCCCACGGCCAACGCAGCGGCGCGGCCGTCTTCGCTCGTCACTTTCGCATGCAACCGAGGCGAATTCATCAGGTGCAGCGCCTGCACGACGGACGTGTCGGCCGTTCGCTCGCAGGGCGGATCCTGGTTTGGGTCCGGTCGGCCGAAGGCATCGAGAAACACCGACTGCGTTCGCACCGTCCAGAGTTCCATCGCGCGCGTCCGCGGCGCGGCGGCGGCGAACACCTCCGGCACGCCGGTCACGTCCGTCAATGCGTCGAGCAACACTTCGCCGCGCAAGCGCTGCCGATAGTGCCGCGAGTAATTGCGCAAGTCGCCAACGTTTTGCTTGTTGGGGATGGACGACAGGCCATACACATGGCTCGTCAGGATCGTGCGTAATAGTTTTTTCTGATCGTACTTTTCCTTACGAAAATGCTCTGCAAGAGCGTCGAGCAGCGGCCCGTTGCTGGGCGGGTTCGTCGCACGCATGTCGTCGATCGGCTCGACAAGGCCGCGCCCCATCAGGTCGGCCCAGATGCGATTCACGGCGACTTTCGCGAAGTAGCCGTTACGCTCCGACGTCAGCCAGTCGGCGACGGCACGGCGCAGGTCGCCGGCGGCGTCGGCGGGGATTTCGCCCGCGCCGCCCAGCGGAAATAGCGGACGAGGCGACATGACCTCGCCTGTCCCGGGATGCTTTACGCTGCCCGTCGTGCCGGCGAAAATCACCTCTTCACTACCCGAAATCGGCGCCGAGATTCCCACGCCCTTTCGGCCAATCTTCGCGAAGTAGGCAGCGAAGCTGTAAAAGTCGTCCTGGCTATAGACCTCGAACGGGTGATGATGGCATTTCGCGCATTCGAGCCGAATACCGAGGAACAGCTGGCTGACCATCGTCGTCAGTTCGTCGGGCCGGCGGCGATCGCGAAACATGACGACGGCGCCGTTCTGCCAGGTGCTGCCTTGAGCGGTGATGATCTCGCGCACGAATTGATCGTACGGCTTGTTCTTGCGAAAGGAATCGCGCAGAAAAGCATCCAACGTGAACACCGCCTTGATGCCGACGTGGTACGGATTCGGCCTCATCAGGTCGGCCCATTTGTTTGCCCAGTGGTCGGCGTATTCGGGCCGTGCGAGCAGGACGTCCACAAGTTTCTCGCGTTTGTCCGTCGCCTTGCTTGCGAGGAACTCGCGCGACTCGGCAGGCGTCGGCAGCCGCCCGATCACGTCGAGATACGCACGGCGATGGAACGTGGCGTCGTCGCACGGTTCCGAGGGCGTCAGTCCAAGGCGAATCAGCTTGTCGTAGACGAGATCGTCGACGAAATTCTTCCGCGGCAGTTTAGCGTAGACCTCGGCAGGGACGCTCTTTGGCATCGGGATGAGGATGTTGGTCACGGCAAATTTTTCCATGAAGCGTGCCATGATCGCGGCTTCGCCAGGCAGCGGACCGGCTTTGACTTTGCCATGTACATCGACGGCGGCGATGACGCTCTCGTTCGACTGGAACGTCGTGAGATGCGTGACGTCCGCAGTCGTTTTGTCTGAATAATGGCCGGTAACGACCAGTTGCTGCTCGCCGCCAGGAAGCATGATGCGCTCCACGGGATCGAGGGTGATACGTTCGAGCGTGGGTGTCTCGGCGGGCGTGCGCGGCGTGCCGGCGGCGATCCAGCGCAGCATCACTTCGTAATGGCCGTCGCCTTTGGCGAGTTTGCGTCCGCCGCCGTGAGGCATCGCGCCGATCGCTTTGAGCAGGATCAGGCTGTTTTCGGGCGAGGACGGCAGGATTCGCCTGCCGCGAGCTTCTTGCGTAAGGGCGGCGAAATCGAAATTGGAATCAAAGCCAAGCAGCGAGAGTTGAAAACCGTTCTGTCCGCGCGCCTTGCCATGGCATGGTCCGGAGTTGCAGCCAAAGCGAGCGAGAATCGGCTGCACGTCTTTTTCGAAAGTGACGGGTAGATCCCGCGTGCCATCGACGACGCTGATTTTCGCCCGGGCTTCCAGACCGTCGAACCGAGCGGCAATGATCCCCGCGCCATCGCTCACGGGCGTTACGATGCCGTCGGCGGAGATGGCGACGACTTTCGGCGTGAGCGATTCGAACTGGGCCTCGCGGGTGCGGTCGGTCGCCTTGCCGTCCTTCGTCCGGGTGACGATAACGCGCTGCCGGGCGGACCTGCCTCGCAGCGTGGCGTCGGTCGGCGTGACGGTCAGCGAATCGGCAAATGCTGCCGGGGTTGTGAATAACAAGAGCAGAGTCGCGATCGTATTGGTCGGATGCATGGGATGTCGCTCGAATCGGTTTGTTTCGTTGGCGAGCCTGGTGTTCTCTTAAAGTATACCTGGATACGCTCGAACCAGAAAGAAAAAATCCAGACTCGCAAAAATGGCCGAAAACGCACACTGGTGTGCGTATTTCGGCGATTCGTCGTCCCTGGTTCGCCTGCAGCGATCCTCCATTCTGCCAATTCGTGCCGGAATTCACAGGCTTTTCGCAGTGGCACGGGCTTTGCATTATTTATTTGACGAAGCCTAGTTGGAACCGAACGACGAGGAGGTGGATAATGACTACCGCATTGACTGATCTATTCGCATTGACCGCTGCCGACGTGATGTCGCGAGACTTGGTCGTAATCCCGCGCGAGATGTCGCTGGAAGGTGCGGCACGCATGCTGAGCCGATCCGGAGTCACGGGCGCTCCCGTCATCGATTCCGAAGGGCGGTGCATCGGCGTGCTATCGGCGACCGACTTCATGACGAGGGCTGAACATCTTCAGAATCAAGACAAAAAAAAGGGAAGCGATCCGGTGTGCAAACCCTGGCAGCTACCCGTGGGTGTCGCTGAGTCGGATTGCCGGGTCGAGGATTGCATGACGCACGATCCCGTGCTCGTCGGGGCGATGGTGAAAATCGGCGAACTCGCGCGGATGATGATGGACGCCCATATTCATCGCATCATCGTCGTGGACACTGCCACGGATCGGCCGATTGGCATCGTGTCGAGCATCGACATTCTCGCCGCACTCGCCCGGGCGGCACGAAACGAGGAACCCGCAGTTCATCCTGATGAGATCCTTGCAGGCGTCGTGTGAACCAGCGGAGGAATGTGGGATTTCCGCTGCGACCATTGCTTACAACCAACGGCACTCCTCGAGTGCCGTCCTTACTCGGGAGGTCTGCCATGAACACTTCAACCATGGAACGCCTGGACAAGCCGCTGGTTTTGCGTGCTTTGACAGCGTCCGACTTGATGAAGACCAACCCCATCTCGATCCGCGTGAATGCTGGCGTGGTGGAAGCCAGCAAATTGCTCACCGACAAGGGCATCACCGCGGCTCCGGTCATCGACGAAGCCGGCAGGCCGATCGGCGTTGTCAGCCGATCCGATCTGCTGGTGCACCATGTCGAGGCGAGCAAACATCGCGGCGAAATCCCCGACTACTTCGCGGCGCCGACATTCGAAGCCGCAGTCGTCGAGGGAACGGTGACGGTGGGCGACGTGATGACGCCTGCCGTGTTCGCCGTCGAGCCTGATGCACCGGTTCGCAGGGTCATCCGCGAGATGCTCGGCCTGCACGTGCATCGTCTGTTCGTCGTTGACGACGACGGCGTGCTCGTCGGTGTCATCACGACCATGGACGTGCTCAAACATCTTTATGCGGATGATGCGTGAGCGATCCGGTCTAGCCGGGACGCGCAGCGGAGCGAGTTCGTCGTCGCGCTCCGCTGCGCGTCGCGGCTAAACAAATCACGCGGTTTCCTGACTTGCCATTCCCAGCACCTCGAACAACAATATCACTTCTTCCAAACAATTTCTTTCAGGAGTTCTCGAATGAAGCCTCGCAAATTTCTGTGGGTGTTCGCCTGTGTTTGTCTTACTACGGTCGTCTGGTCGTCGAAAGTGGAATCGGGCGGAGCGAAGAATGCAGCGACGACGCCATCGCCCCGGATGGACAAGAAAGGCAAGCCCGACGCCGGCTGGATGAAGCGCCACGATGGATTCGTCGAAATCGCCAAAAAAGGCGGGATCGACATCGTCTTTCTAGGCGATTCCATTACCGATGGCTGGCGAGGCAAAAATGGTAAACCGGCATGGGACAAGAATTTCGCCGGCGTCAATGTCGCCAACTTCGGCATCGGCGGCGACCGAACCCAGCATGTGCTCTGGCGAATCCAAAACGGTGAACTCGACGGCGTCAATCCCAAAGGCGTCGTTATCATGATCGGAACGAATAACACCGGCAGCGACTCCGCCGAGGACATCGCCGCGGGCGTGACGGCCATCGTGAGCACGGTAAAACAAAAGGCGCCCAAGGCCGAGATTCTGGTCCTCGGCGTTTTTCCGCGCGGTAAGATGATCCCGAATCCAGGCAACACCAAGATCATTGCCATCAACAAGATCATCGCGAAGCTCGACAACAACAAAGAAGTCACCTACCGCGACATCGGCGAGAAGTTCATTAAGGATGGCCAAATCCCCGGCGCCATCATGCCCGATTATCTCCACCTTTCCGAAAAGGGTTATCACATCTGGGGCGAAGCGATCGGCTCGTTTGTCCAGAACGTGGGCAAAAAGAAGTAGCATGCACTCAAGCCCAGGGAGGAGCGCTGCGAATCCCTGGGATCCCCTTTCTTGTTGATTTCATCTTTCCGATGCGTCTTATCTTTGGGAAATGCCCTGCCTATTTTCCGCGGAAAAAAAATTCCCCTTCCGTGCCATGAAGGTTGCGTGTAGAAATAGAATAGGTCTGCAAAATCGTGTTTCGGGCGATTTAGCGCCGCCGATGTTTCTTGAAAAGCAATCGAGACCACAGAGACGCGAAATCTCCTCGGGATGATTCACACCGTTCGTTCTTCAACTTATCGAGGTCTGCGATGATGGCTGGTCCCTGGATTCGTCACCTTGCCGTACTATTTCTCAGCGGCAGCGTCTATTTTGGATTCGCCTCGGCACAGCCAGGCAATGAGAAGAAAACGCCGCCGAATCAAGCGTTTGTACTGCCCGAAGTAATAAAAAAGAATGCCCCGGCTGAAAGTTTGCAGGATCTGCGTGCGATCGAGCAGCATGTCGAGAAGGTGCTGAAGAAAGTCATGCCGTCGGTCGTCGGCATCCGCGTCGGGCCGGGTCAAGGTAGTGGCGTCATTATCAAGTCGGATGGCACGGTTCTCACGGCCGGCCACGTGTCGGGCAAGCCCTCGCAGACGGCCGTCATCATTCTGCCCAACGGCAAGGCAATGAAAGGCACGACGCTTGGACAAAACAAGGGCATCGACAGCGGCATGGCCAAAATCGCCGAGGGCGACAATTATCCATTCGTCGAGATGGGCGACTCCGCCAGCCTTAAACCTGGTCAATGGGTCATAGCGATCGGCCATCCCGGCGGTTTCCGCAAGAATCGCACGCCCGTGGTCCGCGTCGGCCGCGTGCTCGTCGCCAACTCCTTCTTGATCCGTACCGATTGTGCTCTCGTCGGCGGCGATTCGGGCGGGCCGCTCTTCGACATGCAAGGTCGCGTGGTCGGTATCCACAGTCGAATCGGCGGGGCGGCGATTACTGAAAATGTCCACGTGCCAGTCAATACCTTCCGCGACACCTGGGATAAGCTCGCCGCCGGCGAGAGCTGGGGCGCCGGCATCGGAAAAATCGAATCCGTCAAGTCAGCGGGCGGCAAGCTCGTCTTCGAAAAGAAGGACTCGCTCACCATCCAGGATCCGATGGACACCGTCCAGCAAAGCTCCCACGCCAAGCAGTACACCTTCAAAATGAAGGCCGGGCACACCTATACCATCGACCTTATTTCCAGCGACAAGTCGGGCAAGAAACTCGACACGTTCCTGCGTCTCGAAAGCCCGACGGGCAACAAGCTGGCGATGGATGACGACGGCGGCGGCTTCCCCCACTCGCGCATCGTCTACAAGGCTACCCGCGATGGCGACTACCGCATCATCGCAACCTCGTTCGAGGGAAACCAGACCGGAGCGTTCACGCTGAAAATCTTCGACGCCGACTTCGTTGACGCGCTGGTCGCCGGCAAAGCCGACGTGCTCAAGGCGGTGCGCATTCCGGTTCCCGCGATCACGCCTTTGCTGGAAAAGCTTTCGCAGGTAAAGGTCGCGCCCTATATCAACGCCCTAATCGTTGACGCAAAGGGCATGCCCCAGGCAAACAAGGAAGTCGTCATTTCCTGGGAGAAAGGCTCCCAGAAGCTCAAAAGCAATTCAGAGGGAGTCGTCCGTTGGGCGCTTGCCAAGGACAAATCCCGCAAGCTGGTCATCGATCTTCCGAAGAACCTTCGGGCCATGCTCGCCCTGACCGACAAGGATGGACAATCGCTGGGGCTATTCGGCAAGGACGATCCGTCCGTCGAAAAAGTGAAAAGTGCGGGCGGCGCCGTCGTCAAGACCTTTGACGGCACGATCAAGAAGACTGATCCTTTCGATGTCGAACGCGAAAAATGCTGGCGGCATGTCCACGAGTTCAAAATGCAGGTCGGAAAGACCTACACCCTCGACCTCGTCAGCGAGGACTTCGACGCCTACCTTCGCCTCGAACACGATGATAAGGGCAAAATTGCCGAGGACGATGACGGCGCCGGCAACCTCAACTCGCGCATCGTCTTCACGCCGGACGCCGACAGCGTGTACCGACTGGTCGTCACCACCTGTGATCCTGGCCAGCTGGGCGCCTATCGCCTGACCATCCGCGAAGTGGATGGCAAAGTTGGCAACAAGAGCAAAGACCTGAAGAAGCCCAACAATAAATAACATCCCTGGCACGCGGAGGGCCTACGTTCTCACGTGCCTCGATTCGTCACGAAATCGCGAACGCAATCTTCCATCTGGAGATACATACCATGACACTCCTTCGCCGTTCCTTGTCGCTCACGCTCCTGCTCTTCATTACATCGTCCGTTTCGGCGCAGCCATTCTCCATGGAATCGCTGCGCAACCATCCAAAAACACTCCAGGCATTACGCGACGTCATCAAGTCCGCTCGCCAGGCCACCGTGCGCGTCCTCGGCGATGAAAAGGACGTGGCGTTCGGCACGGTCGTCGATCCCAATGGCTGGATCCTTACCAAGGCGAGCGTCCTTCACGGAAACATCACCGTGCGTCTCAACAACGGCGATGTCGTCGAGGCAAAAATCACCGACAAGAACGACGACTTCGATCTCGCCCTGATCAAGGTCGAGGCCACCGGGCTTTCACCTATTCAATGGCGCGACAGCAAAGACGCCCGGCCCGGCCGATGGGTCGCGTCGGTTGGCGCGGGCGATGAACCGATTACCGTCGGCGTCATCGGCGTGGGCACTCGGCTCTTCCAGCCGGGCGACCAACCACCAAAAATCTCGCCCGGACCGAACACCGGGTATCTGGGTGTCGGCCTGGAAACCGGAATGGGCGGCGCCAAGGTCACGCAGGTACAGCCGAAAAGCCCCGCGCAGCGAGCCGGGATCAAAGTGAACGACATCGTCTACGAAGCCGCTGGCCGGAAGATCGCCAGTCACGAGGACCTCATCGGCACGATCCAGCGTTTCAAGGCCAAGGACAAGGTGCTGCTCAAGATTCGCCGAGACGATATGGACGTCGAGGCCGAGGTCACGCTTGACCCCGCGCCAAAACAACTCCTTGGCAATCCCCAGGAGCGCATGGGCAGCGAGCTAAGCATCCGCCGCGGCGGGTTCCCGGCAATCCTACAGCACGACTCCGTGTTGCGTCCCAAGGAATGCGGCGGACCGCTCGTTGATCTCGATGGTAAGGCGGTTGGCATCAATATTTCGCGTGCCGGGCGCACCGAAACGTATGCAATTCCTTCCGAATATGCCACGGCTCTGCTTCGCGACATCAAGTCGGGAAAGCTTGCCAAGAAAGTCGAGATCGGCAAGGTCCGCGAGGAAGTCGTCCTCAAAAAGAACGACACTCTGACCACCAAGGACAAGTTCGACAAACAACGCGCGATGATGGCGCCGAAGCGTTACATGAAGATCGAGGAAATCAAACTCACCGCCGACGCCACGTACATCATTGAACTGAATAGCGTTCAATTCGACACGTATATCATCATCGAGGATTCGATGGGGAAACAACTCGCCGACGATGATGACTCCGGCGGCGAACTCAACGCTCGCCTCGAGTTTCGCGCGCCAGCCGATGGCGTGTATCGCATCATCATCACGTCATTCCAACCGAGCGCCGTGGGCTCCTATTCCCTGGTTGTGCGCAAGCAGGTTGTTGAGAAGAAATAAGTTGTTCCCATCACGACGAGCGAGGCCATTTCGAGCCGCGCTCGTTTTTTTTCAAATTCAGTAGCAGCAAACACACACCTATGGGGTGGGCTGATGAAAACCATTGGAGATTCGGCCGAATGAACGTCATCGCCCACATTCGGAAATGTTGCGATTTCAGCTCCCTCTCCCCCAGTAATCTGGGGGAGAGGGCCGGGGTGAGGGGGTCGTGTACCGCCCATAAGTATATTGATGTCGCGTGGCACTTCGTCCCCCTCACCCCCAACCCCTCTCCCCCAGATTACTGGGGGAGAGGGGAGCAGAAGGCGGTACAAAATCCGGATGATACCTGTCCGAGTTATTCATCAGCCCACCTATGGGGTGTACACAAGGCTTTTGCGCCGACGGGTTGCATAAAATAGCCCAGCGTCGCTCGCGCAGCGAGCGCACCCTGGATTCCGAATCCCACATGTCGTACCACTCATAACGGGGGCCTGTGCTTGTTGGCCGACACTCAAAAAAGTCCGAAAAAAAGCTGAAAAAGTGCTAAATCGCTTGGCCAACAGCAGATGGCCAAGCGCCCGCGAGCCAGTGACTCGCTCCTGTTGGTGATAGGTCTTTGGCAACAACCGCGTGCGTTCCAGGCGTGCCAGGCCGCCGCGCATCTAGCTTTCGCTGCTGCGGGCAAGTATAATCGCCATCCACTGGACTACTTCCCTGTTTTCCGAGGGGTTTTTCGATGCGGCTCTGCTTCTCCCACGCGGCTCGTGCGGCTGCGGTTGCGATTACCGTCTCCGCGATGGTCTGGATGATGTTGCCCGAGGATTCGGTGTTTTCCAAGGGAAAGAAGAACCCCAAGGCCAAACCAAAGATCAAGGACAACGTCGCCGCCGAGATCCTCAAACCGGGGCCTCGCCCGAAAAAAGCTCCGCTGCCGCCCAGCCAGCTTCCGCTTCAGCTCGTCAAGGGCGAGCGCATCGCGTTCGTCGGCAACACTACGGCGGAACGCATGAGCCTGTATGGCCATTTCGAGACGATGCTGCAACTGCGCCACAAGGACAAGGCCCTCGTCGTGCGCAACTTCGGCTTCCCCGGCGACGAGGTCGGCATTCGCCAACGCTCGAACGACTACTCCCGGCTCGACGATCCGCTTTACGCCTTCAATCCCGATACGTTTCTCTGCTTCTTCGGCTGGAACGAATCGTTCAAGGGCGAAGCAGGCATCGAAGCGTTCAAACAGCAGTACGAGAAATTCATCGACGAGTACACAGCGAAATATCCGCGAGATGACGCCAAAAGCCCGCCGCGCTTTGTAATCGTGTCGCCGATCGCCTTTGAGAACACGGGTGACAAATTCCTGCCTGACGGCGCCAACGAGAACGCCAATCTGAAACTCTACGCGGCCGCGGCGAAGGCGGTGGCGGAGAAACGCAAGCTGGCGTTCATCGACGTGTTTACGCCGACGGCGAAGGCGTTTGCCGCGGCGGAGCGCAAACTTACCGTCGCCGGGTTTCAGTTGAACGAGGCCGGCGACAAAGTTCTCGGCGAGGCGCTCGATGCCGCCCTGTTCGGCCCCTACGCCGAGGCCAAGCCAGGCACGACGGATTTCGAGCGCGTTCGTGCAGCCGTCATCGACAAATCGTGGATTCATCACCAGGATTATCGCATGGTCAACGGCTGGTACGTCTATGGAGGCCGGCGCACCTTTGACACCGAGACTTTCCCGCGCGAGTACGCCAAGCTGCGAAAGATGGCAGCGGTGCGCGACCAGTACATCTGGGATCTCGCCAACAATCGGCCCGTTCCGGAAGTGCCGGACGACTCGAAGACGGGCGAGTTGATCGTGCCGCCGACGCGCTTCGGCGCTCCGGGCCGAGAGTATTCCGAGAACAAGACGCTGACCTATCAAAAGCCGAACGACTTCATCAAAGGCGCTCGGATTCCAGCGGGGTTTGAGTTGAAGCTCTTCGCGGACGAAACGAAATTCCCAGAGATCGCCAATCCCGTGCAAATGAACTTCGACAGCAAGGGCCGACTGTGGGTCGCCTGCATGCCGAGCTATCCGCAATGGCGGCCTGGCGATCCGAAGCCGGCGGACAAGCTCGTCATCCTCGAAGACACCGACGGCGATGGCAAAGCCGACAAGAGCACGGTCTTCTACGACAAGCTGCACTGCCCGACCGGTTTCGAATTCTACAACGGCGGCGTGCTCGTCGTCGATCAGCCGCGCATGCTGTTCCTCAAGGACACCGACGGCGACGACAAGGCCGACGAGGTCACCTACCTGCTGGACGGCTGGGCGACAGACGACACGCACCACTCGTGCGGCGCGTTTGAATGGAGCCACGGCGGGTTGCTGCACATGCTCGAAGGCATCGCCACCAGCACGACGCTGGAGACTCCGTGGGGCCCGCATCGAAGCTCGGGTTCGGGCGGATGCTACGTGCTCGACCCGCGTTCGCTGAAGGTCAGCCAGTTCGCGATGCCTGGCATGTACAACATGTGGTGCTACGTGTTCGACGAGTGGGGCCAGGGCATCGTCGGCGACGGAACTACGCCGAACCAGACCTGGGATGTGCCGCTCTCCGGAAAGAAATACGCGGGCCGAAAGGGCTTGAACTTCATCCTGCCCAACGGAGTTCGTCCGAATCTGGGCAACGAATGGCTCGTCAGCCGGGCCTTGCCTGACGACGTGCAGAGGCAGTTCACGTATGCGTGCGTCATTCAGATGAACGGTCTGACTCGCTACTCGGTAAAGGACGATGGCGCGGGATTCAAGGGCGAACGCATCAAGGCGAAAGAAGGCGGCTACGACGACCTGATTCGTTCGCCCGATAAACACTTCCGCCCGTGCGACCCGCAGATCGGGCCGGATGGCGCTCTCTGGGTCGGCGACTGGGCCAACGCCCTCATCGGCCACATGCAATATTCGCAGCGCGACCCGAATCGTGGTCATTCGCATGGCCGAGTGTATCGCATGGTCGGCATCGGCAAGAAGCTCGTCACGCCGGTGACTCAGCATGGCAAGAGCGTCGCGGAGATTCTCGAACAGTTCCGCGAATACGAATGGCGCACCCGCTATCGCGCCCGGCGCGAGCTGCGTGCTCGCCCGGCCAATGAGGTCCTGCCCGTGGTCGCGGCTTGGGTCAAGAAACTCGATCCGAAAGATGCCGACTACGACCGCCTGCGCTGCGAAGCATTGTGGATTCAGCAAGGCCATCATGCCGTGGATCTCGCCCTGGCCGACGCCATCCTTTCGGCGAAGTCGTTTCAGGCCCGCGCTGCAGCCGTACACGTTCTGGCGGACGAGCGCGACCGTATCCCCGAGGCGCTGGCGCGTTTCAAAAGGGCGGCTGCGGACGAGCATCCGCGCGTGCAGACGGAAGCGGCGCGAGCGCTGAGCTTCTACGCAACACCGGACGCGATGGCCGCCGTGGCCGGGATCGCCAAGAAGCCGATGGACTACTGGACGCGTTACACCGTCGAGGCGTCGCTGTCGGCCAACGAAGCCGCCTGGCGAGCGGACTACCTGACAGGCAAGGCGACGGCGGGCAATCCCGAGGCCGCCAAGATCATGGGCGGCATTCTCAAGAGCAACAAGATCGGCGCCGCCGCCGCGCCGTTTTTGCAACTTCTGCTTAGCCAGGAGATGAAATCCAAGGAGGAACGATTCCGCGCCATGACCGCGTTGACCGGAATCAAAGGCAACGCCAGCAAAGGCAAGGAAGTGTTCCAGCGCAGCTGCGTCGCTTGCCACAAGATTGGCGCGGGCGCGGGCCAAGAGTTCGGGCCGAATCTGGACAAAGTCGCCACGCGTTTGACTCGTTACAAGATCGTCGAATCGATCATCGATCCAAATGCCGAGGTTGACAAGAAATACCTGACCACGCGCATCGAAACCGTGTCCGGAAAAGTGATCACCGGCCTGGTTGTGTCGGACACCAAGAAAGAAATCGTCATTTTCGACGGCAAACAGAAAATCACGCTGAACGTGACCGACATCGACAACCGCGTACAGCTCAAGCAAAGCAGCATGCCCGAAGGCCAGGTCATCACGATGGCGCCGGCGGAGTTCATCGACCTCGTCGAGTTTCTCAGCACGCTGAAGTGAGTGGCCGTCAAGCCCCAGGAAGAGCGCCAGATTCCTGGGGAGAAATTGACGATATGTCCAGATATCCGCTTCTTGAACACGCGATACGCCCGCGCCAACCGGCCGAAATCCCTGCACTGGCCTATGACACGTTCTGTCGCGAGGATACAATTGAGGGGTGAATTCCGCCCAGGTTTTTGGGGATACGACTCATGCAATCAGTAACTCTGGAGCAAGCAAAATCGCAGCTGGTTGACCTTATCGAAGCCGTTGCTGCGGGCGAGGATGTCTTCATTATCAAAAATGAACAATTCTCAGTTCAGCTTGTCCCCAGGCCGATCAACAAACGCAAGCGGCAGTTCGGCAGTGCCAAGGGGATGATTTCAATGGCTCCTGATTTTGATGAGCCATTGAGTGAATTCAACGAGTATCTGCAATGAAATATCTACTCGATACCCATAGCCTTATCTGGTTTATCAGCGGCGACCCTCAACTCAGCACTCATGCTCGCAATCTGATGGATAATGAGGACAATGAGCTTTTCATAAGCATCGGAAGTTTGTGGGAAATGGCAATCAAATTCAGCGTCGGCAAGTTGAACCTATCGCAACCTTTTCCAGAAATGTTTCCGGACCAACTGGTCTGCAACAGTATTGAAATTCTCGGCATCAATGTTGATCACCTCGTAGCTTTGTGTATTCTGCCGTTTCATCGTCGCGACCCGTTTGACCGATTGATGATCACTCAATCAATTGTCGAACAGTTGCCAATAATAAGCGCGGATAGCGCGTTCGATGAATACGGCGTCCAACGGGAGTGGTAGGAGCGGTTTGCGTCCCGTCACCCAACTCCTGTAAGACCGAAACGCTACATTAGCGAGCCGAGCTGCACGCGAAAAAGGATCCACTCATGGCTCCGCACAAAGTTGCACTCGTGACCGGGGCCGGCAAGCGACGTGTCGGCTCTTATGTTGCCGAGGCCCTGGCGAAACGCGGCTATTCCCTGGCGATCCACTACCGAAGTTCGGCGGCGGAGGCGCACGAGACCGTCGCGCATTTCAACAATCAGGGCGTGCAAGCTGTCGCTATTCATGCCGACCTGACCGACGAGAAAGCCGTGCATGCGTTGATTCAGCAAACGCAGGAGCATTTCGGCCGGCTTGATGTGCTGGTCAATTGCGCCGCCTCCTGGAAGAGCAAACGGCTGGAAGACGTTACCGCAGATGACGTTCGCCATTACTTTGAGACGAACACCGTTGGCACCTTTCTTTGCACGCAGCAGGCCGGGTTGGTGATGGCGAAACAAAAGGAAGGCGGCTGCATCGTTACCGTCGGCGATTGGGCGACAGAGCGTCCGTATCTGAATTATTCCGCCTATTTTCCATCCAAGGGAGCCATCCCGACTCTGACGCGCGTGATGGCGGTGGAGTTGGGGACGCGAAACCCGGCCGTGCGCGTGAATTGCATTCTGCCCGGCCCCGTGATGCTGCCGCCCGATCTGCCTGAGGCAGAAAAACAGCAAGCGATCCAGGCCACGCTGGTCAAGCGCGAAGGCCAGCCGGAGAACATCGCTCAAGCGGTCCTGTTTTTCATCGACAACGATTTCGTGACCGGAACCTGTCTGCCCGTCGATGGCGGCCGATCGATCTTCGCACCGGATTCCGCGGAATAAGCAACGCCTGACCAGGGTTCTCACCGCAGAAGTCCTAGCGAGGTAGAGCGGCAACCAAAAAAAATGACAGACCACGGATAACATCGAGGACACGGATAAATACAGTCGGAAACAGGCAAAGAGAAACCGCGCTGGGGATGAGCCGAGCAGAACCAGAAGCGCCAAGGCACTTCTCGGCGTTCCACCGGTCCGGCTCGGCTCGCCGGACCTACCTCTGAGGCCTTATCCGGCTGACCAAGAAATCTTCGTAGTGCGCGAAGAAATCGGCGGATAGTAGTACAGAGAACACAGAGAGTGGAATCCAAGGGAAATGCGCATTTCCGACTGTATTTATCCGTGTCCTCGGTGTTATCCGTGGTTTGTTTTAATGTGGTGGTGCTGCTGCCGGGTTTTCTGTGGTAGGAAGCTCACCGTTTCAGCGAACGCCAATCGTGAAGCGGGTTCACGACTTTGCGATCCGCTTCGTAGTGATGCAGCGTCATCCAGCTGAAAGCTCGCAGTTCGGTGTTTGCCGGGTCGGGTTCGGGATAGGCGATGCCATCGGCTTCGGCATAAATCGTGCGGACGACGTTGACCTTGGATTTCGCGGGCGGCGCGAGGTCGTAGCCGCTGCCTCGTGTTTGTAGGAACCAAGTGTTGTCGCGAAAGCCCCCGAGGAAGCGCTGGGTTGCCTTGGCGATCAGACCTTTCTTGGCGGACTCGTCGAGCGTCTCGTCCTTGCCGATCTTGGCGATGAGTAGCTGCGTTTCGGACACGTCGAAGGCGACCCAACCGTGAGGCGGAATAAACGCCTCGAGTTTGCAATGCGACGGTGAATTCTTCGGCGTCGGGTTGATGCCATACACGATGCGCGCCGGATAACCAAGGTTTCGACCCAGGGCGGTGCAAAGGCCGTGGTAGTCGCTGCAATGGCCTGTTTTCTTGTCGAGCGCGTGAAGGGCACTCCCCTGAAGCGAGCATTCGACGTGGCTGTATTTGAGCGTGTTCTGCACCCACGCGAAGACCTTGCCAAGGTCCTGCGACGCGTTTGATTTCTCCGCGACAATCGACGAAGAAACCTTGGCGAAACGTTCATCCAGCGGGATCAACGGCTCGGATCGAAGGTACGGCCCAAATGCCGACGGCCATTTCGCCACGGTCGGCACTTTCGCGGGATCGATATTCCAGCGCACCTCGTGAGTCGTCACCGTGAACTGGTGGCGAATCATCTGAGCACCGTGCGGATTGTGAAACTCGAAATAGGCAAAGCGGTTGCCATAGAGCGGTTCCGTGCCAAGCTTGGCTTCGACTTTCAGCGGAAACGTCGACAGCTTGCTTTCCGTTACCTCCTGTATCGCGTCCGATGGCGGGATCGGCATCCAGATCTTCAGCACCTTGCACTTGTACGGCGGAGTCACCACGGCCGACAAATCCACCTTGTACGTGACCGGACTCGACTTCACGCCCTGGTAAGGCAAATTGGGATCCAGCGTGCTTTGAGCCTGCACAAACGACGAGCCAACGGCACATAGCACGATCCACGAAAAAAGGCCACGCAACATCGGTGAATCCTCGATCATTCCTTGGACGGCGAGCGCAACACGCCATCGTAAACGCCGCCGCCGATTACCGCGCCGACGATCGGCGCGATGATATAGACGGTAAAGAACCCTCGGCCATTCGGTCCCGGGATGGCGATTTCACCCCAGCCTGCCAGCCAGGCAAACAGGCGAGGCCCGAAATCGCGAGCCGGGTTGAAGCAGGCCTGTGTCAATGGCGCGAACACCGAGATCAGAATCGCCACCGTCAAGCCGATAAACAGCGGCGCGATCCTCCCGCCAGGTCCGGCGGCGTTGCGCTCGTCCGTCACCGCGAATACCGAAAGCGCGAGAATGAAAGTCCCGAGCACCTCGGCAAAGAACGCCATCGCTTCGCTGACCAGAGCGTAATGCTTCTCCGTGGTTCGCGAGTCGGTTCGCCAGGTCGATTCCATTCGGCCGGGATTCGGGTAATACTCGCCGTAGCACATCGCTGTCAGTTCGCTTCCCGGTTTGCCTCGCTCCAGATCGAGATCGCGCTCCTTGGCGGCGAGAAACGATCCGAACAGAATAAACAACGAACCCGCAGCCAGCATGGCGCCAGCGAGTTGACAGAGAACGTACGGCACGACCAGTGCCTTGGGAAAGCCTCGCCAGCACGCAAAGGCGATCGTCATTGCCGGATTGATATGCGCGCCGGAAACATTGCCGACGGCATAGATCGTGACGGCGATCGCGACGCCCCAGACGATGGCGACCTGCCACAGTCCCGATTGAGCTCCCGTCAATACCGCTGCATGCACGGAGCCACAGCCAAACAACACCAAGAAAAAAGTGCCCAGCAATTCGCCAAAACAGCGAATTGGCACGGACCGTGATTCCATGTTTCTCTCCCTGATACAATTGTTCTTATATTTGTTTGAATGTTTGACAAGGACGTGCTTTGGATTAGTCGTCATCGGGCTCGGCAGCAGCGCTTGACGGGCGATGCACGTCGGCGAGGCCATGTTCCGCCAGCTTTTTACGCACCGTGGCGCGGTTGAGTCCGAGCCACTGAGCCGCGATCAAGCGGTTGCCATTCAGCCGGCGCATCAAATCTTCGAGCAGCGGCGGCTCGATGCATTTTAGCAACTCTGCATAAAGGTCCGCGGGCGGCGCCGTCCTGGCGCTGCGAATTCGATCCTCCAGCCAATTCAACACGGCTCCCGCAAGCTGCTCACCCGGCTGCGTGCCCGCGCCAACGCCCGCACCAGCCGGGAAATGTTCCGGCAGCAGCGGCCCGCCGCGCGCGACGATCACGGCATGCTCGATCGCATTGCGCAACTCCCGAACATTGCCTACCCAGCGCTGCCCGGCCAGAAAATCCGTCGTCACTTGGACCAACGGCAAGAGCCGAGCGTCGAACCGCCGAATGAAATGCTCGGCAAGCGGAACGATGTCCTCGCGCCGCTGCCTGAGCGGCGGGAGGTGAATCTGGAAGACGTTGAGCCGAAAGAAGAGATCGTTGCGAAAAGTACCGGCGGCGACATTGCGTTCGAGGTCTTGATGCGTCGCCGCCAGGATGCGAACGTCCAGCGGCGCCGGCTGACTGCCGCCCACCGGCGTGATTTCGTTCTGTTCCAGCACGCGCAGCAGTTTCACCTGCACCGGCAGCGGAATCTCGGCGATCTCGTCGAGGAAGATCGTCCCCCCGTCGGCGAGCGCGAGCATGCCCGCTCGTGTCTGAGTTGCTCCCGTGAACGCGCCCTTGACGTGGCCGAACAGTTCGCTTTCGACAAGGTTGGGATTCAGAGCCGCGACATGAACCGGCAGAAACGGCCGATCGCGCCGGGCGCTGTAGCGATGCACGGCACGGGCGACGAGTTCCTTGCCCGTCCCGCTTTCGCCGGTGATGAGCACACAGGCATCGCGCGGCGCGACGAGTGCGATGCGCTTGAAGACTTCTTGCATCGCCGGGCCGGCGCCGACCAGTTCCTCCGTCGCCGCCAGACCATGTTTCGCCGGCTCCGGTGTGTCGTGTTGCATGGCGCGCTGCTTGAGGGCGCGCGTCACGGTATCGACGGCCTGGCTCAGCTCGAACGGCTTGGCGAGGTAATCAAACGCACCGCCCGCGACGGCGCCGACAGCGGTCGAGAGGTTTCCGAACGCCGTCACGATGACCACGGGAGCGCCGCCGGTCATCGAGCGCAATTTCTCCATCGCCGAGATGCCGTCAAGTCCGGGTAGGCGCACGTCGAGCACGATGGCATCGAACGGTTGTCTCGCCGCCAGCGCGAACGCATCCTCCGCGGACGGCGCGACGGCTACGTCATGCCCCAGCTTGCCGAACGCTTTCTTTAGCGTCCAGCAGACGGCTTCTTCGTCGTCAACGATGAGAAGTTGGCTCATGGTGAGGTTTCGTTCAAAGCCCAGCGGGTGAGGTTCTCCGAACCTCTGGGATTCGCGTGTCCATATTTCCTGGCAACACTACACGAAAGCAGGTCGTGCCGTCCACGCGCGACCACTCGACGGTTCCACCGTGGGCGGCGGCGATCTGCCTCGCCACGGCCAAGCCCAGGCCGACGCCTTCGGGCTTGCCGGTGACGAACGGCTCGAACAGCCGTGCGGCGACGTCTTCACTCGGCCCAGGCCCGGAATCGGTGATCTCGATGACCGCTCCGCCATCGCCGCTCTTCTTCCAGCGTACTGCGATCCATCCGCCAGGTCCAGCGGCTTCGACGGCGTTTACCAACAAATTCAAAAATAGTTGCGTCAGCTGCCCAGCATCGGCGTTGAGCCGAATCGACGGCGAGTCGTCGTCGGCTTCGCGCAATTCGATGCCGCCATGCGCGCACTGCGGACGGATCAACGCGACCGCCTCGGCGATGACCTCTTCCAGGCGGCATGGTTGCCGATGCAATTCCAGCGCCTTGCCCAGATCGAGAAATTTCTTCACGTGCATTTCAACAAGAGCAAGCTGACGCAGCGCCACATCCAACGCTTCGCGATTGGCATCGGCGGCGAGATCCTCGACAAAAAGCTGCACGGCAAGGCGGGCGCCGGCGGCGGCGTTGCGAAGCTGATGCGCCAACCCGCCGCTGACCTGCCCTAGCAGCCGTAGCCGCTCCGTCTGCCTCGTCTGCTCTTGGTACCGCGAGAGACGCTCGGCCATGTCGTTTACGGAATGTGTGAGATCGCGCAGCTCATCATTGAGCGAGGGCAGCGGCATGGGACTGAAGTCGCCCTCGGCGATCAGTCGCGTTCGGCGCTCCAGATTCGAGATTCGCCGGCCAATCTGATGCACCAGCACGCCGCCGAGCAGCGCCGACACGCCCGTGCCGATCACGCCCACCCAAATCGCCGGCCGCAACGCCTGCCAAACCGCTTCGCGATAGCGTGATTCCGGCGAGAGCACGTAGAGCACCGCGCCGGGCCTGGCGCTATGGTGGAGCGCGATGCTCGCGCCGAAATAGGCGCCGCCGCCCGCGACGATCGTCGTGCCGAATCTTACCGCTGGATCGTCGCTCGGCACGGGCAGCCGCTCCGGCACGTTCTCGATCGTCGCGATCCGCTCGCCCTCCGGACCGCGGATCGGTCGGCGCTGTTCGTCGCACAGCACGAACTCGGCTCCCGAAAGCCCGCGCATCAGACGCAAAGTCTGCGCATTGAGCGGAATCGTGACGGCGTTGACGGTTGTCGCAATCTCGCGTTCCTGGGCGACAATCTCATCGCGCGCTCGCTGCCCCGCCGACCAGGCGTTCAACGCGCTCACCGCAATCAGGCCGAGTGCGATCGGCGCCAGGGGCAGCAACAGTTGCAATCGTATCCCGCAACGCATCAATGCCTCCCCCGCTTTCGCCGCCATGAATGGCGTACCAAATGATTATCCGCCGAACGCGCTGTAGTGGCGCAACCCGCGAGCATAGAGCCAGCGTGTGAAAACGATCAGGGTCACCACCCAAAAAAATTCCACGCCTAGACCGATGAGTAGGTCGGTTCCGGTTTTCTTTTCGAGAAACACCATTGCCGGGAAGTACGCCAAATACGGAAAAGGCAACAGCTCGAGCACGAACCCGACTCGCCCATCGAGCAAATCGAGCGGAAACATCTGCCCAGAGATGAAGTAGTTAAGAATGCCGATGATGTACATGAGCGATGTCACTTCAAGGAACCAGAAACCGACGATGCCGATGGCCGCCTCGAAGAAAAACCCGATGAGGAACGACAGCACCAGCGAGAGGAAATAGGCGAGCAACGTCAGAGGTCCGGGCAGACCGTCGAACACGTCGCGGAAACAGAAAAACAGCAGGGCATACGGCAGCGCGGTCGTCGCGATGTACGCCAGCTTGTGCGCGCCGCGATACGAAAGCAAATACCATAGCATGTCAATCGGCTGCAGCAGATATTTCTTCAGATTGCCATCGCGAATATCGCGCGCGATCCCGGTTCCGAGTCCCGGCATACTCGAGAATATTCGGCTAATCTGAACCAGCAGCAAATACGCGATCATGGTGTCGCGCGAAAAGCTGGCGATTTCCCGCTGCCCGGACCCGCGATACACGGCTTCCCAGAGCAAGAATGTCGTCACGAGCGGCAAGAAGCGGAAGAACGTCGTCAGGAAAAAATCCGCCCGATACGCAAGTCGCTCCACCAGCGCGATTCGCATGATCCGCAGGTATTTTTGCATAATTTCCCTCAGCCCGCGACGCCGCCTTGTTCGAATACCTTCGCGATCATTTGGTCGAGCGGCGGATCGTGAATGCTCACATCCGCGATGGCGTGGCGATCGAGCAAAACCGCGAGCACCTCGGCGATCTTCGTGCGATCGATCTTCAACTCGACGACCGGCCCCTGGCGAGATACCTCATCTCCGAAAGCGCGCAAATCCGCCGGCGCCTCGGCGGCCTCAAATTGCACCTTCACTAGCTTTTCCTGGCCGAAGCGCTCCGTAATGCCCGACAGCGGTCCGTCGTAAACGAGTTTCCCCTGAGCGATTATCAGTACGCGCCGGCACAATGCCTCGACATCGCGCATGTAATGGCTCGTCAGCAAGATCGTCACGCCGCGCGTCTCGTTGTACGCACGCAGACAGTTCTGAATCGTCACCTGTGCGACCACGTCCAGGCCGATGGTTGGCTCGTCCAGAAGCAGCAGCTGGGGTTGATGCAGCAGCGCGGCGATCAGCTCCATCTTCATCCGCTCGCCCAGTGAAAGCTCGCGGACCGGCTGGCGCGTTAGCGCCTTCACGCCGAATAGCTCGGTCAGCTCGCCCAGCGTGCGCTCGAATTGCTCGGTCGGCAGGGAATAGATTTCGCGATGCAGCTGAAAGCTGTCGGCCGCCGGCAGATCCCACCAGAGTTGATTCTTCTGCCCCATGACCAGCGCGAAGCGCCGGCGGAAAGCATCTTCGCGATGCCACGGGACATAGCCGAGAACGCTGGCGGAGCCGCTGGAAGGATAGATGAGGCCGGAGAGCATTTTCAGCGTCGTGGTCTTGCCGGCGCCGTTCGGTCCAAGAAAGCCGACGATTTCGCCAGGCTCGATCTGGAAGTGGACGTTCTCGACGGCCTTGATTTCCTTGTACTCGCGATGAAACAAGCCGCGCAACGCACCAAACAAGCCGTCTTTCTTCTGGTAGACCCGATAGGTTTTGGTCAAACCCTCGGCCACAATCATCGGCATGGAGTTCTCTCGTGAACAACAATCGGCGGCGACATCTTCATTTTACGGACTCAACGCGCGCGTCGGCTCGCGTTCTTTTGCGAAGGCGACCTACCGCCATTAGTTGATGTTCTCGGATTCCGAGTCGCGTGAGGAGTTCTGCGGAGTCTTTACCGGTTTGCCTCGCAATGCCTGGCGAAGCGGTCGAGTATCGCCTGCCAGCCGGCTTTTTGCTGCTCCATGGAATGCGTGCTTTCCGCATCGAACGTCTCCCTCACGGTCACGCCGTTGGCCGTGCGGATGAACTCAACGACCAGTAGGCGACCGCCGAATTCGCATTCAATCCGTTCGTGAGGAAGGATCTTTGTGTACGTGCCAGCGAAATCAAACCCAAAGCTCCCATCTTTCGCCTCCATGCGGGAGCAGAAGGCGCCGCCAACACGCAGATCGACCGACGCAGCCGTCGTGTGCCAGTCGTCGGAGGCGGCGTTCCAGCTCTTGATGTCCTCGGGAGTGATCCACGCTCGCCAGACATTTTCAATCGGCGCCGCAATGGTCGCCTCGACCGTGATCTTCATGTATTGCTCCGTGTGATCTTCTGTATTTGCTCCCCTCTCCCCTTGTATTCAGGGGGAGAGGGGCAGGGGGGTGAGGGGAAATGGCGTCGAAATACGACACGTCTCAAAGCCCCCACCCCCGACCCATCTCCCCTGAGTACGGGGGCGAGGGGAGGTGCACAAGCGAGCCAATAGGCTCACAGCACCTGCCGGATGACGTCGCCGCGGGTTAGCGGGATGGGTCGGCCCTGCGCGTCGGTGTATTCGCTATCGGGCTGGATGCCGAGGCAGTGGAAGATGGTGGCGAGCAGGTCTTCGGGCATGACGCGGCCATCGCGCGGATAGGCGGCGATGCTATCGGACGCGCCGTGGACGACGCCGCCGCGGATGCCGCCGCCCGCCAGCGCTACCGAGAACACGCGGCCCCAGTGATCGCGCCCGCCGCCGCCGTTCAGTCTTGGCGTGCGGCCAAACTCTGCCATCCAGACGACAAGCGTCTCGTCGAGCAAGCCGCGCTGGGACAGGTCTTCGAGCAAGGCGGAGTAGGCCTGGTCCATGATCGGCATCAATTGCCTGAGCGCGTTGGAATTTTGCGAGTGCGTGTCCCAGTGGCCGTTATTCAATGCACCGGGCACGCGCGACCAGTTGACGCGCACCAGCGAGACGCCTGCCTCGACGAGACGCCGAGCAAGCAGCACGCTTTGGCCGAACTTACGCCGACCGAAGCGATCGCGCACGGCGGACGGCTCCTCGTGAAGGTGAAACGCCCGGCGAGCGCGCGATCCGGAGATGAGGTCGATCGCCTGTTGTTGCTGGGCGTTGAACGCGCCGACGTTGCCAAGCCGGGTTAGCTCGTCCATTCGGTCGTTGACCTGTCCGAGCAGGTGGCGGCGCGAATCGAAGCGGGCGCTGTTGACATCGGCGGGGAGGGACATGCCGTCGATCTGGAAGCCCGGCAGCGACGGATCGCAAGTGAGCAGCCAGGGGTCGGCGGTTCGGCCGAGGAAACCGGCGTCCTGCCCCGGCCAGGTGAGGTTGCCGTCGTTGGCCGATTGTTCCGGCAGCGTGATTACGGACGGTAAACCGCGCGCCGCGGGTACGACGCGTTTCACGAGCGCGCCAAGGCAAGGCCAATCGTTCGGCTTGCCGGGCTTGGCGTTCTCGGCTCCGACGGGCGCATGCGGCTTGCCCGTCGTCATGTAGTAGCCGCTCGAGGAATGGGCGTTGTCGTTCGTCACCATCGCGCGGAGGATGCTGATCTTGTCGATGTGCTGGGCTGTCTGGGGCATCAACTCGCCGACGCTGATGCCGGGCACGTTGGTCGAGATCGGCATCAAGTCGCCGCGAGCTTCCGCAGGCGAATTCGGCTTCGGGTCCCAGGTTTCTTGCTGCGGCGGGCCGCCGAGAAAGCAGAGGACAATGCACGATTTCGCGCGTCCGCCCGTGGTTCCGCTGCCAAGCGCTCGCGGCGAAAGCAGCGTCGGCAGCGCCAAGCCAGCAAGGCCGAGGCCGCCGATGCGCATCCACTCCCGGCGTGTGACGCCGTCGCATAACGGCATCGAGGTGTCGTCGATTCGCAACATGCCATGCCCCCCGGCTGTGTAGTGTCGTCGATCCATCCGTATTTATACGCGATCGCGCGCCAAACCACAACCGCGGAGTGACGGACCGCATCGTAGTCGTTTTTCGCTCCTTGAGTGGCGAGATAGCGAGGTTAGCTTGCCAAGAGCACCCAGGCCACGGCTACGATGGTGACGAGCACGCCCACGCTGAGCGCCACGCCCGCGCTCCACCAGGCCAGGGAGGTGGAATCTGGAGCTTCTGCGGGAACCTGGCTGCGTCGGCGATGGCCAGCATCCGGCTGCTTGAGAGCGTTGACCTGGGCCTGGAAGTCTGGCCAACGGGCGAGCGGTTTGAATTTGCCGCGATCCGGTTTGGCGGCCTCGGCGTCGAGTGGAATGGCGCCGGCGCGAAGGCGGTCGAGGATGTCCCGGGTCGTTGCCTCCACTTCGTGCGTCTCGCCGTCGGCGTCCGCGAATCGCAATACCCACATTGGCTCGGCCGGGGTGTCTTGCAGCGCCTGATGCACACGGACATCGGGTTGCGTCGCTTCCAGCGGCGCCGTCAGTCGGCGGCGCACCACGGGGTCGCGCATGGCGCTGTCGAGCCGGATAAAACTCGGAATCGCCGAGGCAAGTTGCGTGCGCTCGATATCGACGATTACCTGGCTTACTGTCTGGTACCTGCCATCCGGGTCGCGCGCGAGCATCTTGGCGAGGATATTATCGAGCCGGGCGGTGACTTCGGGATTGACGCTGCTCGCCGGCGCGTAGAAGCCGAGCTTTTTTTTCTCGACGATATCGAGCGACGATTCGCCCGAGAACGGAACTTCGCCGGTCACGAGATGGAAGAGCGTCGCTCCGAGAGCATAAATATCGCTGCGTTCGTCGGCGCCCTTGGCGTTGATCGCTTGCTCGTACGGCATGTAATAGGGCGTGCCGATGCCCTGCGTGGCATGCGTCAAATTGGTCGAATCGTCGCGATGCTTGGCGAGTCCGAGGTCCGAAAGCTTGGCAAGCCCTGCCGAGGTAATCAGGATGTTCCCCGGCTTGATATCGCGATGAATGATCTGATTCTTGTGGGCGTGCTCGAGGGCGCGAGCGATGTCGAGGATGATATGCAGCGCATCGCCGACTTTCAGTCGGCCCTCGCGATCCAATAGATCATGAGCACTGGGGCCGTCGATATATTCGAGGACGATATAGTGCCGATTGGTGAGGGAATCCTGGCCCATGTCGAGCGTGCGGACGATATTGGCGTGTTCGAGCATCGCGCCATGTCGGCCTTCGCGTTGAAATCGCCGCAGGATATTCTGATTCGGGGCCTGGTCGGAGTCGAGCACTTTGATGGCGACCTGCCGATCCGATTTCGCGTCGAAGCCGAGATACACCGCGCCCATGCCGCCCTGGCCGAGCAGGCGAAGGATGCGGTAGTCTCCTACCTGCGTCGGCTCGACTTCGCCGTTGGGCCGTTTGGCGTTTGCCGCTTTGCGTGAACCGACATCGACGCGTGTCGGCGCCTGGCGCTCGCGGAGGTTGTCTGCTTGTGCTGGAGTTAAAAGACCGGCGTCGCACAGCATCATCAGCAGATCGGCCGTAAAGCCTCGGCGAACGCGATCCGCCGCGGTGCGCAGAACTTCTTCGACGCGTATGGCATCGAGGTCAAACCACGAAATCGCCAGGCGTGCAATCAGCCGATCCGCCTCTGCTCGCGCAGAGTATTCCTGAGGAGCCGACGCCACGAAACTCTCGCCTCGTAATTGTGTGTTTATAGTCTACCGCGAATCCGGGCCAATCGCAAGGCAGTTGCATCTCAGCGAGCCTCTGGTTGAAGGCTGGTTCGCACGACGGCACGCATTCGCGCGATGCCGTTGCGAAGAACGGTCGCGGCGTCTTGCTTCCAGTACTCGCGATTGAAAAGCTCCAGCGAGATGGCGCCGCGGAAGCCGGTCTCGCGCAGGCCGCGCAGAATTCGCGCGAGCGGGGCAGTCCCGTCGCCTGGGTAGACGCGGTGGGCGTCGGTGATCTCGCCGCGAGGCGGTTTCGCGGGATAATCGTTGACGTGAAAAGTGTGCATGGCTGCGCCGTTCAGAATTCGCAGCCCACCGAACTCGGATCCGCCCTTGTAGAGATGATAAACGTCGGCCAGGATGCAGGCGCGGGAATGACCGCTTTCGATCGCCACGAGAGCGGTTTCACCCAGCCGATTCAGACTGCGGGAAAATCCCCACAATTCCACCTGGGGCGTGACGCCGATCTTATCGCCGATTTCGAGCAAGACGCGATAGCGCTCGGCTGCGCGGTGCAAATTCACAGCCTCTTTCGTCGCGCCGGCCGGCGGCGCGGCGATGCGCGTGCCGCCGATCTGGCGAACCATGTCCATGTCTCGCCGCGCTCGCTCCAGGCCTTTTCGGCGTCGGCCGTCATCGTCAACGATCCACTCGGCAAATCCGATGGCGCTGGGCACGCGCAGCCCCGCATCGGCGATGCGTCGGCCAAGATCACGCAGCGTTCCGCCTTTTTCGACGTGGCGTTCCAGTTCGTTGATCCACGGTTCGATCGCTTGATACCCTGCCTTGGCCGCTAACCCGACCTCATCGACAATGGAAAGCCCTTGGCCCCGAATCGTGGCAGTGTTCAAGCAATAAGTAAACGGATCGGCCGCCGGTCTCGGCTCCTGCCCGGCGGCCATGTTCGTCGCTGTCAGTCCTGTGACGGCAGTCGCGGACAGGCCTCCCAAGAGTTGCCGCCGAGTCAGGTTCTCTTTCATGGCAAGGCCCTCGCGAAAGTCGATTGTGGAACGATACAGATAATAGCTCGAAGTAATAGATTATGTTATGGGGGAGACCACGAAGCGCCTTGGAGAATCTTGACATGCAACGATTCGTTTTGGCAAGTTTATTCGTTCTTTTTTCGGGAGTGAATGAAAGCGTCGCTCAGGATCCGATGCTCGACAAAAGCGGCTGGTATCATCTGTTCGATGGCAAAACTCTAGATGGCTGGAAATTAGCCGACGAACCCAAGGCATTCGTGGTTGAAAAAGGCCTCATCGTCGCGGGCGGAACCAAGCTGACTCACCTCTTCTAACTGGGTTCCGTTCGTAAGGCCCAGTTCAAGAATTTTGAACTGAAAGCGGAAGTGAAGACGCGGCCCAAAGGAAACTCGGGAATCATCTTTCATACGGAATTCCAGGCAAAAGGCTTCCCAAACAAGGGCTTTGAATTTCAAATCAACAACACCGGCAGCGACAAGATGTACCGCACTGGCAGCATCTATCCCGCCAAACCGATGAACCGAATTTTCGTCAAAGACGACGAATGGTTCGAGTGTCACTTGCTCGTCAAAGGGAACAAAGTCGTGCTGAAGGTGAATGGCGAAATCACGATGGACACGACGCTTCCACTCGACGCCAAAACCGGGCGCACGCTCTCCACGGGGACATTCGCAATCCAGGGCCACGATCCGGGCAGCATCGTCTACTTCCGCACGATCCGCGTGAAACCACTCGATTGATTTCGACGTCCCTGCGCGCCCGAACTCCAAGACGCCGTTACCGGACCCGCCATTGCCCATAAACTCCCCGAATACCATAAGCTGGTGAAACTGGCAACGACTGGGTAGTCACCGATCTGCATCTTTCCGTGTCGCTTCCGTGTTTTTCCGTGGCCAAATTTTCTTCATTCGTAGTTGCGGCCTGTCCGCGCCGTTCTACTAAAGATCAGAATCTTTGCGTCATGCGCAAATTTTCTGAGCGCCGAAATTTCAGCGCAGTTAACTATGATGACGAGAAGGAATTACGGATTGTGATCCGTGTTCGATCGGTGTTTCATCCGTGGCTATTTTTCATTCGGTTGCGGCTGTGCCGCGCTGCGTTCATCGGTGGCCTTTTTTTAATGTTTATCTCCAACCGCATTTCTTCATCGCCAACTCGATGCGTGTTTACTTAACTTTGCTGACGCTCAAGCTAGTCGGTTCCGCCGTGATTTTTAGCCGAGGGATCGTGATGCCGCCCGCGGCGTCGGCGCGGAATTCGCCTTCGGACTTGCCAAAAGTCCAGCGAAGTTTCGTGCCGGCGGGCACGCGCAGCTTTTGCAAGCGGCGCAGGCTGACTTCCGCGATCGCTTCCGACGGAATCGTGAAGGTGGTCTTCAACTCGGATGGCTTGACCAGAACGAGCGTCATCTCGATCGTGTCCGGCGTCTCGTTCACGTTTCTCCAGCGAAAAAACGCGTTGATCTGTCCGGACTTCTTGTCCTTCAGCTGGTTCGGCCAGGGCAGCGGATCGTTCGTCGAGGCATCGGTGAAGACGGGATAGGCCTCGTTCTTCTTGATGGTGAGCCAATCGAATGAGTTGATCAGGTCGTTCACTTTCATGA
Organism: uncultured Singulisphaera sp.; assembly: GCA_964484265.1. Taxonomy (GTDB): domain Bacteria; phylum Planctomycetota; class Planctomycetia; order Gemmatales; family Gemmataceae; genus SIAQ01. The sequence continues at coordinate 44,770 of CAZAFH010000012.1, forward strand.
TGTTCGCATGGTTATTGGCATGTCCGAACGGCCCCCAGTAGAGGATCAGCGGATACTTTCGTTCGTTCATCGCTTTGACGAAGCCGTCGTGCCCGCGCGACCAGCCGTCGTTTTGTGCCGAGTAGTCAACGACGATCGGCGGATCAGGCAACGCGGCATCCGCAGGCAGTTTCAACGGCGGGAAGTACATGCGAGCGGAGACATGCTTTACCTCGGCGGGGACATTGGCCTTGATGGCGGCGAAGACATTGCCATGCCGGATGCCGATGCCCAGCGTGCCGCTCCCGCCCATGGAATTGCCGCACAGGTAGACGCGGTTCGCGTCGATGCCGTATTGCTGGATGACCCATTGCACCGTGTCGATCACGCGCTTATCGGTCGGGCTGACCTCGGGGCCTTGGTACTTGTTGATGCCCCACCACCAGTCGCCCTTATTAGCCCGGCAATCGAGATAGAGCGCGTAGAAATCCGGCGGCGCGTGGTAGATGTCGTGGTTGCCGACCTTGGCGGTGCAGGCGAGGCACGAATGAACGTCGTGGCCGGCGGAATGCAAGACGACATACAGCGGAGCGTTCGGCTTCGCCTGTTTCGGATGAAGCACGAGGAACGTGTCGCGCTGCGGCGCCGCATAGCCCCATTCCTTGCGGATGCCGTGCTGGAAGGTATCGAGCTTGCGCCCGGTGAACTCGGATTCTTTGACCTTGGCGGGAGGCCAGACGCCAGCACCCTGGTCTGCATTTTTTGGGGCGGCTTTTTGCTGTTGCTCGGACAGGTTCTTGCGATAAGCGCGTTCCTTGAGGGCGACGTAGTCTTTGTATCCTTGCGGATTCACGAAGGCGTTCTTCTGCCCTTTTTTGAGCAACTCATACCGTTCGATCATGCCGTAGTAGCCGCCATGCGCGCCGAGGAAAACATCGCAGGGCAAGCTCTTGAGCACTTCGAAGGTCTTGGCGAAGTCCTTGGCGATTTCGGGATAATCCTTGTTGTTGACGAGCTGAAAACCGGGATTGACGTTCGGGCTGCCGATGACGACGATGTTGAATTTCTCGCCGTTCTCCGCGACGGTCCAGGTCCAGGTGGTGCAGCCGCGGGTGTGGCCTGGCGTCGAGCGAGCGACGAGGGTGACGCCGCCGAGCTTGACCTCATCGCGGTCCTTGAGCACGCGATCGACTTTGCAGGGGGCCCATCGGCTGGTCGTGTAGAGGTATTGTCCTTTGCCGCCGGACGCAATCACATCGTCGTCGCCGCGCATGACGTAGACCTTGGCGCCGGTTGCTTTTTGCAGTAGGTCATGCCCGGCGACGTGATCGGAGTGGGCATGGCTCGCGAGCAGGATTTTCACGTCGGTCATTTTGAAGCCGAGCGACTCGACCGATTTTTGGATCAGCGGAACCGTGCGTTCAAAGCCGCTGTTGATGAGGATATGCCCCTCGGGCGTGGTGATGAGATAGGTCGCCAAATCTTTCGATCCGACGTAGTAGACGTTGCCAACGATCTTGTGTGCCGGGAATGGCTCGTACCAGTCGGCCGGCCCCTGCCCGACGGCGGCCAGCGCCAGCGTGAGTGTCGCGAAAAACATGAGAGGGATCTCCGAAATAATTGACGGGCGGCTTGTTGAATAGGTTAACAAGTCGCGCATCATTTGCCAGCCAAAACGCGTGACGCGAAGATCGGCATCGGAAATAATTTGGCGGGTCAGCGAATCGGGTTCCGCTTGGTTTCATGAGGGCTCGGCCGGCCTCTGTTGAGCAGATCGCACAACATGTGATTCCGCTGGACCAGTCCTCTCGCGATGGAGACAAGGCATGACACAAGCATTATTGACGTCCATCCTGGCGGCTTGCACGCTCGGGCAAGCGCCGGTGGCAAATGTTCGCGACCGGTCCGAACCGGTGCGGGTGGCACTGGAAAACGCACTCGGGAAAAACCGCGAAGCGATTTCCGCGGCCGATCTGAAAACCGTCACTGCGCTGAAGCTGCCGCACATCCACATCCAGTCGTTCAAGGAGCACGATTTCGCGGGATTGGACAACCTCAAGAAGCTGCACTTCTACTCGCTGCTTCACAATCGCGGCCGCGAGAATGACCCGATCGCCATAGGCAACAAGGTGTTCGCGAATCTGTCGCACCTTGAGGAGCTAACGATGAACGAGCAGCTTGGCCGATTGCCTGATGATGTTTTTTCCGGCTTGAAATCGTTGCGGATTCTGGACCTGACAAACGCAACGATGGTGCGCCTGCCGAGGTCGATGCTGGAGCTGCCGAAGATCGAGACCGTATATTTTGATGGCCGCGGCATGAACAAGGACGACTATCAACTATTGCGAGAGCGGCTGGGAAGCAAGCTTCAAGCGAGACGCAAGAGGTGAGTGCGGCGGCCCGAATCTCGATGCCTACTTTGCCTTTGCCGACTGCTGCTTGCGGAGGACACGGAAGTGTTTTTCAAACTTCTCCTGGACTTTCGGATCGCCCACCAATTAGCTCCGCGTGCTGCTGAACCTTCTCCAGCGCAACGGCTAATTCCAGCACGCTCGCCGTCGGTTCGAGCAGCAGCGGATGATGCAGCATCACGCAGTTCGCATGGGCGAGCTCGGCCTCTTTGAGGGCGGATCCCTGGCGGAAACGCTTCGGCGACCGCACGCGGTGGGCTGCCTCGAAACCCTCGTCCAGCGCGAAACCTTCGGCGCGCATCGCGAGAATGAATCGGTCGCGCGTCAGGCCAAAGGCGACGGCATCATATTGGATGCCGAGCTTGTAGAAGGCAGGCTGGTCGATGCCATCCAACGAGAATAAACGCACGCCCACGACTCCACTCAATGCTTCGGCGAGTGCCTGGACGTTGGCCCAGCGATGCCAGTTTCTCGCGTCGAGTTTGGCGCATTGCGGCATCAGCAGCGCGGACTGTAACTCGCTCAGCGGACAAACGACGTTGCCAGCGCGAAGCAAATGATTGCGGGCACGCTGAGCCGCCTGGGCGTTGTTCGTCAGCAACGCGCCGCCTCGGCCAGACGTCAAGAGCTTCGAGCCGCCAAAACTGAGCACGCCGACGTCGCCCCAGGAGCCGGCGTGTCTTCCGGCAATCACCGCGCCGGGGCATTGAGCGGCATCTTCGACGACGAGCAGACCATACTGTCGGGCGAAATCGATCAACCTCGGCATCGCCACGCAGCCGCCGTGCAAGTGCGACGCGAGGATCGCCTTCGTCTTTTCTCCAACGGCGTCACGGATTGCATCCAGCGAAAGGTTCCAGTTGCCTGGCTCGGCATCAACGAGCACTGGTGTCGCGCCGACGGCGTGGATGCTAAGAAAGTTGCCTGGATAATCATAATCAGAGAGCAGAACCTCATCGCCGGGACCAATGCCGAGCGAGCGGAGTCCAAGCTCGACGGCATAGTTACCGCTGCCGCACGGGAATACATGTTCGACGTGGTGATATTCTCGAAGCCAGGCGGCAAGGCGTTCGGTTTGTCCGGCCTGATATCGCCCCCACCAGCCGTCGCGATAGGCGGTTTCGAGGATTTCGAGAATCTCGGGATCGGCGCAAGGCCAGGCGGGCGGGCCTTGCGGCCTGACCGGGTTTCCGCCCAGGATTGCAGGCAGGGTCATGCGGAGGCTCCTTTCGCCAATACCGCTGGTTTACTCCGCTTCACCCGTTTGCCAACTCCCAGACGAATTGCCCTTGCGAATATTCACGAAACTCGGCACAGTTACGGAGATTATCGGGATCCCATCGAAAGGAATTCGCATGCGGGTGTTTTTCAGCGTCGGCGAGCCGAGCGGCGATGTGCACGGCGCCAACCTCATTCGTGCGCTGCGGTCGCGCGTCCCCAGCCTGGATGCGGTCGGGTTTGGCGGCGATCGCATGGCGGCGGCGGGATGCGACCTGCACTTTCCGCTTTGCAATCATGCCGTCATGGGACTGTCGCGCGTGCTGGCGGCATTGCCGCAATTCCTCGGTCTGCTCTCCGAGGCCGACCGTTACTTCCGCCACCATCGGCCCGATGCCGTCGTGCTCATCGATTACCCCGGCTTCAACTGGTGGATCGCTCGGCGCGCGAAATTCCACGGCATTCCCGTATTCTATTTCGTGCCGCCGCAGATTTGGGGCTGGATGAGCTGGCGCGTCAACAAGATGCGCAAGTATGTCGATCACGTTCTCTGCTCTTTGCCGTTCGAGAAGGAGTGGTATCGGCAGCGCGGCGTGCATGCGGAATACGTCGGCCACCCGTTCTTCGACGAATGTCCAAGGCAGCAGCTTGACGCTGATTTCATGGCGGTGGAACGCGCGGCTGGTCAAACGCTCATTGGCATCCTTCCCGGGTCGCGCACCATGGAGGTCGAGAACAATCTGCCTTACCAGCTGCAAGCCGCCGAGCGGATCCATCGCGAGCATCCCGAGACACGTTTTCTCATCGCGAGCTACAAAGAGACGCAGCGTGCAATGGCGGAGAAGATGCTGAGCAAACACCCAGGCCTGCCCGCGCGAGCGCTAGTCGGACGCACGCCGGAGATCATCGAAATGTCGAAGGCGTGCATTTCCGTTTCCGGCTCGGTGTCGCTGGAACTTCTCTATCGTGCGAAACCGACCGTGATTCTCTATTCGCTCGGCCCCGTGATGACAGCCATTGTCAAGCGATTGATCTCGGTCGATACGATTACGCTCGTCAATCTTCTTGCCGAGAAGAAATTGTACCCGGAATTCGCAGGTTCACGGATCGATCCGCATGCTGTTGCGAGCAAGGTTCTTCATTGGCTTGACGACGAATTTGCGTACAGCGGTCTGTGCAAAGAACTGGAAGAGTTGCGCGATCGATTCGGCTCGCCCGGCGCGTGCGAACACGCGGCTGACCGCATCGTCGAAGTCGTGGCGGGGAAGCCCGTGATGCCCGCGCGGCGCGCTGCGTAGCGCGGTTGCTAATAGCGCAGGCCGGCCGTGAGGAAGATGTTGAAATCTTGCATGTCGCTGATTTGCTGAAGCACGCCGCTCCAGGTGTATACGTATTCCAGGCGTGCGCCTGCGGTGAAGATCACGGAGCGCCACGGGCATTCGAAGTCGGTGGAAGCTCCGACGTACATCGATTCGACGACGCCGATGAGGTGGCGTGCCTCGTTCAAGTCAAGCCGATGCGAGCCATAACGCCCGCCGCCGTCGAATCCGACGCGCCAGCGCGTCCCCTCGGCGATGTTGGCGGGTTCCCAGAGGTACCACTGACGCCCCGCGCCGAGGCCTACCATGGTGCGATTGGAGGCATTGACCGTACCGCCCGGCGTGCCATTGACGCCGAGATCGGTGCGCGTGTTGCCGTTGAAGATCGTCAAAGGGAATGCGGTTGCATTGCCGTTGTTGTATTGGTGGGTGTTGATGATATGGAGGTCAGCGACCCAGGCACGCGTGTGAGGTTCATTGAAGAATAACGCACGCACGCCAGCGACGACGGACCAACCGGTCGCCAATTCATTGCTCAAGGTCGTCCCACCAATCGGAATCGACGGACCGGCCCTAAGGTAGGTTTCCGTGTAAAGCGGCGTGTACCGCCTCGGCATGCCGTCAGGTTCGCGCTGCTGGTAGGTGATCCAGTCCGAGAGTCCGCCGCTCGCCGCGGGACCGACGGGTTTCGTCGCTCGGATTTCTTTCTGGTCCTCGGTCGGCGAGGGAACGGGGAAGAGCGGTTGATTCGCCGACTGCTGCCCGAATGCTGGCGAAGACGCCAGACAGCCCGCCATCAGAAAACATAGTCCCATTCGTGTCATTTTCATGGACCATCCCATCCAGCGAATTGCCCCAGGCGCCTCGCGGAATCCGCGATTTCTGCTCTCATTCTTTTTCGGCGAAAGTTAGGTTGAGCTTGACAGAAAGAAGGACTTTGTCCGTTATTCGGATTGTTCGGATAATTCGGGTAATCTGCGAAATGAATCTCAGGTCGAACCGATCTTGTCGGCCAAGACCTTGGCACGCTCCATTCGCTGATGGGTTCTGTCGCGAAGTTCCTGGAGCTTGCCCATGACCTCCGTCATCTTCATCATCTGATCGTCGAGGTTCAGTCGGCCATCGCCGGACCCGATGATGCAGATGGAGAGATTGCGGATCGACTCCTCGACTTCCTTGCGGAGAAAATCGATAACTTGCTGGCTTTCACCATCGATCTCGACCACGAGTTTGTGTAAATCACGCAGGATGCTGCCGTGGACTTCAGGCTCCACATGGCGATTCGGATCCAGGGCGGATTTTTCGCGCAACACCGTCGGCTGAGGGCTGGAAGGCTCGCCTTTTTGAGAAAGCAGAGATTCCGTGTGCTCGACGGCACGCATCGCCTTTTCCCAGCGCGGGCGAAGCTCGAGAGCCTGGCGATAATGCGCAAGCGCGACGGCAAATTGTTCTTTCTCGAAGAAGATGTTGCCCAAGTTGAAATGTGCGTCAAGCATGCGAGGATCGATCCGAATCGCCTCGCGGTAGGCGGCGATCGCCAAATCCATCTGGCCGAGCTGCTTGTACACCAGGCCGAGGTTGTAGTAACCCTCGGATCGCTCCGGGTCGAGTTGGATGCCTCGGCGCAGCGACGTTATCGCCTCGTCGTAGCTGCCGACGCGATTCTGCACGGCGCCGAGATTGATGAACGCCGTCGCGCGAAACGGATCGAGGCGAATGACTTCCTTGAAGTGATAGATGGCGCTATGAAGATCGCCGAGTAGAAAGCTGACGGCGGCGATGCCGTAATGCACCTCGGGGCTGTCGCTGCGGTAGCCGAGCGCCTCTTGATAGATCAGGCGTGCTTCTTGGTATTGGCCGCGCGAAAGGGCTTCTTGAGCTTTTTTGCGAAATTTTTCAATCGGGTCACTGGCCATCGGGACATGACCTCCCACGATTCGGGCTTCGCCGGGCGCGGGAACTGAAGCGGAGAATGATAATGTATCATACTCCCTATTCTGTCCTTGCCGCAATGGGAAACTGTAAAATTATTAAGATTTCCGAATCGGCATGCTGGATAACGATTTTACCCGTCTCGGCAGATGGCGCGGACAACCTCGCCGTGCACATCGGTCAGGCGGTACTGCCGGCCCTGGTAGCGGAAGGTCAAGCGCCTGTGGTCGATGCCGCACAGGTGCAGGAGCGTCGCCTGCATGTCGTGGACGTGAACGGGATCGGCGGTGATGTTCCAGCCGAAGTCATCAGTTTCGCCGTGAACGATTCCGGGCTTGATGCCTCCGCCCGCGAGCCACCAGCTGAACGCTCGGCCAAAGTGGTCGCGGCCGCGCGGCGCTGCCGGGTCGCCCTGGCCGAACGGCGTGCGTCCGAATTCGCCACCCCATATCACGAGCGTGTCATCGAGCATGCCGCGTTCCTTGAGGTCGTGGACCAGAGCAGCCGATGGACCTTCGGTGTCGCGGCATTGTGCTTCGAGTTGCGTGAACAGATTACTGTGCTGGTCCCAACCCGAATGCATCAGCTGCACGAAACGAACGCCGCGCTCGAGCAATCGGCGAGCGACCAGACAGTTATTCGCGAACGTGCCCTTTACCAGGGCATCGGGACCGTAGCGATCGATCACGCGGCGAGGTTCATTGGTAAAATCGACGAGTTCGGGCACGCTGGCCTGCATGCGAAACGCCATCTCATACTGCGCAATCCGCGTTTCGATTTCGGGATCGCCGTACTCCGCCTGGCGGGAGGCGTTCATCGCGGCGAGATCGTCGAGCAGCGCTCGCCGTGATTCACGACTCACGCCAGCAGGATTGGCGAGGTAGGGGACCAGATCGCCGGTGTTGCGAAAGCGAACGCCCTGGAATCGGCTCGGCAGAAAGCCGGAACCCCAGTAATAGTCGAAGAAGAGCTGCCCGCAGGTTCGACCGCGATCGCTCGACGTCATCGCCACGAAGGTCGGCAGGTTTTCGCTCTCGCTGCCAAGACCATAGGAGAGCCAGGCGCCAAGGCTCGGGCGGCCCGGTACCTGTGATCCTGTCATGAAGAATGTCACACCCGGAGCATGGTTGACGGCTTCCGTGTGCATGCTTCGGACCACGCAAATATCATCCGCCAGCGCACCGACATTCGGCAGCATCTCGCTCAGCGCGAGACCCGAGCGGCCATATCGGCGGTGCGGCTTGATCGCGGGCACGCACGGCCATCGGCCATAGCTGCTCGACATCGTGGATAGCCGGGTGTTGCCCCGGACCGAGTCGGGAATATCGCGGCCCGCCATGCGCCGGAGCATCGGCTTGTCGTCGAAGAGATCGACGTGCGACGGCCCGCCGCCCTGCCAAAGCACGACAACACGCCGTGCCTTGGGGGCAAAATGCGGTAAACCCGGCAGGCCAGATTGGGCGGCTGCCGAGTCCGCGCCGAGTAACGACGAAAGCGCGGCAAGCCCAATACCCGTCGCGGAAGAGCCAAAAAACTGGCGGCGATTCAATCGTGCGAAATAATCGTCAATCGGATGCGTCATCGTCGTGGGTCCTTTCATCGTTTCGGGGATCGTTCTTTCGATTAGCCGCGACGCGCCAGCGGAGCGCGGGATTCCGTCCGCGCTCCGCTGCGCGTCGCGGCTAAACGGCACTTACTCCCGCGTCAGGGCTTCGTCGAGATTCAGTATCGCCAGGCAAACCGATGTCAGGGCGGCGTGCTCGGCTGCGTCGAGCGTCTCATCACGCCGGCTGGCGCCGACGCCGAGCAACGCCTTGGCTGATTTGACGTCGGCACTGAAGAATTTCGCCTGCCGGTCGTGCATGCGCCGCAGCGCTTTCATGTCATCGTCCGTGGGTCGGCGGGCCACGACTTGGCGAAACGCAAAGGTCAATCGGGCGTTCAGGTCGGCGTTTGCTTTCATGCTGCGTTGCGCGAGAACGCGGGCGGCCTCGACCCACGTCGGGTCGTTGAGGGTTGTGAGCACGTGCAGCGGCGTGCTCGTTGTCGTTTGTCGGACTCGGCAGGTCTGGCGATTCGATGCGTCGAACATGTTGGCCGGGCCAACGGTGCGTCGCCAGAACGTGTACAGGCTGCGCCGATAGAGGTCAGGGCCGGTGGACGCGGGATAGGTGAAATCGCGTTCCTTGGTGATCGCCAGCGCCTCCCATACCTGCGGCGGCTGGTAGGGGTAGACCGGTTTGCCGCCGATCTGTCGTTCGAGCAAACCGGACGAGGCCAAAGCCCAGTCGCGCAGCAGCATCGAAGGCATGCGGAATCGGCTGGCGCGGGCGTAGTGCCGATTTTCGGGATCGCGGTTTCGCAACTCAGCCGTCATCTTGCTGGATTGCCGATAGGTCGCACTGGTTACAATGAGCCGATTCAGTGCTTTCATGCTCCATCCGCGTTCGCGAAATTCGACGGCCAACCAGTCGAGCAACGCACCATGAACGGGATATTCGCCCTGAACGCCGAAATCCTCGGAGGTCTTGACGATGCCCGCGCCGAAGAAGTGCTGCCACATGCGATTGACCTGAACGCGAGCCGTGAGTGGTTGTTCCGCGGAGACCAGCCAACGGGCGAAGCCGAGACGGTCTCTGGGAGCGTCTTTCGGCATGGGCGGGAGGAAGGCAGGCGTGTCGAAGTTCACCTTTTTCGTCGGCTTGAGATATTCGCCGCGGTCGAGGATTTTGGTCTCGCGCGGCTTGGCGTCGCTCATGACCATGACGCGTGGGATCTGATCGGCCTTGTAGTCGGCGAGGCTTTTCTTGAGTTGGGTGATTCTCGCCGAGTCCGCGCCTTTGTTGCCGGCCTTTTTCGCTTCCGCCTCGGCCAGGGCGATTTCGGTCTCGAATTTCTTGATGCGGATTTGGTTCTCTTCCGTCGGCAGCTCGATGAACGGGGCCGCGACGCGAATACGCGCCGACTGCCGCTGCGGCGTGCCTGTCTCCGGCACGCGGTTGAAACCATCGAGTAAGCTATAGTAATCGCGCATCGTGATCGGATCGTACTTGTGATCGTGGCACTGCGCGCACGCCATCGTCAGGCCAAGCCAGGTGGTCGCGGTGGTGTCCATGCGGTCGAAGAGGATCACCCAGCGCTGCTCCTCGGGGATCGCCCCGCCTTCGCCGTTGAGCAGATGGTTGCGATTGAAGCCGCTGGCGATTTTCTGGTCAACCGTGGCGTTCGGCAGCAGATCGCCTGCGAGTTGCCAAATCGTGAATTGATCGAACGGCAAGTCGGCATTCAACGCCCGCACGACCCAGTCGCGCCAGATCCACTGCCAGGTGTCGCCGTCCTGCTGGAACCCATTGCTATCGGCATAGCGCGCGGCATCGAGCCAGGGCAGCGCCATCCGTTCACCATAATTCGGACTGGCGAGCAGGCGGTCCACCAGCTTTTCGTACGCCAGCGGATCGGCGTCGGCGATGAAAGCGTCTACTTCCTGGGGTGTGGGTGGCAGTCCAGTGAGGTCGATGCAAAGCCTGCGAATGAGCGTCGCGCGATCCGCCTCGGGCGACGGCGAAAATTTCTCGCGTTCGAGATTGGCGAGCACGAAGGCGTCGATCGGGTTGCGAACCCAGTCAGCCCGTTTCACGGCAGGCACGGGCGGCCGCCGCGGCGCCACGTATGCCCAGTGCATCGCGTATTCGGCGCCTTCGCGAATCCATTGCTCCAGCAGCTTCTTCTGCTCGGCCGAGAGACGCCGATTCGACTTCACCGGCGGCATCAGCGACTTCGGATCGCTCGAGTGGATGCGCTTCACCAATTCGCTGGCGGCGAGATCTTTCGGCACGATCGCCCCAGCCTGCACCGCCGCCGCCCGCTCGTCGAGCCGAAGCCCCGCCTTGCGTTTGGCGCCGTCCTGCCCGTGGCAATAGAAGCAGTTTTCCGAAAGGATCGGCCGAATGTCGCGATTGAAATTGATGGCTGCCCGATCCGTCGCGGTCTGAGCATTGGCGGACAGCGCGAACAGCCATGCCGCGAGGAGGGAGAGATTTCTTTTCATGGTGATGCATTTTCCCGGATCAATCAGGTTGGCGAATGCGGCAGTTTGCAGGTTTGCGTTACTGCGTACATTTTACCGACTCCGGCTCCGGGAAACGCAAGATTTTGGCGACGCGCGGCGATTTATCGCATCGAGCACTCACGCGGCGGCGGCTTCTTCGTCGCGATACCGGCGAGCGGCCGGAGCGTTGCCATCGTCGTAGTGATGGTAGATTGTTCGATGCGGGAATGGAATCTCGATTCCTAGCTCGTCGAATTTTCGCTTGATCCGGCGCAACAGCTCGCGCTGCACCGGCCATTGCTTGAGCGGCTTGGTCTTCAGGAAGAAGCAAATCTTCACCGCGGAATCGCCGAGGCTGTCCACGCCGAGCATTTCGGGATCTTCGAGAATGTCTGGCCCGTGAACGGGATCTTGGCGGATTTCCTTGGCAAGATCGATAAGGAGCGCCATGACGCGGTCGGGATCCTCTTTATAGGCGACGCCGATCTCGAAGAACGCGCGCGACCAGCCGTGCGTCAGGTTACTGACGCGCTGAATGGTCCCATGCGGAATGAAGTGAACCACGCCGCGAAGGTCGCGCAAGACGGTCATGCGCAAGCTGATTTTTTCGACGACGCCCGCGATGTTGTCGATGCTCACGACATCGTTGATGCCGTATTGATCTTCGAGAAGGACCATGAACCCCGAGAAATAATCGCGAATCAGATTCTGGGCGCCGAAGGCGACTGCCAGACCGACGACGGCGGCGCCGCCCATCAACGGCATGATCGGAATGCCGACTTCGTCGAGGATCATGAACGTGCCGCCGCCGATCACGGCAAGCGTGGCGGTGTTGCGGAAGACGTTGACGAGTGTGAGCGAGCGATTGGCGTGGTCTTCTTCCGTGCCCCGGCTGCTGCTTCGCGAGATCACCTGGGCGATACGATGGCTGCATAGCCGAACCAGAAGATGCACGACGAACATGCCAATCAGGATCGTCAGCAGTCTCGGTCCGTGGTGAAAAATCCACTGCACCAGATTGTGCGGCGTAAACGGGTTCTGGAGCTGCTCGACCTTTTTCTGCGCGATGTCCGATTCTCGCCGTTTCTGGTCGGCCTCGCGCAAGGCGGCAATTTCCTCGCGCTGGAGCACGTTCAATTCCTCGCGCAATTCGTTGAGGCGATTTTGGCTAGCCTGGATGGCGTCGTTGGCCTTGCTGATGCTCTCGGTGATTTCCGCCTTTTGCTGACTGAGTTCGCCGAGCTTCGTCGGATCGGTGGCACGGGCCTTTTCCATGCTCTTGTTGATAACAGCCAATGCTTTCTGTGCCTGCTCGGCCTTTTTGCGGGCGTTGTCGAGAAGCTGCTGTTCGAGGCCGATGTTCTTTCGCAGTCCGTTGAGCCGATCGGTCACCGTTTGCACTTTTTGCGTGGCTTCCGTGGCAGCGTCTTGCTTTGATTTCGCCTCGGCACGAGCACGCACCAACTCCTTCGGAACGGGTTGCACGGCCGGCGGAGGCTGCGTCGGCGGAGCGTTTTTCGCTTCCGGATTCCCGGCAGGGTTTGGTTTGACGGGCGGCGTGATTCCCGGAATTCCCGGCTGGTTTCGAGCCGTCGGCGGGTTCGTCGGCGGCGCTTCAACGACGCCCTTCGGCGGTGTCTTGGAAGGCGGATTCTCCGTGGCCTGCCCGTTGGTGATGGCCGGCGTCGGCTCGGCGACGGGCGGGCCTTCACCCGTGAGTTTGCTCAGTGCCGTCTGATCCTGTTGCACCTTCGTCCGCAGGGCGATCGCTTTCTCACGAAGCGTCTTGCGTTCCTGAATCGTCAACTCGAATCGATCTTTTGCCAAATCCCGCTTTTTCTTCAGATCGCGCAGCTCCTTTTCGAGCAGGTCGGCCTCGGCTTTTTTCCCCATGTCCTTCAGTTGCTGTATCTTCTTGGTTTGCTCGCTCCAATGAGTATCGAGCGCCTGGAATCGGGATTCCGCCTGGCGATATTCGTTCTCCGGATTTTCTTCTTCGAGTTTCATCGCCTCGAGATTTTTCAGATCGCCTTCGATCGATCGCTTCAAATGAGCGATTTGCTCGGCGAGCGACAACTTCTCGAAATTTGGCTTGGCCGCCGGCGATTTCTTTTCCTCGCCGGAGACCTGCTGAATCGGCGGCGCCGACTTTACCTGTTTCTGAGCATCTTGAAGACTCGTAAGGCTTGGCCCATTGATCGAAAGCGAAAGAAACACGCACGAAAGCGCGGCTAGCGCGGTGGTAGTCATCCTGACCTCCCAAGACTGATTCAACAGGCGAAATGACGCAGCTTGACCAAATTCCCCGGCTGTGATTGGGAGCACGCTCCCCGGGAGTTGGCGAGATGAACAGCCGCAAATGGTATCCGTTTCGGACGCGAGGTATACAGAATCACCCGAATAACGCAAGCCCGAGCTGGGTCGATAAAACGACGCCAAGACGGCCGATTGCGGGTGTCGTTACATTGCGAAAGATCACCCGCTTGGCCAGGAAGCCGAGGGGTTGGCCAACAGCCGATGGCCAAGCGATTTCGCATTTTTTCGGCCTTTTTTCGCGTCTTTTGGGGGGTGTTGGCCAACAAGCCGAGGGAAGGTTCCAATGCTCGTCGCCTTGGTTAGGCTGAAGCGTGGGCGAAATGGGTAAAGTACCCGAGCTTACCTCTTGCCAAGCAGTAGGTCCACTACCCAACAGCCGCGGACGTGTGGGCCGGGTGAGCGGCACTCCTGCTCAGTCATTGCGACCTCGACCGCGGAAGAAATGATTTTTCACGGAACTGCCCTCATAATCCATATGCGAGACAAGGCGTCAAACATATTCAGGGATTGAGCTGGCGGTTTCGCCGTGACGCGGCTAGTCGCCAAGCGAGGAATTAAAACGAATAATTGCCGCGGTGTTTGAGGCTCGCAATTTCCAGTTGGTCAGTCGTAATAGACGATTTTGAACCACGGGACTTGGGCTCCGGCGAAGGATATCGAATTCTACATCCGCGGCTTTGATGCCTCGATTCAGCGGAGCCAACGCTTCCGAACCAATGCGATTCAAGATCGCAAAATCGGCGGCGTCGTCCGCAGGGTTGGCAGAAGGTAAAAGCATGCGATCGACGATCGGTTGTGCCGTTGACGACAACAAGTTCTTTGCATGCTGACGGTTGTGTGGATCTGCATCTGACTTGGCAGCGGCGCGCAATCCATCGAAGATCGACTCTGGGACCTTGGGTGCAATAATCTCGTCAATGAGGCTGCGAAACGCAGCGCGTCGAATTGGCGCGCTCGGATGCTTCAAAGCGTCAAGCAAAATCGCGATCGCTTCGTCATCGATCGAATGCGCCGCTTTGACCCTCAATACCTGATTCAACGCTTTGTCCACTGGCACGCGCGGCTGATCCTGGTCGTCGAGATAAACTTCGAGCAAATAGGGGATGGCTGGCCGTTTCATTGCGACCAAGAACGCCGCCGCCTTTTCGCGTTCCGTGGCATCCGCCGCCAGGAGGATTCGAGCCTGTTTCTGAATCGCGGGATCAAGCACATCTGGGATGCTCGGCTTGGCCTTGGCGTTTTCTTTCGCTGCGGCCTTCGTCTCCGGCTCCGACTTGAGTTCGACCTTCGCGGCTTTTGGTTCCGGCGAAGTCGCGTGGACCTGTTCCGTAGGCGTGTTAGTAGGATCGGATTTGGCGATGGACTTTTGCGCCGCAGGACGTTCAGCGCAGCCAAACGCGGCAACGAAAATCAGAAGCGCCAGCCATTTTAACGACATGTGAGATCACTCCAAGTAATTTGACGTCGCGGAAATCGCGGCGTCGCGGAAAGCAAAAGATAGATTAGAGTCCTCAGGAGTAGATACGCAATGCCGTCTTGAACCCGTCATTTCTCGTTTTACAATTTCAACCCTCAGGAGTTTTCAAAAAATGAATTCCCGATAGGCATTAGCGGCTTAGCGCTCTGCATGGCGCCAAGCTGAGCGCTAAGCCGCTAGCGGCAGAACCTCTCGCAGATTAAACGCCGAAAGCCCAAATTCAGAACTCACGATCCGACTTTCTGCCTTCGGCGGAATTCGTCGGCGATCAATGGATCACGATCGCGTCGCGGGTGCTGGTCCAGAAATCGCCGCCGAGTGCCTGATCGAAGTAGCCTTCGATGACGTAGTTGGCGACGCTCGCCCCTGGGGGGTTCGACGGAAACGCTGTCGTGAAGTTGGCGAGGACGACCTGGTGCACGTTTCCTTCGCCGGTCGATGTCTTGTGCAGCGGCGGGCCGATTTTCGCGACGACGCCCTTGCGTTTGTTGCCCGGAGCGGTGACGAACACGTTCAGGTTTTCGCCCTGAAGGTTGACGTCGTTGCCGACGGAAACGACGGCCAATTCCATCGAATCCGTGCCCTTGGTATAGATGGCCAACCCGCCTTCGGACAACCATCGGCCCTTCACGCCCTTGTCAACGAACGTGTGCGGCTTTCGTCCATCGGTGCCCACGGCCTCGGCGTCGGCGAGACGAAGCGACGCCCAGGTCTGGTTTCCAACGGTTCCATCGACCTGAAGCCCTTCCTGTCGCTGATATGCGAGCACTGCCTTCAGCGTCGCGGGCCCGAAGTTGCCGTCTTCTTTCAGTTTAGGCGACGGTCTCAGGCGGCGGTTCAAGCGAGTCTGCAGATACTCCACCCAGCCATCCGGACTCTCGTCGCCCTGGCGGAGCGTCGGCTGCTTCTCTTCGACCGGCGGCTTGAACTCCGGTTCAACCTCCGGCGGCACGGGCGGAACTGGGGGAACGGGAGGCACCGGCGGGATTGGCGGGATTGGCGGTTGCGGCCCAGGCCCCGGAGCAGGTCCTGGCCCTGGACCCGGACCTTGACCGCCGCCCGAAAGCGTGAACGCGACGGGCACGTTCTCGTCGCCCTGCCCGATCTGCTCGAGTGCCTGGAATCCCGCCGTCTGCGGGTTGAGCGTACTCCCGGCCGTGTTCTTTTGGCCCACGGGGTTGTCCCACTCCAGCCGCCAGACGGCGGCGAGCGGATCGCCGACCTGGTAGGTCACGTTGCCCTTACAGCCCTGGTCCTTGGGGTCGTTGTCGTTGGGCGTATGCACGAAAACGAAGGATGTGTTGCCGCCCGGCGGAATGGACGCGGCTGGGTTCGTCATGAAGTCGCCGCGCTCGTTCTGTTGGTCGGTCAGCGTGAGGACCGATTTGGAGTTGTTCGTGATCGTGATGAGGCAGTTCGCGTTCACGGCTGGCGTTGGCGTCGGGGCAGGTCCAGGTCCGGGGCCTGGACCGGGGCCAGGTCCGGGTCCGGGTCCTGGGCCAGGTCCACCTACGGGACTCAGTGTGAACAGGAAGACGGCATCGGGGCCTTGGCCGAACGACGCGCCGCCCTGGAATTGATCTTTGTTGGGGCCGGAGACGGGAGCTTCGGCACTGTTATCGCCGACGCGCGGATTGTCGAAGTGCATCGTCCAGGCGGTTTTCTGTTCGTCGATGAAATAGCGAACCTTGAACTCGACGCCTGCGAAGTGCATGCCGAGCGTTGACTTATTCACGGCGACGAATTCTTCCTTGCCCGGCGGAATTTGCGTGGGCGGCGGCGATTTGAATTCGCCCGAGTGCGGCTTCTCGCTCAGGCTCGACGGGTCCAACGTCAAGGTGTGTTGGGTGTTGTTGGTCACCTTGCAATTCGCGCTCAACGGTCCGAAGAGATCCTTGACGATCGGAATGATGTCGCCCGGTCCGATGAACGCCTGCACGTTGTCGCCCAGCGGCGCCGGCGCGAAGCTTTGCTCCGTTTGAACCTCCGGAGATTCTTGCTCCGTGGGTTCCGGTTGCGCGAACGGATCGATCAACTGTCCATCGCCTGGAGTGTCGGCGAATGTTTCGGATGGTTGATTCGATTGATGGGCGAGCAGTTGTTCGAGGTAGTCCACCCATTCGCCAGCCAGGGGGTAATCCTGATTGTCGAGGCTCGACTGAATCATGCTGAAGGCCGACTGAAGCTGCTCGGAATCGGGGCTTTGGTTCATCAGCGCCTGTTTGAAGGGCGCGAGCAGACTCTTGACGCGGTCCATGAGCCTTCCGGTTTCCACTTGAGCGTCGAGTTCCTGGAAGAGATCGTGATTCGCTGGCGGCGCTTGGCCCTCGTCCGGCGTTGGAGTTTCGTACGAATATTCCCCATCGGCGGGGTAAGTGGGCTGAGCGTCAGGATCGCCATTATCGGGCTGGGCGTATTCGGAGTTCCCGTATTCCGGTGGAACCGTTTCGAATTCGGGAATCTCAGGAGCGGGAACGGCGGGGGCGCCTAGCATCGATTCCATCAGGTCGAGAGCTTCGGAGGCCTTGGTAAACTGTTGCTGGGCGATGCTCGTCCGCACCATGCCGAAGAGCATCTGCAACTGCGGCGCGTCGGGACCGCCGGCGGCGACGGCGTGGCGATAGGGATTGGCGAGAGCCTGGAGACGCCCCATGATCTGCGACTTGATCGCTGCCGTCTCCGCTTGCTGCTCTGCTGTACGAGCGCGTTCCATGGCGAGTTCGGCCTGGTGCTCGGCGAATTCGGCGCGCGCCTCGGCGGCAGCTGTCTGCCGTTCCAATGCCGCCATCTCGGCCGCCAGTTCGGCGGATTCGCTTTCGTCGGTTTCGGTTTCGTGTTCCTGCTCGCCGTCGGGCCTGTCAACCACGCGGCGCGGCTTGAGGACGATCCTCGGCCGAACCAGGGGCTTATCAATCCCGACGACGTTCTTCCAGAAATTCCTGAATATCATGCTCATGGCTTATTTCTTTCAAATCAGGTCGCATCACCCTGGGAGGCAAGAATGCGAGAGTTGTTTCGTGAACGTGCCCGCGAATGGCGGACTTAATCCATTTCCTTGGGTTTCATGATGAACGAGACGAGTTTGTCGGCATCGTCGTTGGTCACGCCGAGCGACAGGGTTCCCCAGGGAAGCTCGTAGTTGTAGTAAGCCGGTATGCCAGGCGGAGTGCGCGGCGAGGGCACTTCTTGCTGGAATTCGAGGCCGTACTGGTTGAAGATCGCCTGGGAATCGATGCCGATATCCTCTTTGAGGGTGGCGCTCAGCATGCCGCCGCCGCTGCCAAAGGAAGGATCGGGCACGCGCAGTTCGACGCTGTCGAAGAGGGTGCTTTCGCCGCCTTCGGGCAGTAGGTAGGAACTCAGCACGGGCGAATCTTCCTCGGGGTCGGCTTCGAGTTGCGTGCCCAGAATCTGGGCGACTTTGGCGGAGTCGAACGGCAGGCTCTGGCTGAGCTGTTCGATGAGGTCGAAGATGTTCGCTTTGGCCACCATGTTTCACTCCAGATTAGTTGAATACGGTGACGCGGGTCGTGGCGGGAACCTGCGCGGTCGGATGCGCCTTGTTCCAGGCCTTGCGCGGCGCCTTGGAATAGTAGTCGATGTAGTTCTCGCCGCTGTTACTTGTCGTTTCGCTGCCCATGATCTTGGCCATTTCCTTGCGGCCCTGATCCATGCTGTACGTGCCATCGACGATTTTGTCATAGACGGCCTTGTATTCGGCGGAATGTCCGCCGGGGATATTGAGTCCCGTCTCGCCCTTCGCTTCTAATTCTTTGGCCGCCTTGCATGCGGTGATCTGGGCCTGGCCTTCGTCGAGCAAGGCGTTTTCAACAACCTTGCGGATATAATCGAGCCCCTTTGCCAAATCGGGGCTGGGATCGCTGACCGACGGGTCGGCCGGCGCGGTGTACTCGGCGTGCCCGGTTTCGTGGGCCAATCCCATGACGATGTCTTTGGTGCTTTCGGACGGATCGATCGTGATCGTCTTGGAGGCGGAGTTGGTGTAGCTGCCTCCGCCTCGCTTGCCGACTTTGATCTTCCAACCCTTGTTCTGCAAGTCCACGATGTTGTCTTTCAGCGATTCTGATTTCAGGGACAGTTCGTTGACCTTCTTGCCAAGCTTGGTTTGCGAAAGCTTCTCGGTGACAGCCGCGGCCTTTTGCGCGAGGGCCTTGAGTTCTTTCTCCGTCATCGTGCCCTTTTTGGCACGCGGGTCCTTCTCGATGGCTTTCTGCAGTTTTTCGTTGAAGATGGTTTTTTGGCGATCGTTCAGTTTGTCGGCGCCCTTTACCTCGGCGAACTTGGCGCCGTCCGAGCCAAACGTCCTTGCGCCTTCTTCAACGTTCTTCTGTTTATTCAGCTCCTTCTTCGAAGGCGCTGGAGCACCCTGAGGATCCTCGGACTCCGCCTCATCAGAGAAGGATTGCAGCTCCTCGGACTGCTGCTCTTCGGAAGAAGGTTCCTCTGAGTAGAGTGGCTGCTCTTCCGAAGCGTTCGTTTCGTCAGGGTAGGATTGCAGCTCCTCGGACTGCTGCTCTTCGGAAGAAGGTTCCTCTGAGTAGAGTGGCTGCTCTTCCGAAGCGTTCGTTTCGTCAGGGTAGGATTGCAACTCCTCGGACAGCTGCTCTTCGGAGGTCGATTCCTCGCCTTCGGATTGTTGTTCCTCCGAGACGTCCGTCTCGTCGGCAACCGATTCCATTTCTTCGGATGGCTCTTCCGGCGTGTATAACTCTTCGGAGGTGGACTGTAATTCCTCGGATTGCTGCTCTTCTGAGACTTCAATCGCTTCCGATTCTTGCGAATCGCTGGAACTGGTGACCGTTTGTCCGGTGATGCTGCTGACCACCGTCCAAAAGGCTGACATTTTGCTCATGGTAAAAGATCCAGTGCCTGAACGCGCGGAGCGTGATTGAGATGGTGTTTCCGGATCAGCAAATGGAAACCCATTCGATGGTCGAGAAGAGCCGAGGAAGGCTTTCGCGATCCTCGGCCTGCTTCGGCTTTCGATGCTTACGCAGTGTGTTTCAACGTCTCCAGTGCGTCTAGCAACGGCTGCCGGAGATTCAGGTCGTGGAAATGTTTGGGGCTTTGCTCGGCTGCGGTAATCGCCTCGTCGTTGATGATGAACGCTTCGAGTCTGTCGATGTCTTGGGGCGCCGGGTTGGCGGGAAGCTTCGCGATGAGGCCGGCGATTTCCTTGACGACGCCCGCGGCATCGCCGTGCTTCGTGCCCGCGACCTTGGCGGCGAGAGCCTTCAAGCCGTTGATTGCATTCTGGCGGGCGGCAAGCCAGTGGCGTAGGTCCAGCTGTCGCGGCGAGGCCGAGCCATCGCCGTCGGCGGCGTCGCCGGACGTTTCCGGGAGCGGCGGCGGAGCAGGCGGAGCAGCATCGCGCGGGGAGTCCGGACTTCCTCCGCCAGTGTCGCCTGGGGGAGGCGTGGCTTCGCCTTTGAGCGCCTTGGCAATTGCCGCTTGAGTCTTCGGGCCGGCGATACCGTCGGCCGCGAGGCCGTGCGCCTGCTGGAATTTTCTGACAGCGTCCTGAGTCTTCGGTCCGGATACGCCGTCGATCGCGCCGGGGTCGAAGCCGAGTTTCGCCAGGGCCTTCTGGATGCCGGTAATTTTGGCATCGCCGCCCGTGGCCTGCTGTGCCTGCGGTGCGCTTGGAGGAGGAGGCGGAGCCGTTGGAGGCAGCGAGGTGTCGGCCTCTTCGCCCTCGGATTCGCCTTCATCGACGTCGGCGTCGGCTGCCAGCTGGAATTCAGCGATGACCGGAACGCCAGCATCGCGTTTGCTGACGATCTTGATGGCATTCTTGAGCGTGGCGGGCGCCGCCTTGGCGGTGGTAAAGACCATCTCGGCGATGGAGCCGAAGCACTTGCCCGTGATCGGATTGCCGCCGCCGATCTCTTTCTTGGCCGCGGCGATATCTTTCGCTTTCACTTTAGCCTTCGAGACGATCAGTTTTCCGTCGGCCGGGCCTTTGGGAATAAAGGCAAAGTACTGCGGCTTGCCTTTGGCCGCCCTGAGTCCCTTGAGAAGATCTGCATCTGGCATGGTCGTTTTCTCCCGTTTGATGTGAATGGGCCGGTTGAAGAGCAAGAATGGGTCTCGTCTCTCGCACAACCTGGCCGGGTTTTTCTGAACCACCAGGCTTTGTTACCCTGCCGCTAGTATAAATGCACGGTAAAAAGCCTGCAAGAGTTTATCTGTTTCTTCCCATTATTTCTCTTGGTCGAATCCGCCGCGAGTTCTCATTACTCGCCGTGTCAATTCGCGTCTCGTTTGGCTCTCATTTCCTATATGGCAATGAATTGCCCATATCGGACAAGCATCTGAAAGAATCTCTCGATTTCCTTTCTCCGGCGGTCGCGTCGGCGACTCGCCGATCCTGCGGTTCACTTCCCACGACGCGGATGCGGGCCTGCTGTGACCGTGAAGGGGGTTTTCCGCTTGCGGACTAACCCGGAGTTCTCACCACGGAGAACACCGAGAGCACAGAGAGAGGAATAAGAAATAAGGAGGATCGATGAAAAACACTCCATCATCGTCTCGATTTTGAGGCTCAATGTCGTTAGCTGTCTCTCGCTAATTCCTTTGAATTGCTCTGAACTACCAACGCTTTTCATCCCTCGCTGTTCGCGAAGATTTTCTTATCGCTGAAAACACAATGGTACCAAAGACTCTAGAGCGGTTAACGATTGCATTGCGCATTTCGTAGTGCGGGCTTTAGCCCGCTTTGGGTAGGAAGCGGGCTAAAGCCCGCACTACGACGTATGCAATCCGATGGTTAACCGCTCTAAGGAATACAGGAAAGCAGGAAAAACCTAGATAAATCTTTCCTGCATTCCTGCTTTCCTTAGAGGTATTTTCTCTGTGTCCTCAGTGTCTCTGTGGTTAGTTTTTCGGCGGCTCAGCCGCGCTGTATTCTCAGTGTTCTCTGTGATTTACTTGGCGAGCCAGAAGCGTGAGCGACTGGAGCGGCGAAACGTATTTATTCCTCCGATCGCTCACGCTCCCGGCTCACCTTATTTCACGAGTTCGAGCCGACTACTTCTTCGATTCGCGAATCCATGTGACCGAAATTCCCGCGAAGACGGCATCGTCGGAATCTCGTTTCCTCGGCCTGCTCGTGACCCAAGAATCCCAGCCGAGACGTGCGCCCATTTTTCCCGATTTGCAAGCCGGAATCTCGCTCGCCTTCAAAATCAGCTGCACCTCGACTTTGATCTCCGGCCCGACGTACAGCCGAACCAGGTGCATCAGGGTGAAAAACAGCTTGCGCTGGGCATTCGGCGATTGGTCGGGCAGGAACGATGCGAACTGCGGATAGGTGAGTGGCCCCATGCGGATGCGTATTTTGCTGCGGATGTCCCACACGCGCGCGCCGACGACGACATTCGCGCCGAGCGCGTTGTTGCCGTTCTCCGTACCGACCTGCGATTGATTCTCCGGGTCAAGCTGGAGCCATTGCCCCTGGAATTCGAGCACGCGAATCGGGATGCCGAAATAATCTTCGAGCATGCGTTCCAGCGAAATCGCGCAGCGCGGACGGTGCGACAGGAAGCCCGAATAAAACACCAGCGCCAGGTCGTCGACACGGGCGAGAACGTGATCTTGCTTCGACTCGGCCGGGCGCACCGAAACGTGGAGCCTTTTGCGAAGCGACCGGGCGCCCATGCCGATGAGGCAGTACAGGCTTTCGGTGAAAATGTCCGGGTCGAGTTCCGCGTATTCGCCGCGCTCGTAGGCAAGCCAATAGCGATACTTGGTCCAGGCGCGGTAAAAGAGCGAGATCAGGCGATGATTGAAAAGATCGAACCAGTCGCGCACGACGTACCGCTCGGGACCTTTCGTTTCGGCGGCGAGCATGAGCCGTTCCGTGTAGTGCCGGGGCAGCACGCCGCTTGGTCCCGTCAACCCCATGAAGGCGACGGACATGACCGGCAGTTTCATTCGCGCGTTTGGCGCTTCGATCTGGTAGATTTCGCTCGGCGGAAACGTCAGCGAATTGTGAACGCGGAAGCGCACGACCTCGGTGGCGGGCGGTCCGTCATAGCCCAACGGCGTGCGGTTCGGCGACATCTTCTCCATGAGCCGAACGGCCTGGAAAAAATCGAAGCAGAATCCCTCCGCGAACAGGCTTTCAGCTAGAGTTGGGACAGATTCCCCACCCGCGGCGGCCATTTCTTCAGAACCTCCTCGCCTTGCACCGTCTTTGCCACGAACTGCGTGAACGAATTGATCGACACATACTGCCCCAAAAACCGCTCCAGCACGCTCGCCACCAGAAACACACCCGTGCCGACGAAATTCTTGTCATCGAACGTCACCGTGACTTCCACTCCCGTCGCGAATCCGCCGGTCGCGATCGGCCCGACTCGGCCAACGACCTGCCTGCTGCTCAGTGCCGTCAGCCCTTCGACGAGAAGTCGATTGACGGATGCTTGCTGCGCGTCGGTCTGGGCGTCGGAATAGTCGTAGAGGCGCAGTATTTCTTTCAGCGCGTCGAGGCCTTCTTCGCTATCCGTGAGAGAAAGATAGTTTAGCGACAAATGCGACAGCAAACGCCAGTACGCGCGCCGACGCATCGGCAGACGCAAGGGCGAGCTCGGCGGGCGCAGACAGCGTATGCCGGAGAGCGGCGCGGCGGCTTCCAGCCGAAGCGAGAGTTCGTCACCTAGCCGCTGGAGTTGTTCCGGCAAGTTGCGATTGGTGCATGTCGTGCGGACGATGAGAGTGTCGCTTCCGGGCGAGGCTGCATCGAAGTCGAGATTGACCATGCTCAGGAAGACATCCGCGCCGCGGTCTTTGTCATCGGGCGCCGCCCGGCGAGAAGCATGCCAAAACGCGTGCTGTGTATCGCGATGGATACCGTGCCGAAAGGAGTAGAACGGCTCGTATTCGATGACGGTGGAAGTGACGGGATTGACGCTCGTCACGGAATCGACGGAATAGATCTCCGTACTCATCGGACGCGCGACGTCGGGAATGATGCGGTATTCGTGGCGGCGCTGCGACACGTCTATCGGTTCAGCCGTTTGCTCGTACAGGTTGATGACCGGCGTGCAACCAAGGCGGAACGTGTCGGCGTCCACGGCTTGCTGCAAGCCAGTAACCGGCTGATTGAAGTAGAACACGACTTCGAATTCTTTGCCAAAGCCGGCGTCGCGGACCCTCTGAAAGCCGCCCAGGTCGAGAAATTGGAATTTACTGGGAAACGCAAACAATTCGGTGAGCAGGCAGTAGCCCGGAAAGGAACGCCGGGGGTAGGGAAGCAATATCTCATCGTTCTCGAACCCGACCTGAAACAGACTCGCGGCTGGCCCGAGTGTAATCGTGGGTAGTTCGGATTCGGAGGGCGGCGGTCGAAAGACCACCTGCGTCGTCGCGTTGAATAGCAGTCCGTACATTTTGGCGATGATATGATTCTCGCCGCTCAGGAAAAAACGCAGACGATCCAGCGACAGATCCGCAAAGCTCAGGCTGCCCCGGCACTCAAGACGAAGACTCAGCGCCGCCGCCGTCCGAGGCGGCGCCTGATAGCCGGCGGGAAACGGCGGCGACATCAACTCCGCGCTTTCAACGGCGATCGGCCAAAGCGTCGTCGCGTATCCCGTTCGGTACTTGCACGGCCCCTCCGCCAGCTGACTCGTGGAAAGCATGCTGTGGCGTTCGATGCGAAATCCATCGGGCAATGTCGCGCGCTCGGCATCCAGATCGAATTGCACGATCGCCATCGACGGCACGGGCGCGAGATAGTGCGGATAGAGCAGCCCCAGCAGGGCGTCCGTAAGTTCGGGAAATTCGTCGTCGAGCTTGTGATGGATTCGGCCGGCGAGCAGCGCAAACGATTCGATCAGCCGTTCGATATGCGGATCGGTGCTTTGCGTCGGTTCCAGCCGTAGCCGAGCGGCGGCTGCGGGATACTGCTTGGCGAAATCCTGGGCGAATTGCCGAATGAAAATCAGTTCGCGCTCGTAGTAGGGAAACAGCGTGTCGATCATCCGCCGCCCTCTTGGACGGAGACGTGCCCGGTCGTCAGTTCCACTACGGTCTCGAAGACCACGGGTTGTGCGGTGTCCACGCGCAGCTCGGCGTCGATGTGATACCGGAGCCGCAACTCCACGCCGCGCCCCCGTACGACCTTGGCTTTAACGTTTCGTAAACGGGGTTCGTGCAGGGCGATTGCTTTCTCGATCAGCCGACCGATCTCTTCTTGTTTGCCGAGCGCCGTGCCGCTCAGAAAGGTAAGGTCCGGCATTCCGAAGGCGACGACTGACTTGGCGATCGATGGGAATTGCTTTTCGGAAACTCGAAACGCGATTCGGGTGTTCAATAGATCTTCGAGGTCGCTTTTCACGGAATCGAGGATTTGGCTCATCGTGTAACCTGGACGAGCGCGCGTTCCGATCGAATCCGGATCTCTGAGCCGATCCATCAAGGATGGCTGAAGCGTCGTAGGAAGTCCTGGTTGGGCCATGATGTCAGCGCCTCAATTGCATTTTTCCCGCTTGCGGCTTGGCGCTCGGCAAGGCGCCATGCTAATCGCCAAGTCAAAAGCGGCCTGATTCTCGATGGCAAATCCCAATACCATTCAATCGAATTTCTCCAATACCAACGCAACGTCTGCAAATTCAATCAAATACAATCTAACCACTGATAACACAGATTTACACGGATGAGAATAATTCCTGGACGGCTACCTTATTGCAAAACCGTATTTTCATTTGTTTTATCTGTGTTCATCCGTGTTATTTGTGGTTAGTATTGAATTTCAATTGAACGGTATTATGGCTAATCCTGTTCCATCATTCCGCCGCCCAGACTGGAGTCGATTTCCGCAGGGTCGATCTGGTGATTGGAGAAGTCGTAGCCCTTGATCTTCACGACAGGATGCTCGCCCGATCGATCCTGACGCGAATATTTTATCAGAACGGTTTCGTAGGAGAATTCAATTGTCTCCATTTTTGGCGCGGATTCCGCGTCGCCTGGAAGATCTTCCCACTTGAAGCTGACAACATGCAAGCGCTGAAATTCGACGACCAAGTATGGCGTGCGGCTGCCCTTGGAGCCATCTCCGGTCTCGCGGACCGAGATGATACACCACGCGATCGGACTTTTTTTGCAACAGGCTTGAAACAGGTCCGCCGACGATTTGTCGATGTACTTGGAGACGGAGAAGGTTCGTTTTTCCGATGTCGCTGCTGTCGGCGCCGTTGTCGGCCCGGTTGGGGTCGTCGGCCGACCTCCTCTGCCTGGCCTCGGCGAGGCAGTTGGTAGTTGGGGATTATCGGACTCGGCAATAGTGAAACTGAACGACGAAATTTCCGTCGCACCGAGTTGTCGACCGGATTCGCCCATGCCGAACTGATCGTCGTAGGTTTCGCCCCAGACGGCAGGATCGGACATTTCCATGAATGCATCGGAGGTGGCTGGCACGGTAGGAACTCCAAGGAAGCCCGTAACCGGGCAAATTTGCGAACCGAAGAATCAAAACCGGAACATCGTCCCACGAACAAATAGGCGGCGAAAGATCCTGGAGAAGGCTCTTCCGCCGCGATATTACAACATCCATTACGCGATAGCGAAAATATCGCAGCCGGCGAAATCACGGATAGGCTTTGTTCGTGATTTGGCTCCAGCCTTGCGGGATGCCGGCGGCCAAGGTTCCGTCCGGATTTTGCGGCGCGTATTCAACTTCGAGCGTACCATACACGAAGGTGATTTTTTCGGTCGGTGCGTCTTCGCCCGATTCCCACGAGACTTTAGTCGTGAAAACCGTGCCGAACTTGTATAAGAGGAACGGTTTGCCCGCGCTCTTGGGATCACCGCCCGATTTTCGCATGGCCAGGGTCACTTTCTTGTAGTGAGCTCCCGCCACGCAGTTGCGGAAGAACGCGGGAGAGGCGGCGTCCGTCTGCTTCGTGATGTTGAATTCGGCGAATTCGGCCTTGCCGGCGCCAGCACCACCTGTCGCTGAACCGATGGTGCTCTTGTTGGTGACTTCGAACGACCAGTCTTTGAGTTCGAAGGCCTTGAACGATTTGAAATAGTCGTCGAGGGTTTCGCCCGAGACTTTGAGCATGCCAGCCTGCTCTTCGAACCAGATAAACGTGTCAACTGCCATGATCGAGATCTCCTATTGGAGCACTGCAGCCGCCCGCTGGGGCTTTAACGCAAAGCTACCATTCTGCGAGAGGCTGGTCGTTGCTCACCGTGTTCCGGCGCTCGCGGCAAGGCCGCATTTCCACAAGTAAGTTGGACTCATCGTGCCGGTTTCAATGTCCTTCTACCCATACTATGCATGCATCGCGGCAAAACCGGACACGAATTTTTTCTGCCGCGAAAAAGTATTTTTACCCCGCCTGTTTCGGGATCTCGGCAACGAGCCGCATGGACGCTGTCAACGTTTCGAGTTGGTAATGAGGACGAAGGTACGCGACCGCCTCGAACCAGCCCGGTTTGCCATCGACAGGTCGGACGTCGACGCGAGCTTCGGAAAGGGGGCGCTGAGCTCGAATTGCGTCGGTCGCGCCGTTCGGGTCCACGCAGTAATTTCGAATCCAGTCATTTAGCCAGCGCTGGCAGTCGGCTGTCTCCATGAAGGAACCGATCTTGTTGCGGGCCATGACCTTGAGATAATGCGCGAACCTGGAGGTGCAAAGCAGCAGATTAAACTTCGCCGACAGTTCTGCGTTAGCGTTAGCGGCCGGGTCGAAGTATTTTTGCGGCTTTTGGCACGATTGGGAACCCATAAAGACGGCATTGTCGGTGTCCTTGTTGTGGAGCAACGGCAAAAAGCCGAGGTTCGACAGTTCGAATTCGCGACGATCGGAAATGGCGATTTCCGTCGGGCATTTCATGGCGACATCGCCGTCGTCGGTTTTGAATGTATGCACCGGCAGGCCTTCGACTTTTCCGCCGCCCTCGACGCCGCGCGAACGTGCCATCCAACCCCATTTCGCGACGGCATCGGTGATCCGTGCGGAGTAAGCCCAGGCCGCATTCATCCACGCGTACTTCGAGTGATCCGTGCCGTCCACCGATTCCTCGAAATTGAATTCGCTCACGCGTCGAAATTCTTCGCCATAGGGCAACCGTGAGAGCACGCGAGGCAACGTCAATGCGACATAGCGGGAATCCTCGGATTCGCGGAACGAATTCCATGCTGCAAATTCCACGCTCTCAAAGATCTTTGTCATGTCGCGCGGTTTCGGCATCTCGTCGAATCGTTCCATGTTGAACATCCGCGGCGATGCCGAGGCCACGAATGGTGCGTGAGCTGCGGCGGCGACCTGCGAGATCATCTTCAGCAGACTGATGTCCTCCGCCGATCGGCCAAACTGGTAGTCTCCGACGAGCATCCCGTAGGGCTTGCCGCCGAGCTGACCGTATTCTTCTTCGTAGATCTTCTTGAAAAGCGTGCTCTGGTCGAATTCGGCAGCCTTTTCGAGATCCTTGAACAACTCGCGCTTCGTGACGTTGAGCACGCGGATTTTCAGCGCTTCGCCGGTTTCGGTTTGATGGACGAGGTAGTGCAATCCGCGCCAGGTTCCTTCCATTTCCTGGAACTTCGGATCGTGCATGACTTCGTTCAGCTGGGCGGTAAGGCTTTTGTCGATCTCGCCGATCCAGTGTTTGATATTCGCCTCGACATCGTTGGAGACGACCTGACCTGGTTTGACGACTTGGTCGAGAAAACGCCGAAAATAGGTTTTGGTGCGTTCCGCCTCGCGGTCATCTTGTGGCCGCGTGACTTTGATGACTTCGTCGAGGAGGCTGGCCGCCTCCTGCTCGGTGGTGACTGTCTTGGCAGCTTGTTGGGACTGTGCGGAACTCATTGCTACAGATTCCTCTCGTTGAAGCGTGATTCTGGACGCTTTATGTTTTGTTCTTATTGCGTGATAGATTCTGCGGTTTTCGCTTATTGTATAATCAACAATCGACGACGGGAACTCCATGCGACATCAATCTTACTTGCCCCTGCCCGATTTGGCACCTTCCGGGGATTCCAGTCCCAGATCGAGATCGCGATCCAGCTGATTCAGGACACCCGCATCGCGCACCAGCACCTTCATTAACTCGGGCAACGGAAGGCGAGCTAACTTCACCGCACGTTGGACGAGATACGCGATGGGGCTGTGCGGCTCCATTTGCAGCAAGAGGGCCGACGCATCCGCCAATCGTGCGAGCACGTCTTCGCGCGTCAGCGGGCGAGCGACGGCAGGCGCTGCGTCTTTCGGAGCGGCGGCGGGACCCGGTTCCGCTGCCTGAGCGTCGCTGGTTTGCGCAGCCACGGGAGCCGGTCCTTTCCGTTTGAGGATATATTGCGCCAATTCCTGGCAATCGAGTAGGGCTTTGCGCACTTGCGCCAGGCCCGGTGCAGCGTCTCCCATTTTTGCGGAAAGCACGTCGAGCAGCACCATCAATTCTTTGATACACTCGGCAATATCATCGACGGACGCCTGGCAGTACTCACGCGGCGTCTCGGCCACGGCCTGTTCGAAGTCTGCCGCAGTGACTTCGCCGCGCGCCTCTTGAGCGTCTTTCCAGGTCTGCCAGCCGAAGCGATTGGTCGAGTCGTCGTCGCTGCCTTTGCCGCCCGGATTCGTAAGTGGAATCGTTCTAATGGAGTTGGGAAAACGCGCGCCGCGAACTTCATCATCGAGCCAGACAAACGCGGAGGCGCGCACCTCGGTGTCACCGTCCTCGATGAGAGGATAGATCCGATCCCACCCGTCCTGGGCCAATCCACTCAGCAACTTAATTCCGTCACGCAGGCCAGCGAAGTTGTGGCGTTTGGTTAACGCCTCTGTCAAGCGCGCAGCCACCAGCAGGTCCTTGGTTCTCTGCGCGAGAGTGTCTTGTGCAAGCTCCACGATCCCGCCCCAGTCGGCTGGCTGCGGCTGCTCCGGTCGGCGCGGATCATTCGGCGCGAATTGGTTGGGGTTTACTTCCTTGCGAGAGTCATCGAGTTTTTTCCTTACCTCAAAGGCCAACGGCTCTCCGGCAGGATTATCGCCCGCAAGGGGCGCCAGGAGAGCCTCGAAATTCAGTAAGGACGGTGACGCCATGTTTCACTTGCGGAATGCGACGCGGATTGCTGTGCGGGAAGTAAGCAATCAACGCGCCAAGTATTCGAGTTCAAAGTTTGCTCGCAGCGCAATCAGCCGGAGATCGCTCTGCCTGTGTTTACGATGATCGTCGGGTTCACGGACTGCATTTCCTCGATCCAGCCCGGCATTCCGGTCGGCCAAAGACTGCCGAGCGGCCCGGTCTCGGATGGGTCGATCGGCGGGCCAATGTCCTGACTGTTGCTTGCCGTGAACTTTGCCAATAGGTCGATGTCGGCGAGTAGGGCCGACACGACCATATCTTGCGTTTGCCGGTCGGCGTTAGAAACGAGAACACGTGCAGCCCCAAACGCCCCTGCAACGACGTCGATCAGGTTCGCGTCGCTCGGATTTTGCAGGTACGCCTCGGCATGCTCGGCGGCTTCCGCGGCACGTACGGCTGCGTAACCGGCGAAACGAGTCATCGTGCAGGTCTCTTCGGCGGACGTAATCGCGGCGGCGATGGCGGCGCCGACACCGCCGGACACGGATGCAGGAGCACGGCAGAAATCTGCCGCAACATCAATGGCTGCATCGATCGCCGCTTGATGCACTTCGCGGCGAGGCGAATCGAGCGGAAGTTCCAGGCACGGCCGAAGTCGTTGGGCACAGCGAACGGCAAAGACCACGTTAGCGCGGATCGTCAATGCCGCCAGGTCGCCCAAACTAATTTCGCGGGGTTTCATGGCATTCATGTCAACCTCCTTCGTCGTTAATCCGTGGACCACTACTCTGGCATTCGCCCACCTCTCTGCGATCACGCCGGTGGAGCACCACCGTCTGCTGGTGGTGGCGGCGGGGGTGGCGGAGGCGGCGCTGGCGGCTTGGGCGCGGCAGCAGCGGGCG
This sequence comes from uncultured Singulisphaera sp., assembly GCA_964484265.1. GTDB lineage: Bacteria > Planctomycetota > Planctomycetia > Gemmatales > Gemmataceae > SIAQ01. The sequence goes on from CAZAFH010000012.1 coordinate 75,432, forward strand.
GCGCCGGCGGCTTCGGCGGTGCAGCTGCGCCAGGGGGCGCGGGCGGTCGCGGAGCGCCAGCGGCTGGCGGCGGGACCGGCGGCTTCGGCGGCGCGGCGGCGCCAGGCGGGGCTGGTGGTCGCGGAGCACCCGCAGCAGGCGGCGGGGCCGGCGGCTTGGGCGGTGCAGCTGCGCCAGGGGGCGCGGGCGGTCGCGGAGCGCCAGCGGCTGGAGGCGGGGCCGGCGGCTTCGGCGGCGCGGCAGATGCAGGCGGCGCCGCAGGCTTCGGAGCCGCGGCAGCAGCAGGCGGCGCCGTCGCCGGTTTCGGCGCGGCGGTTGGCGGCGATACCGGCGGCTTCCCCGTCTGTTTGTCTATCAGCTGGCTGACGACAGTGGCCTTCTCCTGATTCGCCAATATCGATTGCAGCAACTCGTCTAGCTTGTCATTGCCTTCCATTCGGCTCAAGAGCTGAGTCAACTCCTGACGCATATCAAGCAGCTGCTTGAGCGGGCCAATCTGCTCGGCGACGCGTGCAGGCTCGAAGTCGTCGATGTGTTTGAAGTTCAGCTCCACAGCCAGGGAACTATTGGGATCCGATAGCTTGTTGGCGACTTTCAAGGCAAGCCGAGCGCCGGATCGCGCGAGCACGTCGTTGAAGTTGTCGCGGTCGATGTACACAGCCTTGCGATCTTTGAGACTCGCCAAAGGCTGCTTCGGCTGACCCGACAAATCAGCAAGAACGCCGACAACGAACGGCAGCTCGACTTTCTTCATCGCTCCGCCTGTCTCGACGTCGTACGTGATATGCACGCGCGGTCGGCGCACGCGGTCTATTTTGTGTTGCAAGCTCTCGGACATGAACTCAACCTCCGATTTGAATGCCAGTCTTTTGTTCCCGGCTTATTCTGGAATGATACGAAATATTTTGAATCGCACGGATCACTCCAGCGATTTTAGCAATTCTGCCAGGTCCGGATCCATCTCCTCTTCCGCGGGCGCTGCCTCCGGCGCGGGCGGCGGTGGAGTCGAGGCCGGGGCCGGGGCAGTGGCGGGTTTCGGCGCCGCGGAAGCCGCCGGCGCGGGAGCGGATGGTTGAAGCGTCGCCAACGACATCGCCGGCGGCGGCGCCGACGGTGTTGCAATCAGACTGACTTTCGGCGCCGCCGGCGCGGCTGCCTTCGGCGCCGCCGACACCGCGTTGGGGTCGCTCCAGTGGCCACGCAACTCACTTCCCGGCTGGCCTTGCGGCGGCTGAGCGACCGATTGGAATCGAAGCAATTGCAATGCCGCCTTGTCGCGAACGCTCTGGAACGCCATGATCCCGCGTTTGACGAGTTGCTCAAGCTGCGGTTTCAGCAGCCAGGACTCGGCAACGACGACTTCCTCCTCGCCATCCCGCGTGTAGACGTGAAGCGCCAGATCTTCGACGTCGAGCAGCGGCCCGGGTTTATGCGCCCACCCGCCCTGGAGAAATCCTTGGGACAGCAGAGCGGCGCACGCCAATGCGGAGTTGCCCCAGAGATAATGGCTGCGATCCGGAGGAATGGTAATCTCGTTGTACGCGAATCGGTCGATGGATCGTGTGTCCTCTCCCCAGGGCGGCCGCAGCAGAAACCGCGGGATCGACAATCCCAAATGCGACGATTCAGGAACCTTTCGCAACGCCTGCCAAACCGATGCGTCTTCAGCATTCAACGCGAAAGCCGAGTCGGCCACCTGTGGATCCACGGTGGTGAGAAACGGCGCATTCGCCCGAGCGGCAATTTTCGCCAGTCGGCCAAGGATCTCGGCGTAGGGCGCCGAGAGATAGAACGTGTAGTTGCCCACGATCGCCGCGAGCGGATTTCCCTGGGGGCCGCGAATGCTCTTCTCAATCAGCACGTGATTGAGAGCACTCATGCCGAGGTTGTCGTGCGTCTTGACATCGGCCCATAGTTCTTCAAACGACAGGTCAAGAAGGAGCACCTCGGCTTTGCCTTTCGACGCCCGGCCGAGCAACCAATACAGTCCACGCCATGCTGATTCGAGAGCCTGAAAATCAGGATGATGCAAGATGCCATTCATCATTGCGGACTTTTCGTCGGCATCGAACGCGTCGGAAATCTGCGTCACCCGATCGTGAATCGAATCGGGGTGGAAATCTTCCATGGAAGCGAATGGCAACGCGATGAGATCACCGGCCGCCCCGACTGGCAGATGAAGTTGCACGTTTAACTTGGCCATCACCTCGTCGATCGTTTCACGAGTGACGCGAAGCAATCGGCGAGCAGCGACGTCTTTCGATAGTCCGAAGATGCCGCAGTTCTGCCTGCCGCTGTAATCGGCGAGCACGGCAATGCGAAACGGCGCCTCTGGTTTCGCCGGCTCGACTGGCGCGGCTGTGCTGGGAATCGTTCCGAAGGAAATCGGTTGTGTCATGACGAAGATCTCTTTCGATGCTTCGCGAGATGAAATTGCGAGTCATTCACCCGATCAATACAGTCGGACATCCCACGGTGATCACGCCGCCATGGGCGGTCATGTCGCCCATGCGCGCCGCCGGCACGCCGCCAATCATGGTTGTCGAGGCGGGCGGAAGGATGGCGTCGGGCGGACCGACGCAGGTGCACATGTCGCCCGCCCTCGCCGCGGGCATTCCGCCGATTAGCACCGTGGGGCAGCCGGGCGGCAAGATCGGACCGCCTACGTGCGGCACGAGCACCGTCACCATCGGACAGGTGTGCATATCGGCAACGCGTGCAGCAGGTGCTCCCATGGGTTTGCTCCGTTTTTAGGTAACTCTCCCCTCTCCCTCCGGGAGAGGGGCCGGGGGGTGAGGGGGAACAGCGTATTTACCTTGCTCACATGAAAGAAATCATTTCCACTTGTTCTTGCCCGCCGCGACGTCGTTGCCGAGCGTCAGATATTGGCGGAACTTCGCTTCGATCTTCGTCGTGTCGGCGACGGCGGCGAGGATGATGGAATTCGCCGCGGTGGTTGCCGACAGATTCTCGGGCGGCGGGATCGGTGCGATGTCCGCCGGGCCCATGCTTCCTTCGCTAAAGAAGACGGCTTCGCACGCCAGGCCGATGGGCGTTCCCGCTCCGGCCGTCTCGGCGGCGGCGTGCGCGGCGCGGCGTTTTTCGTCACTCGGACTGGCGACCCACGCTTCAGCCGCCTGTAGTGCGGCAAGCAACGGCGGGGGCAGCGTCACGCCTTTTTCCGGGCGGTTGCAGACACACGCCCACCACGCTGCCTCGCGTTTCGTCATGCTGTGTGCTTGAAAACGCACCGCATCCGGGAAATGCTTCTTCTCGATCAACAAATCCAGAAACGCCTTCGGCTTCATCTCGGCGCGCAGCAGACCGGCGGCGGGCGGCGAAAGCGCGAATTTCTTGCAGACCTCGTTTGCCGTCTTGGGCGGCGCCGGTTTTGTTTCGGTGCTCATTTCGTGAATCCGATATTCGCATTTACCGCTCGCGGCTTAGCGCTCAACTCGCCCAATCGGGAAATTGAAACGCAAGCGAAACATGCAATTCGAGCGTTTTTTTCCCTAATTGATCTTCGTCAAACCGCCTTTAAGGGTAAGAATGGCATCGGCGTTTACCGTGGTCATCGGTGACTTCGCATCAAGAGTTGCCTGCCCCTCGATGGCGATTTTTATGCCTTTGATCGTGATACCTTGTTGGTTGATTATAATGCTGTTGCTTCCGACAGTCAATTCGATGGAATTCATCGCTTCGGTCGTACTTTTGCCCTGGCTCACCTTCGTCGTATCGTCGCCAGTCTTGATCGTCACCGACCGATTCTTGTGAATCTCAACGGTCTGGCTGCCGTCGTCGGCCTTGGTGCTGCCGACCTTTATCGTCTCGTTGTTCTCGACCACGCGATTGAAGTCCTTCTGGGCATGGAGGTAGACTTCCTCCCCATCTTTTTTATCTTCGAATCGAAGCTCGTTGAACTGATCCGCACCACCTTTGGGAGTGCTTCGGCTCTTGAAGCCGCACTGCGTCTTGTTATCGGGCAAGGCGTAGGGAGGCATCATGTCGGCGTTGAAGACGCTTCCGACGATGATCGGCTGATCTGGATCGCCTTCCTCGAACGCGACGATGACTTCCCAGCCGACGCGCGGAATGTGGATCATGCCCCACTGCTTTCCCGCCCAGAGCGTTCCGACGCGAACCCAGCACGAGCTGTTGGCGTCGTTTTTGCCTTCGCGATCCCAGAAGAATTGCACTTTCACTCGGCCATATTTGTCGGTGAAGATTTCTTCGCCGGCAGGTCCGACGACAACAGCAGTCTGAGTCCCGTCGACGCGCGCCTTGTGTGTGCGCCGATGGGGACGGAAAGGAAGTGCCGCGGGAATGCAGCGAAACTTGTTGGCGTAGACGGCTTGCTTTTCGTCGGTCTTGTCGGTCTTGATGGGCGTGTACGCGCCTTCGATGTTGGCCTTGTGTTCGACTTCGGTCAGAACGTAGGCGCCGTTGGCATCGAAATGATCGGAGAGCGTAAACTTGTGGCCTGACGTGAGCAGCCGGCAGTCGCTCTGTGCTTCGATCCCGAGTCCGGCGACCGCCTCCTCCTGCATGCGAATGCGAACGGTTCGCGTATTGTCCTGAAAAATCTTCTGCAGATTGCTGGCCTGGTCGGCCCCGCCGGGATTCACGCCATCGAAGCGCTGCGCGTAAGCGCCTGGAAAATCGTAATTCTCAAGCTTGTCGCTTACGCCTAGCTTGATCTTATGCGAGACCGTGCCGGCCTGAATCGTTTCCGTGATCGGATCGACGGCTTCCAGGTTGTCCGTAGGCAATTCGAAGGAGTGATCGCGCAGAGTGAACTTCCCGGTGCGGATCTCTTGACTCTTCACCCAGTTGCTGATGCGTTCGTCCTCGCGCGTGCCGCCTTCGATTTCCTCCTCATATTTGATCGTCGTCGGCCCGGTCACGTCGGGATGCGATTGCGGCGTGTTCGCCAGGACCATTTGATGACCCGACTGCGTGTGCTTGAAGAAGTAGTAGATTCCTTCTTCTTCCATCAAGCGATTTGCGAAATCGAAGTCTGTTTCGCGGTACTGAACACAGTAGTCACGTTTCTCGAAACTGCCTTGAATTTCGAATTTGCAGTCGATACCCTTCAGCACTTCTTTCAAAATTTCGGGAATCGATTTCTGCTGAAAAATCCGGCTCTGCACTTTCTTGGTCAGGAGCCAAAACTGAGGCACCATTTCCGCCTCGAAGCGCACCAGCACTGAGTTGTCGGCAAGACCTTTCACTCGGCCGCACTGACTCAGCCGGCTGATGATCCCGTGGAAGTAACGCGGCGTTTCACCTATGAAAGTAACCGTGACCGGCTGGCCTAGCAATTCGTCGAATTTGACCGCGGTCTGATCGACGGCGTACATTCCGAGCTTGAAGTGGAAGATCTCGGAGATCGCCTCCTTCCCCGAAAACGTATCCAGCAGCAACACGTCCTCGCCGAGGGGCGTTGTGATCGCCATGAAGCGATTTGCTTGCGAGAAGTTCGCCATGCCACGTACCTGTTCGTAAAAGTCGAATCAACCGCGGCTGCGCTGCTCGATGACGACCGCGCTTCGCCGTTGATTCGGAAGACACTTATTCTTTCAAGCATTCGGGACGGCTGCTTCCGAGGTCGCGCCGTCAAACGTCAATTTTTTTAATTCGAGGATGGAGACGTCATTCTCGCCCACGAGAAACAATCGCTGCCCAAAACCGCGAACCGGCATCCCGGCTTCGCCACGCCATTCGGTCGCGCGGCCAAGCCGAATTTGGTCGTCGGGATCGCTGGCCGACCCGGCGTAGAGCGCTGGGAGATACACTTCCGCGTCGGGGCCATCGCGGACGATCATGTAGGCCCGCCGCCAAAACAGATCACGCGGGTGTGTCGGGGCGCTGAATTCGATCGACTCGATTCGGCTAAAAGGGACCCAGTAATAGCCGCCGTTGCTGCTGAGAACTTCAAAGAACGACGACGTCAGATCATCCAAATCGCAGAAATCCTCGAACGGTGTTCTATTGCACGTCCCGGCGCTTTTCGGTCTTTGTTCGACGGCCCGCGCCAGTACTTCGTACGCCTCGGCCTGTTTACCGTCGCGCAAGAGCACGGCGGCCTCCAGGTGCATGCGCAGGTCGGGCGTGATGTCGTTGTTCAGAAATTCCGGCATGCGTCCAGAGGAGAAGAACTGTTGCCGAGCAATCTCCGCGTGGATCAGATGCCGAAACTGCGTGATTTCCACGAGCGTTTCGGGATCCGGCTCGCCTGCGGCGTCGAGTTGCCGGTCGGCGCGCTCCCAATCTCCCGAAAGGCAGAGCAATTCCGCGAGGAAGCCGCGCTTACCGACGTCGGCGGGATGACGCTTGACGTCGTCCAGCGCCGCCGTCACGGCTTCACGCAATCGGCCTGCTTGATAAAAATCATGCGCGGTCATGGGTCGATCCTTCCTCACGCAGCAAGGGTATTTTTTTCAACCGATCGCATCGTTCGCACGGTGGGGCTTGAATGCTAGCATCAAGCCGCCAACCACGTTCGAGAATCGGATAGCATCATCTTAGGACGGTACGGCGAATGAAGTAGGCCCGGCAAACCGGACCCACGTAATCGCCTCGTCGTAATAGATATGGATCACCCAGCGGAAATACGGACAGAATTTCCTGTTACTTCGAAGATTCGGTCGTCGTACACGATGTTGGCAAAGAAAATCGGAGATTTCCACAAAAAAAGGGCCATCAAAATGAGTTTGTCATTCTCCTCGTCCCGCGCGAAACGACCCACACGTGTAGCCAACGATGTGAAGCTGCTGAGCGGGGAGTGAGGGGGAATGGAACGCACGAGACTTAATTGTCAAAAGCGAATCTCATTCTTCGGCCCGGAAGATCCAACGAATTGCCGTATCCTTTGCAGATAATGGTGCCGCCACACGAACATTGTTCGAGAGTTGCGTTAGCGAGGTAGGTCAAACAGCGTAACGTGTTACTCTGGCGGAAACGATCCGGCTGCGATGAGCAGCTTGCGGAGGACGATGTTTTGGCGATCGCCGGTAAAGGCGCTTGTGAGAAGATGGACGTGCCTCCGTGCGGGCACGATAGCGAGACGTCGTTAAAACGTCAATAAAACGTCATTAATTCCTGCGGCTCGGTTAGCGATCCTCCAGCACCTTGGCTTTCACTTCCATGCCCTTGTGCACGGCGAGGTAGCAGCGCAGCAAGTAGCCGCTCTGGCGTAGGTTATCTTCCGTGGTGGGGCCGCTCGCGAATGGGAAGCTGAGATGCACGCCATCCTTGCTGAGGTAGGCTTTCTCGGCATTATCGCCGGCTCGGCGGATCATCTCGGCGTGGAGATCGATCAGTGGCAGTTGCCTTTTCTTGGCGACTTCGCGCAAGGCTGCGTTGTAGGAATCCACCTGCTTCGCCCTGCCTCGGTAAGGCGGCAGTGTTGACAGGATCACGATGGTGCCATTTGCATGCAGCGCGTCGATGGCTTTTTCCACGTCGGCCAGGTACGCAGCGACCGGGCGGCCTGCGGTGATGTCGTTCGTTCCGAGCATATAGAGTGCGAGCTGCGGATTGTACTTTTGGAGGATCTCCGCCAAAGACGGCAATCCGCCTCGGCCGCCCTTGAGATATTGATCCGCTCGCACGCCGCTCGCTGCGGTATGGCTTCGTCCCGACGGCACATCCACCGAGGCGAGCCACCAGCCGTCGCTGTCATTGCGTGCGCCGGCGTGGCTCCATTTGAGGAATGCTTTCACCTCCGCCGAATGCCCTTTGCCGCCGCGCGCCCAGGCGGTGTTTTGGTTCGCATAGGTGATCGAATCGCCGATATGGATAAAGACGCCCGGCTTGCCCTTGAACTTCGCCGCGACTTGCTTCATCGCGGCTGTATAGTCGTACGATTCCGGCGCCTTGAATGGCGACTCGCCGGCACTCGCCGCGCGAGTAGTCAGTACGAAAAGCAAAACAGTGGAGAGAATGGAGCGCATATTATTTCCTCGGCGGTGCATGGTTTTTTCTCCCCTCTCCCACTGGGAGGTGGGTCGGGGGTGGGGGGGAGCGTCCAATATTGAATAAGGCCACGCCATTGCAGGCGCCCCCTCACCCCTTCCCTCTCCCGGTGGGAGAGGGAGCACTTTGCGCAACGATTTCGTACGTTGAATACCGTCGCATCAGCTCGAATTTCAATCCGTTTTTATCAGCCCGGCGTCAGGGCGTGCTTGTCGATTTCCGTTACGGGATGACAATAGGACAAACAAAACTGTCGCTCCATTTTTCGAGATGCCAATGCGATACTTCGTTGCTTTCCTTTCCGTGTTGATTCTCACATCGATTTCGCATGCGCAAACGAAGCTGCCCAACATCATCCTCATTATTTCCGATGACCACGGCGGCAGCGACTATTCGTTTTGCGGCCATCCGCACATCAAGACCCCCGCACTCGATAAATTGGCCGCCAAAAGCTTAGTCTATCGCAACGGCTACACGCCTTCCAGCTTGTGCTGCCCAAGTCTGGCACAGATCATGACCGGAAAATATGGGCACCAAAACAAGATCACCAGCAATGATCCCGTGAAGCGGATCAAGGGCAAAGGCGATGCCGCCTGGCTGGAAGGCCGAAAGTGGATGGCCAACCAGATCGAGCAACAACCAACCCTGGCGCGGATTCTCTCGAGGCTCGGCTACCTCTGCTTCCAAACCGGCAAATGGTGGTTCGGCCATTTTCGCACCGGAGGCTTCACGCACGGCATGAGCCATGGCAAAACCGACAAGGGCGGACGCCATGGCGACGAGGGACTCACCATCGGCCGAAAATCGATGCAGCCCATCTACGATTTCATCGCCGAGGCGAAGAAAGAACAAAAGCCGTTCTTTGTCTGGTACGCACCGATGATGCCGCACACGCCCCATAATCCCCCGGACCGGTTTCTCGACAAATACAAGGACAAGACCAAATCCCTCCCCGAAGCTCGATACTGGGCCATGATCGAATGGTTCGACGAAACCTGCGGCCAACTCTTCGATCATCTCAAAGCGAACGGCCTAGGGGAAAACACGATCATCATCTACGTGGCCGACAACGGCTGGATTCAGAATCCAAAGGCCGCGTCTTCGGTTCGGTCAAAATTGACGCAATACGCAGCCGGGCATCACACGCCGATTATCGTCCGTTGGCCAGGAAAGGTCAAACCGGAGACGATCGAGCATCCCGTCAGCACGATCGACATTCTTCCGACGATTCTCAAAGGATTGGGGCAAGAACCCGCGAAAGACTTGCAGGGCGTGAATCTTCTCGACCGCAAGGCAGTGCTGGCACGCAAGGCGGTCTTCGGCGCCGATTTTACCCACGATGCCGTCGATCTGCAAAAACCGGGCAAGAGCACGACCCATCGCTGGGTGATCGAGGATCAATGGCGGCTGATTATTCCGCACATGAAAGGTGAAGTGGAGCTTTACAATTTGGCCAAGGATCCCGGCGAATTCCGAAATCTCGCTGCCACGGAACCGGAACGCGTTCGAATGCTACGTCAGAAGCTCGACGCGTGGTGGATGCCGTAGTGTGAAGTAAGCCCAGGGATGAGCGCAGCGAATCCCTGGGATCGAATTTGTCGGGCGCCTCCATCCCAGGGATTCGCTGCGCTCATCCCTGGGCGTGGCGCAGATCAATCGTTGGCGGCGATCTTGACATTGCCCCAGAGCGAGCTGCCGAGCTTGGCGCCGATAGCGTTGGTCAGCGACATCGAGAACCACTCGTCGAATTCCTGGAACACATCGTCGATCAACGCGATCTTCACCGTTTTCGTTGTCTCGCCGGCGGCGAACGTCACTGTCGGGCTGGCGGGTTTGATGAAATCGCTGCCCGCCGTCGCGCTGCCGCTGGAGAGATTGAGGTCGATCGAAGCCGCGCCATCAACGTTGCCTTTGCGGACGAGGACGATCTCGATGTAGCCGGCCGACTCGTTGACGACGTAATTCGATTGGCCAAACTCGATGGCGCTGTCGTCCTCGACGATGGTGACGACGGCCTTGGCGATGGCGCCAAGCGTCGCGCCGCCGACGGGATTCTTTAGCGAGACGGTAAAGAACTTGTCGAGGCTTGCGGAACTATTGTCGTTGATGGGGATACTGAACGTTTTCGACGTCTCGCCACTGGCGAAAGAGAGCGTGCCGCTCTTCGAGCCGTACTGCGCCCCGCCCCAGGCGTACTGGTTGTACGACGCTCCCGCGGCGCCATCGCCCGTTGAGTATTGCACGGTGACGGCCCCATCGCTGCCGCCGACGCGATTGACGGTGACGTTTAGCATCCCGCCCGCTTCGCTGACGGAGTATTTGGCGGCGGAGAACTCAAACTTTCCGGGGTTGGCGGCGACGTCGTCGTCGGTGATGTACGCCGACCAGGTCCAGCTTCCTTGCGAGGCGCCGACCGCGTTCGACATGTTGACGCCGAACGACTCCTTCGCCTCCATGAGCATGTCGTTGATCAGAGTCACCTCGACGACCTTGCTCGCTTCGCCGGGCGCGAAGTTGAGCGTCACATCGATCGGGACATAATCCACACCCGCCGTCGCGGAGCCCCAGTCGCTGGTGTTGATCCGCACCGACGCCGGCGTTGCCAGCGACCCCTGGCGGACAACCGTGATCGGCATCTTGCCCAAGCCTTCGACGGCGTTGAACGACCAGCCGCCATCGGGCGCTTTGAAATAAAACGTCGATTCGTTGTCGTTGATCGTAACAAACGATTTCGACACGGCACCAATGTTGGCATCATTGGACGGACTGTAGATCTGGATCGAGAAAACCTCGTCGATTTCCGTGCTCGTATCATCGGTGATGGCGATGCTGATCGTCTTTGACAATTCGCCGGCGGCGAAGGTGACGATTTCCGGGAACGAGCCGTAGTCCGCCCCGCTCCACGCGGAACCGGTCGTGCTGCCGTTGCCTGCGCCGGTGTGGTACAGCCGCACGCTGGCCTCGACATTGCCGACATCGCGGAGAATGGTGACGTTGACATATGGCGTACCTTCGGTGACGCTGGTGCTGGACGCCGCAAACACGAACGTACCCGGTTGCTTCACGTCGTCGCTGACGATGCGGACCTTGAGCGATGCCTGCTTGCCCAGAGCCGCGCCATCGGTCGGATCGCTCAGCGTGAGCATAAACGCTTCATCGCCCTCGTACCACGCATCATCGACGAGTGACAGCGTGATCGTCTTCGTCGTTTCGCCGTCGGCGAAATTCAGCGTGCCTTGCACAGGTAGATAGTCATCGCCGACGGTGGCGGGCGTGTCGTTGTCGGTCGGGTAGAGCAGGTCGGTGTGCTTCTTGATCCAGGTCGCCTTTGGAGGCGGCGTGAAGAGGCCGGTGCTGTAATTCACGCTGGCGGGACCGCTGCTGCCATCGACGCGGTGGACGGTGATCGTAGCCGTGCCGTCGGCTTCGTTGAAGGTCACGCTGCTGGAATCGAACTGGAAGCGGCCTGGCTTCCAGGCGTCGTCACTGATGATGTGCAGCGTGCCCTGATCCAGCAACCCCGTCGGATCGCCGACGGTGCGCAGTTCGAGGCGGACTGTCTCCGCCTCTTCGATTTCCGCATCATCATTGACGAAAACGCGGAAAGTCTTGCGGATCTCTCCCGGCTGGAAGGTAATCTGCTCCACGATCGGCGTGTAGTCGTTCGCACCAGCGCTGCCTGCCGACGACACGACTTCGACGGTCAGCGATCCTTCGGTATCGCCCGTGCGCGTGAGGGCAACCTCGGCCATGCCGATGAACTCGTAGGCGATGACGTCATTCCACTCGAATCGAACGGAAGACTGGAACGAACCCGCCTCGTAGGCGCCGATATCGACGCCGGCGCCGCTGGGCCGAGCGTGCTGGAAGATGTCAACCGGCGGTGCGTGGGCGGCATCGCCGACGTCGATCGCAGCACTGCCGAGCTTCAGGTGGAAGTCGCCGCCAGCGGGATCAACGAAGAGATCGGAAAGTTCGCCGAGCACGTCGGCATTGGCGATGACGATGGAGTGCATATCGCTTCCGCCGGCGAACGCCTGCCATTGGGCGAATGAGCCGTTGGCGCCGTCCATCTGAAATGCATTCTGAACGATGTTGTGATCCGACAGCGCCGGCAGGCTGTTGGATTCAACCGTCATGCTGCCGCGGTTGGGGTTTTTGTTGAGCAGGATATTGTTCGTGACGATGTTGCCGTCGCTGCCATCAGTCATCAACAACGCCCAGCGAGCGTCCTCGGCCATGATGACAGTGTTGTTCGTGACGATGTTGTTCTTGGAGCCGTCGGCCGCAAAACCGACGTAAAGCACGATGCCGGTGGAATGATTGTCGTGGACCAAGTTGTTGCGGATGATGCTGTCCTGAACGCCGTCGAGATTGATGGCTGCCCCGCCGCCTGTGCCGTTTTCGAAAATCACATTGCCTTCGATGAGATTGTTGGAGTGAATGCCATCGCCCGGCAGGTAGCGGTCGGCATTGAACTGAATGCCGCTGTCGTGGTTGCCCCAGACGGTGTTGTTGCGGACGATGGCGCCATCGGCGGAGTTGCTGATGTAGATGCCGTGTTCGACCTGGGAACGCGAGGCGACATTGTTCTCGACAATGATGTTCTCGGACCAGCCTGTGAGGATGCCCCACATCTTGTTGTGGTCGGAGGTATTGCCTCGCAGGATGACGCCGTCGTTGTTGACGGAACGCAGACCGGCGCGAGGCATGTCGGCGACGTTGAAGCCTTCGATGGTGACGAAATCGGCGCCTTCGAGGTTGATGCCGTCGAGATTGTTTTCCGGGTTCGGGGCGTCGATGAAAACGCCGGGCATGGCGTGGAAGGTGATGCGCGCGTCGGCCTTGCCGTCGGTAGTGACCTGGAACCCCCAGTAGTTGCCCGGCTTGACAATGACGTAATCACCAGGGCCGACGCTGTCGGCCGCGTGCTGGAGCGACTTCCACGGCGAGGCAGCGCTGCCGTCTCCGGTGGTGTCGCTGCCGTCGTTGCTGACCCATTTCGTGGCGTAGTTCAGCGTGATCGGCGTTTGTTCGTCGTCGATCGTCATCGAGGCCACCGCCTGATGGCCGAGCCGAACGGGATACGAGCCGTTTGTCGTGGGATTGCTGAGCTTGAACGCGAAATGCTCGTCGCCTTCCGCCAATGAGTCACTCAACAGATGCACCGCGACGAGCTTCTCCGTTTCGCCAGCTGTGAACGTCAGCGTTCCTGCGACGGCGACATAATCCTGCCCGCTCTTGGCGGTGCCATCGACCGTCGTGTAATCGACGGTCACCGTATCCGCCGCCGAGCCGAGGCGAACGACTTTGACCAGGATGGTATTGTTTTCGTAGTCGTGATAGCCGCGCTCGGCGATTTCGAGCGATGGAGCGCCAATCGGCGCGTAAGGCAGGGCGAGGTTCGCCCCCGCGCCGAACTCGTCGGCGCCGATGTCGAGCTTGGCAGGGTCGAGGCGGAGGTTGCCATCGAAGTCGCGCGTCAGCCCGGCGATCGCGACGGCCTTGTCGATCGCGGGGCTATTGGCTGACAGATGCCAGGTGGCATCGAGCTTCGGATCGGCGATGATGCTGTGCTGATCGTAGCCGTAATTCGCCTGCCACTGCGAGAGCGTCTGTTCCGGCGTGCCGTCGCCCGTGAGGTTGCGGTCGATGAACAACACTCCGCGGGTGCTGGTCCCGAAGTAGAGGTTGTAGTCGAGTGTAAGCGGTCCTGAAAGACTGCCCTCGCGGATGTCCACCATTCGCGTCAGGTTGCTCGGATCAGTCACGACGAGGTTGTTCTGAATGCTCACGTTCGACGAAGTTACATGGAAGTACGACGGCGCGGTATTGGAAACCCACATGTCGTAGCCGCCGATCTGGATCGGCGCCTGGGCGTCGTCGGCCGGGTTGACGAGCGTGTTGTTGTAGATCTGTGCGTTGAGCGCGCCATACACGCCGATGCCTGCTTGCCCGGCGTCCACGACGATGTTATTCCTGGCGACGGTGTCGATGGCGGCGAAATAGCCGGGATTCGCGTTAGGTTCGATCCACTCCAACTCGGTGTAGAAGCCGACGACGAGGCCGGCGCCATTCGTGTCCTTGATGAAGTTATTCTCGATGAGCGACCCTTCCGTGCCGCCGGAGGTGAGGATGCCGATGCCAGCGATGTCGTGAATGTAGTTATTGCGCGCGATCATGCGATCGCCGTTGTTGTTGTCGATGCCGTCGGCACTGGAGGTCGTGCGCCGGCCGGTGTTGTAGATCTCGCTGTTGATGATGGTGATGTCATTGGCGCCCGGCGTGATCTTGACGGCATCGACGCCGGTATCATGGATTTTCACGCCGTCGAGCGTGATGCCGCTCGCGCCGATATGAGTGCTGCCTGCCTGGAAATCGGAATCCCACCAGTCCCAGAACATGACGCCGTAGTAGTACCCGCCAGCGATTTCGAGGTTCTCCAGTTTTCCGCCGTGCACATCGAAGCTGTAACGGATGACGGAATTGGCGTGGCCATCGGTTTGCATCGTCAACGGCGATTCGATAACTGCCCATTCGCCCGGTTTGGAGCGGATGGTCAGATTATCGATATCGACGTTGACGCCCCCCTCGTACACGCCGTTGCGCAGCGTGATTGTGTCGCCCGCCTCGGCCGCGTCGAGCGCCCGGCGAATCGTCAAAAACGGATGGTCGAGGTCGCCGGCGGCCCAGTCGTTCCCCGACGGCGCGACAAAATACTCCGCCGACATCACGAGACGCGATTCCAGCGATTCCACCGTCGGCGCGAGGCCGCGGCGTTGCAAGGCTCGGCGATTGGACCTGCCAAGGCCAAGCCAATTTTTCAGCTTTTTCGAATACGACATGTGCATGCTCCATGTGGACGGGAGGTTGTTGTCTTCCCAGGAGCCAAGTCGCATTCATCCGCGATTTGTGACCGTGAAAAAAAATATTTTTTGGAAATGATCCAACGAGCAGGGGCGACGTCGATACGCAGGAACTCTTCGGTTTCCTATCGCCCTTGGCCGAACATAGCGCTCTAGTTGTTAGGTGGACAGCGGAAATAGACAGACTTCCAGTTGGCCTGGCAGTTCGCGAAAGTCCGGCGCCTGCGTCGAACTCTCAAGTCTTTTTGCTGGTTCCGCCTGGCCAGGGGGCGCTTGGCCATCGGCTGTTGGCCAAGCGCTTTGCCACTTTTTCGGCCTTTTTTTGCACTTTTTGGGGGTGTTGGCCAACAAGCCGAGGGGGAGAGGGGGTGCCACGTTTCGCGTTCGAGCCAAACGTGCAATCGAAAATAATTCCGCTACCGACTTTGACAGCGCCAACCCAGGCGCGTTACGATCGAAAATAGTACCCGCAGGCCCGCAGCGAGCCTGCGGGCTTATGCCAGGTACGCGATTACCGTAGGCGTCACGCTCCGCGTGATGCATTTCATCGCCAACACGAGTTAGCGGAGGAGACGAGTTCGCCAAAAAACAACGAGCTTCGCGCCCGAGCGTTCGTAGTGCGCGCCGAGGTGAAATTTTGCCGAAAATCGGCGAAAATCGAGGCGACTGGAACCAGGAATCTGTATGAGAATGAAGCCAGAATTGGATTGACGCGAGAGCTTGCAAAGGGATAATGGGAGGAGTCTGCGGATTCCGTGTCCATGGGAGATGGTGTCCGCGGTTCAGTCCAACAAGATTTTATGCGTCGCGCTCTGCGAACGAGCGATCGCGCGAGCACCCACGCTTGCACGCGGAGCACGACGGATAAGATCCTTAACGTTCGCTGGCTGGGGTTTTCGGACATTCATCGCCCAAGATCATCGGATGATGTATGCGATTCCCAATCAACGTGTCAAAGCAAAAGCGCTGTCCGGTCTGCAAGAAGTCTGGCCCAGGGACAAAGTCGCCGGTTACGCCGAGGCCGGAGGTGGTATCTCTCTCGTTCACCGTCATGTCCCATGTTCACGGTCGCAGCTACCCGGTGTTTCTTGGGTCGCATCTGATGCTTGGGTGGGACTCGGGCGTCAGCAAGCATCCACAATCCCGGGCATCCTTGGGCGCAGCTTTCTTTGCCGCTAAGAAAGATGGCAAGAGACCCGACGTGGGCCAGATGGAGATTCAGTTTTGCTCAGTTCGTTGCATGCGTCGGTTTCTGAAGGAAGCAGTCGACGAACTGGAACGAAGGATTGCGGAAATGAAGCCAGAGGTAAAGGAAGCAAAGAGTTAGCCGGTTGGGCCGCCGCGAACCGTTATCTGGCCCCTGAAGGTTGAGGTACTTTCCGGGAGTTGGGGTGAGTGCAGAGGGGCGAGGGGCGAGTGAAATGCATTGGTTCAGGTTTGTACATTGAAGTCATCCTTTTCTGCACCGGGATGGTTCGAGAAACAGTGTCCATACGTTCATATTTTTACCAACCCGCCGTAAATCGCGGGCTATATTCGGAATGTCATTGCGCGGAAATTCGAAAACAGCGGTGCCGTGGGAATCGAGGACATTGCTCCTTGCGTGTATGTTTGTGTCAGCGTAGCGGTTATTGCGATAGGCGAATTTTGATTCTTTGTCGTCAATCCGAAGAGAATTTGGCAATCCAGGCGGAACTCGGGTGAGCCGCTGGTGTTTTATTTTGTTGGTACTACAATAGGCAGGGGAGTAACTACCTGCCTCAATACGATTGCCGTCATTCCTTAAGCCTACCAAATTGGGATTTATTCATGCTCACCCTCCACGAAAATGCACGCATCAGCCGTCGCGAAATGCTCCGCATTGGCAGCTTGACCCTCGGCGGTCTCTCGCTAGCCCAGCTGATGGCCTCAAAGGCGATGGCGGATTCCTCGACATCGGTTGGCGATAAGTCGATCATCTTCATGTTTCAGCAAGGTGGTCCGCCGCAGTTCGAAACCTATGATCCCAAGCCGAATGCCTCGACCGATGTGCGCACGGTCACCGGCATCACCCAGACGGCGATTCCCGGCATTTATTTTGGCGATACGCTGCAACAGCTGGCGGGCCATGCGGACAAGCTGACGATCGTTCGCTCGTTCCAGACGGAAAACGGCGGCCACAATATTCGTCCGCTGGTTGGCCCTGAGACGATGAACACGAATATCGGCGCGATTGCCGCCCGCGTTCTCGGTTCGACGCATCCCGTCACTGGCATGCCGCGAAACGCCTTGCTGCTGCCGCAATCGGTCTGCTCCGACGTCACCCCTGGCCAAGGCCGCGGCGACTTGTCGGCAACGGCGGCCGTCGGCTCGAACTATGCCCCGTTCACGCCAGGCGGTCCGGGTAATCTGATGCGCGACCTGCGGCTGAATCTCTCGCCGGATCATTTCGCCAATCGTCGTGCGTTGCTCGAACAGATGGATTCGCTGAATCGGCAAATGAGCCGGGACACGCAATTCCAGAGTGCGGACCAATATCAACGCCAGGCAGCGGAAGTGTTGCTGAGCGGCCGCGTCGCCGAGGCGCTCGATCTTTCGCGCGAAGATCCCCGCCTGGTTGCCGCCTATGACACGACTCGCTACGCTTCGAGCGACAACTGGAGCCAGGTCAGCCGCGGTCGGACGGGCTATTACACCGGTCATGCGAAATCGCTGGGCAAGAGCTTGCTGCTCGCCCGCCGTCTTTGCCAGGCGGGATGTGCTTTCGTCACCGTGCATGCCGATTACGCCGGCGTGTGGGATTTCCATGCCGATGGCAATAACCTGAACGTCCGCGATGGCATGCAGGCCGTCGGCCGATCGTTCGATCATGCCGTTTCCGCGTTCATCAACGACATCGAATCGCGCGGGCTGCAGGATCGCATCATGCTCATCGCCTGCGGTGAGATGGGCCGCACGCCGAAGATCAACGCTCGCGGCGGCCGCGATCACTGGGGCAAGCTGGCGCCGCTGCTCATCTACGGCGGCAACGCCGGGCGTGGCCGAGTCGTCGGGCAGTCCACTCGGGACGGCGGGGAGCCGTCGAACAACCCGTACAACAGCCGAAACCTGATCTCGACGATCCTGCACTTCCTGTGGGACGTGCCTGCGGTGCGATTGCAGCCCGCCTTCGCCAACGTATCGCGCCTCGCGGAAACCAGCCCGATTCCGATTGCGTAATGATTGACTTCATCAGCAGGCGGCCGCGCTTTGAAGCCCGAGCCGCCTGCCATTTTCTTCGCCTTGCAAAAGCCACCTCCGAGAAATAACAATGTCACGCTGGTTCCTTGCAGCACTGGTGTCTTCGTTGGCTGCCCTGTCTCCGCTAATGGCGAACGAACCGGCTTTGCGTTCGCTCCGCATCGACACCGGCAGAACCAAGGACGGCGCCGTCACGCTCGTCGGTCCCGATGGCTGGCAGCAGATCGTCGTAATGGGCGACACCGCCGACGGCAAGACGCGCGACCTCACGCGCACCGCCAAGCTCACCGTAAGCCCCGCTGGCGTCGTCGAAATCAAAGCCGGCGGCTGGCTGATCCCCCGCGGCGACGGCAAGGCGATCATCCAGGCCACGCACAACGGCAAGACTGCGGAACTCAAAGTCGAAGTCACTCGGGTAGCCGACGCGCCGCTCGTCCATTTCACCAACTACGTCGTTCCGGTGTTCACGAAATTCGGATGCAACGGCGGCGGCTGCCACGGTAAATCCGGCGGGCAGAAACACTTCGCCCTGTCGCTGTTCGGGTTCGAGCCGGATGAGGACTTTGAATACCTCGTCAAGGAAGCGCGATCGAGCCGGCGCATTATGTTCTCTGCCCCGGATTCTAGCCTGCTGCTGATGAAGGCCACTGGCGCCATGGCGCACGGCGGCGGCGCACGGTTGGATCCGGAATCGCCCTACTATCGCATGTTGCGCACCTGGATCGCGCAAGGGGCGCCGCCCACTCCATCGAAAAGCCCCGTCGTGACGCGCATCGAAGTGTCGCCTCGCACTCGATTGCTCGAATTCAACGAAGATCAACAGCTGCTCGTCATAGGCCATCTCAGCGATGGATCCACGATGGATGTGACGGGCCTTGCCCAGTACGAAGTGAATGACCACGACGTTCTGCAGGTCTCGAACACCGGAATCGTCTCCGCCGGCAAACGCGCGGGCGGGGCGGCGGTCATGGTCCGTTATCAGACGCACGTCGATGTTTCGGAGATCATCGTGCCGCTCGGGAAAGCAGTGACCAAGCTGCCCAAGGCGAACAATTTCATCGACGAATTGGTGTTCAAGAAGCTGAAGCAACTCGGCCTGCCGCCGTCGGAGTTGGCCGACGATGCGACGTTCATTCGGCGTGTGACGGTTGACATCGCAGGTCGCCTGCCGACGATAGACGAGACGAAGTCATTTCTGGCGGACAAGGATGCGAATCGCCACGAGAAACTCGTCGATCGCCTGTTGGCGAGCCCCGACTACGCGTATTATTTCGCAGGAAAATGGGGCGCGGTGCTGCGTAATCGCCGCAAGGATGCGAAGTCGGAAACCACGCCGACGTTTGCGTTCCACAAGTGGATCAAGACCAGCCTGGAGCAGAATAAGCCGTTCGATCAATTCGCACGCGAAATCCTGACGGCGACGGGGAACTACAACCAGACTCCGCCAGCCGTCTGGTATCGCGAAGTGAATGAGATCACTAGCCAGGTCGAGGATTCGGCCCAGCTCTTCCTCGGCCAGCGCATGGTGTGTGCGCGTTGCCATCATCACCCGTATGAAAAATGGAGCCAGCAAGATTATTACGGCCTGGCGGCGTTCTTCGCGCGGGTCGATGTCAAGGATCCGCCGCCGGCGAAGAAGAAGAAAGGCGCCAAGGATCCGCCGACGCAAAAAGTCTTCGAGGTTCTGCACAAGCCAGGCATCGCCAAGGCGGTGAATCCGCGGACCAATCAATCAGTTGCACCGACCGGATTGGGTTCCACGCCGCTAAAGATCGCCGCCGATGTCGATCCGCGCGTGCAGCTTGTCGATTGGATGACCAAGCCCGACAATCCGTACTTTGCACGCACGCTGGCGAATCGCTATGTGAAGCACTTCCTGGGCCGAGGTCTGGTCGAACCGGAAGACGACATGCGCGTGACAAATCCGCCGACGAACCCGGAGCTTCTCGACGCGCTGGCCAAGCATATCGTCGATTCGAAGTTCGACCTGAAGCAGTTGATCCGCGCGATCTGCACGTCGACGACGTACCGTCTCAGCGCGATCCCGAACACCGACAACGAAGACGATCGGCAGAACTACTCGCACTTCCTCCCGCGCCGGCTCTTCGCGGAGGTGCTGCTCGATTCCGTCGATGATGTGACGGGGTCGCGCACGACGTTCAAGGGCCTGCCGGCGGGGACACGGGCGACACACCTGCCCGACAATCAGTTCGACAACTACTTCCTCAACGTGTTCGGCCGACCCGATTCGTCGAGCGCGTGCGAATGCGAACGCTCGAACGACTCCTCGCTCGTGCAATGGTTGCACCTGCTCAATTCGCCCGACTTACAGGCGAAAATCGCCAAGGGCCGAGCCGCGGCGCTTGCGAAAGACAAACGCAGTCAGGAAGAGAAACTGAACGAGCTGTATCTCTTGGCCTATTCCCGCCCGATCCGGGCTGACGAATTGACGAAGCTGCAAGCGTATTTCCAACGCCAAACCAATCCCCAGCGGGCGTACGAGGATGTCATCTGGTCGCTGCTCAATACCAAGGAATTCAGCTTTAATCATTGACATCGCTGCAAAGGTTCGCTGAGCCTCTCACCGCCAACCTGGGCTGATGAACACCAATGAATTTCGCACCGATGAGACAGTATCCGACGCACGAAATCGTTGCGCGAAATGCTCCCTCTCCCACCGGGAGAGGGAAGGGGTGAGGGCCGCTTGACGATGGCAATGCCAAGAAAATATCAGCATTGCAGGCAACCCTCGGCCCTCAACCCCGACCCCTCTCCCAATGGGAGAGGGAAGGAAACGCTCAACACCTCTCGGGTAAACGCATCGATTGGTTTGCGAATTCGGCCTACCGATTGGCTTCGCTCACTCTGGGCACGCGCGGGGCGGCCCATTCGAGCGTGCCGGGAAAGAGACGCCGAGCGCTCGCCTCGTCGTGTCGGCCTTCGGGATCGTAGACGACGTGAACCGCGATGCCGAGTTCCTTCGCGCGGAACAGGAAGCTTTCCGTTTGAGCGTGCATGTTGAATTCATCTTTGCCGCCGTAGGCCACGCACAAATCAAGTTCGCCTGGTTTCAAGTTGTACTGCTCCATAACCTCGATCGGGTTGAATCGGCTCAATTTCATCATCGCATCCGGACCATGCCCGACGAGCGGCCCGAATAAATTGAAGAAGTGAACCTTCAGGCCTTTCGGCCGGCCAACGACTTCAAACGGTCTGGCTTTCTCGCGCCATCCCCAACAGAGCGGATCGAAGGGCGTTTCATACTTCCCGAAGCAATCGACCCAGCGCACGTTCAGGGCCGGTATGAAGCCGATGGCGATTTTTACCTTGTCCTTGTGCTTGATCGCCTGAGTGAACGCGGCCGATCCGCCCATGGAGGCGCCGATGAGCGCATGGGCTTCGCGTCCCGGGAGAATCGGGAAATTCGTCATCAGGAAGTCCCACACGTCTTCCATCAGGTAATCTTCGTATCGGCCGGCATCGGTGTTCGCGAAAAATGTCGCCATCTTGAGGAACGACGGCCGACCCAGCATGCTGCCGTCGGGCGCCGCCACGATGCACGGAGGAACTCGGCCATCGGCGATCGATTTGTCGAATTCGGTGACAAGGTTCTTCAGAAAGAATTGTTCGTCCTGTGTCGCCCCATGCAGCCAGATCGCGAGGGGATATTTTCGTGCTGGATCGTAGCCAGGAGGCAGATAGACGTAGAGGTCTCGTTTGGCACAGAGCGCCTTGGACCAGATGCGTCGATCTTTGCCATGGTTGTGCGTGAAGTCGAGAACCTGACCCCGAAGGCAGCGATTGACGCGTGCCAGTTCGCCGTGCAGCAATAATCCGCCTGCGTGAATTGGCGTTGCAATCTGAATAAGCGCCAATCCCGCGAGGATCCGAAATCCTATCTTCATGAGGTGCCCTTCTGGCTGGATGGATCCAGGCGTCAATCCGTATCACTTGTTTCATCGACAAAACCCGCAGCAAAAGGTATTAAATCGGCTCGCGTTCACCGCACAATGCGTACTCCGCGAACTACTGACAACCTCTGTACCGTCTGTGACGGCCAGATCTCACGCACCACGCACGGGGGCTGGACTTGACATGCGGAAGGAAGATGCGGTATTTTCGATCGAGAAAGAAATTTGTTTCCGTTATCACGCCACCGTAATTCGAGGGAGTCCGATGGCAAAATCAGGCAAGAACGTGCCGATCTCGCCTTTTCGACGGCTCGTCATCGACTTCATGCACATGGGAAACTCGCTGCCCTGCGTCACCCTCGATCGACGCATGAACCTCGAACCCCTCGTGCTCGCGAGGCAGAACTGCGCGCCGCGGCCGAAATGGAGTTCGATGATGATCAAGGCGTACGCGATCGTCGCCGCCGAACGGCCCGTGCTGCGGCGATCGTACATGACGTTTCCCTGGGCGCGTTTCTACGAGCATGCAGGTAGCGTTGCATGCATCAATGTCTCGCGGCGCGTCGCGGATGAAGATATCGTACTTCAGGCGCTCATCCCCAATCCGGAGAGCCTTGGTCTGGTCGAAATCGACAACATCTTGCGCCGTCACATGGAAGAGCCGGTGCACGAACTCGACTGTTACGTGCGTGCTCGACGGTTGAGCATGGTTCCGTCCCCTTTTCGCCGATTCATCATGTGGGCTGGACTCAACGCAATCGGTCTTCAGCGAGCGCGAAATTTTGGCACGTTCGGCATCAGCTCGGTGGCGGAGAGCGGCGCGGGTCTCCTCAACGTGCCGATCATGGGAACGTCTCTCCTTCACTACGGACTCTTCGATGATCGCGGCTGTCTCGACGTGCGCCTGGCGTTTGATCATCGCGTGCTCGATGCCATGCCCGCGGCAGAAGCACTCGCCGATCTCGAAACGGTCTTGCTTGGCGATATTCTGAACGAGGTGAAGTCACTGGCGGCGGTAGATCGCCCACCGCTCAAACTTGCCGGGTAAACGTTAGATCGAGATAGAACATGCCTCCCATCGGTTGGAACATCCTGGCTGTTATTGTCGGCCTCGTTGTCGGAAACGTGGTCAATTTTGGCCTGGTCAATCTTGGAATGGCTGTAATTCCGCCGCCGGAAGGTGCGGACGTTTCAACGATGGAAGGTCTTCGCGCGGCGATAGGTCTATTCACGCCGATGAACTTCCTGTTTCCGTTCCTGGCTCACGCACTCGGAACGTTCGCCGGCGCCTTTGCCGCCGCCAAACTTTCCGCCAGCTATCCGATGATCTTCGCGCTCGTCATCGGCGGATTCTTCTTGATCGGCGGAATCATGATGGTGGTCATGGTTGGCGGGCCATTGTGGTTCATCGCCGCCGACCTCGTGCTTGCCTACATCCCGATGGGATTTCTCGGAGGCAAGCTGGGCGGGGGAAGGAAACCTCAGAACGCATAGAGGGGAAACCGCCGCCTGTCCCACTGGCGACGCGATAAATTTCTTCCGAATTTGTATTTTCCGCTTGCGGCTTAGCGCCCAACTGGGCGCCATGCTGGGCTGATGAAAACCATTGAAAATTCGCACTGATGCGACAGTATCCGACGTACGAAATCGTTGCGCGAAGTGCTCCCTCTCCCTCCGGGAGAGGGAAGGGGTGAGGGCCGCTTGACGATGGCAATGCCAGGAAAATATCTGCATTGCAGACAACCTGCGGCCCTCACCCCCGACCCCTCTCCCGGAGGGAGAGGGAGCACTTCGCGCAACACTTTTCGGATGAACGCAGCGTTTGGTTTTCATCAGCCCAGCGCCATGCTGAGCGCTAAGCCGCAAGCGGATAAAACAGCCTAGTCGATCCGGTACACAAATTTGCCATCGACGGATCCTGTTACGTGAACCGCGCTGATCGAGCGGCCCTCCGCGGCGCGGGCCAGGACTTCGCCTGCCAACTCGGGCAACAGGGTCCCGCTCAGGATATGATCGACGTTGCGGGCGCCGCTTTCCACTTCCTTGCATCGGCCGGCGATCGTGCTTAGCAACGTATCGTCGTAACTAAATGCGGCACGGTGATTCTCGCGGAAGCGGTCGCCGATCTTTTTCAGTTGCAATTTGATAATGCTCTTCAGCATGACATCGTCGAGCGGATAATACGGAATCACCGAGATGCGACCCAGCAACGCAGGTTTGAACGCTTTCAGCAGGTCGGGCCGAAGCGCTTCGCCCAATGCCTCCGGTTCGGGCCGAGTGTCGGGGTCGGCACAGAGCTTCATCACGGTATCGGTGCCGACGTTGGACGTGAGAATGATGATCGTATTCTTGAAGTTGACTTCGGTGCCCTTGTCATCCTGAAGCATGCCCTTGTCGAAGACCTGGTAGAAGATTTCCTGGACGGCGACATTGGCCTTCTCGACCTCGTCAAGCAAGACCACGCTATAAGGCTTACGGCGAACGGCTTCGGTAAGGACGCCGCCTTCGCCGTAACCGACGTAGCCAGGCGCCGAGCCGGTGAGGCGGGAGATTTTGTGGTCTTCCTTGTACTCGGACATGTTGATGACGACCATGTTGCGATCGCCGCCGAAGAGGATGTCGGCCAATGACATGGCGGTTTCGGTCTTGCCCACGCCGCTCGGACCGACGAGCATGAATACGCCGATCGGCCTGCGGGGATCGGTGAGGTTGGCGCGCGACGTGCGAATACGCTGGGCAATGGCGTCGAGCGCGTGCGATTGGCCGATGACGCGCTCTTGCAAGCGTTCTTTGAGCGAGAGCACGGCCTGAATTTCGTCGCGCACCATCTTGCCCAGCGGGATGCCCGTCCAGCCAGACACGACGCCGGCAATCGCCTGGCCGTTGACAAGCGGCAGTACCAGAGGCTCCTCGCCCTGCAGCGTGATCAGCTCGGCCTCGCGTGCGTTCAGTGACGTGCGGTATTCGTGTTCCAGCTCGGCGGAGAGACGGCCCTCGGCGTCAGGCTCGGCGACGCGGTGCGTGTCAAGCGCCGCCGCGAATCCCTGGATTTCTCCTGCAAGGCGTTTTTCTTCTTCCCAGCGCTGCTCCAGTTTCGCCAACCGGTCTTCGACGACAGCTTTCTTCTCGGCGATCTCTGCCATGCGCTGCTGATGGTCGGCTCCGAGATGGCTCTCGCGCTCCAGGATGTTTGCTTCGCCGATCAAGCGTTCGACGTCCCGGCGGCAGTCCTGGATTGCCGGCGGCACGGCACTTTGGCTCAGTGCGACGCGAGCACAAGCCGTATCGAGCAAACTGACCGACTTGTCGGGAAGCTGCCGATCGGTGATGTAGCGATGCGATAACCGAACCGATTCTTCCAGCGCGTCGTCGAGAATGCGCACCTGGTGGTGGTGCTCCATCGTGCCTGCCAGGCCGCGCATCATGGCGATGGCTCGTGCGATCTCCGGTTCATCGACTTTGACGACTTGAAATCTTCGCTTCAAGGCGGGATCGGTCTCGAAATATTTCTTGTACTCCATCCACGTCGTCGCGGCAATCGTGCGCATTTCGCCGCGCGCAAGGGCTGGCTTCAACAGATTGGCGGCGTCGTTCTGTCCGGCAGCGCCGCCGGCGCCAATCATCGTGTGCGCCTCATCGATGAAAAGAATAATCGGAACCGGCGAGCTTTTCACCTCGGCAATCACCTGTTTCAGACGATTCTCGAACTCGCCCTTCACACCCGCGCCGGCTTGAAGCAAACCGAGGTCGAGAGTACGTACGACGACATTGAGCAAGGGCGGCGGCACTTCGCCGGCGACGACCTGCAATGCAAAGCCCTCGACCACGGCCGTCTTGCCCACGCCGGCCTCGCCCGTCAATATCGGATTGTTCTGCCGACGGCGCGTCAGAATGTCGATCACCTGGCGGATTTCAAAATCTCGCCCGATGACGGGATCGATTTCGCCCTTGCGAGCGCGTTCGGTGAGATTCAGCGTGTATTGATCCAATGCTGGCGTCTTGCTATCGCCCGGCGGCGGACCTCCCGCGCCGGCTTCGGCTGCCGAGGTTTCGGCTGCCTCGAATTGGTCCTCGCTCGTGCCTTTGACGATCGCGTGCAAATGTTCCGCGAGCTGCTCGGCAGAGATACTCTTCAGCGCGGGGCAACTCGACAGAATGCGCCGCGAGAGATTGCGGTCCGACAGCAATGCGGCAAGGATGGCCCCGGAACGGATGCGATGGGACTGATAGTTAAGCGACGTCATCACCCACGCTTCGCGCAGGGCGTCGATGATGTCGCCCGAAAGCTCCGGCGCTCGCGCGTTGCCCGTCTTCAACTTGTCAAGCGCTCGCGTGAGTTCCTGTGTCACGACGCTCAGGTCCACTTCATACTGTTTGAATATGCGGGGCAGATCCGCATCGGCGGATTCGATCAGCTTGAGCAGGTAATGCTCCAGCTCCACGTTGTAATTCGAGCGCGACATGCAAAGACCGGCCGCGCCTTCCAGCGCGCGCCGGCAGAGGGTATTCAACTTGCCCACGAGGGGTTTCAAGGGTAACGGCGCCATCTCTTTCTCTCTCCAGTTTCAGGGTCGGCAGTAGCATCGCAATGATGAAAAAATATTCTATCCTGATCGGAGTGGTATAACAAAGAAATCTGATTCAATTTCGATTTCACGAATCAGAGAATAGACTGCCGGGACCCGTTTTTTCGGCCTTGCCTGGCATACCGAGCGGCTATTACCGACGTCGAGAATTGATCCATGACCTCACACGCGGTGCACTGGCATAACGAAATGTTCCTGCGGCCCTTGCATTTTCAGGCCGCCCATCGCCATTGTGTGGATCAGATTCGGCGTAACCACAATTGGGACGTGCATTACAATTGGGGACTGCGGTCCATCGAGATCGATGCGACAGCCCTGGACAACCATCGGCTCGTGATCCGCTCGCTGGAGGCGAGGCTCCGCGACGGCACACCCATCGTGATGCCTCGCGATGGGAAACTACCCGAACTGAATCTGCGCAACCTCTTCCAGACAAACAAGACACGAGTCTTGCGAATATTTTTGGCCGTGCCGGTGATGGCCTCTGGGCGGTCGAATGTCGCCCTGGAGCGCAATCCCAAGGTGCGCTATTATCAGGAAGCAGCGGAAATCGAAGACGAAAGCACGGGCGGCAATCCGCAGACCATTCTCGTACGCGGCCTGAACGTGCAGCTTCTCGCCGGGAGTCAGGATCAGACCGGCTACCAGGTGCTGCCGATCGCCCAGATCGAGCGGACCGACCGCGCCGACGCGAGCCTGCAGCAGGACGCGTCGTACATTCCGCCGCTGCTCAGCGTCGATGCCTGGAAGCCGTTGGCTGATGGAATCCTCGGTGCTCTTCAAGATCGCCTCGACAAGAAGATCGATTGGCTTGCCGAGCACATTGCGCGACAGGGGATTACTTTCGACCGGCAGATGCCTGGCGACGTTTTGGTACTCAAGCAACTTCAGCAACTCAACGAAGCGAGCACGGTCTTGGCCGTTCTGAATTCGTCGCCGGGAATTCACCCGCTGACGGCATTTCTGGAAGTAAGCCGAATCGTCGGGCAGGTGGCGATTTTCGGCACGACGTTCCGTCCGCCAGATCTGCCGCGCTATGACCACGACGATCTGGGAACTTGTTTTGCGTTCATCAAGCAACACCTCGACGCGCAGCTGAATCTGGTTGTGGAGCCAGAGTACAAGGAACGCCGATTCATCGGCGCCGGCTGGCGCATGCAGGTCGGTCTGGAACCCGCCTGGCTGAATACCTCGTGGCAGATGTTTATCGGCGTGCAAAGCACGCTCGATCCCGTGGAATGCGTGAATCTTTTGACCGATTCTTCCTTACTTGACATGAAGGTCGGCAGTTCGGACCGCGTCGAGGAGCTTTTTCGCAAAGGCGCTCAAGGGCTTCGCTTCGAGGCCGAAGAGCTTCCGCCGCAGGAATTGCCGAAGGTCGTTGGCCAGGTCTATTTCCGCGTGACGCAGGATTCGAAAGATCCGGAATGGATCAATCTCAAGAAATCGCTCAACCTGGCATTGCGGCTCAATGAGAATCTGATTGTGGGCAACATCCAAAACCAGAGGCGGCTGACGATTCGCGTCGGCGGCCGCAACGTCGCCATGCAATTCTCGCTCTTCGTGCTGCCCGCCAAGAAGGCATGACAGGCGTTCCAGGCACGCGTATAATCGTCCGTGGGGTACTGGTCCTGCCAGTAATTCTCTGGCGGGCCGGGAGCGTAAGCGACCGGAGGAACGGTCAAGTACGGCGGATTTCCTCCAGTCGCTTACGCTCCTGGCTTGCCTGACACGTAATGCATCACGCGGAGCGTGATGCCTACGATAATCGCCAGATAATGTGAAGGATCTTGTCATGGCCCATGCTCCTCCTCCTGATTGGCGAAACGCCGACGCCGGCGCGTCCGAATCGGCGGAATCACGCTCCTGGAAGGCTCGCGCCTCGGACACGTCCGGCGCGCCCCGGCCATCAAGCCGATTCCGCCGGCGAGCCATCGTCTTTACCCTCGTCGTCGGACTTGCCGTCACCATCGGAGTTCTTCTGAGTTTCCTCAAGGGCACGCGTCCGGCGTGCCTGATTCTCGTCGGTTCCGGGTACGAACAGAATCTACTGCTGCCGCAGAATGTCTGCGGATGGAACGGCGGCCTGGAACTCCTGAAGCACATCGACGAAGACGAAGAATCCGCCCTGGCGGAATGGTTTCGCGAGCGTTTCGGTCAAAGCTCGGGCATTCGCCGCACGCAGCCTGTGCCATTGGCGGAGCACACCTGGAAAGACACCTGGCGCGAGATCGCTCATCGCGTCAGTGCGGGCGACGAAAAAGAACAAGTGATCCTGTACTTTTCGGCGCACGGCTACGCCGACGAGAAGGACGCCTACCTGCTTCGCGATGTTGCCGACATCAAGTCGGCCGACGGATTCATTGGGTCGCGGGTGCCGTTTTCCGAGGTGCTCGCCAGCGTGAAGAAAGACATTCCCGCGGAGAAGGCCGTCGTCCTCATTCTCGATGTTTGCCATGTGCAATCCCATTGGCCTATCGGGATGCTGCAGAACGACTTCGTGGAACGCTTGCAGAAGAAATACACCGACGAGATCAACGCAGTGGAGAACCTGACGGTGATCTGCTCGACAAGCCCCGGACAGGTTTCCTGGCCCGTTGAAGAACGGCATACGAATGTCTTCGCGGATTTCGTTTCCAAAGGCCTGCACGGCGAGGGCAAGGAGCCTGATGAAAGCATCACGGTGGGAGGCTTTTTCGATTACGTCAAGAAGAACGTGAACGAATGGGCCAAGGTCAACCGTGCCCGCGAACAGGCGCCCATCCGCATCGGCGGGGCCAACGATCCAGAACTTCTGCGCGTCGCCAAACCCGTGGAGAAGCAGGCGAAAAAAGGTATCGACTTATCGGCAAAGGAAGAACCCAAGAAGGACGCCGGTGAAAAAGGCAAGGAAAAGAAGGAAGAAAAGAAAACCGAGGAACCGAAAAAAGACGATTCCGCCAAAGCCAGGGTGATCGCGCGGTTTAATCCGAATGAACTTCGGCCAGCATGGAATAACTGGTTGACATTGCGGCGGGACTATGCGCCGCAAGTCTATGCTCCGCATTATTGGCGGCTCTATCAAGAATCGCTGTTGCGTTACGAGCAGCTCGTGCGGGCCGGCGACCCGACGAAAAAAGCCGACGTTCTGAAAAAGAAACTCGATCTCCTCGAGAGCGACATCAAAAACGACAAGGAGCTGGACAAAGCGCTCGATTGCCTCGGCCAAAGCTTTCCGCTGGCGCGCGTTCTCGGTTATCGGCCTCGCACGGAATACACGCAGAAAGAATTGCAGACGGCCCTCGCCAAATGGAAAACCAATGTGAAGGTGCTTCAGCCTTTCAAAAACCAGGCCGACCCCGAACGCCGATATTGGCAGATGCACTTTAGCCGTATGATGCTGACGGCGCAATTGAGCGAGCCGGCTATTGATCAGAAGAAGCTGTTTACTGACCTCAAGAATCTGTCCGAAGAGCTAGACGTGCCACTACGCGCCGTCGAGGTTCAATTCGTGAAGATGCTGGGAGACGCCGACCCCGCGCTGGCAAAGCAACCGGATCTGGTCCAGCTGGCAGTGCGAGTTCGCATCCTTGCCGAGGAGGCGGCATTGGGCGCCTACGGCGACGGCGCCTCGTCCGAGCTTTATGCCGAGACAATCTTCACGCGGATGCAAAAGCAGCTTGAGAAAACCGACGCGATTCGCCGCGAGGGCGAAGATCGCCTGTTCGGAGATCCGAATACCCAGGCGGCACTTGCGCGCGAG
The DNA here is from genome assembly GCA_964484265.1 of uncultured Singulisphaera sp. Classification (GTDB taxonomy): domain Bacteria; phylum Planctomycetota; class Planctomycetia; order Gemmatales; family Gemmataceae; genus SIAQ01. Next base: position 105,733 of record CAZAFH010000012.1, read on the forward strand.
AAACTCACGGCAGCGTTGAAAGGCTACGCGAAGATCATCGCCGACGCAAGTCAGTTGCGCAAGGCATTGGCATTGCGTGACGAGATCTGCGCAGAGCTTCCGTTCTTCGGCGCCTCGCTGGCGACGTTGCCCGGCGTGGACAATCGAAGCAAGGCGGAGATCGAGGCGATGCGTGCGAAAGCGCTGTCGCTCGGCGATGGCCTGGCGGCGGTCACGCGGTTCGTGACGAAAGACGACGAGCCGACACCCGCGCTGAAGTCGATCGAGGCCGATCTGAAATTCGTCCGCGAAAACTACCGCACGCTCGGCGAGACGCTGCGCGGACTCGGCGCCGACCTGCAAAAAAACTGGCATGCCCTCGACGGTGTGTTGCGCACGCCGCCATCCTTCGCGACCGACGTGGACGTCGAGCTTCGCATCGCCCTGCTGACGAAATTGCGCGACACCGCTCATAATCTCGACACGGGAAAATTCCGCGAGCCTCAAACAGAGCAACCCGAAGCAACCGTCGAAATCCAGCGCAAGCTCCTACGCAGCGCTCTCAAAACCCACGCCGACAAAATCCACACAAACGAGCCTCGCAATGTCGAAGACAAGGTCCGCGAGTTCCTGCTTGGCCAATTCAGTCAAGCGCTCGATAAACAAATCGACCCCGAAAACGAAACCGATCTGCTAACTTCCGTCGAGCACTGTCGGCTGATTCTGGGTTACCAGGCCGACCAGATGGCCGATCAGCATCGCGAACGCATCAACCCTGCCAAACGCCTGCGCCATCTCGGTTCCTACAACCTGCTGCTTGGATTGGCTCGGCGCACTCTGGACGATCACTGGTTCGACCCCGGCGCGAAGGACGGTGTGCCGTACTACGTGCCCGTGGCACAGACTTATCTCGCGGGAGCGGGGAAGGTCCTGGAGCCGAAAGACGTCAAGCTGATCAAGGCCCGGACGGAACTCAAGGAGCGCATTACCGCATCGGGATTGGCGATTTCCGGCGACGCGAATCGGTACTGGACGTCGGAATTGTCGTACCCCCTGCAATGCGCGGTGAAAGCACAGGACGGCGCGTCGGCGGGGCTGCCGACGGTTTGGTTCGAGGTGCCGACGGGCAAACCGAAGACGCGCGAGACGATTCGCGATTGGCCGCCGCGTCTGCCTGCGGAGGTGATCCTGAGCGAGACGGAATTCGCGGTTCAGGGCAAAGTCCCTGTCACGTTCCACGCACTGTACCGCGGGCAGCATTTGACGAAGGAAATCACCGTGGAGCGTCCCGCGCCGAGCGTGATCGTCCGCCACACCGCCGGGCCGGAAAAGGTTGGCTTCGCCGTGCGGATGGACAAGGTGGACTACGGCGCGATCAGCATCGTTCTCGATAATTCCGGCAGCATGCGGACGCTACACCCGAAGAAAGGCAAAGAGGACCGCTACGCCGAACCGGGCGAAACGTCCCGCTACGATTTCGCCATCAAGGGCTTGCGGCAGGTGCTCGAGAAGACGCTGCCGGAGGAGACGTTTCTCAGCGTCAGCACGTTTGGCGGCAAAGTGACCGAACCGCAGTTTGTAATGCCGCCGAACAATCCGTCGGAGAAGCCGTATCAGCGCTGGCAGAAAGGGCGGCTGAACAATCTGATCGCCGATCTGGAGACGCGTTCGCTCAACAATTTTTCGCCGATCGCCAATGCGATCACGAAAAGCATGGAAGAAGGATTCCCGCCTCGCTTTGAAAATCCGAAGCTCGTGGTTGTATTGACCGACGGCATGGACAATTATTCGTTCGAGAAGAACGCCCAGACTGATCCTGCCGCGCGCGATCGCAACACTTTCCAGGTCGCCGCTGCTCTGGAAAAAGCCAGGAAACGGCATCCCGACACCGAGGTCGTTCTGGTCTGCTTCATCGACAAGGACGACGCGGAATACGACCAGGCGAAGAAGCAGTTTCTCCCGATCGGCGCCGATAACATCATCTTCGAATCAGATGGAGCCAAGCTGGGCAAAGTCATTCAGGACCGTATCGTTCGGCCCTATGTCAGACTCAAGCGAAACGGCAAGGACGCACGCGACTTCGAAGGCGGCCGGGAAGTCAACTACAAGAGCGACACGGCACTCACCTGGAAGCCATCGCTGCCTCGCGACGACTACATTGCCAGCGTGCGCGACACGTCCGGCACCGACACCGAGGTTCAGATGTCGCCGGGGCATAACCTTTTCTCGATTCTCAAACGCATCGACAACAAATTCCTGTTTGAACGCGGCATTCTCGGGCAGCAACCCGAAGTCGAGAAAAACAACATTCTGAAAGATCGCAAACGGGATTGGCTGGTGACGCTCCTCAAGAACGAGAAGCCGTTCGGAGCCGAATCGCGCAGTCAGCTTATTACCTTTGAAAAGACGTCGGAGCTTGGCAAGATTCGCCAATTTCATCCCGGCTTCGTTTGGCTCGAAGCAGCGATGGCCGACGGCGCCAAGGTTTCCCAGACCGTGGAATGGGGCAGCGATCTCGTCGTGCCCGCGCCTACTTACTCTGTGGACATCGCGAATTGGCCTTCGGGCTATCCGAAATTGTCGGCATGGTTTTGGCCTCGGCCTTGGGACGATATGCTGGGCACGGTCAAGCCGATCATCGACAAGCGTTTCAACATCAAGGATTTCAAAAGCCACCCGGACGACCTGATCGAGAGCATACGCTGGGAGAACCGCCCCGTCGGAGTCATCACGCCAAAGGGGCGCGTCGAGATGAAGAAGGACTGCCTCGTCATCCGATCCCGCTATCTCGACGGGCAACCGGTCTACATCGGGCTGAAAGAGAAAAGCGAGCGATTGCGTGTCGGCAGCGAACACCGCTTTTACGAACGCGGCGGAAAATGCACGGCGGTGTTCTACGATTTGCCCGTCGCCCTGGAGGAAGTCGACATCGTGGCGATCCCGGTGGCCCGATTCAAGGAAGCTGCCGCCCAGGCGGGCGACAGGGTCGAATTCGCGCCGACCGAATCGATTGCCGTGCCTAATATTTTCCACAAGGCGATTGTCGACGCGGTCCATGGCAAATAATCGCCACGCAGACTGAACCGATTGCAGTGCTCTGTGTTTTCGCAACGCGATCATCGAGGCGATCCATGGCAACCGAAGGGGAAACGCCGGAAACTCCCGAGAATAACGAGAATCCGGACATTCGGGTTCAGCGCGAAAACCGGGACGCTTCCGAATCCACCACCGCGCGGCGATCCTGGCAGGGGCAGCGGGCCGCCGAAGACACGAAGGTGCGCACCTCCCAGCGGCGCACGAAGATTATCGTCATCTCCGCAATGCTCTCGGCACTAGCCGCCATGGGGATCGTGCTGATCCGGTTTATCGATCTGCCGTCCCCGCCGCCGTATTTTTTGACGATCAATGTCGCCGAGCACAACTACAAACACTTTCCGCTTCAGGCCTTCGCCCGCGCGGATAGCGAAATTCTCTTACGGCATTTCGACGAAGGCAAGAAGAAGGAAGCCACCACGCGCAGCAAGGAACTCTTGCTCAACGAGCTCGACGGTTTAAAAAGCCGCGGCGGCGATTCGCTCATCATCCATCTCACGGCGCCGGCGCTGGTCCGCGGCGATGTCGTGTATCTCCTTCCCGCCGATGCCGAGCCGGACAACGAAGCGACCTGGCTGAGCGTGGAACATGTCCTGCAGGCCGTCGAGCAATGCCCGAGCAAGAACAAACTCCTCATTCTCGACCTGGCACACGGCCTGGTGGATCCCCGTCTCGGCGTGCATGCGGATCGCGTGGCGGAGTCGCTCGAGAAATATCTGCGTTCCCTGGACCTGAGCTTCTTCGTGCTCTGCCCTTGCTCGGCCTGGCAGTCGTCGTTGACTTCCGAGGTTTTGCGCTCCTCCGTGCTGGCCTATTATCTCGATCAAGGTTTGCTCGGCGGCGCTGACACCGATACCAATGGAACCATCACGGTGTTGGAGCTCCTCGATTTCGTCAAGCCGCGTGTCGATCGCTGGGCACGGAACAATCGCGGCGTGCGGCAGGAACCGCGCTTGTTCGGCAAAAGCGCCGATTTCGTGATCGTCCCGCTCGGCAAGACTCCTCTGGAGAAGTCTGCGCTTAGCGTGCCGGAGTCCTATCCCGAGGCATTCCAGGCGGCCTGGAAAAAGCACGACGCCGCCTGGGATCTCGGCGCGTTCGACGCCGTGCCTCGTAAATTCCTGCAACTCGAAGCCAACTTGCTGCGTGACGAAAGCCGATGGCGCGGCGGCCTGTCTTCCAAGGAGGTGCTCGATCAGGAGACGCGTAATTTGTTGGACGAAATCCCCAAACTCCTGGCGCCGCCGGCGGACACGATGCGGCCGCTCTCGGTTGTCAATGTCAAAGACGATCTGACCGCATCCAAGGCGATCGTCAATGTGTTTCGCCGAGCGACGGACGGCAAAAAGGCCATGGGAGAGATTTCGCAGATTCTGGAGAAAGTAAAAAATCCTGAATATCCCCGGCAAGTGCGAATCGTGGCCGACGCCCTGAGCCTGATTCCGGAACTTAAGCAGATGCACCTGATCGCGGCTCGGAAAGCGCTTGCCGATTTGGGAGGCAAAGAGACGTTCATCGAAGTGATCTACCTGGAACGATTGGCAGCATTTTCGGATCGGGAGTTTCCGGAGACCTTTCAGATGGCCTCGTGCGAGATTCTCTGGCGGGCGATGCGGCAGCGGGAACTCAGCTATGCCGCCGCGGCACGGGCGCCGGAACTGCTGCCCTGGGTGTCGGCCTCCCTGGAAAAAGCGGACAAGAATCGGCGAATCGCCGAGGGAATGCTGCTCTGGGAACGGCCTCCCGTTTGGCCAGAGGCGATCCGCAATTTGAAATCCAGCGGCGAGGCGTACGACCTCGTGACAAAAACCGTGGAGGGGATGCAAACGGGCAGCGCGTCGCTCAACCGCGCCTTGGCGGATCTGCCGATCTACCTTCGCGTGCTCGGAACCGGTCCCGAGGCGGATCCGTACGCGGAGCAGGTTTGGTTCAAGGCGGCCGAGAAGGCGGCGACGCTGCAAAAATATTTTGCCGCCCCGCCGGACGCGGCCGGGCCGGACACAGCCCGTGTTGATACTGTTGGCCGAGAACTTCGGCAGGCTCTCGATGAACTGTCGAAGTTGCTGCGGTTTCGGGTCAAAAGCGTCGAGAATTTCGAAACGCCCGCCGCCCAGCGCAAAGTTCGCCGATTGCTACAGAGTCCGCGTTTGAAAGCCGCCGAACGAGCGGATTTGACCAAGAAGCTCCGCGAATCGGCCAAGAAACTCAACGAAGGCACGGACAAAAGCGATCAGCCCGCGCCGCAGGCCGAGGATTTGAAATCGGGCCAGGTACTTGCGGAGATGTCTTTGGCGTTACTCGTGCTCGCGGGAATCGAATCGAAGGATCCCGATCTGCGGTTGCCCGCCCTCAAGGATCCGCTGAAATTCCCCTTGCGAGAGAAAAAACTGCACGCGCTGTGGGGCACGGACGGCATCGTCAAGCAACTTCGCGAAGCATTGCCCGATCGACGCGGCCATGCCCTGAGTTGCCTGGTTTCCGCCTGGGATCCAGGCGCGCGCGGCGACGACCTGAGCCGGCGCTGGCAGACCCGGCTGCGCGAGGAACACACGGAGTGGCTTAGGGCACAGATCGATCGCGAGAGCCGCGAGGCCGGCCCGCGCATGCGGAAGATGGACGAAACACGCGACCAGGCCATCCGCGACTTCTACCGAGACGCCTTGCAATAACTGAAATTCGATCGATGCACCGCAGAGTCGAAGATCCGAATACGAATCACGAAAGGTCGAAAGTACGAAATGCACGAAAAAGCTCAGAGAATGTGGAGGTGGGTGTCGTGGTTGCGATTTCTGCCTTCCTCGTTTTTCTTTCGTAATTTCTTCTTGTCGTGGTTTCGTGTTTCGTATTGGATCGCGGCTTGAGCGCAAGGATTTCCAAAATTCTCGGCATTACGTGAAATTATTAGCCGAGTCCTCTTGCCCCGTTTGCCAAATCTTGGTTTATTGGGGTCAATAATCTGAAAAACACTCCCTTTGCCCTGGATGAACGAGGAATATCGATGAACAGCACGCGACGGAACGTATTTTTGCACGGATTCCTTGCCGTTTCGCTGAGCCTGGCATTTTCTGCGGCGCCGGCTGCGGCGCAAACCAAAGCCCAGAAAACCCCCCAAATTATCGGGATTGCCGTCGATCTCGAAAAAGACGTCGGCGCTCCCACAAAGGAAGTCGATCTTCGGCCCAACACGCCGACGGAGTTGGGGTTCGAGCTTCGCAACAACGCCGGCGAAATACTGGGCGATGTGAAGCTCAAGGTCGTGCAGGTATTGGCCGGCGGCGAGCGCGTTCTGGCCGAAGCGGCCATTCCAAAACTCGAGCCGACGCCGGCAAACGCGAAGGGGATGCTGATCCAGAAGTTCGATAAAGTAAAAGGCGCGCCAGAGAAACTCGAGTTGGCAGGCGCTCCGCCGTTCAACTTGCAGATTCAGGTGCAGGGCAAGAACTTGCCGTTGGTGAAGCGCGTCATGAAACTGAACGTCCGCGAGCCGAAAGATTACGTCGCTCCGACCGTGAAATTCAATCCGAACGAGAATTCATTAAGCGTGGAAGTCGCGCCAAAGGGCGAAAATACCTTCATCGGGCTACATTCCCTGCCTGTGCGTCTCGTGCTCGGCCCTGATCTTCGGCCATCGAAGAAGGGAATTTTCAAACAGACACTCACGGGCGTCAATCAGAAGTTGCCGCTGGTGGCCGACGAAATCGCCTTCGAACGCAAGCTGACCGAGGGAGACGTTTATCTGAAAGTCGATGGGTACGATCGCGCGTTTACGTACAGCGTCAAGGAAAACAGCAGCGGCGCAATTGAAGCTCGACCGGCCGGCGAGATACGCGTCCGCATCGGCGCTCCGCGCTATGCCAAGCCGATCGCAAAATTCGATGTGCCTCTCGAAATCGATGGTCCGATCAGCGGCGAGTACAAAGTCCGCGTCGGCCTGGATCGCACGGGCGATACCGACATCGAAGACATGCCCGCTTCCGACCTGCGCGAATACGTCGGCCTGCGCCAGCAGAAACTGGTCTTTAGCGTGTCGCCCGAAGGCGAACTCATCTGCCAGCCCGAAGTTCGCGACTGGACGCCTCAGTTCGACACCGCCGATATCTTTGGCCGCAACGTCAAAATTCGTGTCGCCGTCGTGAAGGACAAGGACAAGATGAAAATCGCAGTCGCACCCGAATCGCGGCCGGAATTCGCGCGAACCGAATCGGACGATCGCGAAAAAGAAATCAAGAGCGTCTTTGCGCAGATTACCGTCGACGACTCCGTGCCCGAAGGCCTCACGCTCGATTTGCCCAAGGACAAGGAAGGCACGGTTGGCGAACCGTTTGAAATCAAGACAGGCATCAAGGACCGCAAGTCAACGCAGGCTCCGATCGCGCGCGTAATCGTATTCCGAGGCAAAGGCCCCAAGACCGACAAAGAGGAAATCAAGGCCGACGATATCATCATGGTCGAAGAAGTCACGGATCCCAAGATCAAGGACTGGAAACTCAAACTGCCCGCACACACCGAGAAGGGGCTATTGGCGTTGTCCGTGCAATTCGTCACCAAAACCGGAGCGAAGGCGACGATCACCGATGCCATGACCTTCAGTCCCGCCACCGTCGCGAAAAAACTCTACAAGATCAAGGGCCGAGTCGTCCGCGGCGAACTCGGACAGCCGGGGCTGAAGGTCACGCTGCTCGATGCCAAGGGCAACGTCAAAGGAATGGCGGACACCAACGACAAGGGTGCCTTCACGTTCGAGAACGTCGAACCCGGAACTTATGTCATCTCGTCGCAGATGGCCGTCCAGAACCTCCTGGGCATCACGCCGCCGATCAACGTACCCGACAAGGGCAAGAAAGAGCTTAACGTGACCGTTTCTCTGCTCAGGAAGTGAGCCAGGACTCGCCACAGGGACGAACGGACCCAGCGAAGGCAAGCCGCAATCCTCACTCGCCGCCCAGCAGCTTGACGTCCATGCCCAATAGCCGCATCTTGCGGTACAGGTTCGGGCGGTGCAGGCCGAGGAGTTTAGCGGCTTCGGTCACGTTGCCTTTGGCTCGCTTGATCGCGTAGTGGATGTGGTCGATCTGGAAGGCGTCCGTGGCGTCGCCGAGCGTCATCTCGGCGTAGGGGTTGACGGCATCCTTCGAGACGCGCTGGATGATTGCGAGGTCGCCGGCCTCCACTTTGTCGTTCGGGCAGAGGTAGGCCACGCGTTCGAGCAGATTGCGTAGCTCGCGGACGTTGCCGGGCCATTCGTGCTGCTCTAGCCGTTTGCGTGCCTCGGCGGAGAACTTCAGCGGCTTACGGCCAGCTTCCTTGCAAAATTGCGACATGAAATGGTCCGCCAGCACGAGGATGTCGTCGCGCCGCTCGCGCAAGGCGGGAAGATCGAGCGTGACGACCGAGAGCCGATAGAACAGGTCTTCGCGGAATCTGCCCGCCCGTACACTTTCGGCGAGATTGCGATTGGTGGCAGCGACGACGCGCGTATCGACGGCGATCGGCGCGGTCCCGCCAACGCGGTAGACGACCTTCTCCTCCAGCACGCGCAAAAGCTTCGCCTGCCCGCCGGCGCTCATTTCGCCGATCTCGTCGAGAAACAACGTCCCGCCCGATGCGGCTTCGAACTTGCCGGCCCGCGTATCGACGGCGCCGGTGAAAGCGCCTTTTTCGTGGCCAAAAAGCTCGCTCTCCAAAAGCGTCTCGGCGATCGCGGCGCAGTTGATCGGGATGTACGGATGATGCTGCCGCGGGCTGGAGTAATGGAGCGCGCGGGCGACGACGTCCTTGCCCGTGCCGCTCTCGCCAAGAATGAGCACGGGCAGATCGGTGCGAGCGACCCGTTCGACCGTGCCTCGCAGCGCGACGATCGGCGTCGAACTGCCAACGATGCGCGCCGCGAGGCGAGCCTGGCCATCGAGTTCCTGATTGGCGCGGACGAGTGCTTCGATCTCGCGGACATTCTTCAGCGCAGCAACGATGTGCGTCGCCAGCGTCTGCATCGTGGCGATGTCGCCTGGCGTCGGCTTCTCGGCCTTGTTGAGCAATTCCAATACGCCAACGGTTTGATGGTCGTTGTCGAACATCGGCACACAGAGCAAATTGCGGGTTTGAAATCCCGACGTCTTATCGACTTTGCTCGACCAATTCGGATCGTCGGTCACGTCTTCAACGATCTGCACTTCACCGGTGGCGAGCGTTCGGCCGACGACGCCTGCGTCTTTCGGAATGCGCAACTCGTTATTCGGCATGCCAAGCGCCGGTCGGCCGACGAGTTCCTTGCGAGCCGCGTCGAGGATGAAAATGCTCGCCCGTTCGCCGCCGAGCAGCTTCGCGCATTGCTCGGCGATATGTTCGAGCAGCGGCCCTGTCTCGCGTTCCTGTGCCAGTTGTTGGGCGATGTCGATGAACGATTGCAGCAACTGCACCTGCCCGGCAGCGTGATCCCACGCTCTGGCGCGTTCAAGCGAAACGCCCAGGTAATGCCCGGCGGCCACAGTGAACTCTAGCTCACGCGCGTCAAACGCATCGCGCGGTCGGACGGCGACGAGCACGCGGTTCGGGCGATCGACAAAGCTCAGGCATGCGCCCGCGACGGCCAAGCCCGAACCAGCAGGCGCCTGAATGACGCCTGCTTGCCGATCGAGAATTTCGTTGAGGAGCGGTCGAGAAATGCTGTCGAGATTGACGCGCGTGCCGGGACGTGCCCAAACGTGTCTCGCGATCCAGGTCGGCATCGCTTCCCACACGCCGACGTAGTCCGCACGCAGCTGGGCGGCGATTTCGGGCAGAAGCGCGGTGGCGACGTCGGCTGACGATTGACGCATCAAGGCGATTTCGAGAAATCGCTGCACCACCCGTAGTGCGACGACATCGACGCCATCGCCTGACGGCTGAAGGAGCGAGCAATCGACAGCACGAAGCCATTGAGTGGACATGAGGGCATCACGCATCTTCCAGTTTCGCCGACAACACCTTGCGCGATTGCTCGTCGCGGTATTGCTTCAGGCGATCGGCAAGCGCCTTGTCGTTGAGTGCGAGAATGGCGACAGCGAACAGAGCGGCGTTGGTCGCGCCCGCGTTGCCAATCGCCAGCGTGGCGACGGGAATGCCGGCAGGCATCTGCACCATGGACAGCAGCGAATCGAGACCTTGCAACGACTTCGATTGGATCGGCACGCCGAGCACGGGCAGCGTCGATTTCGCCGCGACGACGCCCGCCAGATGCGCCGCGCCGCCCGCTGCCGCGATCAGTACCTTGATGCCGCGCGACTCCGCTTGCGCGGAATATTCGAGCACGGCATCCGGCGTGCGATGCGCGGACATCACGTTCGCCTCGTACGGCACGCCAAGTTTCTTTAGCGTGTCGGCGGTGTTTTTCATCGTCTCCCAATCCGATTGGCTACCCATGAGGATGCCGACCAACGGTGCACTTGCCATTTCAGTTCCCAAATTGTCGAATTAAATTCCAAACCCAAGGAATACCCAAGGCATTCGTCATCATCTTATGTCAGATCGAGCCGCCCGCAAGCCAGCCAGTGCTCCAGGCGGCCTGAAAATTGTAGCCGCCGATCGGTCCGTCGAGGTCGAGAACCTCGCCGGCGAAATAGAGTCCGGGCACGAGCTTGCTTTGCATGGTGCGCGAATCGACTTCGTCGAGCGATACGCCGCCGGCGGTCACTTCGGCTTTCTCGAAGCCGAGCGTGCCCGTAAGCGCGACGGGCAGCTGCTTGAGCGTTTGGACAAGTCGCAGGCGGTCGGCTTTGGCCAAGCCAGCGGCTTTGCGGTCGATCGGTAGATTCGCCGCTTCAAGGACGACATCGCACAATCGGCGAGGCAATCGCTGCGACAGCACGATCGCCAGCTGCTTCTTCCCAGATGCCAGCGATTCGTCGCGAAGCCAACCATCGAGAACGGACTCGGATTCGCCGGGAAAGAGATCGACGCAGAGAATCAGCGTCCCGGGAGATGGATGGCCGCTCACCGCTCGGCTCACATCCAGCGGCGCGGGACCCGTCAATCCGAAGTGGGCGAACAGCAGCGCGCCGCGGCGGAGGGCCAGCACGCGGTCGTTCTCCATGACGCGCAGGCCGACGTCGGTCAGCGTGATGCCGCGCATCGAACCGACCCAGGGAACATTCGTCGTCAAAGGGACGAGTGCGGGGCGTGTCGGCAGAATGGTGTGTCCAAAGCGTTCCGCGATGCGGTAGCCGTCGCCCGTCGTGCCCGCGCCGGGATACGATTTTCCACCCGTGGTGACGACGACCCGTTCCACCTGCAACAAGCGATGCGAGGTTTTCAATTGAAACGTAGCTGCCTTCTCAATTCCAACTACCGCCTCATCCAAAGCCAACGTTGCTCCGCTTCGTTCCAATCTACGCAGAATGGCGGCGAGCACGTCAACGGCTTTGTTGGAGACGGGAAATATTTTTCCCGTGTCTTCTACCTTCGTGGCGACTCCCTCTGCATGAAAAAAAGCGAGTGTATCCTGCACGCCAAACGCAGCCAATGCGGAGTGGAGAAATTTGCCTGGCGAGCCATACTCGGCAATGATGCCGCGATTATCGGTATCGTGGGTGATGTTGCAGCGCGTGCCGCCGGACATGAGGATTTTCACGCCGGGCTTGCGGTTTTTCTCGAGGAGTAGCACGCGCCGTCCGCGTTCGGAGGCGTGGATGGCCGCCAGCAATCCGGCCGCGCCGGCGCCGATCACTGCCACGTCCCAGGCCGAGTCACTCATGGCAATACTCCGGCAATATGTCCCATGCGGGCGCTTCCACATAGTTATGTAGTTTTTTGAATTGTGCCAATTTAATACTTGCACATAATGGATACATACTTATAATCTTCAACGATAACGTAAATCGTGCAGAACAAGTAATGTATTTGTTCTGAAGTGTAACGAGAAATTTTTTAGAATAGGACGAGCGAATGGCGAAGAAATCGAAAGAGGGAAGCAGCTATGCCTACATCAAACAGTTGTTTCTGGATCACCCGGAGCTACTAAAGGAAAAGAGCAACGCAGCCATCCTTGCACGATACCGCGCTGATCACGGACTCGCGGAAGACGCCGCGCTGGAACCCAAGGTACTCAATAATCTCGCGAATCTGAAGAGCGTCATGCGCAAGGCTCTCCGCAAGAAGAAAGGCGCCAGGGATGCCGCCCGACCCGAGAGCGAACGACGCGGTCGGCCGACAAGGCAGGCCAGTTCGCTCGAACAGCTGGAAGTGATGATCGACGATGCGCTGAGCTACGCAAAAAGTCAGAACAATGAAGGATTGTCGCCGACGATTAATTTGCTGCGGGCAGCTCGCAACAGGGTCGTCTGGCTGCAAGGCGAGAAATGATGGTTGCGCATTTCTCCCCCTTCTCCCACTGGGAGAGGGGTTGGGAGTGAGGGGGCGCCTGGGCTGATGAAAAAGGACACCTGGATTCATCTCAAATTTGTTGCGCGATTGCTCCCCTCTCCCCCACGAA
>CAZAFH010000013.1:0-106828 GCA_964484265.1 uncultured Singulisphaera sp.
AGATGTGACTCGCCGTCAAGTTCGAGGACGACCTTTCGTTCGACGCAAGCGAAATTCGTTACGAACTGGTCGCTTCTTGTGACGCATGCTGGACCCCTCACCCCCGGCCCCTCTCCCCCGCCCATACTCATTCTGACAAGGTTGCTCCGTCAACAGGGCGGGGGAGAGGGGAGCAGGCAGGCTCGACCATTTCGGGAAGTCGTTGTTCGACCGCTCTTCAAGCGGCAGACGCATATCGGAAGTACCCCTACAATCGAAAAAATCGGGATCTTCGTTAAAGTTTGCCAGGACCATCGGCCGATACCACATCCAACGGCAGAGTGCCGAGATTCCGTGGGTATCGTTCGAGGGGTTTGGCCATGAAGTACTTTCACCGGGCAGTCTATTTTCTGGGCGTTTTTCTGGCGCCTACGCTGCTCACGGGATGCAATCCCTTCGGATTGGGTTTTTTCACGCCATTTCCCGTGCAAACTTGGATGGGTGACCGCATCGCGGAAAAGCTGGAGAACAAGCAGGACCGCCGAGTACCGGTGCTCCCTCCCATTACCCCAGGCCACCGGCCTTACTGCGAAGACCCGCCGGACCAGCAGGAGATTTTGCGGGCCATGCCGAGAGTAACACGTGGGATACCGTATATCTACGAAGAGTTTCGTGACGATATCGAATTTACCGTGGAAAAGTTGGTCGATCGCATCGATCCGCCGCGATTTATCCCCCTCTTGGGGCCGGCTCAGTTGCATCATTGTCATTGGAAGTGCACGATGTACTACACGGAGACGATCGACTCGTCGTATCCGTTCCCGATTCGCGTCAAGCGTCGCCGCGCGGAGGTGATTTACATCGATAAGGATCACTTCCACCTGTGCGCGTCCAGCCCCGACGCCATGCAGGAGGTTTATCGCTCGATGACAGCGGTTCGGCCATAGTTGAAATCTCAGCCTTTGCAGGATAAGCCGCGAAATAACACATTATGTGCAAAGGTTTTACATGCTTTGTGTTTCTTCGCGGCGAGTGCCAAACGAGATTGGCACTGAAGTGATATGTCGCCCGTTGTTTTGTTGAACAATCAGATGTAGGCGTTCTCCCGTGAAGCAGATGTCCACCGTGCGATATCGGCTGTTCTCTCTCGCAATCCTCGTCGTGCTCTTTGGCGCTGACGCGGTGAACGCGCAGCTTCCCTTTCGATGGTTCGGACCCAAGACCGACAAAAACGCCTCTGGCAAAACGACACCCTCCGATCCGAAACGCTTGGCCGAGGGGCAGGTCGAGATCGCCTGGCTCGCGGATCCGGTCACGTTTCCCTATTACCTCGAAGCGCGAATCAACGGAGTTCACCTGGAAGTCCGCGGCTATGTTCCCAACAAAGTAGTTCGCGAACATGCCCTGCGTATCGCCCAGGTGTACTCCACGCTACCCGTGGCCGACGGCATGGTGGAGCACCCGAGCTTGCTCGTTCGCCCTAGCCAGATGTCGCGGGAACAATTGCAGAAAAGTGCCAGCACGTCGCTGCGAGTGGCATTGCCAAAGCAGTATCAGGTGCTGAAAGTCGATTGCGCGCCGGACGGCAAAGTTTTCGTCTCCGGGCCTGTAACGAACTTCGAGGAAAAGATTGCCGTCAGCCATGCCCTGCGCCGCCTTCACGGCTGCACGAGCGTGCAAAACCTGACGCATTCGCCCGCGGAGCAAGCACAGGTCCAGAGAGTCCCGACGGCGCCGGCGGATCGGCCAGTCGTCGCGCAGGATCCGAAGTCGAAGCCGTGGCTGATGTGGCCGTTCGCCAGATTCACCGGAGGCACGACCCGCGACGAACCACCGTTACTCGAACCGACCGTGCCCGACGTGAGGAAAGGCCCCGTGCTCGTCGAAACCAGCCGGCCGAAAACGGAAGGACCGCGCCTTTTCCCCGAAACGCCGCCAGGCGGTCCCGACGTCGTCAAAGTGCAACTGCCGACGCAGAACAAGATGCCCGTCCTGTCGGCTCGCGATATCCAGCAACGAATTCAGGCCGCCTGTCCGCAGGTGAAATCGGTAGACGTGGTGTTCCTCTCGGCCACGGCCCTTCGCATCACGCTGGAAGTTCGCAACGAGAAGGATCTGAATCCCACCGCCGACCGCGTCTTTGCCATTCGCGAATTGCAGAATTATCGGCCAGAGCTACAATTCAAGATTAGCCCCTGATCTTTTCTTATCCCACGCCTAGCGAGTTGTTCGTGTCGATCGATACCTCCACCTTGGCGCCGTCCTGTCCGATGACGGCTGACCCGTCGGCGACGCCCGAGTGCGCGCGCCGACTCATTCTCGCGGAATGCCAACAGCACCTGCGAGCCGAAGCGCGGATCGGCGTCGCCGACACCGGACGTTATTCCTGCCGATACATCGCCTGGGGCCGAGGACCGGCGATCGTCTTCATTCCCGGCATGGCGAGCACTGCGGAATCGTTCGTGATGCTCATGGCACGCCTGCGTTCGCGATTTTGCTGCATCGCCTACGATCTGCCTGACGGCGTGAACGACGGCGCCAACCTTTCGCGCTACCAGCATGCCGATCTCGTGGACGACCTTGGCGCTTTGCTCGACCATCTCCATATCGACCGATGCACCGTGCACGGGTTCTCGTTCGGCTCGACGATTGCCCTCGCGGCGGCGCACCGCTACCCATCCAGATTTACGAGGCTCGTGTTGCAATCCGGCTTCGCGCATCGCCGACTTTCGCGGATGGAGGTGCTGACAGCGTCGTTCGGGCGATTTCTGCCCGGCCGGCTGGACCATGTGCCGTTGATGCGGACGATCATCGAAAAGAACCACCGGGAACCATTCTTGGCCCGCGAGCCAGAAGTGTGGGACGATTTCCTCGCACGCCAGTGCGCGGTTCCGATCCGTACTTTTGCCTACCGAGCGCTGATGGTGCACCGCACCGATCTCCGCCCGATCCTGCCGACAATCCAGATCCCCACCCTCGTCGTGTGCGGCGATCGCGATCCGCTCGTCGGCCAGGCGAGCGAGATGGAGCTATTGACCGGCCTCAAACATGTCGCCCGTGCCGAGATCGAAGAGTGCGGTCATCAGGCCCATCTCACGCACCCGGAAGTTCTCGCGGAAGTCTTGCAACAATTCCTGTCGCATTCGTGAGAGCGCTTGGCCATTTGCTATTGGCCAAGCGCTTTCGCACTTTTTCGGCCTTTTTTTGCACTTTTAGGGGGTGTTGGCCAACTGGCACGGGGGGAGAGGGGGGTGCATCTGCTGCAATTTTTTTTGGGAAAAACAATAAAAGCAGCCCTACTGACCTTGCTAATGCTGCTTTAGCGCCCACCTCCCTATGCATGACTTTCGGCATATGAAACGGCAGCCGTCGAACACTGTCAAAAAAATAATCCACAACCGACCTTGTCGAGCCATCCTCTCGCGCGATAAGATCGGACTTGCACGTGGCACTCATGCCCACATATCTTCTTCACGAGGAGCCCGATCATGACAAGCTTCTTTCGCCTACTAGGTATTACTTCGTATAACGGGGGGGGCGGCGGCCGATTCGTAACGCCAAGCACCCGTTCGTTCGCCTGAACCTCGAGCAACTCGAAACGCGCGAAATGCTCGCCGCCAATCTGCCAGTCTTCCAAACGCCGCACGGCCAGGCCGTCATCGTCACTGCCGACGCTCTGCTCGCCAATGCGGGCAAGGCGAATTCCTCGGCTGAAATCTCCATCGCCAGCCTGCCAACGCTGGGCACGCTTACGTCGGTATCGTCCGGCAATTGGAGTTTTTCGCCGACTCCGGGCGAGACCGGCATCGATTCGTTCTCCTACCTCGTCACCGAGAACGGCACGCCCAGCGATCCGTACTTCGCCGACATCGCCATCACCAACGCTGCCCCGATCTTTGCCGAGGTCCAACCGGTGACGATGGTCCGAGGCCAGGCCTACCCCGGCAGCGTCGCCACATTCACCGACACCGACGACGCCACCGGCCACACCGCCACGATCACGCTCGACGACGGCGACCCAATCCCCGCGACACTCACGCCCAACTCTACCGAAGGTTTCGACATCACCAGCGAAATCACCTGCCCAACCCTCGGCTCCCACACCCTGACCATCACCATCACCGACCCGCTCGGTGCGACGAATAATGTGGCGATCCAAATCACGGTCTTCCAGTCAGCAGAGGAACTTTACTCAGCCTACCTCGACGAAATAACAATCGCAGATCAATCCTATTTGGACGCAACTACCTTCGCTGCTGAAACAAGGAGATACGCCGAGCTCACGGCAAGAGAGACGACCGACCTTGCCCTTGATGCAGCTGGAAACACATATGAACTAACGATCAGCGCCGCGCAGGCCTCATTCGATTTGGCATCAGATGCGATAAGCGCCGACTATGATGCTGCGATGTCGGCTGCGGAAACCACGAAAGTTGCTCGGATGGACCAGGCGGATCATGCAATGACCTCTGCTGCGGATGCCGCCCTCATTGCTGAAGATCAGGCGGCGCAATATGCAACGGAAGCGTATGCACAGGCGATCACTGCCGCTGATGCAGCATATTTGGCGGAGATCAGTCCATACCAAGCGATTCGAGATTCCGCATTTGAAGCTGCACAAGAATACCCTGAAGACCCAGCTCTTCAGGATGCGTACTCGGCAGCCGAAAGCGCATTGGCTGCTGCCATCGTTCAAGCGGAGGCAACTCGAACCAGTTCAACTTTCTTGGCCCAGAGCGATCGTGATTCGGCCCTGCAACTTGCCGCGCTGACTTTCACGAATGCAATCGAATTTGCTGAGAATAGCTGGCAGGCCGAAGCGGTTGCAGCTGAAGCCGCACTTCTGGTGTCAAAGGAAGCCGCGTGGACAGCATATCTCACCTCCCGAAATGGCGCAGCGGACTCACGACAGCAAGCATTCGACTACGCCGAGGACGCATATGAAAATGCTAGTCAGCTGATCGAGATTCAAAATGAACTTGAGGAAGGTGCTCGAAAATTGAACTGGCAAATCGCGACAGAGGCCTCGCAAGTTGATTGGCACAGTCGGGAGAATCTGGCGTGGGAGCAGTATCTCGAAGCTTTGAATCAACTCCCTGGTACGCACACATTCGGCGCTCGCATTACGGCTCTTCCGGCGGTCATCGACGAAGACGCAACCTACTACTTCACTTCCGATGTCTCTCCAACCGATCCGCCCTCACCTGCCAGTATGCAGGCGGCAGACATTGATGCATTGCGCCGGAACGCTCTCAGCGCAAGTATCGGCAATGACGCGCAACAGGCCGCATTGACCCTCATCGATGTCATCGAGCAGAACAGTACGCAGCGTTCCATCGCGTATGATGCCCTACTCAGTGCGCTTCAACGCTGGAAATCGATATTCATGCCTGCGTATGAACGAAGCGATCCGCAGAATATTCCGCCAGGAGATCGGCCTGCACTCGCCAGCGCATTTGCTGCATTCACGGCAGTTGACGCTCGCCTGGCGCAACGATTCGCTGCATCAACGGATAACGACGTTCGCGGTCGATTCGCTGCCTTGCAATTGACAATCGGCAACCTCAATGCGGCAGGGTACACGGCTGCGCTTAACGCAATCAGCGCGTACAGCGCATCCGCCGCGAATGGCTGGGCGGGCGAGGCGATTGCTCAAGTTATCAATCGAGTCGAGCAGGAACTGAATTATCTCGTCAACTCTGAGACACTGATCTACCAAACTTTCTCACGTATCACATCGGATAGGCCACAGATTCGCGAGGTTCTCCCAGCGGGAAGTCAACTGGATCGGACTGCCCCGCCAGTGTACGCTAATGACGCAATCGCGCCCGCCCAACGCTTCGAGGCGGCGATCACCGCGCACTACGTAAACTACGCTCGACGTGTTCTCTTTTTGCTTGATTACATGCCGCAGTTTTCACTGCGAAATCGTTTGCTGAATGCCGTAGAAATCGTCAATGGCAAACTCATCGCCGACGGGCAGATGATCGCGGCGGCGACGATTCTGCAGGAAGAGGCGATCTGGTTTCGCGACAACGTGGCCGGCGCCGAAACTGCTTGGAAGAACCAGGTCGCCGATCTTCTGCTTCGGCAGGCCGACACATTTCGAGAATTCGCGCCGGGCCGAGTAAACAATGCTGTCGGTCTACTCAATACAGCCGTGGATGCAGCCCGGACGTATCTTTCGTCAAACCCCGCTGGCGTCAATGCAGCCGATCGTGACGTGCTTGCGACCCTTGCCAATCAATCTGCAGTGCAAGGTGAAATGTTGCGGGCGAACGCAGCGAACATCTCGGCCAATTTTACGATCGGACTTATCGGTGAATTCCGCCGGCTTGCCATTGCAATTCTCGATCGGCAATTTCGTGGGAGAATGACTACGACCGTTGACGCCACAGGCGCTTCCTGGACGCGGTTGGAACGCGGCGCCGAACACGCGACATTCACCCGAAAAATCGGTAGTTTGGCAGACGCACTCGTGACCTATGTCCGTGCGAATGGCGCTCTCGTGCTCAACAACGTCCGCGTCGCCATTCAGAACAACGGTCAGCAAATTGTACCCGAAGAGACACAAACCTTTGGCGAATTTTTGGAAAGCCTCCGAACCTCGTCGCATGCCATCGATTCCGTCCTGCTCGCCATGGAGTCGATGTCAGGCGCATTCTATTATGGAAATGACGCAGCGCTGGGCGCGGCCCATGCGGCCTTGGCAGCGGCACTTCGCGCGGGCGGCCGTCTCGACCTCGCCGACGCACAGGTGGACGCCGCAGGCTTGGCCGCCCGATCGCAAGCGGCGATGGGCAACTACCTCCGCATGGTCCGCGATCAACGCTTCGCCGAGAACCTGGAAGCGACTACGACCTTCGTCACCGAAACAGTGGTTCGCGAAGGTGCAATCATGCTGGCGACTTCGGTGCTGTCGTGTGGCACGGTGACCGCAATCGCGGCGGCGTGGCGATTGTCCACCGGTGTTATTTTGTCGAGCCGCGCCGTCTTCGCGGCTGAAATCGTGATGTCATTTCCCATACAAAACACCGTGGATCGCATCCGCGGCGTGCCGACCGACGACACCTTCCTGGGCGTGGTGCGGCAAGCAACCGTGATGGCGGGCTTCGCCAGCTTGTCTAGGGTGATGGGGATCATGGGGCGGCGTGCCGCTGCGGGACTTCGGGCAACGTACCCGAGTCTTTTTGGAACGCAACATGGCGTGCTACAAGTTGCCGGCGTTGTCGAGAATATGATCGGCCGACTTCCGCGACTCTCGGCAAGATGGGGCGCGAAGGCGATCACGGACACGCGGTTTTCTGCCGGAAACTGTAAAAAATTCGCAGAACAGATACAGAGGCTTATTGGCGGAGACCTTTTCTGTATCAAACCGGCGGCAGGGACACGGAACCTCACAGCCTACCGCGGCCAAGCGCTGGGTTGGCTTGATCACTGGGTAGTCGTCAAGAATGGCCGCGTTTATGACCCATTCACCGGGCATCAAGGTGAAACTATCGCGGCCTATAAAGCGCTATGGGCGTTTTCAACAGAGCTGAGCTGGCCATTTTAGGAGTAATTTATGGATAATCCCGAAGTGCTTCGACATGCACTAAAAAGGCCTCAGATGTTTCTCCGTAGCGTCACATACGATTCCATTGTGGCGTTCATCACAGGATATGAGGTGGCCACCCAAGGTTCGGCGATACTAGGTTTTCGCGAATGGCTTCTTCCTCAGACATCCGGCGAACGAATCTCATTAGTTTGGAGCCAGCTGTTCTTGTGGCATAAATTTCCCAATGAGCCAGACAAGGCGGCCCTGCTGGAATCGCCTGAAAGAAATAAGGAGGCATGCGAGTTGCTCTGCGCAACACTAGAAGATTTTTGGAATTTACGAGCCGAATCCGAAGGTTTGCGAATAATCTACCATCGGTATGAAAAATGGCTCCGTAAGAAACGAATCTGCAAACCTGGCGACCCGCTGTGGATCGACGGAAAATAGCACCTTGATCGGACATGACCGAACCTTGGCTCGCCGTGAAAATGCACAAGATCCAAACCTACCCGGGCGTTTTCTTTTGCGGCCTATCTACCTCAGGCGACCAGCTATTGATTGGTTGGTACGACCGATTCGTCGTCGTTTTTTCGTTTACGAAAAAAGGTGAGTTCCTTAGGGAAACGGCGTATTCGCTTGAGCAAAAGATCGATTTTTCAAATGGACTCGGGCCGAGCGTCGAGCGTCAGGTTTTTGGAGAAATCGAGAACATCATGGATGCTCTCGGCTTTCGCAGTGCGGGGATTTCGGTGTTGCCCTTCGAATCAAACAGATTCGGAATCGGCATCAAGCCGCTTCCGATCGATCTTGAGGATTACAGGCATGACCCGAGCCGATTTTCCACGGAGAACGCCCGCATTTTCGAGGCCGATATTCAAGCCTGGAAGGAAGCCGGAAAAGGTGTCAGGACCCTTTATTATTGAAATCTCCACATCATCCAGTAACATGTTCTCATGGGCAGGCCTTTGCGAAACTCTCCGGGCGGTTTAGTCTATCATGTCCTCAATCGAGGCAACGGTCGGCTTGCCATCTTTCACAAAGACCGCGATTACCAGGCTTTTCTCGATGTAGTTGCCGAAGCCCAATCGCACGTCCCCGGCGTCCGTCTATTATCCTATTGCCTGATGCCCAACCACTGGCATCTCGTGCTTTGGCCCACTGCCGACGGCGAGCTTTCCGACTTCATGCACTGGCTGACGCTGACGCACACGCAGCGCTGGCATGCTCATTACCAAAACCGCGGCGGCGGCCATCTTTATCAAGGCCGATTCAAATCGTTCCCGGTTGAAACGGACGAGCATTTCTTGACGGTGTGCCGATATGTCGAACGCAACGCAGCGCGGGCCAACCTCGTGACGAAAGCGGAGCAATGGTGCTGGTGCAGCCTGGCCCAACGGCTTGGCCTGGGGGCGCCAGCCGTGCCGGAATTGAGCGATGGCCCGCTGCCGTGGCCGGACGATTGGCGGCGGGTCGTGAATCGACCGTTGCGAGAGGCGGAAATCGAAGCCGTCCGACGCAGTGTCGAGCGAGGCCAACCCTTCGGCAGCGAATTCTGGATCAAACAAACCGCCGGCCAACTCGGCCTGGCCAGCACCTTGAAACCGCGTGGCCGACCCAAGAAGCCCGAAAAAGGGTCCTGACACCTTTTTACGACCCCGGCAAAGTTGCTACGGCGGCGCTTACTCTCGTTGGGTCTCGATAAGATGAACAGAGCCGCGCCTGTTTTCGAATCCAACGAGACGTGATTCCATGACGAGACACGCATTCTTCTTTTTGGCCGTTTGCAGCCTGATTTCGTTCGCCAATCGTGCTGGCGCGCAGCCAGCGGGCTATGCGGAAGTCGCCAGGCCGTTTATTCAGAAGCACTGCATCGCGTGTCACGGCGAAAAAAAGGCGCAGGCGGGGTTTCGCATCGATCAGGTTTCAGCGGACTTCTCGGCTCCCAAGATGGCGGAGCATTGGAAGGAGATCATCGACCGCATCAACGTCGGCGAGATGCCGCCCAAGTTCAGGCCGCGGCCTGACGTGAAGGAAGCGGCGATGTTTGTCGATTGGGTCAACAAGCAACTCCGCGACGTCGAGCTGGCTGCGAAGAACGCCGGCGGACGCATTCCGATGCGTCGGCTCAACCGCGATGAGTACGCCAACACCGTGCGCGATCTGCTCAAGCTTGACGAGCTTATCGTACGGCCATTGATCGAGGAACTCCCCGCCGACGGCAAGGCGGAAGGGTTCGATCGGCTTGGCGTGGCGCTGTTCTTCGACCAGACGCAAATCGAGCGCAGCTTGGCCGTGGCGGAAAAGATCGCGGCGCGAGCGATCGCCACCGACCCGCCCAAGACGAAAATGCACGTCGACAAGTTCGGCTTTCTGCGTCTGCGGCCGCCGCCGGCGATGGTTCCGGTCTTCCCGGGTTTCACGCACACGATCCCGCGCGGAGCGGAAGATCGCTTTGTCAAACCTGAATATATCGAGGTCATCCAGGGTGGGCCGACCTACCGAAAAGAAACCGCGATGTGGGGCGCGATCCAGCATTTCGCGATCGGCAGCGTCGTGACGCAGGACGGCTATTATCGCATCCGCATCAAGGCGAAGGTGGACAATCGCGGCCGAACCGAGAAAAACAAATTTCGCCTGCAGTACGGCATGGACTCGCCAATCCAGGCCGAGTCCGAGGTGCTTCTCGATCCATCGGGAGTCACCGAGGCGATGATGTTTCTGCGCGGCCCGGTCAATGGCGAGGTGAAAGGCCCGCAGGTTTTCCGCGTGCTGTGGAATCACAACGATAAGGCCGTCATTACCGAGTCGAGTTACCAGAAGCTCTTTTCGCGCTGGACGCAGCTTCGCGGGCAGATGGAGCAGGCGGCGGCGAAACGAGTGCCCGCCGCCGAGATGGATCTGCTCAAGAAGAAACGCAGCGATCTCGAAAAGGAGATGAACGCCTGGAAGGGCCAGGCCCACATCTACAACCCGGCCATGGATATCGAAAAACTGGCCCGGCTGCAAATCGAATCGATCGAAGTCGAAGGCCCGATTCAAAAGGAATGGCCGCCCGCGAGCCATAAGAATTTATTCGTAGGCAAGGACGGCAAGGAGGTGACCGATGCCCGGGAGATATTCGCGAGGCTTTTGCCGAGAGCCTATCGCCGGCCGGTGACTGGCGAGGAGATCGATGCGATTGTCTCCGTCGTGAACGACACTCAGAAGGCGGGCAAGCTATCGTTTCCCGAGGCGGTCCGGCTTGGGCTGCAGCGCGTGCTCTGTTCGCCGAACTTCCTTTTCATTGGCGAGCCTGCTGGCGCGAATGCGAAACCGCGACCGCTCACCGATCACGAACTGGCGACTCGGCTGTCGTACTTCCTCTGGAGCACGATGCCCGATGATGAACTGTTCGCACTCGCATCGGCGGCCAAGCTGCGCGATGTCAAAACCGTGGACGCTCAGATCAAACGCATGCTCGCCGATGCGAAGGCCGGGCAGTTCGTGCAAAACTTCGCGGGGCAATGGCTCTCGGTGCGCGAGTATGGCGCCGTGCAGCCGGCCGCGAATTACAAGAACTACGACAAGGCGCTCGAGCAGGCGTCGAAGCAGGAGCCGTTCGAGTTTTTCGCGGAGGTTCTGAACAAGAACCTGCCGATCACGTCGTTTCTCGACAGCGATTTTGTCGTCATCAATGAACGCCTCGCAGCGCATTATGGCATCGACGGTGTCAAAGGGCCCGACTTTCGCCGGGTGGCGATTCGGCCCGAGCATCATCGCGGCGGCGTACTTGGCATGGCGGGTCTGATGACGTTTCTCGCCGATGGCACGCGAACCTTGCCGATGCGGCGAGGCACATGGGTGCTGCGTGAACTGTTCAACGACCCGCCGAATAATCCGCCGCCAAACGCCGGTGAGATCCAACCGAATACTGCGGGGAAAAACCTGACCGTCCGCGAACGCGTCGAGTTGCACCGCAAGGACGCGATCTGTGCCTCGTGCCATGCCAAGCTCGATCCGTACGGGCTGGCGCTAGAAAACTTCGACGCCATCGGCCAATGGCGAGATCGCGCGAACGGTGAAGGCTTTCGCGGCCCGAAGACGCCGTTGCTGGATGTCAGCGGCACGTTCCCCGATGGGCGAAAGTTTACGACGCTCAACGAATTCAAGGCCGGGCTCCTGACCAAGAAGGACCAATTCGCCCGCGCGTTCAGCGTCAAGATGCTGACCTACGCCCTCTGTCGCCCGGTCGGGTTTACCGATCGCGAACTCGTCGATGCGTTGACGGCGGATCTTCGCCGGAACGACTACCGCATCCAGCCGCTGATTCATGCCATCGTCGCCAGCGAGGCGTTTCTGACGAAGTAGAGCTTCCATGCAGATGCGCGAGATCAATCCCGCCGACGATATCGCGGAGCTAGCAGCGATCTACGCGCTTCGCCTTGCCGCGTGGGCGCCGCAGGTTCCGGTTCCGCTGGTAGTCGAGGACGTGATCGACGAATTCGAGTCGGCAGCCCGCCACTGGGCAATCTTCGATGGAGAAGTTCTCGCGGCGGCGGCGCGATTGAGCATTCACGAACACCTCGCCGATGTGCCCGAGGCGTGCTGCCTGAGCGGAGTGTTCGCGGAAGCGCCGCCCGCTCCGATCGGCTTTCTGAGCCGGTTGGTCGTTGCCGATGCGTATCGTCGCTGCGGTTTGAGTCGAGAACTGGATGAGATTCGCATCGCCGCCGCCGAGCAGGCTGGTTGTCGATCGCTGTTGGCGCTTGTGTACGATGTTTCAGGCGAGAGCCGAGTCCGCCAGCTTCAGTCGCTTGGTTTTACGGTGAAGGGGCGCGGGTTGCGAGACACGCATCCGAAGTTCCGCGAGCTGGCCGAGCCATTGGTGCTGATGCGGATTGCGGTGTTTCGCGTTGTTTAGCCGCTCGAAAAATTATTTCCCGATTTGCTTTTGCCGCTTGCGGCTTAGCGCTCAACAGGGCACCATGCTGAGCGCTAGGCCGCAAGCGGCAAATTACATCATTTCTTGGCTTCGACGAGGGATTTCATGCTCGCCAGGCCCTCGTCGTATTTTTCGCCGATCATCTTGTCCATGTCGAAGACGAAGAGGCAAAGTGCCTTGCCGAGGAAGTTCTGTTTGCCATGCATGGTCCAGGTGACGGTGGTTTTGCCGTCGTCTTCCTTGAAGGTGAAACCGATATCGGAAGAGTCTTGCATCGGTTTCGTAAAGGCGATCTTGATGTTGATGCGTTCGTGCGGTTTGCTTTCTGCCAGGGTCATGCTGCCTTCGCCGACGTCGCTATTTCCGGACCATTTGAAGATCGCGCCTTCGCCCTCGGACGGGCCTTCGAAGGTGTTCTTCGCATTCGGGTCGAGCTTCGCCCAGGGCGACCAGGCTTCCCACTTGTGGAAATCGTTGACCTGGGCAAAGACCGCGCTTGCCGGAGCGTTGATGGTGATTTTCCGTTCGACGTGAAATTCGCCAGGCCGCATCGCGATGACGACGGCGAGAACACCGAGGATGGCAACGAGCACGAGAAACGCATAGCCGAGCTTTTTCATGACGACAGTGGCTCCGTTTGGGAAACCGAGTTGGTTTGGGTATAATGAACTATTTTAGGGCGCTTGGCGGGTTTCTCGTAGACGTACTGGAAGAGACGATGTCCAATCGACTGCAAGACAAACGCGCGTTGATCATCGGCGGCACGTCGGGCATCGGCCTTGCCGCCGCCCGGTTCTTCGCGGCGGCGGGGGCGCGCGTCGTCGTCGCCGGTTTGGATCGCGGCGAGACGGGCGGATTGCTTTATATCCCGTGCGACGCCCGTGACGCATCGCAGGTGGATTCGCTGTTTGCTATGACGATCCAGCAGGTTGGCGGTCTCGACATCCTCTATCACGTTGCCGGCGCCAGCGGACGCAAACATGGCGATGGACCATTGCACGAGTGCTCGGAGATTGGCTGGGACGCGACGCTGGACGCCAACCTGAAGTCCGTATTTCTGACCAATCGCGCCGCGATTCGGCAGTTTCTCGCTCAAGGCACGGGTGGCGCGATCTTGAACATGGCCAGCGTGCTCGCGCTTTCGCCGGCGCCGGGCTTTTTCGACACTGCCGCTTACACTGCGAGCAAGGGCGGCGTCATCGCGCTCAGCCAATTTGCTTCCGCACGCTATGCAAAGGACCGGATTCGAGTCAACGTGCTCGCGCCCGGACTCATCGATACGCCGATGGCGGCACGCGCGGTCAACGATCCCGCGATCCGTGCCTACCTCAACGCCAAACAACCGCTCGGCCCCGGCCCTGGCACGCCCGAGGACTGCGCCAGCGCCGCGCTGTACCTTTGCAGCGACGAGGCCCGTTTCGTCACCGGCGTGGTGCTGCCCGTCGATGGCGGATGGCGATTAACGTAATTGTCTTCTCTTTTTTCCTTGGCCCCGCTCGGATCGAGGCTCGCCGCGTTGGGTTGAAACGATTATTGACGCCACCCTCAAAAAGTCGGTGATTACCGTAGCCATCACGCTCCGCGTGATGGATTTCAGTTGAACGGCAGGGAATCCGTACAAATTCTGAGGAATAAGCTCGACCATCACGCGGAGCGTGATGTCTACTATGGTCGCTGGAGACTTGTGAGGGTGACGTCATTATTGTGATTGTCACAATTCCCGATAAAATGATTGAAGATGAAATCTGGCTGGAAAGGAGTACGAAATGACCGTAGAAAATTTTGAAACGTGTCTGAAGGCATTATCGAACCGAAAGCCTTTCCAGGTGTATACAATCGAACTGAATACTGGTCAGCGCTATGAGATCGACTTTCCGAACGCGATAACCTGGCGGGAAGGCGTTGCGATTTTTCTCGCCCCTGGTCGAATCCCCGTTTTCTTCGATCATGAAAGCGTGAACCAGATCGTCGCGGACACAGCAAGCACGATGAAGCTTTGATGCACGCATGAAACCAATCGAGGAAACCGTTGTCGCCGACCCTTCATCTCTCGCGGAGTGCTGCGCACGGCTTGCCTCCTACCCTCAAATTGGATTTGATACCGAGTTCGTCGGCGAGGACACGTACGAGCCTAGCCTCTGCCTCATTCAGGTCGCGACGCCAGACGCCTTGTACCTCATTGATCCGCTTAGCGCGGGGCCGCTGGACGCCTTTTGGCGGATACTGGTCGATCCTAACCGCGTCGTGGTCGTGCATGCCGGCCGCGAGGAGACTCGCATCTGTCGGCGGATGAGCGGCGTGGCGCCCACGAACTGGTTTGATCTTCAAGTTGCTGCTGGGCTGGTTGGCTTGAGCTACCCGATGGGGCATTCCGCACTCGTCTCGCAGCTGCTCGGCGTGCAACTTTCCAAGGGCGAAACACTCACCGAATGGCGGCAACGACCGCTGTCTCCAGCGCAAATGTCGTACGCCTTCAATGACGTCCGTTATCTGCTCGCACTTTGGCAACGGCTTCACGCCTGGCTCACGGAACGCGATCGGCTTGGCTGGGTCCGCGAAGAATTCGACCGATTCCGACAGGCCGCATTGCGAGACGCTACCAATCCGCAAGTCGCTGAGGATAAATGGCGGCGCATCAAGGGAAGCGGCTCTCTCGACCGAAAACGGCTGGCGATGCTGCGCGAAATGCACGCGACCCGCGAAGCGATCGCGACGGAAATCAATCGTCCGCCGCGTGTCTTGATTCGCGACGATTTGCTCGTGGAAATCGCAAGGCGAAACCCGAAATCTACCGAAGACGTCCAAAACATGCGCGGCGTGGCGAAGAAATTTGTCGTGCCAATCTGGGAAGCGATCCAGCGCTCGCGGGCGCTTCCATCCCATCAGTGGCCGGAAATCATCGAACGCGAACAGGACCCGCCACAGGTAGCGCTTGTTGTCAGCGTCATGACGGCAGTACTCAACGACCTGTGTGGCCGCGAGCGTCTGGCGCCGAGTCTGACGTGTACCATCAGCGACCTGCGCGATCTGATTCGGTCGAAGATGCGCGATGAATCGCCGTCGCCGACGAATTTACTGATGACCGGTTGGCGCCGCGAGCATGTCTTGCCGCGCTTGCTTGAAGTGCTGGAGGGCAAACGCGGCTTGCGTATCGCGGACCTGCGCTCGGATTCGCCGTTTGTGCTAGAGTAGGTGAAATTAGGTGGATTGCAGTCCGTCGAGATGTTGAGAGTTCACCAGGAGGCCGATTGAATGCCCGCCATTGAAACCAATGACCTTCGCAAGCGCTATCGCAACATCCAGGCGCTCGACGGCGTCTCGCTGACGGTACGGCACGGCGAGATCTTCGGCCTGCTCGGTCAAAACGGCGCCGGGAAAACGACGCTCATCAAGGTTCTCCTCGGCGTCATCGGCGGCTGGGAAGGCAAAGCGAATCTGCTCGACGAACCGGCGGGCACATCGAAGGTTCGCTACCGCATCGGCTATCTACCCGAGGATCACCACTTCCCTGATTACCACACGGGCTACAGCTTGCTCGACTTTTATGGGCAACTCCTCGATGTTCCCAGCGCGAAACGGGCCAAGCGCATTCCCGAAATGCTCGAACTCGTCGGCATCACCGATCGCATGCACTACAAGATTCGCAGTTATTCCAAAGGCATGAAGCAGCGTGTCGGAATAGCCCAGGCTCTGATGCACGAACCCGATGTGGTATTTCTCGACGAACCGACCGACGGCGTCGATCCCGTCGGGCGGCGCGAAATCCGAGAATTGTTGCTAAGGCTGAAAGCCCAGGGCACGACGATCTTCGTCAATTCGCACCTTCTCGGCGAGGTCGAACTCATCTGCGACCGCGTCGCGATCCTTCGTAAGGGAAAAGTGATTCGCGAAGGAACCGTGGCGAGTCTGACCAAACAGAAGGGGTTCTTCATCGTCGGCCTCGCTGAAGGCGAGACCTTCCCATTTGCCGACGCTCAGCGCCTCGGCTATGCCGTGCAGCCGGCGGGAGAATTTTGGGAGGTGCAACTCATCGAAGGCCAATCGATCGATCCGGTAATCGAATTGCTGGCAGCAAAGGGTCTGCATATTCGGCATTTAGTCGAAAAACGGCAAACCCTCGAGGACCTTTTCTTGCAGACCCATCAGGACGGCAAGGGAGAGACCTCTCGAGTCGAATCCAGAAACATCGAGAAAGGACGCCCGTCATGAAATATTTCGCCATCCTCAAGGATTCGCTGCGTGAAGCGCTTGACAGCAAAGTCCTTTACGTGCTGATCGCCTTGGCCACCGTATCGATTCTTTTCGTTGCGTCCTTGTCGTTCAAGCCGCTCTCCGCCGATCGAACGATGGCATTCTTTTTCGCCGCTGGTCTGTTCGATCCGCCCGTTTTGCTCAAGGAACTCAACGCTCGAAAGCCCGAGCGCTGGGCCTTCGGCAATCGATTCTGGCTCGCCTACAATCTCGCCAAAGTCGAACTGCTGCGCGGTGAAGCCGATTCCGCCGGGAGTGACTACGTGCTTACTGTGAACGGACCGTCCGTCCAGATGGGCGCCGAGAAATCGCTCGCGGATTTGCGTAAGCTCTTCTCCGAGGCCGAGGATCTGGGTTATATTAAGCTGGGCGAAATCGAAACGGTGGCCTCTGACAAGAAAAATGGCGCATCGTTTACCTACCGTGTTCCCATCCTGTCAACTCCTGAGTCGTATCGCATATGGGCGACGACGCCGAGCGTCATGTTCGGTGCGTTCGATCTGGATTTCTTTGCGTACCCTTTGTCGGTTCTCGTCTATCGGATGGCGTCCTACCTCATTGGCTTTGGTTCGTGGGTTGCCGTGATCATGGGCATTATCATCACGTCGTTCTTCATTCCCAACATGCTGCGGAAAGGAACGATCGATCTGCTTCTGGTCAAGCCGATCAACCGGTTCGCTCTATTGACCTACAAATACCTGGGCGGACTCACGTTTATCCTGGTCATCACGTCCTACGCTATTGGCGGTATTTGGCTGGCGCTGGGCATGCGTTCCGGCTTGTGGGCGAATGGCGCTTTGCTGCTGATTGCGACGCTGACTTTTTTCTTCGCGATTCTCTATTCGGTGTCCGCGCTCGTGGGCGTCGTCACGCGGAGCGTGGTCACTTCGATCATTCTCACGATGTTTGCCTGGGTGGTGTTCTTCATCATTGGACTTGTGCATTCCGGTTTCGAGGTCCTCGACACGATGGAAAAGACCAAGGCCGCCATGGGGCAACCCAAGCCTGAATCCGAACGCTGGGGCGACGGCTGGACAGCTGCGACCGTGCATGCAATACATGCGATCACGCCGCGGACCGCCGATCTTAACAATCTCAACGACCTGATCGTCTTCACCGATTTCATGACCGGGAATCTCTCCGACATGGGTCGATTCGACAATAGCAACCGAAACTGGACGGAGTGCCTGATCGTTTCAACGATTTGGATCTGCATCTTCCTCGGCTTCGCCATGGCGTGGTTCTATTTCACCGATTACTGACGACCGCCGCCTGAAATTGGAATGTTCCTCGCACGCAAAAACGATAAACCTATCAACATTGGCTCGATGCCGATTCTTTTGGATGCCATCGCTGCACGAGGAACTTTGCCTTGACCGCCGACGCTATTTTTCAACGCTGCATTCACCCGACCTGCGATGGCACGGCGGCCGCGGATGACACGTCATTCACCTGCCCAAAGTGCGGCGGCTTGCTCGATGTCGCCTATGACTGGAATCGGCTCCAACCTCCCGCCTCGCTGACCTGGTTCGAACGCAAATGGGCCGAACGCTCCGATCCGCTGCATTTCAGTGGCGTGTGGCGTTTTCGCGAGCTTCTGCCCTTCGCGCCGGCCGAGAAGATCATGACCATCGGCGAAGGCCAGACGATCCTGCAGAAGGCCGACATCGTCTCACAGTATGTTGGCCTGAATCCTGGCTGTTTGTACTTGCAATACGAAGGCATGAATCCGTCCGGCAGTTTCAAAGACAACGGCATGACCGCCGCCTTCACCCATGCCCGCATGGTCGGCGCCACGCGGGCGGCATGCGCATCGACGGGCAACACCAGCGCGTCGCTGGCCGTCTATTGCTCGGCGACGGGGTTGATGCGAGCCGTCATTTTCATCGGCTCTGGCAAGATCTCCTACGGCAAGCTGGCGCAGGCGCTCGATCACGGAGCGCTCACCGTGCAAATCGCCGGCGACTTCGATGACGCCATGCAGCGCGTGCAGCAGGTTTCGAAAAAGCTCGGCATATACCTCGTCAACAGCATCAACCCGTTCCGCCTCGAAGGACAGAAAACGATCATGTTTCGCATCCTCGAAGCGTTACGCTGGGAGGTGCCCGACTGGATCGTTGTTCCAGGCGGCAACCTGGGAAACGTGAGTTCGTTTGGCAAGGCGTTCATCGAACTGATGGAACTCGGACTCATCAAGCGTCCGCCTCGGCTCGCCGTCATCAACGCTGGCGGAGCCAATACGTTCTTCCAGCTCTACGAGCGATTTGGCCTGCGCTGGAATGGCGGCGCGCCGAAGACGGAAATCGTGGACGGCTATTTTCGCAGCCTGGACGTCGAAAAGATTCGTGCCGCGACGATCGCCAGCGCCATCGAGATCAATCATCCCGTCAACCTGAACAAAGCGCTGCGGGCGCTCGATCGCTGCGGCGGCGTCGTGCGCGAGGCGAGCGATCAGGATATTCTCGACGCGAAAGCCAAAGTCGGGGCAGGGGGCTTGGGCTGCGAGCCGGCTTCCGCCGCGAGTGTCGCGGGCGCCAAAAAACTGCGGCGCGAAGGCATCATCGCACCGAGCGACCGTGTCGTCTGCGTGCTGACCGGCCATCAACTCAAGGATCCCACCGCAACCGTCGCTTATCACAGCACCGATCAAAAAACCTTTGACGACGTCCTCGGCCACCGCGGCGTCCGCCGAGCGACGTTCGCCAATCGCGCCGTCCAGGTTCCGAACGAACTCGACGACATCATCAAAGCGATTGAGTTGTATTCGTGAAATGGCGTTTCAAAGAAGCGGATACGCTTAGTGGAAAAATGAAAGAGCGGGCGACCGGATTCGAACCGGCGACGTCCAGCTTGGGAAGCTAGCATTCTGGCCACTGAATTACGCCCGCGTTTTCTTTTCTCATCTTACTCGATTTCGGGCCGCTTGCAAGCGATTTCCGGGTGAGCCCCCCGCGGAACATCCATGTTCACACGAGGGGCTCTCGCCAGCGGAACGCGCTTTTTTGCTGGGATTCCTCCGGGCGACCCACGAAAATGAAACGCAGTGGCGATGCGCAGTTGCGCGCGATTCAGGTTTTTCCAAACCGGATCGCATGTCTTGCCTCGCAGCATCGGACTCTTCGTGCGTCTTTCCATAAAATCTCCGCGTCGTTCTGAAATGAGAGAGACTTGCCATGAATGAACAGTGGATCGCGGAGCGGATGAAGTACATCGAGGTCTCGGGCATTCGCAAGGTCTTCGACCTGGCGGCCCATCTGAAGGATCCGGTGAACCTGAGCATCGGGCAGCCGCATTTTCCCGTGCCCGCGCCGATCAAAGAGGCGGCGAAGCGAGCAATCGACGAGGACCGCACCGGTTACACCGTGACGCAGGGCATCCCGGAACTTCGCGCCAAGATCCTTGCCGATGTACGCAAGCAATTTCCAGGCCAAACCGATCGCGAACTGCTGCTAACGAGCGGAACCAGCGGCGGCCTCGTGCTGGCGCTTTGCTGCGTGCTAAATCCCGGTGACGAGGTCATCATCTTCGACCCGTACTTCGTGATGTATCCGCACTTCATCACCATGGCGGGCGGGCGCAGCGTCATCGTTGATACCTATCCCGACTTTCGAATCAATGTCGCCAATGTCGAGGCTGCCATCACGCCGCGAACGAAGGCAATCATCGTCAACAGTCCCGCGAATCCGACGGGGGTTGTGCATTCGCGCGAGACATTGCGCGAACTGGCGCTGCTGGCTCGCGAGCGCAAAGTATTGCTGATGAGCGACGAGGTTTATCGTGCTTTTTGCTATGACGGACCGTTCGAAAGTCCCGTGGAATTCAATGAAGAGGCTTTGGTATTCGATGGATTCAGCAAGGCCTACGGCATGACCGGATTGCGGCTCGGGTTCGCTCATGGGCCGCGCCGTCTGATCGAAGAAATGACGAAGCTTCAGCAGTTCAGCTACGTCTGTGCGCCGAGCATCGTTCAATACGCCGGCGTCGCGGCGTGGGATTACGATATCTCCGAGATCGTCGCCGACTACAAGCGCAAACGCGACCGTCTCGTGTCGGCTCTTTCCGATTGCTACGAACTGAACGCTCCCGGCGGGGCGTTTTACATGTTTCCGCGCGCGCCCTGGGGCAACGGCAGCGACTTCGTGGCCGAGGCGATTCGCAATAATTTGCTCATCATTCCAGGCAAGACGTTCAGCCAGCACGATACGCATTTCCGCCTCAGCTATGCCGTGAGCGATGCAACGCTCGACCGCGGCATCGAAATCTTGCGTCGATTGGCGAAACGCTAGCCAGCTGACTGAGTCTTGCCTTTCGGTACAAATCTTCAGTTCCAAATGTTCTGGTTCTGCCGCGCTTGACACGTCGCTTCTCGTGACCTAGGCTTGAGTGCGGAACAGGAAAATTCTTCGACCAGAGTAAGAGGATCCGACACATGATTGTCGCAACTTCTGCTGCCAAGGTGCAGCCCGTACGCAATCCGTACTTTCAAGACGCGGAAAGGCGAGGCGAAGTCCGCCATGCCGTCGCGTTGGAGGCCACGTCGTATCCCATGGAGCCGAACGAGACGCTTTCATGGGGCGCCGTGGTCAACGACATTTCGCCCGGCGGTCTCAGCGTGACAATTTGCTACCCATTTCGAGCAGGAACGTACCTGGCGATTGAAATGCAGCATCCGAATGACGTCATCCGGACGATCATCGTTCGCGTCGTTCATGCCCAGGATCAATCGGACGGGATGTGGCGGCTTGGCTGCGAGTTCCTGAAGCCAATGACGCAGAGCGACATGGAAGTGTATATTTGACGCTCTTGCAAAACGCGCAAAACGAAAAAAGCCCCACGCATCTACGTGGGGCTTTTTTGTTGGTTACTGCTCAATCATTTCCAACCAACGCGTTAGCGAGGATTGAACGACCCGATCGGCGGAAGCACCGGGCGAGTAACCGATTCCCGGGCGGGAACCGTGGGAACGACGGGGATAACCGGGCCAAGGCTCGGCTGCGATTCGCGAATCGCCGGGAAGGTCGAGACCGTCGGCAAAGTCGGGTCAGCTTGGGGGCGAGCGCTGGACGTCGGGATGCTCTGCACTTCGGGCATGGCGCTGACGACCGGCAACGAGTTACTCGTCACCGTGCTGGCCGGGCGCGACAGGCTGGTGTATCCACCCGTGCTGAGGCCAGGAGCACATCCATTCGGGCCGCAGGGGATTTGGCCAGCGTTCGGCGCCCCGTGGTAAGCGGGCTTGTAGTAGTGCGGGTGAAACACGACATTGCGTTGGCCGCGCGGCGCTTCCAGGATGCCTTCGAGGAAGAACTCGAAATCGTCGGCGACGCGCGTCTCACGTCCCGGCAGGAATCGCGGGATCTTCGTGCAGTCGATCGGGTCGATCAAGCGCGGCGTGACGAGGATCACCAGTTCCTGCTCATTTTCGGTATAACTCTTCTGCGAGAACGCAACACCCAGGAACGGCAAGTCGCCGAGAACCGGAACCTTGGTGATCGTCGCGGTGACGTTGTTCTGGATGAGGCCGCCGATAGCGAGCGTTTGGCCGTCCTCGATCTGAATTGCGACCTGGGCACTTCGGGTACGGAAGCCGGGCACGATGGTCGGGGTCACGCCAGGGATCGAGATGCCAAGCGTCGGGTCGATGTCGCTAATTTCTGGGCGTACTTCCAGGTGGATCTTGCCATTGCCAAGCACCGTCGGCAGGAAGTGGACAACCGTGCCGAACTGTTTGTAGGAGATGCTCGGCGCGCCTTGGCCGCCGCTCGTGAGCAGAGGAGTTTCACCACCGCTGATGATGAACGCCGGTCGGCCGCTCAACGTGACGACACGAGGCTCGGCAATGATCTTTGCGAGGTTCTCGGTCCGCAACGCTTGCAGGAAGCCGAGGAAGCTGTTTTGGCTATTGAGTACGGCGAACGGAATGTTCGCGGCGCCGGTCTGCGTAAGAGCTGCGGAGCTAGCTGCGGCGCCCGTGGCGAGAGCGCTGGTGAAATTCAGCGGCGCGCCGAAGAGGCTCGACACCATCCAGTTGGAGCCGTTCTGGGTCCAGCTGAAGGTCATGTTGCGGGCCTGCGAGCGGTTGACGAGGGCAACCAGCACTTCGAGTTGAACCTGCTGAACGCCGCCGATGCCGATGTTGTTGACGATCTGTCCGCCGACAGAGGCCGCCAGTTGGCCGATGACTTTCGCATCGTTCGCGCTGGCAACGGTTCCGGTGAGGACAATCGTATTGCCGCTGTCCGACGAATTGACTTGCACAGCCGAAGCTGGCACGGTGCGTTGGATCAGTTCGCGCAGTTCCTTGACGCGGTCGCTGACGACGACGACGTCGAACTCCTCTACGCGGCCCGATTCACCCGTGATTCGCACATGCGTGCGGCCTGGAGCGACGGCCTCGAACAGCACCTGCGTGAAGTCCTTTTCAATCGGCCGGACCATGAGCACTTTGGCAAATTGATTCTCGACCTTCTTGAGTTTCTCTTTGCTAAGCATCTGATAGGTTTGGGTGCTGCCGACACCCATGGTGACGTAGGGCAGTTCTTGTTTGATTTCGGGCGAGCTTTTCGGCTCTTGCCCGCCCACGACGGCGCCGCCGGTATTGATCGGCTGCAAGCGTGAGTTCAGAAACGGTTCTTGAGTTTGTGCCGAATGTGTGCAGACATGGAGCGCGATAATGACGAGCAAGCTCCAGCAAGCAACGAGACGGGGCACGAAATGCGTGCGGTGCATCCTTTCACCTCTTCATGATATGAGACGTGCAGGGTGAGTGTTGCCACCCACCGAACAAAAACCAGGTGGGGAAAAATACCCCACCCCACACAACAGTAACCAACGATCCTTCATGCCGACGGACGCCTGGCGATCAAACGAATCCTTGCGAACACCAGGCCGCGTCGGCGTAACTTCACATTATTGGTCAGACGGTTCCGTCTTTTTCTTCGGGATGCCGCGGACTGCGGAGCCGCGCGGAATGCTCGGTTCACCGTCGATCTGTTCGCCGTCTTCGTTGAACTGGCCGGTGATCGTTTGCACCTGGCCGCCGTTGATGATGAGCGTTGAGTACAAGCTCGTCTTCGCCGGCTCTTCGACGATTTGTTTCGGTTCTGGCTTCGGTTCGACCTTCGGGGCCTGAGCGACGACCACGGGCGGAGGCGTCGGCACGCTGGGCGCCGCGGGTTTGACGTCGTTGTCTTGTCCGCCAGCAAGCAATTCCTCTGCGGTCAGCACAGAGTGCTTGGTCTTCTTCTGGTCATTCAATTTCCGCAACGACAAGCTAAGGATTCCCATGTCCTGAGCGACATTGACCTTCAGTCGATCCGTGTCCGTCAGTGCGAACGTCACCACTTGCGCGGGGGCGATGATCTCGCCTTCGCGGCTGACTCGGCCATCCGCGGCGACAACGAGGACGTTCTCGAGGATCACCTTGGCGAACGACGTTTTATCATCGGGACCGCGGCGGCGGAGAATCAGATCCACTCGCGAGCCTGGCAGCGTTGCCAGGCCGTGAGCCGTGGTTTGCAAGTTCACGGGCAAACCGACAAGCTGATGGCCATCGGGAATCTCGATGCCGTCTTTCTCGTACAGGTTCGCCGGGGTGATGTGATCACCGCGATTGCGGCCCTGCTTGATGATTTTCCCCTTGAGCGCGTTGACGTCCCGAATGGCATCGGGCGGTTCGCTCTCTTTGGTGACGGCTTTCATTTCGAACATTTCTTCTGGCTTTGAAATTCGTTCGCCGAAGCTCAACGATCGTTTGGCCACGACGATTTCGATCTTTTCGGGTTCTTCGACTTTGCGATCCGCTAGCAGGCGGCTCGTCATATAGCTGGCGCCGAGGCCGCAAACGATGGCCAGGCCCATCAGGATCATTGTCTTCGGTTTCATGGAAGCAACCTCAAGGATGATTTGGAGCCGCTGGTGGATTAGACCTTTGTCTCCGACATTGTTTTCGACATGTTTACGCTGGTAACTTCAACTTTTACGGTTATTCCGGTCATAATGGATGTAATAGTAATGCGGGTAATCCGGGCAGACCGGCCAGAACAGACAACTTAGAAGTTAAAGTTGTGAATATAGGTCAAATAGCCCAGGAACCCGATGCACAACGGCACGCCATACGGCAGCCGATGCCAGCGTGGCCGGCGTGCGTTGGCCTTGTCGGCGACTTCGCCGATGCTCTTGGCCTTGAACATGTCGCCGACGATTTCGCGAACATGCTGAGCGTTCTGCTGGTATTGGCCGCGAACGAGGATCATACCCAGGCCGATGACGCCGCCCGCAATCACGCCGCACAGGAAAGCCCAGAAGATTATGCTGGCGCCGTCAATGTCCGCTCCGGTGTTGATGCCGTAGAAAGCGCCGATCCAAGAGCCGAAACCCATCGTCATCTTCACGTCGCCCGCGCCCATGCCGCCGATCGCGTAGACCGGGATGAGCAGGATGAATCCGAGAAACGTGCCGAAGAGCGCGGAGCCGAATCCGCCTTCGCCGGCGCCGAGCCCGAAGTTGTTGGCGATGCCAAGTAGCCAACCCGTGAGAATGATGGAGAACGTCAGTTTGTTGGGAACCTTGAACTTCCACCAGTCAATGATGGCGGCGGCGAGCATGCCCGCCGAGATCGCGAGAACGGGCCAGTTGTCAACACTCAGAAGAGGCTTATCCATTGGGGGAATCCTTATGTTCTGGTTAAGGGGAGTCGCAAACCTTGTTGAGCGATGATTACCTAAAAAAAGCCGCGCAGCTCATAGGCTCCGCGGCTGTTCGTGCTGCCAGGGCCAGCGGCCCGATTTCATCAGATTCTCGCGGATCAGCTCGAGGCGGAAGCGAGCTTGCCGCCGACGGTCGTGAACGTCGAGTTGGCGTTTTGGCCGAGCGTCGTGATAGCCGCGAGGCAGACGACGATGATCAAGGCCAGCATGACCGCATATTCGACCGCGGTCGGACCGTCTTCACGCTTGATGAAATTGACGACGGCATCGGTAAACTTACGCATGGGGTTATCCTTTCGCTAAAACCCGTGTCCACAAATCCCTGCGGCGTCGTTTTCTGGAAAAAGATGCCGGCAGAGGCCCTAGTAAACGAACCGCAACACGCGATTCGATGAGACCCAAGAATTTTGGGCGAACCTTTGATTCACTACTTAGCTGGAGGCGGAGGCGAGCTTGCTGCCGACGGTGGTGAACGTCGAGTTGGCGTTTTGGCCAAGGGTCGTGATTGCCGCGAGGCAGACGACGATGATCAAGGCCAGCATGACCGCATATTCGACAGCCGTCGGGCCATCTTCGCGTTTCATGAAATTGACAACGGCTTCGGTGAACTTACACATTGGACATCCTCACTTGTGAAAAAAGAGATCGAAAGAAGACCCATCCATCGCCGCTCGGCGAAGGATCAACATGGCGAACCTCAGGACGCTGACGTGAGCGTGCCGTTCAGTCCCACGTTGTTGAACGTGCTGTTGGCGTTTTGGCCGAGAGTCGTGATCGCGCCAAGGCAAACCACGATGATCAAGGCCAGCATGACCGCATACTCGACGGCGGTCGGACCATCTTCGCGTTCCACGAATCCGACCACAGCTTCATACCAATACCGCATGACTTTCCCCTTTACTCTGTAGACCGGCCCCGACTTGGGAGTCCCACGTCCCAAGTTCCTCATGCCTCTCAGGTGGAGCAGGGTTCACAAGAGCAAATCGCTCGGAATCATGCATCCCTTCGGCAGCCTGGCGACCTGGTTTCAGGCCCATGGCTTTGCGTCACCGCCTCGCGACGGTTTTGCCCTTTCGAGGACTGTTGAGGATGTTCGCGTGCCGTGTTGTTCGTTTCTGTCGTTCAACCGCACGCGACTTGCTTGACAACCAAAAGTAGGTTGCACATTCGATGCAGTCAAATCGATGTGAAGGATTTTTCCGGTTTTTCATGCAACGCCCGGCAATAATAAGAGAGAACGCCATGAGCGCACGATTTCTAACCCTGCGAGATTCGATTCCATGACCGAGCCTTCTAGACGTGATTCCGCCAACAAATGGTGGGCTTTGCTTCGCCAGCGCTGCCCCAATTGCCTCGAAGGCAGCGTCTACGCGCAGGGCATGACGATGCATACACGATGCCCGAAGTGCAACGTGCTCTTCGAGCGTGAACCGGGCTACTTCATGGGATCGATGTACGTGAGCTACGCGATAGCAAGCGCGTTTATGCTGGTGGGGCTGGTCATCGGCCATCAGCTGATGCCGGACCTCGATCTGGGGTGGGTTGCACTACTGAGCGGCGTGGTTTTCATCCCATTCGTGCCGATGGTGACGCGCTACGCCCGGGTGATATGGATGTACTTCGACTATTGGGCCTGGCCTGCCAAGGAATCGGAAACGAAAGAACCGCCGCCCGATGTCTGAGGTGCGTCATTTGAAGCGCCAAAACGAGATCGTGATGTGCAGGATGCTCCAATAAGGAAACCAACCCCGCGAGACAGCATCGCAGACGATTCCGGTGCGTTCCCACACGTGCGTCCGCAACGCCATCAGAACGAGCACGACGACCGCCAGGCCGAGATGTAGCGCCAGAAACCCCGCTGGCGTTCGCCGAATCCAGAGCCAGGGATTCGTCGCCGGCTCGGGATTTTTCTTGAGATCCTCCCGCGTGCTGACAAGCCAGGTCATGACGTGCACGAGGATGATGAGATTCAATCCCACGGAACCGAAAATCGAACCCACGAGGAGAACAAGCGACAGCCCGGCATAGACGCGCATCAGCGGAAGATTGCTGGCCAGGCATTCCGCCAAAGACCCGTAGGCTTTCTGAGCCAGCCTGACGCAGTAGCCTGCCAGTAGCGTCGAAACCACGACAGCGGCGAGCCAGGCGATTTGCAATTCGGCGCCGGCCACGATATCCGAGCGTGGAAACAACGTCGCTCGCGCCAAATAAAAGCCAGCCAACAGCGTAATCCAGGCGCTGGCGACACTCCATCCCAGCCAGCTGAAGTATCGTTCCTGACGCGCAGTCAATCGCCCGGTCTCGCCGGAACGCCGGAACAGTTTTGCCTCGTCCGTTGCTTCATGCGCGAAAAAGAGGGCAAAGAACGCCAGCATTGCCAGCGGATTCTTGTCGCCGCCCGCTTGGGCGAATCCCCAGCACAGGCCGAGGCCGACCAGCGTCATTGCCGCGATACGAATCAGCGCTAGCCCGTGATAGATGCGCGGCGAGGTGGCGAGAAACAGCCAGCCAATCAGAAAATGCGCGATGCCGACGGATCGCGTGATCGTTTCCACCGGGCTCTCGGCAAAGCGATGTCGGCAGCGCAGGACGAACGTTTCGATCGCGTAGATCAGGCATCCGACCAGAGCCGCGATCAACGTAATCGAACAGGCGGTTTTGAAGCGTTGCCAAGTCGGGCTGGAATCGATAACCGAGGGAAACGTTGCAATGGCCATTCCGTGGCTCCTGCCAAAGGTCCTCCGAATCGTGTGTAGATTAGCAAAAACCTGCATCACGTGAAAAGAGCGGTTGTCAGAGAGACGATGCGATGCGCCACGAACTACGACTCAAGAGAGACGCCGCCGTCGCTGTCCACGAATACGATTCTCGGTAAATCGCCGGCGAGTGATTGTGTGCGGTGCATGAATTCTTTCTCCTCGCCTACTTCCATCATGCGTATCGCGATAATGCTGCGATGAAGTGCCGCAACCGTGCGCAAAGTGGTTGCGAATGCTTCGGCACGCTCCGGATCGTCGGGGCAACCGCATTTGTTACTGTTGACCCTTCCGCCTCTTTCCATGGTGCTACTAAAACCCGTCCGTTGATTTGTTCCGGCGAAAAAGAAAAGTAGGTCCACCGAGCCGAGACGTACCGGTCTCGGGCAGTGCATTGGGCCGATCGCTGTGTGAACCAAATATCAAGAATGACGTTTTTTTAATTTATCATTGGCGTTTTTGCTCTAAGAGCCTTAAAGTGAGGTGGCGAAAGTGAACCGATTTTTTCATTGAGCGTATTCTTTGCCAAAGGGGGGTGCAATGAATCCATCATCATTTTTCGAGAAAATGCAGTCTCTTGCCGCTCGGGCTGTTGGTGCACGAAATCTTGTCAACCAGTTTGTAGTGCTAGCGACGAGCTTGGCCGTTCTGATTCTGCAACCGTGTTTGGTCTCG
Organism: uncultured Singulisphaera sp.; assembly: GCA_964484265.1. Taxonomy (GTDB): domain Bacteria; phylum Planctomycetota; class Planctomycetia; order Gemmatales; family Gemmataceae; genus SIAQ01. Next base: position 28,828 of record CAZAFH010000013.1, read on the forward strand.
GCTCAGCAAACAGGGCTGCCCGTGCCTCGTCTGGTAAGCATCTCGCCCGCTTCGGTGCCGCCTGGGAGCAGCGTGGTCATTACGCTCGCCGGGCAGGATTTGGACGACCCCGAGCGATTACTGCTAAGCGAAGCAGCCGTGAAGGCGGAGCCGATCGTAAAGGCGCTTCCTCCCGCAAAAAAGGGTGCGAAAACGCCCGCGCCCGCGGCGCTCGCCTATAAACTCGAAGTTCCGCCGAACACGCGCGCGGGCCTGATCGACGTGCGTCTCGTCAATAAATGGGGCGTCAGTAATCCTGTCTCCATCCGCGTGACGGAGACTCCTGAGGTCTCCGAGCAAGAACCCAACAACGACGCGGACGAAGCCCAGCGAATCGATCTCAATGTCGCTGTCAATGGCACGATTTCCACGAAGACGGATGTCGATTATTTCGTGTTCTCGGGCAGCAAGGGCCAAAGCATCGTCGTCACCTGTTTGACCGCAAGTCACGGCAGCCCGCTCGATGTCGTCGCGGCGCTCTTCGACGGTTCCGGCAAACGGCTCGGCGTAAGCTATCAGTATCGAGGCAGCGAGGCGGTTCTCTCGTACCGTGTACCTGCCGACGGCGACTACGTCGTACGTGTCAATTCGTTTGGCTATCTCACCGGAAGCGCCGCCCACAAGTACCAGCTGACCGTTTCCACGGGGCCGTGGATCGATGCCATCTTTCCGCCCATGGTGGAGCCGGGACGCAAAACCAAGGTCACCGTGCTCGGTAGGAATCTGCCCGGCGGCCAGCTAGATCCAGCCGAAAAACTCAATGGCCGATCGCTCGAGAAAATCGAAGCGTTTATCACCGTGGATACCGCGCCGGAGCTTTGCGCCGGTCCCGTGAAATTGCTCCCCACGGTTTTCATGCCCGCGGATCAAGAGTGGATCGAATACGCCATCCGCGGTGCGACGGGAAATTCCAACCCCTTTATCCTCGGACTCGCCCGGGCGCCGGTCGTGCTCGAACGCGGCGACAACAATTTACCAGCGATGGCCCAGGAGATCACGCTACCGTGCGAAATCGCCGGCAGAATCGAGAAGCGACGGGATCGCGACTGGTTCACATTCACGGCGAAGAAAGGCGATGCATGGGACATCGACGCTCTCGGTGACCGCATCGGTTCGCCGATCGATTTGTTTCTCGTGCTCCGAGATGCCAAGACCGAGAAGGTGCTGGCCCAACTCGATGACAAGGCGCCGAGCATGGACCCGCCGCGCTTTCGCTTCATCGTGCCCGAGGATGGGACCTACCAGCTGATGATCGGCAGCCATACTTCGGAGACGCATTTCGGCCCGCAACATTTCTACCGGGTATCGATTCGGCGGGAAAACCCTGGCTTCAAAGTGCAGGCTGTCAGCCAACCTGGCGCCGGCGTCATCCCGCGCGGCGGCAGCAATTCCATCCCGATTCTCGTCACACGCCTCGGCGATTGGAATGGCGAAATCAAACTCACCGCGACCGATCTGCCAACCGGCGTCTCCTGTCCGCCGCAAATCGTCGGCCCGGGGATTAAGCAGGTATTGCTTGTTCTCACCGCCGCTCAAGACGCCAAAACCTGGACCGGCGGAATCAAGATCCATGCAACGGCGAACATCGACGGCAAGCCCGTCACCGAAGTCGTTCACGGCGCCAGCACCGGCGTGGGGTTCGCGCGAGGCCACGTCATTGCCATTCGCGATAGCTTACCCTTTAACCTGACAGCGAACAACGACAATATCGTTGCCTCACAAGGAGACAAGATTTCTCTGAAACTCGTCGCCAACAAGCTCTGGCCTGATCTGAACTCTACCGTGCAGGTAAGCTCACTGAGTCTGCCGACGGGGATTACGATGACCGGAAAAACCGCGGCCATGCCATTCACCGGCGACAAAGCAAGCTGCGAGGTCACGCTGGTTTGCAAAGGCGACATGCTGCCAGGAACCTACACACTGCTTTTGCAAGGGCTGACCCAGACGTCGTTCGCACGATCCCCCACAAGCAAACAGGCCAAGATCGCAATCAAGCTCCCGACCGCCCCGATCACGGTGACGATTAGGCCCAGCAAGGTCGCGACGGTGAGTGTGACTCCTGCCTCCTCGATACTGAAGCTCGGCAAAGAGACTGAGTTGATCGTCAAAGTCAAAAGGCTCTACGAATACGACGGCGCATTCAGAGTGCACCTCGCCATCCCCGATTCGGTCAAGGGCCTGACAGCCACGGAAGCGATTATCCCCGCCGGAGCCGACCAGGCCAAGCTTATCCTCAAGGCCGCCCCGACGGCAACAACCGGACCTCGCCCCGGCCTGGTAGTGCGCGTGACCGCCGACTTGCCCAACAATCTTCGCCTGGCGCACGAACAAAAACTCGCCGTAAGTGTCATGAAATAGCCCGTCCTGCGAAATCGCAGTCTGCATAGCGGCCTTGTCCAGAACAATGCGTTTGGTAGAATTGTGATGTGACATGCCGAATGGGGTATAGTGTAACGGTAGCACAACTGACTCTGGATCAGTTTGTCTAGGTTCGAATCCTAGTACCCCAGCTTCTTTGAAAAATCGCAAAGCTAATATGACAAGGGGCTTGTGGAAATTACCACAAGTCCCTTGTGGCGTTTTCGGTAGCAGATCGGTAGCAATTCTGCCACGATGTTGCGTAGACATTACCCAATGCGTTTTGCTACCGGAGACAGGTCATGCCAGCTTGGCTCATCGACGACGGCATTTTCAAGTTCGGTTTCCGCTACGGCGGCAGGCTCTTCAAAATGAGCTTGAAAACGAAAAACAAGGCCACGGCGGAAGCCCAACTCGGTGTAGTCAACCGGCATCTTGAGTATCTTGAAGAATGCGTTCTGAAACTGCCTGATGATGCGGACCTGCCCACGTTTCTCCTGACGAGCGGAAAACGAGCCGAGGCAAAGATCGTTCTTGAAGAGAGGATGACGCTCAAAAAGTAGTTCGATCTTTACGATTCCAGCCTCAAAGAAGGAGCCAAGGAAAAGAACACCGTAGAGACCGAGGGCGTTCACAAGCGGCATTTTCTCCGTGTCCTCGGCAGCGACTGCCCCCCTCCCTTTATCCACCGCACAATAGCACGAGTATGTGAACGCACGGCTCAGGGAGCCTGGGCGAAAAGGCAGAAAAATTTTCCCTGGAACGGTCAAAAAGGAAATCGCCACGCTGCACTACATTTGGGGATGGGCCAAACAGACGGGGTCACTGAAATCCGATTTTCGGGCAAGTGGCCTGACCTTTTCAAAGACGGAGGACATTTCCCCTTTTCAAACCCGCAGGCAGATTGAAGAGAGAATTGCCAGAGGAGGGCTGACGAAAGCAGAACAGGCCGACTTGTGGGCATCGCTCTACCGTGAGCTACCCGAAATCGAGCAGGTTCTCGCTTTCGCTCGAAAGTGCGACAAGGAACGGTGGGTCTATCCGATGCTCGTGTTTGTCGCACACACTGGAGCCAGACGAAGCGAGGCAATTCGCAGCCAGATAGACGATCTTGACTTTGATGCCAAGATGGTGCGTATTCGGGAGAAGAAGGTGCGAGGTCGGACGACCTTTCGCTTTGTACCTATGTCCCCCTGTTTCATCGAGGCAATGAAGGCGTGGCTTTTAGAGCATCCAGGGGGCCAGCGCACCTTTTGCGCAGACCCCGCCAAGGCGCTCAGTGAGAACTTAAAAAACCACGCTTTTCACCGTGCATTGGAGGGCAGCGAATGGCATGGAAAGCTAGTCGGCTGGCACGTCTTCCGCCATAGTTTTGCGTCAAGTTGCGCCCGCAAGCGTGTTGACCAGCGAATGATTGATAAGTGGATGGGGCATCAAACGGAAGCAATGCGCAAGCGCTATCAGCATCTCTTCCCTGATGACCAACAAGAGCAGCTCTTGCTCGTTTTTGGCTAATTACGAATTGTACGTCCCCATCGGCGCTGGGCCATCACTTTCGAGTTTCAGCATCTCTTCGTGCGGAATCATCCATTGCTTCTTGCCGCCACGATAGCCTTTTCGCTTTTCGCCCTCGCACTGACCAAGTCGTCACCATTCTCGGACCGTAAATTCAGATTTTCGGAGGCGTTCAGCTACTTCCGCAGTCGTGTACCATTGCTTAATCGTTTTTTGCTGAACGAGAAGTGCGGCGATCCTGTCCAGCTTTTCTTCAAGCCTTTTCTCGATGCTGACCAGTTCTTTGGTCATGGCGGAGGGTTGATTGACTTGGACGGCAGCGGACTCACTCGGTATCGCTTTCGCCGTGCTGAATGGCGAGTTCGACATCGAGGGAAAGCGGGAGAAGAAAGACAAGTAGTGGTTGTGCGGCGTTGAGCCTGCGGTCGGAGCGAAACCACTCAATCTGTGGAGGAGTAAAATGATGGCCAACAACCGGATCGTCCATTTCGTATTCCCACCGACCAGCCGGAGGCGCGTTACCAGGTTTTACAGCGAGCTTTTCGGCTGGAAGTTTCAGAAAGCTTCGTTAACTGGGCTGGAGTATTGGCTGTGCGAAACGGGCTCGGATGGATCGGGAATAAACGGTGACGTGACGCAACGGCAGCATCCACAGCACTCTTGGATGAATTACGTCGATGTCGCAAACCTTGACATTGCGATCGAGAAGGCTATAACCCTCGGGGCGAAGGTCGCGATGCCCAGGACTCCGGTGCCTGGTGTCGGTGCCTTTGCCGCGATCATCGACCCGCAGGGGAACATTTTCGGCCTGTGGGAACAGGCGAGCAAGTAGCCCGGCTGGCGTCGACCGTCGTTTACAAACTGGCGGGAGCCACCAAGTCGCCAAACCGACAAGAGCGGGGCGCCTGATGCGCATCAGGCGCATCAGGCGCATCATGCGCATCATGCGCATCATGCGCATCATGCCCCTTGCGGCCCAACGGCCTCGTCTTCCCTGGAGATCCTTTTTGGCCTGGGGCAAAGACCCGTTTATTACTTACGGACTCTGCGGAAGAGCCAACAAGAATTCGTCCCTTTCAATAGGATCCTAACCGATGAGACACATCTATGTCCTTTTCGCCGGTATCGTGATGCTGGCGGGCACGCTGTTTATTGCCGCGCAGGCGCAGGACGGCAAGGCGCGGGACAGTAAGGTACCTGACGGCAAGGCTCCCGCAGTGAAGGGGGGACTTGTCTATTCGCTCGAGCAGTTCGGGCCGGTGGAAAAGCCGGCCGACGCCGAGGCGACCTTCCAGAAAGCGTCGAAGGACATCATCGCCTCCGGCGGCGGCATCCTGATGATTCCGTCGAACGCCGCGGCCGGCTGGAAGCCCAAGAACACCACCCAGGAACAGTTCCGCAAACCAGAACCGCCGGAGCCGACCAAGCAGTGGGGATCGAAGCCGGGCGTGACTGTCGTCGATGGCCGCGGGGGCACCGTGAAAATCAGTCCGCCGCAGGCCACCGGCCTGGAGATCGAGCGCACGCTGAACTTGCCGCAGGGCCAGGCCTTGCCGCACTGGGGCTACTACCCCATGGTCGCGATGAAGAACACCATCCTCCGAGGCTCAACGAGCTACCACGACTGGCTGCAAGAGGACGTGAAAGCCGGCAAGGATCGGAAGTTCTACGTCGCCACTATCCGCGGCGTGTTTCCCGGCGAATTCCTCAACACGCTCTCCTACAGCGCCGGCGTGCAGCGGCTGTATGTCAAGTCGATCGGCTATGATGCCCAGAAGAAGATGTGGTACTTCGTCGCCGACTGCAACGCCGACGTGCCGCGGGGAACCCTCCTCAGCAACAAGAACCACGTCAATGCCCTGAGCATCGACACGTTCTCGCACACCGAAAACCAGACCTTCGACTTCCGGGTCTGGCGCCGCAATTACTCGCAGGGCGACAACTATCTCATGGACGCCCGCTTCTTTTACATGGGCGACGTCCACTCGACCGCCGGCGACGAGAATGGCGTCTGTTATGCCGCGTTCATACAAAGCGACACCAACATCTACCGGGGCAAAGTCGAAGCATGGGACCCCAAAACGCACGCCATGAAGCTGAAGTCGAACGGGCCTACCCTCGGCACGGGCCGGCCGATCATCAATATGAACCCGAAAAAATGGATCACCACGGGGACGGCCACCCTCGGTGCAGGAACCAGGCTATCCGCCAACGCGCCGGTGACCGAGGATGCGGTCGGCCGATATTTCGCGGTTGACGAGACCAATGAGTACGTCCCCGGCGGCGTCAAGATCCGCCGCTGGTACCTGATTCATGCGGTGAACGTCAACAAGGATGGCACCAAGGATCTGACCTTCGTCCGCCACTGGTGGGGCGCCAAGAACAATCTGGGGGCGCCCGTGCTCTACCGGTCCGAAAACTACGGCAAGCCGCTCAAGTATGTGATCGCTCCAGGCGCCAATGTTTACGACGTGTCCGAAGGAGTGAGCGATCCCAAGCGGACCATCAAGGTCGCGCCGGCGCCATTCAACGGCACGCCCGCCGACTTCGCCGCCAGCGACGATGTCGAGCAGGCGATCGGGCCCGATCCATTCCGGCCGATTCCGTTCCGCACCTGGATCTGGGATCACGTGCCCGGCAAGTTCCCCGCCCCGGTCTTTGACGTGGCCAACTACGGCCCCGTGGGTCGCGACTCGCTCATGTGGGTGCGCGGCGGCAGTGGCTCGATCGAGAAGGACTACAAGGCTCGCGCCGACAGCAATCCGCCGTTCAACAAGCTGCTTTGGCTCGAAGCCGCCTGCAACACAGGCATTCAATTCAGCGCCGACACCGCCAATGCGGCGATCCTGTTCGCGCAGCCAAACAACCGCGAACAGCCCATTCATTGGCGGTACGGCGATGACAAGACGCCCAAGACCGCGTCCCTGACCGTCAAACGCGACACCGGCGAATTCAACTTCAAGGGAAACGGTATCAAGGTCGACGGCCCCGTGACCACGACCGGCATTTCCGGCGACAAGGACACGCCGGCGAAGAATCTCCGCGGCAAGAACGTGGCAGTGAAGGCCGGCGAAACGAAGATCACTGTCCCCTTCCCTATCGCAGAAGCCGACGAGAACTACGCCGTGTTCGTCGAACAAAACTGGCTAACCAACCGCGCGATCGTGAGGAAAGAAGCGACCGGCTTTACCGTCGAATTCGAGAGACCGGCTCCAAAGGACGCCAAGCTCGACTGGATGCTGGTGAGGTAGAAGGCGTTCGTGCCCTTTGTAGTCTAATATGCCGTCGAACAAGGGGCAATCGAGATGTTGCGGAACGTGCTCGTCTCGCCGATCGCCACCGAGGACCGGATGCGTACGCCTTGGAGATGTCGATGAAAATCAGGAATGCTTGGCTTTGCTTATTCACAGCTCTCATCGCTGGTCGTGTTGCTGACGCTCTTGAGTTGGGTGTCCTCCCCGATCCCTTCGAGGGAGGGCCGCCGAAAGAATTGACGACGCGCTACCTGCGAATTCTTGCCCGCCAGGCTGTCGAGAAGCGACGCGTCGCGTTCTTAGCTCTGAAGGACGCCAAAGACATCGTCGCCTACCAGCAGCGCATGCGTCGTCAATTTATGTAAAAGCTCGGCGGCTTTCCCGACAAGACGCCGCTCAATGCCAAAATCGTCGGGACGATCAACGGGGATGGTTATCGCATCGAAAACGTTCTCTAGGAGAGCTGGCCCAAGCATTACGTGGTGGCGAATTTCTACGACATCCACGGCGCCTGGGACCTGTTCCGCGAAGCGAGCCGGGCTTATGCCAAGCTAGAGCAGTTCATGGATCGGCGTTCCGCGCGTCAATGGAACGGGCCGGCCCAAGGGTCCTGAAACTCCATGTCAAAGGGAATGCCGAGGTAATGATTAATGGTGGCGAGGAAATCATCGGGATCGTAGCGGCGGGAAACCGGATGTTCGCCATTCAGGATGGTGGCGCCGATAACGTCGCGGCGGCGGCCACCCCCGCCCCCTGAAACCAGAATCGACATCGCCCGAGCCCAGTGATCGCGACCAATGGCGCCATTCGAGTAGGCCAGCCGCGGCGAGCGTCCGAATTCGCCGGTGACGATCACCATCACCTTGTCGTCAGGAACCCGCTGGTGGATGTCGTCGAGCAAGGTTTCCACCACGTGATCGTATCAAGGCAGCCGCATTCTCATCGCGGCAATGATGTCCCAGTTGACCGAATGGTCGTCCCAGTTGAACATCGCCTGCTGGCGGAGCGACGGCGGCTTGCCCGGTACGCCCACTTCCACCAGTCGGCCCCCCCGCTTCCACCAGGCACCGCGCCACCAGCATGCTCTGGGCGTCCCGGCCGTAACGGGCACGAATCGACTCCGGTTCACGATCCAAATCGAACGCCTCGCGCACTCGGGTGCTGCTCAGGAGATCGAACGCCTGCCGCCGATGCACGTCCTACGTTGAAATTTGGCGGCCTTCCTGAAGCGTCTCCTGCACCTGTTCCAATTGCCGTACCAAGTCTTGCCGCCATGCGAGTCGGCCGCCGGACATGTCTTCGCGCGGGGCCATGCCGGGCAAACCGCGTGACACGCCGTATTCACCCGCCATGGCATGAAACTCCGAGGTGGGAATGGCGTAGCGCGTCCCCCAGTTAAAAGTCGGCACCGGCGGCATTCTGTTTCCATAGAAGAATATTGAGGCTAGATCATTTTGTGGAGTTTGACAAATTCATCGGGAGTGATCGACCGGGACGAATGAGCCTGCGCGAGACCGGTTCCAAGCGCCAAGACGAGCAAAAACCAACAAAACTTCGCACGGCTAATATCGAATCATCGTTTCCCCTACGACAACGCCCCTGGATCACCCATGGGTAATACCGCGAGAAATATACTGAGCCATAGCGTCGCTGAGGGAAAGCGGCATCACTCGACAAGTGGGAGGAATTGTCATGTTGTCCGGGCCAAAGAAGATATTTGTCTTGCTGCTTGCGGCCGGCGCCGTGGTGATGATCCACGGCCGGGCATACGTGCATGAGAAGAAGGAGGCCAAAGCCGATGACGATAAAACGCAGCTGAATAAGGCGTTGGGCAAGGCCGCGTCTCTTGGCCAGGTAGAGTCGGTCAAGGAATTGCTCAAGAAAGGGGCGGACATTCAATGGCGCGATCCGAACTCTTACGGCAAGACGCCGCTGGTGAAGGCCATTCTGGGCGGAAGGTTTGACGTCGTCAAAGTGCTCCTCGAAAGTGGGGCGGACATCCACTACCCCGATGGTTCCGGCCGGTACCCGGTCCATTTCGTGTGCATCAGCTCGAACATTGAAATGGTGAAGTATGTCCTTGCCAAAGGCGGCGACAAGGACCTGAACCGTGGCCCATGGCCGATGCTCGTGTCCGTATGCGATCACGGGCAGGCTTCGGCGGAGTTGATCCCGATCCTTATCAAAGCAGGGGCTAACCCTGACGTGTTCAAGGGCAACATCACACCGCTGATCGCTTCCATCCGGCTCGATCCGAAGGTTCGCAAGCCCGAGATTGCCAGGTCCTATGTGAAGGCCCTGATCGAGACAAAGGCTGACGTGAATCTGAAGGACAAAAAGGGCGTGAGCCCCCTCCAGTGGGCAACCAAGAGAGGCGATCATGAAATCATCGAAATGCTGAAGAAGGCAGGAGCGAAAGAGTGATCTTCATTGGAAATCGCCGCTGAATCGCTGCCCTTGGGAGCCGTCATGCAAAATATCCTTGTACTGCGACGGCTGCCACGCCCATAGCCAGCGGCCGACGCCTTTCGACAAGACCGCCGCCGCGAGGCCCGACTTCAAAGTCTGGGATCTGACCGCCAATCCGCCCCTGTTTACCACGAAGGCGAACGATCGCTCGAGCACAAAATGGGACAAGGAAGACCGTTCCGGAATCACTTTTGCCAAGGGGTGACGGATGTCGAATTTCACCGCGACATCAAGCCAATCTTGCAACGAAGCTGTGTTGCGTGTCATTCGGTCAAGCACGACAAGCCCGCCAGCCGACTTGCCTTGGACGACGATCAGCCGATCAAGCAAGCCAGCCGGGTTCCCTGGGCGGAGAACGTGCAGGTGGCTCAAGGGTTGCCGCGCGCTTACGCACGATTGGTGCAGTATTCATGGGCCTTTCAGTCGCGTCTCAGCCCTCTCATGTGGATGGTGCACGGAAAGCGACTAGACGGTTTTGACAATGAGGACATTCCCAGCCCGCCGTTCGATTACCTCGATGACAAGAACGTGCTGGACTATAGCCATCACAGCAAGAGAAACATTTATGACGTGGATTACTTGGGCCACGTGATGCCGCCACGGGATGCGGTTGCTGGCAAGGCCAAGGGGCCGAATGGACAACGCGTCAAGCTTGCGCTGCTTTAGGATGAAGACAAGCTCACCTTGACGCGCTGGATCGACATCGGTTGCCCAATCGATCGTGGTGATCCTGAGCGCGGTTGGCTGCTGGATGAGGGGCGTCCAACCTTGACGCTCACGTATCCTCAAGCTGGAGAGAATTCCAAGCTCGATCGGATTCTGATCGGCATGCACGATTATGGCACGGGGCTCGACATGAAGACCTTCAAGGTCACGGCCAACTTCGACATTGATGGCGTGAAAGCGGGAGAAAACCTGGCATCGCGATTCAAGACGACCTCGACCGGCGTCTGGGAAATGCGTCCTACGGCGCCGCCCGATGCGGTATCACATGGCAAGATGCGGGTCGAGATTCGCGATCGGCAGGGCAACTCGACCCGAATCGAGAGAACCTTTTCATTATCGAAGAAGTGACGCCTTCGTTTTCCGACAAGGGGTGAAACGTCGAGTCGTTAAGAGGAGGTCCGGAGGTTGAGCCACCCTCCGGGCAGCTTCTGCAAACGGCCGCGAAGAACCACACAGCGATCGCTGCGGTAATAGAATTCTGTCCCGGCAATCATTCCGCGACCTGAATGATCTTGACAGGGATTGCACACCTCCCGGCCGGTTGTTGCGGGCGCGGCAGCGGTTGGGCATGGCCGTTCTGGTCAACAGACCGGATTCGCAATTCGTAAGCTCCCGGCCTCAGGCCTTTCAGCGTTAACGACCAGGTAGCAACGGTGTAGCGCAGCGGCCACTCCTTTGGCCTGCCGGTCTTGGAATCAAAGCCCCAGATTTGATTAGGGGAAATCCCTTTGGGTAAATGCGCCGCCCAGTTATCGGGCGCCGGATCGATGACCGCCGGCTGCCAGTTAGCCCGCTGCCAGGCGGGATCATCGTCGGGCAGAATGCCGTCATTGCCGGCGTCGGGGCGCAGCCAGTATTCCACTCGTCGCAGTCCCGGCAGACCAACCACGGCCACGCCGCGATAGGTCCCCTCGGCGCCGGCTCGAAACCTGTCGGGCCCCTCGATCCGGGGCACTTGCGTTTTGAGGTAGGCGTCGGGCTCGCCGCCGTATGTATCGATCGGCCTGGTGTCGTTGGTGAGCCGAATGCGCTGCAGCCACTTGATGTTCTTGAAGCCATAGGCCCAGGGCACGATCAGACGCACCGGTCCGCCGCGAACCAGGGAAATGGGCTCGCCGTTAAGCCGATAGGCGACCATCACCGGCAGTTCGCCGGGGGAATTGTCGAACACCTGGGTATAGCTGGCGGACGACTGGAAGAGCTGCTTGGGGTCGTTGTTGTGAAAGCCGCTGGCGTAGATGCGCATCACGTTGTCGATTCGGCCGGCCAGGCCGAGCACTTCGCGCAACGGTACCCCTTCCCACAGATAATGGGCCTGCGGCCAGTTGCCACTGCGGCATTGCATCGCCTTGAGAAACTTGACGCTGTGCCTTTTGCCGATGTCCTGCAACATGCGAAGGTCAATGGCAGTCTTGCCTTCGATGGTGCGCGGACGCTGGACGCGGCAGCCGGCATCGCCGACGATTTCAAGCCGCCAGCTTTCCGCAGTCAGCCGTGCGTTGACTGCAGCGTCTCCCTTGAGGCTATGCGGCGGCGGTGAACCGCGTCCGGGGCCTCCTCCCGCATAAAGAAACGGCCGACGCGGCGGCTGGGGTGCTGGTTGTGCCGGAGTCTGGGCGGCGGCCGCGAGCGGTTCCCCCAGCGCCTGGCAACCCGCTGCAACTATGCCCACCGACAACATATCGCGACGCGACAATTCCGCCATAGAATCCCCCATGAAAAAGTAATGTTGCAGGTGAATCGTTTAGAATGCCCCATGGCTCTTTGGTATGGCCGTCGATTTCACCTGTCGTTCGTGTAACTCAATCTACCGAGATTGCCCGTTCGATGCGCGTGAGGTTGCCTTGGCGATCTCTTAACTCAACGGTCAATGTGCCACGCTCTAGTTTTTTGATGGGGGCAGCAAGTCGCAACTCGTGCACGCCCTGCGAGACGTCCTTGAACCGCGCCGCCAAATTCTCGCCGGGCTTAACTCCGTCGAGCGGGAAATCGGCGGTCACCGTGAAGGTCGCTGCGTCGATGCCAGAGTCGTAATCGTGCATGCCGATTAGGATACGAGTCAGTTCGACATTGCGTCCGGGCCTGGGGTAGGTCATGGTCAAGGTGGGGCGCTGATCATCAAGCATCCAGCCGTGACGGCCCTTTGCGAATTCTTGGTAGTCGAGATCGATCGGGCAGCCCAGGTCGATCCAGCGCACCAGAGTTCGGCGATCCTCGTCGGAAAGCGGTGCGACCTTGATTTTCTTGCCGTCCGGGCCTACGTAGGTACCGGCGACGGCTTCGGGCGGCGGCATGATGCTTCCAGAATAAGCGAGATTGACGAGGCGGCGGTTGCTGCCAACCTTGTCCGTGAATGATTTTCCCTGGAAGTGCAGCGATGTTGGATCACCGGGCACCTTCTCTACGGCGAAGTCGTCGTTGCTGAATCCGTCGAGGCGTTTGCCAAAGACCTTCCAGATGAGCAAGCTGCGCCGCGCCTGAAATTGGCGGACGTAGCGTGAAGCCTGTGGGTGCGGCCAACCGCCGACCGGCGACTTGCGCCCGAACTTGCCGCCGTGGTCGAGCGCGAGGCGAAGATAGGTCCCTGGCACTTTGCCCGCAGGGCCGGCGATCAATCCACCGATGCTTTGCGGACCTTGCACCGGCGCATCGTCGTCAAGAACCAGGTCGCCAGCCGGCTTGCCCGATTTCTGCGTGTGGCAAGCGGCGCAACTGCGGTCGAAAATCGGCTTGATGTCGCGGAAATACTCGACGTTCTTTACTGTTTTCTCATAACGCAAACCGGTGTAATCGTCGGCGTCCCATTTCTTCCCCGATTGATCTTGCTTTTTGCTCGTCAGCAATGGCGTCTGCTTGGTCAGATCGAAAGGCACGTAATCCGGCCGCGCTGCGGCGGTGTCCTTGAAGAGCGTCGGTTTCTGGCTGTGGGAGTGACAGCCGCCGCAGTCGTTGCGGATTTCTCCAGGCCGAAGCTGGTGCCAGGTCTGCGACATGTTGAGGACCATGCCGTCCTTGTCGAGTGTCTGAAAGGTCCAGGCGATGTCGGCGGGAATCTTGACGAGAAAGCTGGTGTCGGAATTGCCGTCGGGGTCGCTTGGTTGTTGGTCGCCCTTGAAGTGACGTACGGGAATTTCGCCGAGAATACGTAGCCGTTCGTTGGCGACGTTCCACCAGAGCCGTTTGCCTTTGCCGGTGTAACGCGGACTGGTGGTCGGCTCCGTTGCAAGGATGCGAATGGCGTGGATTTCGCTGTTGTCGTAACGGCACGTGTCCGCCCCCTGGACGAACCACGGGCCCGCGATACCGGAGTAGGCGAGCGTTCCGAGTCCCTGAAACGGATCGTTGCCCCCCGCATAGCCTGCCGTAACCTTACCGGGCGGGACGATGCCGTGCGGATAGCTTTCGCGTTTGTAAAGACTAGCGCTGCCGACCAGACCGAACGGCGTTCCCTCGGGTAGAAGCTTCGAGAGCTTGCCGTCATTGGCGAGCGGCTTGAGAAACGTCGGCTCCGCGACTCCGTAGATTCGCTTGTAGGGCACCAGCGCACGCGGCCATTGCTCGTTGTAGTTGGGATCGTTCTTGATAAGCAGCATCTGTCCAGGCTCGGCGATTGGCTTGCCTGATTTAATGAGGTAGATGCCGCTGTCGACCGCCGGTTTCTTGATGCCGTTGTTACTGTTGACGGGGCCAGGGGACCAGACGGTGAGCAAGTGATTGTCCGGCGCCGCCGACGGATGCGTGACTTTACCCACGCGCGTCGAGTTAGGATCCTTGGGGTCGGATAGTCTGGCGGGCGCGTCGAACGCAGTGCAGAACGGCGTCAGCCATTCGAGCTTGTGCGGGCTAAACGGAATGCGGTTATAGCTTGTGCCGTTGTAGGCGAGGTTCCGTGGATCCTTGATGGAAGCAGGTCCAAAGTACGGCTCGCCCGCCGGTGCTTGCGGCGCCAGTTTGTAATAGGTGCCGAAACCCATGTTGTTGAGGTTGTAGTATTCCTCAACGATGATGCTTTCATCCGAGAGTTGCGTCATGAAGTGATAGGCAGTATCGCCCGATGGCCCGAATGCGCTGACGAGCGGCGCCCAGTTCGTGCCATCGGGGTGAATGGTCCAGACAGCCCACAATCGCAGGTCGCGCAGGCCCTGCGATTCGTAGCTGGTAAACATGACGCGACCGTCCTTGAGGATGGTCGGATGCAGGGCCGTATTGATGTTCAAGTGGCCTATCAGTTCGACGTTGCGGCCATCATCATCCATCACAAAGAGTTGCAAAACGGTCGGCGTGTAACCCTTGGTGGGATCGAAGCCGTTGCGGTTGCTGGTGAAGATCACCTTGCCGCCAGGCAAGGGACAGGGGCCAAGATTATAGACGCCAGGGGTGCGCAGACCCTTGGCGACAACACCCGTGTTTGGCGTAAATTCCTGGTGCGTGAGCCGGGTGATATTCTTGGTCTTGACGTGAATCTTGAAGATATCCGCGCTCTCGGAACCCAGTTTGTCGCTGCCAGGTTTCCTCACATTTCGGATGCGCGCGTAATAAACCGACTCGCCGTCGAAGGAGACGAACGGATCCGTGATGGCGTCGTCGCCGGCGGACACGAGTACTTCCTCCTTGCCATCGGGATGCAGCAGCATCAGGTCTGAGCCAGGCTCGGCACGGAGCGGATTGAAGACCTCCGTCCAGGCGATTTGCTTGTCGTCCCCCTTTCGAGGGGCCCGCACGTAGACGATATCATAGTTGTACTTAACGGAGGCATCCGTCGCGATCGGCGCCGGCTTCACGCTGAGCGCGGGCTTGCCGTTCTTGTCCTGAGCCAGAATGGGTGAGGTCGGCAGTAGGATCAATAGAAGAAACGCGCTGCAGTGCCGCATCAATGCCTCCCGGTTGAAGTCTGATTCTCCATGAACTATTTCTATGGAGCCTGCCGAAGTCCGACGCTCTCGACTACGGCACCGCGCAACTCGCATCCGCGGCATACCCGAGTTTGACACGCACGACCCGGCGGCTGACGGTATCGGCGACATAGGCGTAACGATCGGAAACCGCAACGTACGTCGGCCAGGCGAACGGAATGTCGGATTGCTTGGCCCGCGAATCCTCGTTCCCGTACTTGCCGAAGGTCGTGATCGGGTTGTTGTTGGTATCAACGACTTCGATGCGGAACTGGCCGAGGTTGGGAAAGAAGACTCGACCGAACGGATCGACATCGAAGCCGGAGCCTTCGCACATGCAATGGCTCGTGTTGCCCGACATGTGCGAGGAATAGGGGGCGTAGCCGAAGCGCGTCCAGAGGGCGCCCTGGATTTCACCCGTGAGGTGGGGCGAGTAGGCGTAATGCCGTTTGAAAGGGACCTTCGGCTTGGCGAGCAATTCCGCCGGCGGTTTTCCGAGAGCGCTCTTCGGCAGGTTCTTGTCATGCCAGATGGCGCCGCCGGTGGGCGGAAACTTGACGATGCTGCCGTACATGTAGCTGTACCAGAATAAATCGCCGCCGCCCGTTTGCTTGGGAGGCGGCGGAAGCTTGCCGTCGAAAAACTCCGGATAGGAGCGGTCCAGCGGCTTGACGAGGTCGGCGATGTAGATGTTGCCCCTGGCATCGATGCGGGGGATCGCGCCGTTCAGGCACTGCCAGATCAGTGTGCGCTTCGTCTTGCCGTCATGGCCGATCGCGTTGAGCGTCAGGAATCGGCCGGCGTCTTTTGGATTCTTGGTGAGGTAGTCGGCGTTCGCGATCAGATAGACTTCGTCGGTTTTCGCAAACGGCTTGATGGCCAGGTAGCGCATCTGAAAATTCATCATGCCAGCGATCGGGATCTTATAGGTGTCGAGCCCGTCCCAGTTTTTCGGCTTGCCGTCGTGATCGAGCCGCCACAGCCCGCTGGCCCAGGTGAACGCGTAAAGGTCGCCGTCCTGGCCCGGCACGAGTTGGGCGGCGAGAACCGTGCCGGGATGAATGCGGGCGAGATCGATCACCTTGGTCAACTGGCCTGTTTCATCGTCGAGGCGATACATCTTGTTGCCGTTGCCCTGGATATAGACCTCCCCTCGAACACGATCGACGGTGATATCGCGTGGGCCTTGGATTTCTGCATGTTGGGCGGGAGCCGGACGCGGATCGGCCTTGCTGACGAACCTGTCGCCAGCGTCCTCGTAGCAGTGCAGCCTGGAGGGACTGCCGTAAAGCGAAGGCAACCAGATTCGGACGGGCTTGGCGCTCGCATCGACCGCGATGCGATGTTCCCCGGCGTTGGGGCTTTGACCGGTGCGCGGCAACTTGATGCGATACAGTTCCTTCCCGGAGAGCCCGTCGAACTTGATTAGGTCCGCGGTCTGCGTGAAATTGGGATACGCGCACACATAAACGGCCCCGCTTCGTGGATCCACGCCGATGACTTGCGGATGGTCGACTGCGATGTCGCCGGTGTGAGTCCCGTCCGCCTCCTTGAACACGGCGATGCGGTTCGCCTCACGGTCGGCGACGTAGACAAGCCCCTTGGCGACCGCCAATCCTCGCGGAGTGGTCAGCAAACCGTTCGCTCGCCCAGTCTCGTCAAGCTTGCCGAGGAAGACTTCCGCCGCGCCCCGCTTGGCCACGTCGACACGGAACACGCAGGGCAAGGGTCTCGCCTTCTTGAAATCGCCATGCCCCACGTTCAAGCCCGTGAAGTAAACGTACTTCTCGTCCGAACTCATCGCCAGGCTCGGCAGATCGGACCAGTAGTGATAGCTTTCGCTCGCAAGCCGTAGCTCCTTGATCTCGGGGAGGAGCTTGGGACCGAGAAACGACTCGTAGGGAATGCCGCCATCAGCATCGACAGCGGCGAGACACGGGCCTTTGACAAGCCAGTAGACTCGGCCCTTCGAATCGACGGTGGGGCAACTGTACTCGGGCATATCTCGGCCGCGCACGCCAACGTTGTCCGGGTAGAAGCTCAACGTTTCCCAGTTGTGTAGATGCGGGACAAGAGCGCCGTTTGCGTCCTGAAAGGTGCCCAGTGCTTTGACCTTGTCGTACGCGATGTCATCGGGAAACGGCGTCAGCACTTTCTGATGCTTGCCGTCGCGGCCATAAACCTTGATCTTGTGCCCACCCATGTTGCCGTTGACGGTGCCATCGCGGTGAAAGACATAAAGGGAGCCGCCCGGCCCAACAGCGACGGCGCTGACCAGCCCGCTGCCATGCGGATTGTGAAACAAAAAGCAATCGAATGCGGGCTTCATGCCGAGTTGCACACGCACGTGAAAGGGGCCGCGACCCGCCGCTTTGCCGAAATCGTCCTTGCCGTCCCACAAGAGCGACTGCGCCAGCATGTCCGCCTGGAGCGGCTCGGGCGGGTTCTTACCGAGCACTCCCGCCGCCAGATGACGAATGATCTTACCCTTGGCGTCTTCGATGGTCACGGCGACATCGGTCGCGCGATCGACGGCAAAATCGATCCTGGTTTGTTCGCCGGCGCGGACGGCCGTCGGCTTCTTGGTGAAGCTGGACTGCGCATTAGCCGCAGACTGGCCTAACCAGAACATGAGGCAGGCGAGGGAGAGGAAAAAGGCACGCATGGCGTCTCCAACATGGTTGCAAGATCAATAAAGCACTTGATAGCGGATCGGCAAAACGCGAATACACCGTACTCTGATTTAAAACGGATCGTGCCGGTGGCAGGAATGATCGTGGCCTTTTTCATGATCGACTCGCCCCGGCAAAGGCCGACCGCGTACGTCCCTTGGCTTTCACGTCTTTCCGGAAAGGCATCCGGTTTTTTGGTAATCTTTGGTCGTCCTACAATAAAGAGAATAGAGCCTCGGAAGTCTAAAGCGGAGTCAGATTGGAAAAAAAATGAACGGCATCAATTCCCTTTTTCGAGGAATGGGCCCGAACATGCGACAAATTCTCCTCACTTGCTTGCTCCTTTTTTTTGAAACTGTGCCGCTTGCCGCACAAGAGGCCAAAGATGCGAAGGTGCCGGTCTGGAATGCGCGCGGCCTGGGCGCGCTGCCGAGGATGGGGATCACCGGCCTTGATGTCTCGGACGACGGCAAGGAGATCGTCGTCGGCACCATCGCGGCCTTCGGCGATCCCAACGTCATCGTGCTCTCCGACGCGGGCAAGATCGTGCGCATGTACAAGGTCGGCCAGCAATGGATCGACAACGTCGCTTTTGTGGCGGGCAGCAAGGACGTGCTCGCCATCTGCACGATGCCATACGGCCGAGCCGGCGACCGCACGGAAGCATTTCTCTGCCTCCCCTCTCCCCCCGGGAGAGGGGCCGGGGGTGAGGGGGCGGCGTTCGAGGGTAAGGTCGTCCCCCATCCCATCAAACAACAGGGCGTCTGGTTCTTCCACTATGGCAACCACTCCAACCACCCGACGATGAAGCTCGCCCGCGCCAAGGGCGCCACCGCCCTCCTCGCGGGCAATCAGCTCGTCATATACCGCGAGGGTAAAAAGCCGACGACACTGCGGGTTCCCGTCAATGAGCCTGATGCAAGCGTCTCGTTGGCCGTCGATGACGCCGGTTGGGCGGTCGTCGGCTGCACGGCGACGGGCGGCAACAATCTCCACCTTTTCGATCCAGACCAAAAGAAGCCGGTGTGGAGCCGGCCCGTCAACAAGGACGTGGACAAGGCGCCGCCGCTGGAGAAGGGCGTGTACGGCATGCCGACACTGTCCGACGGCACGCGCAAGGAACTGCCGCAGCGCGACGAAAAGGTGTGGGCGCCGCTATCGGTGGCAATTCATTCGGACGGCGCGAAACGGCGGATCGCCGCCGCCGACTATCAAGGCTGGCAACGCTGGGTGCGTTCGTCCGCGACGATGAAGGCTGACAATCAGGGTTTGCGCTTCGTGCCGACGAAGCCGACGGTGACGGTTTACGATGCGACGGGCAACGTCATGCGGCGGATGGCGCGCGAAAAAGTGATGGAACGGGGCTGGTTTGATGTCGAAATTTTTGGGCTCTTTGGGCCTACTTATGTCGCTATGAGCCCCCATTTTTGGAGACCTCGCGGGCTTGGTGGCCGCTCTATCGGAAAGGTCGACAGTGACTTGGTTCAGCGACAAGTCTTCACAATCGCGACCGGAGACATCGAGGCCCAGAGTTTTCGCGATGGTTTGGTGTTTCTTCGCTTTTCTAACAAGAAGATCCTCCAAGCTAAGCCGGCGGGCGATATCTTTGCCACCGACCTTTTTTTCGAACAACTCTGGAAAACCGACCTCAACAAGCTCGTCCCCAAATCGCCCAAGCCCTGGGTCGCCAACGCCCGTGCCACGCCCATCGAAAAAGGCGTCTGGCAAATCCCCGGCGGCCGCGTCGAGAGCGATCTCGGCGGGCAGCGCGTCATCGAGGCGCCGGACGGACTCATCCTCATCGAAGGGCATGCGGGGCTGTCGTTCGAGCGCGAATGGGCGGCCATGGAGGCGGTCGGGCTCGATCCGAAAAAGGTCAAGTATGTCCTCGCCACCCACGAGCACGGCGATCATGCTCCCGGCGCTTATCTCTGGCGCGTCGTCACTGGGGCCAAGTTCGTTTGCTCCGAGGAGATGGCCTACACCCTTCAACATCACATTCCGCTCAACACCGGCTACGGCCTGCATCCGCCGGTGCCGACCGACATCGTCATCAAGAAGGACGAGACGCTCGACCTCGCCGGCCTCAAGGTCAAGGCGATCCGCATCCCAGGGCACACCGCCGGCTCCATGGCCTGGCATTTCGAGAAGTCCGGCAGAACGTTCGTCGCGTTCGGCGATCTCATCATGCCGCGCGGCGTCCTCGGCTATTCCGGCAGCGTCAACTTCAGCGCCAAGGACGTGCTGTCGAGCCTGAAGAAGCTGCGGGATCTTAACGTCGATTACGTCCTGCCCGGCCACGGCGCCGTCGAAGGCCCGGAGAACTATTTCCACGCCGGCATCGACGTCGGGACGAAGGTCGGCTGGGGTTTCATCAAGCCGGAGACCCCCGATCCGCGTTTCCGCATCACGCAGAAGAACGTCATGGTCGTCGGCTGGGGCCACGGTGCGACCAGTGCCGCGTTCGGCGATGTCAACGGCGACGGCAAACCGGATGTGGTGATCGTGTGTCCCAAGGACGATGGCTGCGTTGTGAAATTCTTTCTCAATCAAGGGCGTAAATTCAACGACAATCCCGATCACGAGATTCAAGTCCCCGTAAGCCAGCCGCACAAGGTGCGCGTTGTCGGTCGGGATCTTCTCGTTGCTGGCAAGACCGCGATGCTCGTGAAGCTAGATGGCAAGTTTGGCAAATACGAGTTAAAACCGCTCGACCTCGGCGACGGCAACCACTTGCGGACCGGCCCGAATGGCAGGCTTCTCGTGTCGCGACGCTTCGGAGGCTTTTACGGCTTTACCTTTGCGAAAGACAGGTACGTTCTGAACAAGGTCGCCCCGGACATCGATGGGCCCTACGTCGATTTCAAACTTCTCGGCGATGACCTGCTCACCTCGTACGGCCAGCATTATCGCCGCGGCAAGGACGGCAAGTTCCCGAAGACGCCGACGGTGCAATTGCCACGCGAAAAGGACTGGCAGTTCCTCGCCGTCGGCGACTTCAACGGCGACGGCAAAAAAGACGCGGCGTTCCTCAGCTACGGCGCCCTCACCCCTAACCCCTCTCCCGGCGGGAGAGGGGAATCTGGGACGTCAGCCCGCGTCTTCTATGGCCGCGACAAGAATATGCTTGAGTTCGGTAACAAGGCCGACGCCGTCTTTGCCCTAAACACATTGCTCGCGGAGACGAAAAAGGGACAAAACCACCCGCTGGTGCGCGACACGCCGGTGGTCGCCGACTGGAACGGCGACGGCATCGACGATCTCGTGGTTGCACACGGGCAGTCGAATGAGGTGCTGGTACTGCTCGGCGGCAAGGATGGACTATCGAAGGATCGCGTCCAGGGCATCAACCTCGAATACCGCGTCCACTACGAGCACGGCATCTACGCCGGCGACTTCAACGGCGACGGCAAGATGGACCTCGCCGTCTTCGGCTACACCAACACGGGCGTCGGCTCGGGCGGCCCCTCGTCGGTTTATATTTGGCAGCAGTAAGCGAATAGGCAAGCGGGGTATGAAACCAGAAAGTTTTCTTGAAACTCACCATTACAAACGGGATAGTTCTCGCGATTGCTGCAATTGCCGTACCTGGCTCGGCCGATGCGCAGGCGAACCGCGAGTTGAAAGTCCACCTGGTGCAAGCCAACAACGACAACACTTATCCGTTGGTGCGGGCCAAGTTCCAACCGGGCGAAGTCGCCGATCCGTGGACGGTAAATACTTGACCTTGTCGTGGGTTCATCACGTGGACGATCTCGCCGTCATGCGGGTCATGGCGCCGCAACCGATGCCTCGCCCCAGCGATCCCAAGCCCAAGTCGCGGCCGGTTCGCTGGCGACCGAAAACCGATTGGCTTTATCGTCAGTATCTTGTCGGAGTTGGCGAGAAATCCGAATCGGCGGAAAGCTCACTTCGTGCTCTGCTCGACGCGGCGGCGGGGTGAATTGATTGCCCCATCACCAAAGAGGAAACGGCCGCGCGAACCGATTTCTACATCTACCTGATCCGAACGCACATCGAACGAGGCAGCCAACCTTCCGAGGGAAAGAAAAAAGACGCCCAGGACGGCACCGGACGAGAAGGCTGGACCGGCAATCCGTGCTACCACGCCGAACAGATGCCCGGTTATGTCCGTGTTTGTCGTGACCTGGAATGCCGAAAGCGTGTCGCTGAAGGTGACCAAGCCGACCAAGGCCCTTGTGTCATACCGCTAAGAACGGAAGAGCCGAACTTTTCGTTGAAGTATGAGGTGAAAGGCGAGACGCGAAAGATCGACTACAAGGTTAACCCGAATGGCATACCCACCTTCACATACATCGACGGCGCCGGAAATGAACAGACCGAGACCTACGAACGCATGGAAGGCAAGGGCAAAAAGGACGAAAAGAAGAAGAAAAAGAAGGGTCCGGACACTGGCGAGTAGATAGGAACTCGATTCGAGCGGGCGTGCGATAGACTGGCTTTGTCGAATTTGCCGACCGGACGAGGTAGACACTCTTTCAATTCAATCTTTCTTGGTAGAAATTAACTCTACTTCCATCGTCTCGCTGGGCATTCCCGTTTCGACAGGATCGAAGCGAAGCCGCATGATCGCGCCTCGATATGTCGGCGACGAGAACAACTGCACTTCGTAGGTTCGCATTTTGCCATCCGGCACAATTGCGAACTTCATGCTCTGTTCTGAGCGAAATCCCGGTTTGTCGGCGATTTCCAAAAACAATTCGGCAGTCTTGATTGTCGTTTGGTAGGCTGCTCGAATGAAAATAATCGGTGTGTCTTTGCCGGCTTTTACTCCCATTCCAGTTTCATGAACACCGGGGGTGAGCCGGTCCAGGACGATGGCCGAGTCGTGCTGTTGCCGCGTTCGGTGAAGTGCGCGCAAATGCCAAATTGATCGACATCGTTCCACGATTTCAACGGGTTTGGACCAGAAACGAAGTCCTTTGCCTGGAGCACGATGGTTTGTGCGGTGTCCGACTCGGAGATCTCGCGTTCGCAGACATACGTTTTTCTTGGCCCGCGGTACGATCGCCATTCGTTTTCGACAACGACGAAGCTTAGGCTATTCGTTTTCGGTAGCTTGAGTGTGAGCTTCAACCTGGCGCCTTCTCGACCTCGCCAAACCGGGTCGGTGAGTTTGCGCGTCCAGTGTTGGACTAAGGACGGATGACCAGCGTTGAGCGTATACCAATCACGCAATCCGTGCGTGAAATCGTCGATCCGGGAACTGGGCCGAAGCGAGGCGACAACATCCGCTTGGCGCAGCGCGGCGGGTGTGACCGTGTGGAAGTTGCTGCTTACGCAAACTTCCCTCACGGGCTCACTGTATCCGGGCAACGATGCGAGCGATTCCGCTTTCGGCAGCGTGTAATAGACGTTGGCGAACGCGAACAGGGGTAGATCAAGGGTGTGCAACGGCAACTTGGCTGTGAATTCCTTGCCGTCGCGCACGACATTGGTGCTGCGCCAAAAGCGGGCGCGGGGATCAGGATCGACGCTATAGTAAATCTCGACGCGTGCCACCTTGAATGATAGCGTGTCTGGCGTGACCCGTAGCAGCGGGATGCGATGGGCGCTTTTTAGGACGATCTCACTCGCCGGGGTTTCAGGCAAGGCCGGCCCACCTTTGAGGTAGTGGTCGAACCACAACGGCATCGTAACCGCGACTTCCGGACTGAGCCGATGATTGAGGTGCGGCGTCCACGAGTATCGCAGCGGTTGTTTTGGAATCAGCGCGTTGGTACGGTAAACGTCGTCCAACCAGCCGTGAAAATCGTTGGTCGCGCTGCGATGCAGCACCGGGCAGCGAATCAGTGGGGCATAGTTTTCGAAACTCAGGGTACGACGAAACAGCTCGACATCGCCAGCAACGCGATCCTGCGTGATGCTCCCGCCGAGGAATTCGTGGGCCTGCCAGCGCCAACCTTGTCCGCCCACGGCGGGCACGGCCGCCTTCACCCGGCGGTCGGTCCCGGCGACGTACATCGTAAGATTGCCCCCCATCGAGTAGCCGTGGACACCGAGCCGTTGCGGGTCCACTTCGGGCTGCTGTTCCAGGAACGTGAGACCGCGCCGGCAGCCAACCGTGAGCAGATACCAGTTGTTGTTCTTTGGATGTTCGCGGTCGTCGTAGAATTGCTTCGGTCCTGGTTTGATGGAGTGAAAACCTTGGACATTGAGTTGGCTGGGATCGACCGTGCCCCAGTCGGTGTTGGGATCTCCTGGTTTGGCCCCCTCGACGGAGTTGAAAGGCGCTTTCCCTGCCGAGCCGCCCCAGTTTACCGAAAGTGCAGCGTAGCCACGTGAGACAAGCAGTTTCACTTCGCTCAAGGAGCCTCGCTGCCCTCCACCGTGAATGTGCAAGACCGCCGGCATTTTGTCTGTTTGCTTTTCGGGAAAGCCATAGATGGCAGTCATCCGTGCAGTCTTGCCTTTGAACGTGCCGACGACGAACCGCACATGCCGATAGACACCCCCGTATTCCTTCCATTCGCGAATCACTTCGGTCGCCAACGGCTCCTTGCGCGGATCGAAATCCGCCCACAGTTTTTCAACGGACTGAGGGACATCACCCGCGTGAACGGCACGGCTCGTCAACAATCCGGCCGGGACTGCAACGATACTAAGGGCGAGCAGCATGAACTTTCCAAGCACCTTGTCTCTCCCGGGAACCATAATTTCGAGCAGCCCGTCAACCAGACGGTAATTTTCCAACGACCGGGGTTCGACGCAGCGATAACCGATCTCGCTTGCCTGCGGCCACACGACACACCAATTGTCATGTCACGGTTTGCGGGCGAGGATCGGCACGTCGCAAAACGAGAGTGCGGCGATGCCGTTCGCACCGACCAGCAATGATTTCTGACTCCATGCGGCGCTGTCAAGGTAGGTGATCGTCCGCGCGTCGACATCGCCGGTGAGGTTCAACATCACTCGATTTTCAGCTACGGTCCCTGATGCAACTTTCCCTTTCTGCCCGTTGAGATAGAACTGACCCGACAAGGCGTTGTCCCACTTCACTGGCTGGTCAAACTCAAGCGTAATCGCTGCCTTTTCTTTCGTGAAATAGGCACGCACAATATTTGGTGGAGTGATTGAGGTCGCGGGTTGTTTGCCGTAGAAATCACGTTCAATCAGGGGCGTGATGAGTCGGGCGAACTCAGCATAACCCGCGGCCGGGAAGTGACAGCCGCCAGGCGGATCGATTCCCAGAGTGGACATGATGTGCAAGTTGGAGAAGGCCGTCGGCAAGTTTCGCTGCACCTCACGCAACCGGTTGTCCGAGCCGTTGACCCCCATTGCGCAGGCCTTCGGCCAAATCTGGAACACGTAATAGTGTTGGATGTTCGGGTAATCCTGTTTCCATGCTGCCGCCAGGTCGATGAAGTACTGTCGATAAATCTCGTAGCCGTAGCCGCCGGTGGGCCCGTCGGCGCCCTGATCGTTTTCGCCTTGATGCCAGATCGCGCCGCGAATGCCGTGCGTCAACTTCGCCTGGCGCACGCGGCCAAGCAGCCGGCCGTAAATTGTTGTGGGGTCTTCCGGGTCGGCCCCATTCCGCTGGTGCTGATCGATCCGCGTTCCGCCGACTGCTCCATTGATAAGAAAAATGGGCACCTTCTGGCTTTCGACCAATCGCCGACCGAGTTCCATTGCCCAGTAGCCGATCTGGCGCTTTTCGCCATCACGGCTACGGTGCATGGCGGCGCCCCAACCGCCGCCGGCCTTCGGATTGCTGGACATGCTGCCGAAAGTACGAATCCAGTCGCTCCGGAACGCCGGTTCGTCCTTGCCGAAGTCGGTCGCCACCGCGTTGGATTGGCCGTTGATCAGGTAGGCATCGCCGCACAGCAGGTCTCCAGCTTTGTAGAGAATTGTCTCGGTGTCGCCGTTTTTGCTGCCGAACTCGACCCGATACTTGATCAAACCAGGCTTGAGCTTCACTGCAAACGCATACGAGCCATCTGGGCCAGTTTTTTGGCTCGTGTTTGTCAATGGCTTCTCGTCAGCAAAGACCTTCAGGAATACCGATTCGGCCGGCTCCTTCAGCACGCCGTTGTAGTAAAGCGTCCCCTCGTTCTTGTCGTCGCGGGCGTAGAACTGGCCGTCCACGGGCTTCTCGTTCTTCTCGGCCGGACGCTCGACCCAGGCATCTTTCGCCGGTTCTTTCACCTGGATCGTGACCGACTGGATGGTCGGTTTGCCGCCATTGTCGATCGCTGCCGTCACTGTCAACAGGCCACTGTTCTGGCAACGCTTCAAGATGAGTTTGCCCGGCATCACCTCCTTGATCGTGGCCAGGTCGCCAATGCTCCATTTGATGTTCAGCTTGTCGGCGCCCTTGCCCCGCATCGCCTCCATGTTGGTAATTTGCGGGACGATGTCGATCGGTTTCCGCCCGTCCCATGCGCCTGGTGCCTGAAGGTTGAAAATTGGCTCCGGGATCTCCTCCTTGATGGTGACGCGCACATCCTTCGTCTTGGTCTCGGTGGGATAGGCCGCCTTGAATCGCACCATGATAGACTGATCCCCGGCCACCCGGCCGGCATGGAAGGTGAAGGATAATCGATCCGAGGCCACAACGGTTTCCTTGCCGCCGCGGACAACGCTCCAGGAAACCTTGTCCGCGCCGCCGGCCCTCGCCTGGAAAGTTTTGCTCTTCCCTTCCGGGATCACAGCCTCCGTTTCCGACAGGCCGAACTCGTTACCGGGCCGTACCAGATGGCCGACCAGCGATTGGAGCGGCTTCTGGTTCTCGTACTGCAGCTTGATCCACTCGGCAGACCGGGCGACTTTGGAAACGCGGACCTCGTCAATGTCGCCGACGAAGTTGTAATTGTGGTACCAGCCGCCGATCCACAGCCGGGCCGGGCTCTTGATCCCGAGCGGAGTCCCCGGCGATTTGTTGACGCCGTCGAGAACCCCATTCACGTAGATCCGCGAATCTCCCTTTTCATAGGTGTGAACCACATGAGCCCATTCCGAACGGGCCATCAAGCTCTTGCTGGCGACATTTCCTCCGGAGAAATAGCAGTCCATGTTGATATGAGGCGGGCTGCGGTATTGCATGACCACCTTGCCCTGCGCATGCTCGTTGCCCCAGGCGATGACATTGCCGTTGGGCTTTTCTGCCCGGAACCAGGCCTCCGTGGTGTGCGGACTGGCGCCGGTGGGATAACAGGGAATCGCGTCTCCGCCAAAGATTCCTTTCTGACCCGAGAAGTGCCTTGCCGCGCCGATCACTCCAGGGACGCGTGTCGTGCCCGTGTCCTTCGAAGTCAGCGTGCCCGTTTCATCAGTCACCGATCCGTTCATGTGCCAGACACTGAGAAAGCCATTCGATTCGTTAAACACCGCCTTGCCGTCAGACTGCGACCTGGCGTCGGCCTTGCCCCAGTGCAGCTTCAACTCCTGCCGTGCGTTGCCGGCGATCTTCGGCACACGTACCCAGATGGTAGCAACGCCGTTGGTCGGATCCCATTCGTCAATCTGGAACGCCAGCGGCTCCCCCTTTGCGGAGGAGAAGCGGAGATCCTCGCCGTTGGCCTTTGCCTGGGCGAAATCGAAGAAGTCCTTGTGCAGTCGAACCAGGAGCGGAAAGTTCTCAACGGCGGCGGATGCTGGCAGGTTAGCCCCGGCCGGCGTGGTGAGAATGAACAACGACCCGGAATGCTTCCACTCGGGATACTGGGCAGCAACCGGTGCCGTGAATGTCACAAAAAGAAACAAGGCCAGAGTGAGCGGGGAACGCATCGTTGTTATCCGGAAGGAGGACTGGTGGGTCAATCTATTGGGCTAAGGCCTTTTTAGCATCCAGCACTGCGAATGGCAGGTGTGTCAAAGTTGGTCGCCATTGGGCGCATTTGGTCATGAAGGGGGCCTCATGTCCAAAGCCCTCTCGTCCCACACGAAGTCCTCGCCGAGCGGTTGCGGGTAAGCCGCGGAAATTCTCCTACTGATGGAGGATTTCAATTTCAGGCGCCTCCAGTATCTCTAATGTAAGTGCTCGTAAATAAATGACCTGCGATCAAATATGGCGCGGGAAGGAACCCGGGTCCCTTTTGCCTTTTTGAGGGGAATTCTGCAGTTTGTGGCCCGCTACTGCCAGCGGATTTGATGCCCAAATGCTGCCATTTGAATTGCAGTGAGCCGACCATAGAGGACGAATACACTGAAGGTATTGTGAATCAGAAGTTGATTACCGCCTGGAAACCCACCAGAACCCAGCTACTGGCCGCGCACGATAAGCTCGTTCTAGATCTCATCGCGAAAGATCTGATCGTCCTGTTCGCTGGGATCAACCCCGGCCTTTATACTGCGGCCGTCGGTCACCACTTCGGCCGGCCCGGCAATCGCTTCTGGCCAGCACTTCATCGAGGCGGCTTCACGCCGCGTCTTTTCTCTCCCTTCGAGGAGTCGCTCCTGCTCGAACTCGGGTTTGGCATCACCAACGTCGTCAAACGCGCGACTGCCCGCGCCGATGAACTCACCGACGACGAACTTCGCGCTGGTGGCCGATGTCTCCGAGCCAAAGTCAAACGCTGGCGTCCCACCGTCGTCGCCTTCGTCGGCATCGGTCCGTACCGCATTGTTTCCGGCAACAAGGACGCCAGCGTCGGCCTTCAAAAGGACCCCTTTGGTGGCAGCCACGCCTGGGTTCTCCCGAATCCCAGCGGCCTCAACGCCCACTACCAGCCCGCCGCTCTTGGACAACTCTTTGGCGAACTCCGCATCTGGGCCATAGCCGAACACGAGCACCGGCAAAACAGCCAACCTCAACTCCGGTCGCGAGAGGCGATATGCCAACCACAAGGGCGATCGGAAGTATGAAAAGTCGCCAGGATCCCAGGGTGCGCAACCATCTACGCGCACACCAATGCGGTTTGCAGAGCTATCCGGGAATCTCGCGATGGACCTGTTCGAACAAGAATGCACAGCGCTGGAATGCGTGTAAGAGGAGGGGGGCGAATTGGCCCTTGGAGCCTTCCAGCATTACCTGAAGAACGGCTGTGTGGGTTAGAGCCGGCTTGTACGCGCGGCGGGTTCGCAGGCCGTCGTAAACGTCGCAGATGGTCAGGATGCGTGCTGACAACGGGATGTCGTTGCCCGCGAGACGGTCGGGGTATCCTTGGCCGTCATAGCGCTCATGGTGATGGCGCGCGATATCGATGGCCATTTGCAGAAAGGTCACAGCGGAACCGTGGCGCTGGGCGACGTTCTGCAGCGTCTCGGCGCCAATGGTCGTGTGGGTCTGCATGATATGGCGTTCTTCAACGTCCAGGTTTCCTGTTTTGCCGAGAATGTAGTCGGGTAAGCCGATCTTGCCGATGTCGTGCAGCGGGGCACAACTTTCGAGCATCTGAATGAAATTGCGATCGACCTGCCCGGCCAGGCTCGGAATGCCGGTCGCTTCCTCTGCCAGAATTCGGCAGTAGCGCTGCAAACGCATGACGTGGAAATCTCTTTCAAGCGGGTAGGCCCGAATGGGAAGTTGGCATCCGGATGCAGGTGCCGATCGGATTCTGCGAGGGCCACGCCGAAGTCGCTCGGGCTCGCTTGCTGCTGGTCCAGCGGATAGCTCTGTTGCACGATCAGGAGGACAAGCTGGTTTTCTCGTTGCAGCGGAGCTATCGAGACCGGCGGCAAAAAGACGGCGTTTCTGGCGCTCTTCACTATTCCACTCCTGGTAATCATCGCTGTCTTGACCTTCGTGCAGATCCCATTGCGACTGGACGCCAAGGGACAATTACTTCCCGTGCAACGGCAAATCGTCTTTGCACCCCTTCATGGCAAGGTCATCGATCTCAAGGTCCGGAATGGCGATCGTGTGGATAAGGGCCAGGAGATTCTCCTGATCGAGGATCTGGATACCCAACTGCAAGTCGACCTACTCGCATTCAAGATCGGCTCTGCAGAACAGCGTATTGCCCTCTTGAACGAACAAATCGGCAAGAGCACGAACAACGAGGAGCGCAACACATTGGCGAAGGATCGCATCAATCAGGAATATGAGATGCGCAAGGCGATTGCCGAGCGGGACATTTTGTTGCAAGGAAGCCGCAGCCCGCGCAAATCGCCGGTGTTCGCACCTCTGGCGGGCAAGATCGTCACCTTGCCGCACCCTGCCGAGGTAACGGCCGTCGCCTTCGGCCCCGGCAATGCGATTCTTACGGGATGTGTTGACGGACAAGCGCGTCTTTGGCGGGCGAACGCCGGTACGTACGCGTCCATCGTCCTCGGCCAGTCGCATGAAGGCGGCGTTCGCGCCGTTGCGTTCAATTGGGCCGGAATCCTTTGTGCGACCGGCGGCGACGACAAGCGCATCGGTCTCTGGGATGAATGGCACTAGCTTAAGCGTAAGATCAATATTCACAATGAGTTCCGCGCATTGGCTGCTTCGGACCCTTGCGGGCCAACGGTGCCGTAGTCGCTGAAAAGGCCGAAAAATGCCGCGATCTGGCGGCGTCACGCGAAAAGACCTGGTGCCTTCTGCTCGCAACCATTTTGTACGCAATGGCTTACGCTTAAGCTAGTGCCATTCGTCTCTGGGATGTTAGCACCGGTAAACACCCCAACTGGCTTCAACCTGGCTGTCGTGGCTCAACATTTTCTACATCAAACTTCCGCTGTCGCATCCTGATCGCTGGCTGTCGAATTGTGAAATCGTAGGATCGGTAGTTTTCAGCCACTGGTTTCTTGCGGGGAGCATCGCATTGTTTCTGGCGGCGCTCGGCTTGCTGGCGACGCACTGGCAAGACTTTCTCATCCGGCTGCCAAGCCACGGTGATTTTTTCAGCGCCCGGATGCTTGTCCTGTTCTGGATCACGCTGGGCCTGGTCAAGATCGTGCATGAGCTTGGCCACGCGTTTTGCTGCAAACGCATGGGGGCTGAGGTCCAGGAGATTGGCATTCTCGTGCTCTTTTTCTTTCCGACACTCTATTGCAACGTGTCAGACGGCTGGACCTTGCCGAACAAATGGAAGCGCATGGCCATCAGCGCTGCGGGCATCTATGTCGAGATGGTAATCGCCAGCGGCGCAACATTCTTCTGGTGGTTCAGCGACGCCAGCAGCCTCGTGCACAACTTCTCTTTCGCGCTCATGGCTGTTTGCAGCGTGCATACGCTCGTTTGTAACGCCAATCCGCTCATGAGATTCGATGGCTATTATGTCCTGTCCGACTGGATGGAGATCCCCAACCTGGCCCAGCAAGCGAATCAGAAAATGCAAGGGACGGCGCTGCGCTGGCTAGGCGTCGAGCTGCGTAACGACGAAACCAGGCACGCTGCATTCCTCTCCTGGTTCGGCATCGCGAGTGCCATTTATCGGTGGTACGTCGTGGCCCTCACGCTCTTCTTCTTCGCTGAATTCTTGAAGGAACGCCACTTGGCGTCGCTGGGTTACCTGCTCGTCGTCGTCGGGCTGGCGACGCTGATCGGCGGCCCCACTTATCAGGTTGTGCGCTGGCTCCATCAACTCGGGCGGTTTCCGGAACTGAAGGCCAAGCGTGTATGGTTGACGACGGGCATCTTGGCAGCGCTCTTGACCGTCGTTTTCCTGCTGCCGTTCTCACGCAAGGTGCGAGGCGTGGCCCTGATTCAGGTCATGCCCGATCAGGTCCAGCGTGTGATTGTGCCAGATACCGAAGGATTCCTGCAGGAGGGCTTTGCACAATAAGTCAAATTTGCGTCAATCTGGCATGATTGGGTAGGTGCCCAGGTGACCACATCGTATCCAAGTTACGATATTCCGGGACTTTTTGTGCAACGCCCTGCAGGAGCTACGTGTCCGCGATGGTCAATCCGTCAATGCGGTCGAAATCCTGGCAGTCCTCTCGAATCCAAAGCTCGACATTCAGATACGCTTGAATGAGGCAGATCAGGCATTGCGCCATCAACAACAACATGCATTGATCGCCGACCTGGCCGACATTGCGACATCCAGGACGGATCGGTCCGCCGACTGGCAGCAATGCGATCACGAACTCAGAGCCCTCGCGCAAGCCCACGGCAACCTCCAAGTGCAGCGTGACCGGCTGATTTTGCGTGCTCCAGTAGGCGGCATCGTCATGGGCTTGCCTTCACTGGAGGATCAGGGCAAGTGGCTCGAAAAAGGGACCGAGTTCTGCCACATTGGCAATGGCGACGCACTGCGGGCATTGGTGGTGGTTACTATTCTTATCTCTACGACGGCCAATGGATTGCTGTGGAGGATGTGTACGACACCGGCGAGTACGAGACGGTCTACAACGTGCGGGTGGCGGATTTTCATACGTACTTCGTAGCGGCTTCGGAGTCGTGGGGCCTCGGGGTTTGGGCGCATAATGCAGCGTATCAGACTCTGCACCAGGAGTTTCCCTCGGTTGCCATGGCGCCTTCCGGCGCGTTCGTGGTCCTCTGGTCGGGCAATGGTCCTGGGGACGGGGCAGGCGTGTTCGCGCAACAATTTGCCACGGCGGGAATCGTAGTCACGCCAACATCGGGTCTGGTGACTTCCGAGAGCGGCGCCGCGGCCAACTTCACGGTCGTGCTCGCCACCCAGCCGACGGCGAACGTCACCATCGGCATCTCCAGTTCCAATACAAACGAAGGAACAGTCTCCGTCGCCACGTTAACCTTTACGCCCGGCAACTGGAACGTCGCTCAGACGGTCACCGTAACGGGCGTCGATGATTTCGTCGATGACGGCAACGTCAACTTTGCAATCAACACGGCTGCCGCCTCCAGCGCTGACGCCAACTACAACAACGTCGATGCCGCCGACGTTGCGGTCACGAACGTCGATGACGACGTCGCCGGCATCAATGTCAGCGCCATCAGCGGAACAACCACCGAGGCAGGCGGCACCGCCACGTTCAGCGTCGTGCTCAATAGCCAGCCGACCGCGGACGTGACGATCGGCATTGCATCTTCGAATCTGGGCGAGGGAACAGTCTCTGTCGCGAGTTTGACCTTCACGGCCGGCAACTGGAACGTCGCTCAGACGGTCACCGTAACCGGCGTCGATGATTTCGTCGATGACGGCAACGTCAACTTTGCAATCAACACGGCTGCCGCCTCCAGCGCTGACGCCAACTACAACAACGTCGATGCCGCCGACGTTGCGGTCACGAACGTCGATGACGACGTCGCCGGCATCAATGTCAGCGCCATCAGCGGAACAACCACCGAGGCAGGCGGCACCGCCACGTTCAGCGTCGTGCTCAATAGCCAGCCGACCGCGGACGTGACTATCGGTATCTCGTCGTCCAATGTCGCCGAAGGCACGGCGTCTACGTCGAGCCAAACCTTTACATCGGCAAACTGGAACGTCGCTCAGATTGTTACGATAACGGGAATCGATGATCATGTCGCCGATGGCAATGTCAGCTTTTCAATCGCGACGGCTGCCGCTTCGAGCGCGGACGCCAATTACAACAACGTCAACGCCGCCGATGTCGCAGTCACCAATTTGAACGATGACGTGGCCGGCATCAAGATCTCCGCTGCTTCCCTGGAGTTCTCGTCTGGAACCAGTGCTTCATTCACGGTTTCCTTGACGAGTCAACCGACGGCCAGCGTTTCCATTGCGGTCTCCACCACGAATCCGGCGGTCTCCGAAGTTTCGCCGGCATTGTTGACGTTCACGGCTGCAACCTGGAACGTGCCGCAAACGATAACGGTTTCTTCATCGGCGCCGGCGGCCGCAGGCAACGCGTCGTTCACGGTAGTGCTCGCGCCGGCAGCGAGTGCGGACCTCTCCTATGCGGGACAGCGCGGGCCCTCGGTTTCCGTGGTTCTTCACAATCCTTCCACGCCGACTTCGTTCCTGGCCTTAGCTTCGTCACCAAGCCGATCCACGATGAAGAGCTCGCCAAGGCCATCCATGAAGTGTTGCCAGGTTTTGCACTCGACACCTCTGCAGCGTCCGCTACTGCGCATCCTGCGTCAGACGAACGGCCGAAGGAGAGTGGAATCTCCATGATCGATTGGCAGTTCGCACTCGCCCGAGTGGGCGGCAACAAACAAGTCCTCCAAGAAATGATCGACGTTTTCCAGCAGGACTCCGAGGCATTGTTGAAGGAAACGGCCGATGCCCTTCGCCAGCAAGACGGGCAAACGTTGCATCGCACGGCTCACACGCTCAAGGGAATGATTAGCTTCTTCGGCGTCACTTCCCTTGCGGACCTGGCTCTCACCCTAGAGCAGTGCGGCGCCGAAAATGATTTCGCGGAGGCACAGGTCAAGTTTGACATGTTCAGCCGCGACATCGAACGATTTCAGGTAGAATTGAGCCGTCGTCAGACGTCATCCTGATGCTCCGCAATTCCTGCATGTTCAATCAGGTTCTCGATTCAGCCCTATGTTCGGTGGCACGGTTCGGCTGCAATGAGGAGCCGAGGTGAGTTGTGTGCTGTTTCCACCTGAGATAGGATTTCCTTCTTCACGGGCTCGGATAACACCTCCCAGGCGTGGATGACTCGCCGCTGTTCTGGGTCATTCAGCGTCTCCGAATGTCTACAGGTGACGAACGCCTGCTGCCCAGATGCTGCCACGGCGGATTGACATAAGCCCAAGTAGCAATGGTGTTTGCGCATCGGCGAAGCCGCAGTGGGGTTCAATTTCCGGCGCCTCCACTATCTCATACGCAAATCATTGAGAATCAACGGCTTGCAATTAGTCGGGGCACGGGCTGAAACCCTTGTCCCGATTGGCTTTTTGACGGGAGTTTCGGGATTCGTGGTCAATCTGAACGGATTTGGTGCCAAACGCTGCCACGTCGATTGCGGTGAGCTGAAGCCACCGAAATGCAGCGTAAATACAACGCGAAAAGTTCGATGAAGACGACGCGGTCAATCGCGTGGCAGGCTGAAATTGCCGACGGCCAAAGCGGCCGCGTGCGTACCGGAGCCATTCCGACCATTGCGTAACCAACATCGAAGTTTCGGGCGCGAAGCAGGATAAGAAAACACATCAGGCCGGCGATTGATGCTGGCGAATCGATAGGGTCTTCATACGCGATCATCGCACCCTTCTCCTCGGGCAAGACGTCGTAGGGCTGCACGCGCTTGACCGGTGGCGATCCCCTCGCGCCGCCACCTTGACCAAATCAAACAGCCGTTCAGTGGCCAGTGCAGCAGCAGGGAGCCGATCCTGGTCAAGCCGAAAATTCCCTCGGGCCGTGGATGCAATCGACAAATAAGTCACGCGTCCAGCGGCATGCCTGCGTCAGGGCTGCACCAAGTTCACTCGGAAATAACGAGGTAAGGTGTTTTCCCCCAGAAGTCTCGCCAAGTCAGGAAGTCGATTCTGCCAAGTTGGCAGCGTTTTAAGTCGACGGACGATCTCCGATTTCCGCACAAAGTATTTGAGAGAAAAGAATTTGCGTCCACTGGCGTGCTTTGGCGCGCTAGTTGCTCTTCGCGGTTTTTCAACGGGCGAGCAGCCCTTGAGAAAACGGGCCGAGGGATCTCGCCTGACAAAGTGTATGTCACTTTCTTTCAACATTGCCCGTGAATCTTGGAAGGAGGTTTCCTATGCTGGCTACTCTTCACACCAACGGCTTGACTCAAGTTGCCGAGCCGGTCAATCGCATGTCTGCTCTGTTCGATCGCTTTTTCAATGAGGACGTTTTCCCCCCGATGACCGCGCCGCGTGCGGTCGTTGCCGTGCCGTTGTCGATGTGGGAAGACGAGGACAACTACTACGTCGAAATTGATGCTCCGGGCATGACCGAGAAGGACATCGACGTTGCTGTCCAGCACGGCGATCTCTTCATCCGCGGCGAGCGCAAGTCCGAACGCAAAGGCAACGGCTACGACACGCGGACCTACGGCCAATTCGAGCAGCGTATCAGCCTGCCGCCGTCGGCCCAGACGGACAAGGTCGATGCGAAGCTCGCGAACGGCGTGCTGTCGCTGACGTTCCCGAAGGGCGAAGACGCCAAGCCGCGCAAGATCGCGCTTCGCAGCGAGTAATCTGGCTGGATGGCCCGCGGTTGCCGCGCTGGGCGCCGCCGGTCTTCTGGCAGGAAATGCCTGGTGACCATATAGGCGCCAGGCCCTTTTCGTCGGCCCTCGATCAATGATCGAGGGCCGACCCGAATCGGCGACAATTCTAAGAACTTCCAAAATCCGGTCGCCGGCTCGCATTACACCACAACAATCATTCCGATCACGGTCCACGTCTACGGACCTGTGGTCAGCATTCTTGGAGGTACTTCCATGCCTGCCCGATCGATCGCTTCGTTCCTCTTGGTCAGTCTCGCAACACTGTGCGTCGCCGGCGCCATCAATGCGGAATCCCCCGCATTGATAAGTCTTGCCAATTCCCCCCAAGCACAGACGCCATCGACCATCCCGCACGTGGAAGGGTTGCATTGGCGTGGCAAGTTTCGGCAACGGGATGTGAACCAAGAAATGGATGACAACTATGAGCTGCTTCCGTATTTCGAGAATCCGCAATGGCTGGCGCCGGACAGCTGGTGCTCGGCCGCAGAAGTAGTCGTTTGATTGGTTTGGACAAGTTCCCAAGGTCGAACGGACTTCGCGCTCTGACGAGGGTCCGCAACAAAAAGGAGGCAAAACATGCGTGCATCAATAATTCGCCCAATCACCGTTTTCGCCCTGTTGATCGTTATCAGCGTTGTTTGTGTGCAGGCCCTTGGTTCTGGCACTCCTGGACAAACGCAAGAACCGGCTTCGTATCGCGAGGTTGTGAAGAAAGTGTTGCCTGCAGTTGTGAGCGTCGAAGCCACAACGAAATCGACAAAGCCGAACGTGAATTTACTTCGGTGGCGCGACGATTCATTGATCCCCCAGGAGGTCCGCAAATTCTTTGAGGATTTCCAAGAGCCGTTCGATTGGCCTGAAACGCCGCAGCGTGGCTTCGGTTCGGGCTTCATCGTCGATGGCAGCGGCGTCGCCGTGACAAATCACCATGTCGTGAAAGGGGCCACCGAGGTGACGGTGCGCCTGCAAGACGGCCGACAGTTCACAGCGACCGACATCAAGAGCGATCCGCGCACCGACCTTGCCGTGATTCGTTTCCATACCAAGGAAACATTGCCGCATCTGGAGTTCAGTGACAGTTCGATGATGGAAATTGGCGATCGAGTCTTGGCCGTGGGCGCGCCGTTCGGCCTGGCTGGGTCCGTGTCAGCCGGCATCATCAGCGGCAAGGGGCGCAAACTCAACAACACCATCTACGAGGACTTCCTGCAGACGGACGCCGCCATCAACCCGGGCAACAGCGGCGGACCACTTGTCAGCCTGGACGGGAAAGTCATCGGCGTCAACACCGCCATCCGTTCAAACAGCGGCGGCTGGCAAGGCGTTGGGCTAGCAATCTCCAGCAAGATTGCACGAGAGGTTGTCGAAAAGCTACGCAGTGATGGGGCCGTTCGCCGCGGCTATCTCGGAGTGCAAGTCCAGCAACTTGAACAAGACATCGCGAGTCGGCTTGGCGTCGAGAGCAAGACTGGCGTCGTCGTTGCGCGTGTGCTGGACGGCTCGCCTGCTGCCAAGGCGGATATCCGTGCCGGTGACATCATTGTTTCCGTTGCAGGAACGTCGATCAAGACTCCCATGGATTTGCAACGGTGCGTGGTCGATCATACGCCGGGCAAATCGGCCGCCGTCAACGTGGTGCGTGACGGCAAGGCCATTGACATTTCGGTAATGATCGAGGCACAGCCAGACGAAATGGGCCGCCGCACCATCGCGCCTAACGCGCCGAATGGCGCCCGAATCGACAAGCTGGGAATTGAAATGGCCGACATCACGTCCAGCATCGGCAAGCGAAATGGCTTTGTCCAGTCGAACGCCGGTGTGGTCATCGCTCGTGTGGAGCCGGGAAGCCTGGCGGCAAGTGCAGGTCTCCGCTCCGGTACGATGGTCACCAAGATCGACACGACCAGTGTTCGGACAGCAGCAGAAGCGGATGCTGCCTTGCAGAAAGCTTCTCTGGAACAAGGCGTGTTGTTGCAGGTGCAGTATCCCGATGGTGCTGCCGGCTACGTCATGATCAAATCCAGTGCGGGGAGGTGAAACTCCTCTGCACGCCCGCCCCGGGAGGTGAACCGGGGCGGGAGATCGCCCGCTGCAATTGCCGCGCTATCGATCCGAATGCATGGAGCGATGGGGAAAGGTAGGTCGACCATGAGTCCATCATTGCGAATTGCGGTTGCCGACGATCAGCCCGATATGCGCGACTACTACCTGGAGGTGCTGCCGCGCATTGGCCATCGCGTCGTGGCCGCTGCATCCAATGGCCGAGAACTGGTCGAACAATGCCGAATCACCGAGCCCGACCTGGTGATCTCGGATATTAACATGCCGGAAATGGACGGTGTTACGGCGGCTTTAACATTATGTCGGGAACGACCAGTCCCGGTGATTTTCGTCTCTGGCAACGTGCACGGGGATCTGAATGGATGCGCGGATTTGGGCGTCATAGTGGGCCATGTCGACAAGCCGGTTAAGCTCTCGGAACTTCAACAGATGATCGCAAGGGCCTTGTCTTTCGTTGAGCTCGAATGCACGACTGTTTAGCCGTGACGACGAACGTCGGGAGGCCATCCGGCGGCGTTCATGGAGGCCGCATCATGAATTCGCAAACGCCTGCAGATGTATCAACCACACCCGCCATGAAAAATCAATCAGAGGAAACCACTCGTCATCCGGTTACCCAGTTTGTTGTCGGCATCGGCGCTTCTGCGGGGGGGCTGGAGGCCATCGAAAAATTCTTCGATCATGTCCCGGAAGACTCCGGCTTGACGTTCGTGGTGGTCCAGCATCTTTCGCCCGATTTCAAGAGCCTGATGGACGAGTTGTTGGCCCGCCACACCAAGCTGCCCATTTACCGTGTCGAAGACGGCATGGCGATTCAGCCCAACGCCATCTATCTAATTCCGCGCAAAAAGAACATGGTCTTGTCGTTCGGCAAACTGATATTGACCGACCAAGACCATAAGCCCGGACCAAATCTGCCTATCGATATCTTTTTCCAATCGCTGGCCCAGGATATGGGGGACCGGGCGGTCGGCGTGGTCCTGTCAGGCACCGGGAGCGACGGGTCGCGCGGCATCAAGGAGATTCACGAATCGGGCGGGCTCGTCCTCGTGCAGGACCCTGAAACCTCGGCGTTTGACGGCATGCCCAAGGCCGCTCTCGCGACCGGCGTCGCCGATCTCGTCCTACCCCCGGACGCCATGTCGCAGAAAATCCTGCAGTACGTGCAGCATCCGGTGCGCGCCGATATCCACAAGGCACGCTTCGACGTGCAATCGGGCGACGAAATATCGGCCGTGTTCTCTCTGTTGCGTCGTCATTTCGGCGTCGATTTCTCGCTCTACAAACCGAGTACTCTTGGCCGGCGCCTGGAACGACGCATGACGCTGCAAAACGCAGAGTCTCTCGCGGATTACCTGGGTATGCTGGAGGCCGATCCTGGCGAACTCGATCACCTCTACCGCGATCTTCTGGTCGAGGTAACACAGTTTTTCCGGGACAAAGCCGCCTTCGACATCATCAAAAACGATGTGATACCGAAGCTCTTCGAACAGGCGTCGCCGGATGATGGCATTCGCGTCTGGGTGCCTGGCTGCGCGACCGGGGAGGAAGCGTATTCTCTGGCCATGCTGTTCCACGAATTCGCCCAGGAACACAAGCGAAATATTGACGTCAAGATCTTCGCCACCGACGTGCACCGGGCTTCCCTCGAAGCCGCCAGCGCCGGCGTCTACCGCGAGGCGAGCGTGCTCGACATGCCGCGAGCCTACCTCGAACGGTATTTCGTGAACAAGCGCGGTCAATATGTCGTGAACCAAGATTTGCGCAAGATGGTGATCTTTGCCCCGCACAATCTCACCAAGGATCCGCCCTTCACCAAGCTCGACCTCATCACCTGTCGCAACGTGTTGATCTATTTGAATCCAGCGACGCAACGGAAGGTGTTGAACCTGTTTCATTTCGGCCTGCGCACCGGCGGCATCCTGTTCCAAGGGCCCAGCGAAACGGTCTCAGACCTTGACGAAGAGTTCGAAGTCGTCGACCGCCACTGGAAGATCTTTCGCAAACGCCGCGACATTCGCTTGCATCCCGGCACGGGCCTGGCGACCATGCCGCTCTCGGAAACGGCCATGCTGTTGCGCAATCCGCTCATCAATCCCTGGAAGAACGAACCTCACCTGACCGAGGTGTATGAAGGGCTCTTGAGTCGCTATGTCCCGCCCAGCTTGCTCTTGAATGAACATCACGAACTTGTCCATGCTTTCGGTGATGCACGCCGATATTTGCAAGTGCCGGAGGGCAAAGCCACCACCGATGTCCTAAAAATGTTGGACAATCCGCTGCGCATCGCCGTCAGCTCGGCCCTGCATCAGGCGGCCAAGACCAACAACCCCGTGGTTTATTCCGGCGTCCGCTTCACGCTCGACGGCCAGGACCGGCTGATGAAAGTAACTGCCGTTTCGCTGCCCAACAAGCGAACGCAGAGCAATTTCTACCAGATTTGCCTCGAACCCGAGGAAGCTCTGCCTGCTGCAGCGCCGGCACAAGCGTTCGATGTTCAGGGTGAGTCCGTGGAACGGATCTCCAGTCTGGAACGCGAGTTGATGTACACCAAGGAGCATCTGCAATCGACGGTCGAAGAACTCGAGACCAGTAATGAGGAACTGCAATCCACCAATGAGGAACTGGTCGCCTCCAACGAGGAGCTGCAATCGACCAACGAGGAACTTCATTCCGTCAACGAGGAACTTTATACCGTCAATGCCGAGCATCAGCGCAAGATCGAGGAACTGACGCAGCTCACCAGCGACATGGACAATCTGCTGGCGAGCACCGAAATCGGCACGATCTTCCTTGACCTCGATATGAACATCCGCAAGTTCACCCCCGCGGCAGGGCGCCTGTTCAATCTTCTCCCGCATGATGTCGGGCGGCCGTTCAAGCACATCTCGAACAACTTGCAGATGGACAATGCCACACTGGTCGGCTTGATCGAACGCATGCACTCGGACGGCAAGGTTCTGGAACGGGAAGTCGAATCGCCGCAGAAGCAGTCGTTTTTGATGCGCGTGCTGTCTTATCGCGCCCAGAACGGGGAGATTGCCGGGACCGTTTTGACCTTCATCGATATCACTGCGGTGAAGCAAGCTAGGCAGGAGCTTAGCGTCAGTCAGCGTCGGCTCGACGCAGTGCTTGAAAATTCCACGGCCATCATCTTCGTCAAAGACCTGAATGATCGCTACACGGTGGTCAATCGCAGCTTCGCAAGGCTCATACCCGGTCCCGGCGCTCCTCTCCCCCTGACTGAAGAGGCTGCGATAAGGGTCGTTGGCAAGTCCGATTTCGAGTTATTCCCCGTGCGCGTTGCCCGAAGCCGGCTCGAACACGATCGCCGCGTGCGCGATACACAGACAGTCGTTGAAACCGAAGAGGTTTTCCAACTGCCCGACGGGCTGCACACCTTCCTGACCATTCGTTTTCCGCTCAAGGATGAGCAAGGGCGCGTCTATGCGGTGGCTGGGATCTCGACCGATATCACGGATCGCAAACGTGCCGAGGATGAAGCCCACGCGGCCCTGAGTCGGCGTGATCAGTTCCTGGCCATGCTCTCTCATGAGTTGCGAAATCCTTTGAGCGCGATCCTGAACGCGACGCAAGTGTTAGAGCGGGACGGATCGGACGAACCGTTGAAACGCGAAGCACGTGATGTCATTCAGCGGCAAGCCAGTCAGATGTCGCGCCTACTTGACGACTTGCTCGATGTGACGCGCATCGCCCAGAATCGCATTCGCCTGCAAAAGGTGGTCCTTGATCTGCGTGAGCCGCTTGCGGAGGCGATTACTGCAGTGAGGCCGACGTTCGAGGCGGCGCGAGTGACATTGCAAGCAGACGAACTCAGCGAAACGATACCCGTTCTCGGCGACCCCGCGCGGTTGCAACAGATGTTCGTCAACCTGCTGATGAATGCCGCCAAGTACACGCCGTCTGGCGGCAACGTCCGGTTGTCGGTCGAAAATGAGGAAAAACAACTCGCGATTCGCGTGAAGGATTCGGGCGTGGGCATTCGCTCGGAGATGCTGGAAAGAGTCTTTGATCTCTTTGTTCAGGCCAACGAGACGCTTCACCGGGCCGAGGGGGGCATGGGAGTCGGTTTGACATTGGTCCGGACCATCGCCGAAATGCATGGCGGCTCCGTGAAGGCGTTCAGCGAAGGCCAGAACAAGGGAAGCGAGTTTATCGTTCGCCTGCCCCTCACGGCGGAAAAGCCAACCACCGACGCCTCATCGCCTGTTTCTGGTTTCGGCTCCTCGACGGTTCTCATTGTGGAGGACAATGCCGACAGCCGCCGTATGCTCAAAGCGATGCTCAAACTGGACGGATACATGGTCCACACCGCCGCAGACGGCAACGAAGGACTCGACGCAATCTTAAAGCTGCGCCCGCAATTCGCAATCATCGACATTGGATTGCCAGGCATCGACGGTTACGAGGTCGCAAAGCGGACGCGCGAAGTGTTGTCCAGAGACGACGTACTCCTGATCGCATTGACCGGGTATGGTCGGCCAGAAGATCGACGCGCCGTCTTGGAAGCAGGCTTCGACGAGCACCTCGTCAAGCCGCTCAAGCCGCACGAACTTTCGCGGGTGCTTGGCACCATCACCATGCCTCGCGATTAAGCTCTTGCAATGTGACGGTCGCGTGTCGGATGCCCGGTTAGCCGTCAAACCGATCGTTCGCACAGGCCCAACCTGTCACCTCGGAGTGCCGAGCATCAAACAGTAACGCAATTTACATTCGCCTTCGGGACGTCGCCGCCTTGGAACCCTTTCGCACTACAATTTCCCGGTGATTACGAGGGAAAGGTGATGACGCTAAGTCCCTAATCGAGCCGACTTTGGGGATAGCAGCGTTGGTTAAACAAACGGTTGCCGTTGCATTTGCCGCCTGATGCGTCTAGTTGTCCCGGAAACTTTGCACGCTGCAAGTGAGAGAATTTGGCCACATGTTTATCAAACACGAATCTGCCGACCGCCTCGTTATCTATGACCCTGCTGTCGCAAGCAGGAAAACGTTTATGACCCTAGCAGGCGCCGGTATCGCAGTCTGCGTGGCGGAGCTGACAACATGCGGCGCGCTGGGCGCACTAGGCGCAAATGTTGGCGTCCTGGAAAATAGACTTCCCTTCCCGTGTATCTCTAGCATTTTGATCTTTGTCTTCGTCTTTGGCATTTTCATGGCCTTCGTCGGATTTTGCGGAGTCTTCGATCGCGGCGACATCGAGTTTCATCTGGATGGGGACACGCAAAGTCTGCATGTGATATGCAGAAAAAATAGGCGCGAGGTGCCGTTCTTACGAATCATCAAGGCCGACGTTTGCCGCACGGGTCGCAATCGTATTTCCGTGTTGCGTTTCGTGCTTTGCAATCCCGACGACGCAATTGTCTCCCACAATTCAAAAGGATTGCCGGTCACGGAGCTTTGGGCGATCGCGGAGAAGATCAACCGCTTCATGTGCAAATATATCGGCCTCCCAGTGTAGACCTTGCCGATACAGACTTCTGGACTATGGCAGCTGGGGTGATACGCAACTTATGGCACGGTCCGCGCGACGCGTCTCCTGTCGATGCCCATCCGCCCGATCACGCGCAAGAAGCCCCTGTTTCGTGCCCAACCTGTGGGAACGCAATCATTGTCTCCGACGGAATCAAAGCCTCCGCGTGCGAGAAGTGCGGGAGCCACCTCGACGACTTTAGCGTCACTTCTCTCGATCCGGACCATGCCAAGCCGGTGACATGCGCTTGCGGAGCGGTTTTCGCAGTGCCAGTTGATGTGAGTGCGGCAAAGAATTGTCCCAGTTGTGGGCGGACTTGCGATACATCAGTGACGAAGCCTTTTCCCTGACTGCTCCGAAAGTCTGGAGGCGAACCACACGAGAACTTGGAATACAACCGAAAAGGAACATCCGTGAG
The DNA here is from genome assembly GCA_964484265.1 of uncultured Singulisphaera sp. GTDB lineage: Bacteria > Planctomycetota > Planctomycetia > Gemmatales > Gemmataceae > SIAQ01. Next base: position 72,711 of record CAZAFH010000013.1, read on the forward strand.
AGACGCCGACGCTCGGTAGTCTTGCACCGGCAGGACAGTGAGAAGAGTGGGTGGGAATCGAGATTGCTCTACGAATTCCCACCCATACGCCACTGCTCGAAAGGGCCTTGGTGAAACTCGGTCCACTCCCTGGACTGCCGATGCTTTATCGGTTCGCCTATCTTTCGATTCGAAAGAACCTTGGCGAAATGTGGTCCGCTCCCTGGACTGCCGATGCTTGATCGGTTCGCACCCTTCGACGAAGTGGCGAGGCCTCGGCAATCTCCCAGGTCAAAGTTCAGTTCAGCGACAAATTCAATTCATCAACAAGCTTCTTCGGGTTAATGGGTTTCGTAAACCAGCGGTCAATGCCTCGGGAGCCAATCTCGATATTGCATTCCGCTGGATCGGCTCCGCTAACCGCGAACACCTTCAAACCCCCAAAGTCCGCGTTTCGTCGGATCGTCGCGACAGTCGTAGGCCCATCGCAACGCGGCATGCGCATGTCGATCAAGATCACGTCTGGTCGCTCGTGGGATTTGAGATAATCCAGTGCATCCTGGCCGTCGCAAGCCGTTTCGACCTTTATCCCGTGCAGGCGCAAGAATTCGGCCAGCAAAGCGCTTTCGTTGCCGTTGTCTTCGACCAACAAGGCGCGGATTTCCCGTTTCGGCGTTGCATTCGAAGCAAGCTGTTGGTCGATGTCCGAGAACTCACGCAGGGCGCCGGCCAGAGTCTCGTCAGCATCCTCATCGAGCCCTGCTTGCAATTGCTTCTGAGCGAGATGAATTGCCAGGCTCGCCGTGTGCAGACGATTGCGCATCTGATGGCGGGCCGATCGCTCCCTTGGCGAATTGGCCTTGTCCGATTCAGCTGCGAGTTCTTCACGTACAATTGGGATCGACGGCGGCGCCTGGATGCCGACGCGAACGACGTTGCCCTTGACGCTGCACACCTCGACCGTGACGCCAAGCGTGGGGAAGTAGATCTTTTCTTTTGGGCGGCGTGACAAAACGAGCATGCCGGTCTCCTTTCCGAGCCGCGCGCAAGTCACCCTTGGTGAGTGCGCTCGGCCTCAACCTTGAATAGTGCCAATCCAACGTGATATTTGCGGCGGAGAAATGGAAAAAGAATCCACACCTCCGTGCGCAGATCTCTTGGGGAGACGTCCATGTCGCATTACGGAGGGAATCCTTCCCGGAAGTGTGTATCTTTTACAAAAAATCGCCTGTTCCGGTCAAGGGCTCTTTGAAGAGTTTCATACTGAGACAGACGGCTCGACCATTCAGTCCCCGTTCAGCCTTCACTTTCCGTCCAGCGCACGAAAGATATCGGGGATGGCTTCGCGAACAATCAGCAGATGCTCAATGTCGTCGTATTCACGAATCGTGACCTTGACGCCTTGTACTTTCTTGAGAGATGCGGCCAGGCTGCGAGTGCCGGTTAGGGCGAAGTCGGCATTGCCACAGCCGATGAAAAATGGGAACTCGGTGAACGCTTCAACATTTCGCACCGCGCCGCCGAGGCATGCTGCGCCGGCGTAGCGGCTGGGAGATTCCTGGACGATACTCGGTACGTGGCCCGCTCCCATCAAGTCAACGACGAGATAAACGCGCTTTGCGTCGATCGGATAAGATCCTCTTGGAGGCGTGGTTGCGCACCAAGATAGCTGTCGAGAGCGAGTGGTGCCGGGTGACGCCGCCTCAACTCGGCAGGGTGACGTTGTGGTAGATTTCTTGCACGTCGTCGCAATCGTTGAGCATGCCTAGCAGCCGCTCGAACGTGGCCAACTCATCCGCGCCGAGTTCCTTGGTTGCTTGCGGCAAGAAGGTGATTTCCTGGTGCTCTAACTCAAGACCGGGAAACGCCTCGAGTAGGGCTGTCTTTGCCTTGTAAAACTCTGCGGGTGGGGCGAAGATCGTGATTGCGCCATCCTTGCATTCCACTTCTTCCACGGCCACGTCGGCGGCGAACATCGCCTCGAGCACTTTCTCTTCGTTGTCGCCCTTGAAAGAAAGAATCGCCAGGTGATCGAACGAAATCACTACCGACCCACTGGCGGCCAATTTCGATCCCGTCTTGTTGAAACAGCTGCGAACATCAGAAATGGTGCGCGTGTTGTTGTCGGTCAGGCAATCGACAATGATCAGCGACCCGCCGGGGCCAAACCCCTCGTAACGCGCGGGCTGGAAGTCTTCGCCTCCCGTGCCCGCGGCTTTCTGAATTGCCTTTTCGATCACATGGCTCGGCACGTTCTCGCGCTTGGCCTTTTCGATGACGGTACGCAGAATCGGATTGGCCACGGGGTCGGGAGCGCCGTTCTTGGCAGCGACGTACAGGAGTTTGCCGTACTTCGAGTAGAGCTTGGACTTTTGCGCAGCGGTTTTGAAAATGGAGTGCTTGCGCTTTTCGAAAATTCTTCCCATACGAATTCTGCCTCTTTACCTTTCCAAAAGAAACCTGCCGATGCCCGATATTGGCCGATCCTCGCGTTATTGTATTTCCTTTCGCCGTCATTCACGAATTCCATGCAATCAGGTTGAATCAGTTTCGCAGCGTTCACGGCGTTTATTGCTAGGTCGAGCCTTTGTCAGGATTTTTGTATAGGAAGAACATTGCCAAACCACTTCCTAAGAGAATCGCCATGGAAACGCCGGCTCAGGAAACGCCCAGTTCGCAGACGCCGTCAGAACCTGCCGCGCGGCGGACGCCGTTGCAGAGAGGCATCCGCGTCGTGGGACGTATGTGCCGATACTTTGCGTACGCGGTGGGTGTCTATTTGCTGATTGCGCTGATCGGGCTGATTCCGGTGAACAACAAATTCACGCCATCGCCGGACGGGGTGGAGATTTTTCTGACGTCAAGCGCGATTCACTCGGACATTATCGTGCCGATTGTTACGGAGACGATCGACTGGCGCGAGCACCTGCCGGCGTCGTGTTTTTCCGGCGATACCCGCGGCGCGACGCATGCGGCGATCGGCTGGGGCGACAAGGGATTTTACATCGGCACGCCGACCTGGGGCGATTTGAAGGCGTCCACGGTGATCAACGCCCTGCTGCTGCCGTCGGATTCGTGCATGCATGTGACAATGATGCACGTGGCCCAGCTTGGAAGCGAGGCTCGGCCGTTGAGAATTTCGGTCAAGCAGTACGAGCAACTTGCCGCGCATATCCAGTCCAGCTTTCTCTTGAATGCATCTGGCAAGAAGATCCTGATCGAAGGCGCCGCCTACGGGTCGGACGATGCTTTCTTCGAGGCACATGGGTCGTACCATTGCTTCAACACGTGCAATTGCTGGACCGGCGCCGCGATGCGATCGGCAGGCATCCGAACCGGTTGGTTCACGCCACTGCCGAAGACGATGTTTCTTTATCTGCCGGGGTAATTCCGGTCCCGCTCGGCTCGCGAGACCTACTTCGGCACGGCCAGGACGAGTTCGAACGATTCGACCTCGCGATATTGGCTCGTTGCTAGATCAAACTCGCGGCGAAGCGCGGTCAGCTTGGTGCCGTCGATAGTGTATTCGCCGTAGGACCATAGACCGGTCTGCGTCGCGGCGCCGGCACAGATAACGGGAATGTTGGCATTCGGCGGCTTCTGGAAATGAAAAGGCCGATGGCGATGCCCGTGCAGCCAAAGATTGACGCCGGCGGCATGGGCGATGTCGAGCACGGCGTCGAGATCACGCAGGCCGTGATGGGTGGATTCGCGTCGGCCGTCGATGAGGCAGATCGGGTAGTGCAGCACCAATATTTTTAGGCCCGGCTCAAGTTCGCCGAGCAGGCGGCGCAAGCGTTCCAGCTGCGAGGCGCCGACGCTGCCGCCGGCATCCCAGGGCCAGCGGTTTCCCGTCGCGGCATTGACGGCGATCAGCCAAATCGGCCCGACAGGTTGCGCGAAAGGGTAGTGCTCGCCGTCGATCCGTCGGCCGACCTGCCAGTCGGAGAAATAGCGTTCGAACATCCCCGACGATGCGGCCGTGCGCGTGCAGTAGTCGTGGTTGCCCGGTATCGCCAATCCCGGCACCGCGATGTCGCCGACGCGCAACACTTCCGCGGCACGGCGTATTTCGGACTCGAAACCCATGGCGGTCGCGTCGCCGGAAAAGATCAGGTGATCGATCTCTCGGCTGGCGATCTCGTCCATCATTCGGCTCGCAACCGCCTCGGCGTGAGTGAAGACGCGGCCCCGGCCCAGAAGGCGGGTGTTGATCCAGGTCGTCAGGCGTTTGTTGAACCAGTCCTCGCGCTGCCATTCCAGTGTCGAGGCCGAGACATGAATATCGCTGAAATGCGCGAGGCGGATCATGAGGACGCACCGATTGCCAGGCTCTTGAGACTTTCTCGCCGAGTTCCTATATCAATTTTGTATGGCAAGGCGATCAACATCCAAAGGACGGCTGTAATGCCAAAAGTCACCTTTATCACCGAGAAGGTCGAAATCGAAATTCCCGCCGGTTCGAATCTACGCGATGAGGCCCGCAAGGCAGCCGTCGAATTGCATCCGTGGATTTTCAAGTATCCCGGTTTGAATTGCATGGGCCACGGCATGTGTGCGACGTGCCGAGTTCTTGTCAAGGAAGGCAAGGAGAATGTCAGCAAGCCGGGCATGATCGAAAAGATGAGCCTGGGCGTGCTGCATGTCTTCGAGTCGCTGGGCATGGAAGACGAGATGCGGCTTGCCTGCCAGTGCACCGTCACGGGCGACATCAAGGTCGAAACCAAACCGGAAATCAACATCAGCGGCGAGACGTTCTGGCAGACGCAATACCCGAACAAATAAGCGGTTCTCCGTATTTGGCACTGCTCGCCTTTTAGCCGTGTGATTTTGTTTTTGCACAACTCACATTGCTTTTTTGGGGCGGATGCGCTAAAGTGGTAAAAGAGATTGAGAGAGATTGCGCCGGTGAAAATGCAACGTCTTCAAAAAATCCTGTTGGGTTTTCTTCTTCTCCTTGGAGGAGGCCCGTCCTAGGTGCGCCGCGATATTTCACACTCATTCGGAAATAACGGACCCTGGGACACAATGTCTCAGGGTTTTTTTTTTGGACCGCGTGGCCCACGCAATGTTTCGAGGAAAGCTTCGCCATGAGCGACAATCGGCTGATTATTTTCGATACCACTCTGCGCGACGGCGAGCAATCGCCTGGATGCAGCATGAATCTTGCGGAAAAGATTGAAATCGCCCATGCGCTTGCGGAGCTAGGCGTTGACGTAATCGAAGCAGGATTCCCGATTGCATCGCCAGGCGATTTTGAAGCGGTAAAAATGATCGCCGAGCAGGTAAAGGGGCCGACAATATGTGGCCTGGCGCGCTGCAATGACGACGACATCGACCGCGCCGGCGAGGCGCTCCGCGCCGCGGCAAAGCCACGCATCCACGTGTTTCTCGCGACCAGTGCGATACATCGTGAATTCAAACTGCGGATGGCCAAGGATGAAATCGTACGCCGGGCTGTGAATGGCGTGAAACGGGCACGAAGCCACGGCATGGAAGTGGAATTCTCGCCCGAGGACGCGGCTCGCACGGAGCTCGAATTCTTGGCCGAGGTTGTCGAGCGGGTCATCGAGGCGGGCGCGACGACGATCAACATCCCGGACACGGTCGGTTATGCCGTGCCCGAGCAATACGCGGCTGCGATTCAATATCTGAAACGGAACGTTCGCGGGATTGATGGCGTCGTAATTAGTGTGCACTGCCACAACGATCTCGGCTTGGCCGTTGCGAATAGTCTCGCCGCTCTCAAGGAAGGCGCCCGCCAGGTCGAGTGCACCATCAACGGCCTCGGAGAACGCGCGGGCAATTGCGCTCTCGAGGAAGTCATCATGGCGGTCCGCACACGCAATGATTTCTTCAATCTGGATTTCGGCATCCAGACGCGGCGCCTCATGCCGACCAGCAGGCTCGTCGCGCGCGTCACGGGCATGCAGGTACAGCGCAACAAGGCCATCGTCGGGCAGAACGCCTTTGCTCATGAAGCGGGCATCCACCAGGACGGCATGCTCAAACATGCCCAGACCTACGAAATCATGCTGCCCGAGGACGTCGGCGTGTCGCGCACCGAACTCGTCTTGGGCAAGCACAGCGGCCGACATGCGCTCAGTCAGCGCATTCGCGATCTGGGTTATCACCTGGATAACGATCAGCTGAACAAGGTCTTCGACCAGTTCAAGACGCTGGCGGACCGGAAGAAAACGATCTACGACGCCGATATCGAAGCACTCGCGGAAGCGGTGCTTCACTCCGGACCGGCAGTGTGGACACTCGAAGCCGTCACCTGCAATGGCGGGTCGGGCACGGTTCCGAGCGCGGCTGTCGCCCTGTGGCACAAGGCGGGCGTCATTCATCGCGATGCCGGGACGGGCGACGGGCCGATCGACGCGGTCTTCAAGACCATCGAACGGATCACGAACGTTAACGTGAAACTGCTGAAATTCTCCATCACCAGCGTCACTGAGGACGAAGACGCCCAGGGCGAGGCGCAGATCGAAGCCGAATGCGAGGGCAGGATCCTGCGAGGCCGAGCGGTGAGCACGGACATCATTGATGCCAGCGCGCTTGCCTACTTGCAGGTCATCAATCGTGCTCTTCTTCGCGAGCAGATCAAGATGAACCCGCAGACGGGAGTGATTGCCTCGGCATGAAAGATGCACTTGTTAATTATTGTTGAAAATATGGTCAAGATTGCTCAATCCGTGAGCAAAAGGAGACGAAAAAGCAAGCAGACGTGCATGATTACCGTGGCCGTCGCGCATTCTGAGATTGTCGCGGTAATCACAGGATTCGATTCGCCCGAGTTTTAGTCGGCTATCGACGTTGGGCTTCTTCCGGACGGAGGAGGGCGTAAACACGCTCCTGACGCCTGATATCCTGTTCCTTTCCCTTTTTCACGTTAGGAGTCGTTTATGTACGGTTCCGTATTTCTCGTCCTCTCTTCGCTCCAACTCCTCGGCGCCAGCACTGCCAATCCGAAGTCCGACGAAAAATCTGTCCCGAATCTCCGCCAGATCGACCCCGATGTGGCCGACATCAGCGGATACTACACCTGCAAAGGCCAGGAGGCCGGCGGCAAGAACTACAGCGGCATCGTCGTGCTGACCAAAAAGAATGACGTCTACGTCGTCCAGTGGATCGTCGGCGGCGGCGCGAACTTCACCGGCATCGGCATCCGTCAGGGCAGCACGCTCGCTGCCAGCTGGACGCTCCCCAGCGAACGCGGAACCGTTCGCGGCGTCAACCTCTACCGCATCGAATCGACGTCGAACGGACCTCGCCTTTCCGGCCGTTGGGCTTCACTGCCTGGGCCTGGCATCCAGCAACACGAGACGCTGTCGTTCCTCAAGAAACTTGATGTTGAGGAGTGACCAATCGAATTGCTTTCTAACCACGGATAACACTGATACTCACGGATAAATGCAAAAGTCAAGAAGGTCACGACTTCTTTTTTTCTTGCATTTTCATCCGTGTCAATCGGTGGTATCCGTGGTTAGATTTTTTTTACCGCGGCCTGAGTGCGCTGCGGTAGACGTAGTCACCCAGTCGGCGGCCTACGTTCAGACCTTCCCGATTATCGAACTGCCAGTGGATGCCGCCATAAATTCGGCTCATGCCTGCTTCTTCTGCGGCGCTCCATAGACTGTCGAACGAGCGCGTGACGCCGGGCACGTCGTCTGAGACGGCGCCGAAGCGAATCTTGTCTGTACCGAACGATCGCGCTAGCACGCTCGCTGCCGCTCCGCTGAACGTGCTATGCCCCGAGACATAAGCGGGGAAGGGCGGATTTTCCAGGAGCGGTGTCCACGCATCCGAAGTGTTTTCGCTGTAGGCTATTGCCGTGCTCGGGCGCCAAAAATCAAACGTGAACTTGATGACCCAGCACAGAATGGCGGCATCGGCCAAGGTGATGTTGAGGTGGGCGAAAATCCGCGCGTTCTCGGCGATCGATGTCTTGCGGTCGAGCGCGATGCCCTGCGCGATCTTGTTCCATTGGCCCGGCGGTGTCATTGTGCCGGCGTTGCCCTCCCAGAAATGGGCGATCTGCGTCTGTTCGGGCGTGCGGTCGCGACTTGTTTTTCGGCCGAGTCGCTTCACTTCGTGGAATGCGGCGGCGAATTCCGCACTCGATAATTCCGGTGGCGGTGGCGGTTGGTATTGCGTACCCTTGCGGATGGCGAACGGCGTGACCCGGCCCCAATCGGGCAGGAGCGCCTTGCGGTAATGCGGTCCCGTGGGTTGCCAGGCGCCGATCACATTTCGCACCTCGTGAGTTCCCGTCGCCGTCGCGCCATCGTCTTGCCTCGCCGCGAGGATGCGTTCGGCGACTTGTCTGCCAAGAGTGATTCCTTGCTCACTGCGAGAGTCTCGCGGGATCTCGGCGAGACAACGGATCAAGACGGCATCGAAGTATTCGCGCTGTTTCGGATAAAGCGTGACCAGGCAGCGATGCGCCGCCGCCGCGGCCGTGGCCTCGCTGGACGTGCCAGGCTCTGCCGTCAGATCGACGAGATAGTGTTGATGCGTGCGTTCGACCGCCATCACGGCATCGTAGATGGCGATATGCATGATCGCGAGACTTCGCGACGCGATCGGCGGCGGCGAGCGATCGGCGCGAATCGCTTGCAGGGCCGTCTCGTTCCAGCGGAGAACCACATCAGGCCTTTGAGCAGGCTGGGCCGTCACAGACGCCGCGACCATGATGGTAAGTGCAAGAGCGTGCATCGGTAGACCTCGACATATCAGCCGTTTGGCAGCATCAACTTGGCGGTTTTCAACGCTTTTTAGCTACAGTGATCATAATCCGTCCGCGCTGCGATGCCAAATCCGTTCCGGACGAATCGATTCGTCTCAGGATTCGATATGGCGCGATTTTGCCGGTTGTAACGATTATTCCGGCGATTTCGCGCCTTCTGGTTTTTTCTTTCACTTTGCGATAGTATCGCGTATCCTAAACCCATGGTTCACGGTCGCCTGGTTTTCGAGGCTAAGTCCATGATTCGCTTCACCGCGTTGATGATTGCCGCGCTTGGAATGACCTTCACGTTGACAGGCAGAGTCCGGGCGCAGACTATCGATGTCGAGGCGCAGCCGCTGGCCGCGAATGTGCAACGCCTCGTCAAGGCGTTTGACTACCTCGGCCAGCCGCTCGCGCCAGCGTTGGTAAAACTCATCGAAAACGCTGCCCACGAACAGGACGCGGTACGGCTGCAAAAGCTGATCGATCCGCACGTGCTTTTCTCGGTGCATCTGAATCCCGAAGCTCGCGTGAAGGTCAAGCAAGGATCGGCGCCTGCCGTGCTTCAGCAAGGAGCGTTCACGCCTGTGATCGTGCGCGTGCAGAACGAGAGCACGGTGACGAAGCCGCTGGTGATTCGCAGCCCGCAAGCGTTACCGATATATTCGCGAGGCAAGGCAGGGCAGATCACCAAGGAAGACGTGAAAAATCGTTTCCTTGACGTGGAGATGTTTACCAGCCAGCCGATGACCGACAAACTTAGCGGCTTGAGGCTTGAATACGCGCTGGCCTTGATTCACAGCAGCCAGTCTGGCAAGCGCGAGGCGACGATCATTTTCGACGTGGGCCAGAGCACCCAGGACCTCGGCTTCCGCGCGGAGACGCCCGTGCTGTTCGATATCCGCCCGGCGATTCCCGTGAAGCTCGTCATCGCCGACGTCGATGGCACGCCGACCACGGCTCGCTTCACGTTCAAGGACAAAGCCGGCCGAGTCTATCCCGCGAAGGCGAAACGTCTCGCGCCTGATTTCTTTTTTCAGGACCAGGTCTATCGTCATAGCGGCGGGATCGTCCATCTGCCTCCGGGCGAATTGACGATGATCTACGGCCGAGGTCCGGAATACAAGTTGCTCCAGCGGACGATCAACGTTCCCGCGAAGGGCGAAGCGACGGTGGAGGTCAAACTCCAGCGCTGGATCGATCCGACTAAGTACGGATTCTACAGCGGCGATCACCACATCCACGCCGCCGGCTGTGCGCATTACACGAACCCGACCGAAGGCGTCTTCGCGGACGACATGTTCCTGCACGTCAAGGGCGAGGCACTGAACGTCGGGTGCAACCTCACCTGGGGGCCCTGCTATGACTTCCAGCGGCAGTTCTTTGAACCGACCGCGCACAAAATCAGCGAACCGTTCACCGTGCTGAAATACGACGTCGAGGTCAGCGGGTTCGGTTCCCAGGCGCTGGGGCATGTCTGCCTGCTGAACCTGCGCGATCAAACCTATCCCGGCTCAGAGGGCACGAAGACAAAAGGCTGGCCGACCTGGACCACGCCGCTCATGCGCTGGGCCAAGAACCAGGGCGCGTACACCGGCTACGCCCATTCCGCGAACGGGCTTGGCATTAATCCGAAAGCTGCCGCGAAACGCCTGCTCGACATGTTTGACGACAACAAGGACGGCAAACTCTCCGCGAAGGAGGCCAGCGATGCATTGCTGCCCGAAGAATTCAAAACGATCGATACCAACAACGATGACTTCGTTTCGCTCGATGAACTCGTGGCCTCGCATCAGCGTGTCAGCAATTCCCTGCTGAACTATGCCATTCCCGAGATGAACGGCATCGGTGCCCAGGAAATCTGCGTCACCACCGCGCAAGGTCTGTGCGATTTCATCAGCGCGATGGACACTGCTCGCGTGCCGGAATGGAACTGCTGGTATCACCTGCTCAACTGCGGCTATCCGCTCAAGGTCTCCGGCGAGACCGATTTCCCCTGCATCACCGGTTCGCGCGTCGGACAAGGCCGAGTGTACGTGCAGCTCGGCACGAAAATCAAAAAGATCGAGTTCAAGGATTGGGCCGAGGGACTCGCCAAAGGCCGATCGTACATCAGCGATGGTTATGCGCATGCGTTGCATTTCAGCGTGGATGACAAACTGCCCGGCGAGAAGCTGAAATTGCGGGAACCCGGCAAAGTCACCGTGAAAGCCAAGGTCGCTTTCGCCAGCAACGTTGCGCTTGGCACGGCTGTCGGCGGGAAAACGCCCGAGGGCAATACACGCCTCGTCGAACTGATCGTCAACGGACGACCCGTCGCGACGCAGGAAGTCGCCGCCAACGACAAGGAGCATGATCTCACCTTCACGCTGGATATCGAAAAAAGCTCGTGGATCGCGCTGCGGCATTTTCCGCAGATGCACACCAATCCAGTCGAAGTGATCGTCAACGATCAGCCGATCCGCGCGTCGCGCAAGAGTGCAGTCTGGGCTATCGGCGTCATTGAACAGCTTTGGCGCGTTCGGCAGAATGCGATCGCCGCCGAAGAACGCGCCGAGGCCGAACGGGTCTTCCAATGGGCGATCCAGCGTTACCGCAAGATCGCAGAGGAATCCCCGGCGGGCAGTTGAGGTTATCGATCAAAAGAACAGCCGGTAGGTCTTGTACCCGCCGCCGATGTTGACGGCCTGGAAACCCGCCTGGAGGAGAATGCGTGTCGCCAGGTAGCCGCGTTGCCCGACCTGGCAGTAGGCGGCGATTGTTCGATCGCGCGGCAGTTCGCTGAGCCTCTGCCGTAGTTCGTCCACGGGAATGTTGACAGCGCCCGGGATGTGCCCGGCGGCGAATTCGAGCGGCGTGCGGACATCGAGCAGGTACGGCTTTTCGTTCGCCGGCGCCGCCAACACAGCCTCCACGTCGACCTGCGGATGTTGCCCTCGCAACAGTCCGCTGGCGACGAAACCGGCCATGTTGATCGGATCCTTTGCGGAGCCATACTGTGGCGAGTAGGCCAACTCCATCTCTTCCAGATCGTATACGGTCATCCCGGCTTGAATCGCCACGGCGAGGACGTCGATCCGTTTATCCACACCGGCGCCGCCGATGCCCTGCGCTCCGAGGATTTTTCCCGTTTCCGGGTTAAACAGAATTTTCAGTGTCATCGCTTCGGCGCCGGGGTAATAGCCGGCGTGATGGGCTGGATGGATATAGATCTTGCGGAAAGGCCGATTGGCTCGGCGCAGAGCTTTCTCGGAGCTTCCGGTCATCGCCGCCGTGCGCTCGAATACGCCGACTATCGCGGTTCCTTGCGTTCCGCGATAGCGGACGGAGCGGCCGAAAATATTATCCGCGGCAATTCGCCCCTGGCGGTTCGCGGGACCAGCGAGAGGCACCTGGGTCGCATCGCCCGAAACGGCATCCTTGACTTCGATGGCGTCTCCTACCGCGTAGATGCTGGGATCGCTCGTTTGAAGGTGATCGTTCACGCGGATACCGCCGCGCGGTCCGACTTCCAGACCAGTATCGGTCGCAAGCTTGTTTTCCGGACGTACCCCGACTCCCAGAATGACGAGCTGCGCGGGCAAACGCTGGCCCGACTTCAGACGAACAACAAGGCCGCCCGGCGCTTCCTCGAATCCTTCCGCCGACTGGCTGAGCAAGACCGTCACGCCCTTGGCCAGCAGCGTTTCTAGGATCGGTGTCGTCATCTCCTTGTCGAACGGCGGCAGGACCTGATCCTGCAATTCGACCACCGTGGTGGCGATGCCTCGCTTCACGAAATTCTCGACCAACTCCAGGCCGATAAATCCAGCACCGACCACGACGACCTGTTTCGCGCCTTTATCCACGCGTTCCTTGATGCGATCCACATCCTGCAAGTTTCGCAGGGTGTAGATTCCAGGAAGGTCGAGTCCGGGAAGCGGCGGCCGAATCGGCGCGGCACCGGGCGCGAGGATCAGCTTGTCGTAGGTTTCCTCGTACTCGCGACCCGAAGCCAGGTCGCGAACGCGGACAGTTTTTGCCGAGCGATTGATCGCCTCGACCGAGGATCGCGTCCTCACGTCGAGTTTGAACCGTTCGCGCAATCGTTCTGGCGTGGTGACAAGCAGCTTGTCGCGCGAGGCAATTTCGCCGCCGACGTAATACGGCAAACCGCAGTTCGCGAACGACACATCCGGCCCACGTTCGAACACGACGATCTCGGCATCTTCCGAAAGGCGACGTGCCCGCGCGGCTGCGGATGCGCCGCCGGCCACGCCGCCCACTATGAGCAGTTTCATGAGCACCCCTCCTTCTTCGCGCAACACGGGCTAGCGGTGTCCTTGACCTGATTCCACGGTGCTCGCGCCAGCGTCATTCCCATGGGGCAGGTATCCGTGATGCCGGCAAACACGAGGCCCGCGCCCACAAATGCGGACAACCCGACAAAAGCGGGATGGATGAAGGAGAGCCCCGCACCCAGAAGCACGAGCAAACCCGCCGCGATGCGCACCTGCCGTTCGAGCGAGACGGCTTTCTTGCCGCGAACGACGGGTAGCCCCGCCTCCACGCACGCCATCGTACCGCCCTGGATGTTGACCACGTTGACAAATCCAGCCTTGAGAAAGATCTCGCACGCCTGCTGTCCGCGGCTTCCGGAACGGCAGATGATATAAAGCGGCTCATTCGTCGATCCGTTCCGAGTCTGTATGATCGTCGCGGCATCGAGTTGATCGAGCGGGATATTTCGCGCGATCGTGAGGTGCACTTCGCGAAATTCGACTGGGGTGCGTACATCGATCAACTCGATCTTCTTGCCATCTTTCTGAAGCTCGGCAAATTCCTGTGGCGTGATTATGGTGATACTCAAGGCAATTTCCTTTCGTCGCTTGAATTTCTATTTGTGGTTGACGGTTCGCTAACAGTTTTCTTTTGATCGATATTGCAAGAGGGAGCCGAACTCGGCCCGCAGGCGCCGCGCATTCAAGTATTTACGCCGAACTTCGGCAGCACCCAGATTTGCAAGATAAGCCAAGCCGCGAAAAAGCCGAGCGGAATGAGGATTTCCATCGCTTTGCCTCCCTTGGTCAAAGTTGTATTATTTGTATCCATAGGTTGAAATTTCTCGATGTTACGACATATTTGCGAGGCGTTTCCAAGCAAGTCCGCCCGATGCGAGCAGGTCCCTTCATTTCTCGCTGCCGAATCGGGCTTCGATGCAGGTCATGAGGCTCGCCAGATGCGTTTCCACAATCCGGTAGTACGCCTTACGGCCATCTTTTTCGCTGGTCAGGAATCCGCACCGCTGCATGAGTCGAAGATGCTCGGAGGCCATGTGGCTTGGGATGGAACAGGCATCGGCGAGTTCCCCGACGGCGTATCGCCCTTGAAGGAGCATCTGCACCATGCGCAGCCGGTGGGGATGCGCCAGAGTCTTGAGACATTCCGCCGCCTTCGCCAATGCATCCAGCGGTGTCAGTCGGGGTAGATTCGAGGCTATTTTCTTGGTGGCCATTGTCGTTCTCTCTTTATTCAATTATATCGGAACATACCGATATTTCAATGAATATATTTTGCCACGTTAAGTTTTTGTTTGACGGGATGGAATCACTGCTTGGTGCTACAACTGCCAGGAGCTGTCGCTGCCGGCCTTGTCGGGATCGCCCTGGACCTGGCGCAAGTAGGTGCTGGCCATGTCGGTTCGCTTCACCATGCCAATGACTCGGCGGTCTGGCGTGCCATCGACGATGGGCAGTGCGACGATGTCGTTCTCCACGAACAATTCAGCCGCGCGGTCGAGACCGTCATCGGCACGCAATGGGATTACGTCCGTCCGCATCAAATCCGCGGCGACGATGATGGCGTGCAAATTCGGCGAGATCGACGCGAGATGGACCTCCTCCAGGCTCACGACGCCCAATAAACGCCCCTCGGCATCGGTGACGGGGAGCACATTGTACGCGGTTTGACTGAGCCGTTCGATCACTTCGCTCAAACGATCTCCCGGTCGAAGGCTTTGCACAACCTGGCCTGGCACGACGAACAAGCTGATCCGAAGATCCGCCAGGACGTCGCGGACATAGTCGCCCTTGTGAGCCGGTGAACGCGATCGGCTTTCCACCTGGGAACTGTAGATCGACTGCTCGTCCGACAGCAGAAACGTCAACGCACATACCCACAGCGTCGGAAGTAACAGGTTGTAGTTGCCCGTCATTTCGCTGACCATGACCAGCGTCGAGAACGGCGTCTTGGCGGCGGCGGCGAAAAACCCCGCCATCCCGACGATGACGAAATTTCCCGGATGGGGCACGAGCGTCGGCGAAATCCAGTTCAGGAAAACACCCAGCGACCCGCCGCCGCAACCGCCGATCACCATCGATGGGCCGAACACTCCGCCCGATCCCCCGCTGCCGATGGTCAGCCCTGTGGTCAGAATTTTGCCGACAGCGACGGCGAGGAGAATCTGAGCCAACCATAATGCCGCATCGCCCTGGGCGTCTGAGGTCATCGCCGTTTCGATGATCCCGTAGCCAAAGGAAAGCACCGAAAGGACCTGGAGGTCCTGATGAAAAGCATAGTAAAGCCCCAATCCCAACAGTCCGCTCAAAAACGCGCCGATCGCGGGCCGGAAATGCGGTCGGAGTTTCATGGATCGGAATAGATAGGTAAAACTGTAAAAGGAACGCGTGTAGATCATCGCCAGGACTACAAGAAAAATTGCCAAAAGCGTGTACGAAACCAGCGAGAGCGGATTATCGAAAGAGAGCACGCGATTAATCTCGGGCGGCAATGCGAAGAGCGGCGCCCAGCCGAAAACCAGGCCGAACGTGCAATACGCGATCACGCTTGCAAGCCCGGCTGGAATGATGACTTCCGACTCGAAATCGGGCGAGCGATACATCACCTCGGCCGCGAAAAGCGCTCCAGCGAGCGGCGCGCGAAAAATCGCCGCGACTCCCGCACCCATGCCGGCAGCCATCAGGATGCGCCGCTCGGCAGGGCGTAGTCGAAAGAACCTGCCGACAAGCGAGCCAAAGCCCGCGCCGATTTGGGCAATCGGGCCTTCACGCCCGCCCGATCCGCCTGTGCCAAGTGTGATCGCGCTGGCGAATATTTTCACGATCGGCACGATGAGCCGAATGTAGCCCTGCTTGTGATGGTAGGCCGCTATCGCGCCGTCGGTTCCGTGACCTTCGGCTTCGGGCGCGAAATTAAACACGATAAAGCCGCTTATAATGCCACCCACTGCGGGAACGAGGAGCAGCAGCCAGGGCCGAAAATCGCGCTCGCTATCGCCGAATACCGGCGCCTCGCCGCCTGGTGCGTGCGGCCGATAGCCCGCCACTGCGTCCAGCGCATAGGCCGAGACGAATTGGCATGCCGTGAAAAAGACGATCGCACCTAATCCCGCGACGAGCCCAACAACGAGCGACAAGCCGAGCAATCGCGCCTGAGGTTGAAGGCGCTTTCGGCTCAACTCCCAAAACTCGGGAAACCAGCGAAACGGATGTGACGGCCTTGGAGAATTCGATTCACGGTCAGCGTTCACGAATAGATCCTTTTGCCATGAGGATGCACAAGAATACAGAAACCAGCAAATATCGACCTCGGGTCTGATGCTCCGGCAGCGAGCAAATCAGATGGGCGCGGATCGCGATTTTTTCGGGCTGGCGTGCTCTACGCTCAGCGTTGATATACTATGAAGAGGCTCCGCCTCGCCCTCCCACCGTTGCTACAACTTCTAATTTCTCCTGATGGAGACAGCCATCGTGCGATCAACCTACTGGAATGTGTTTCTCTTTCATTTCGTATTCCTCGTGTTTGGGAACGTCGTTCCGTCGGCGCGTGCCGATGTGTTCCAGGAGAAGATCGAGCCGTTCGCCAAAAAATATTGCTACTCCTGCCACAACAAAAAGCAGGCCAAGGGCGAGCTGGATCTCACTCGATTCACGCGGGACGGCGACGTCACCAGTGATTTCCGCCGCTGGAACCATGTCATCGAATTTATCCGCAAGGGCGAGATGCCGCCGAGCGATCACAAGCTTCAACCGTTGCTGGAAGAGCGGAACGCGGTGGTAAACGCCATCGAGGCGATTTTGATTCTCGAGGCGAGGAAGCACGCAGGCGACCCGGGTGTCGTTTTGCCGCGCCGGCTTTCCAACACCGAATACGACCTGTCGATTCGCGACCTCACCGGAGTGGCGATCCAGGCAACCAAGGAATTTCCCGTCGATCCGGCGGGCGGCGAAGGATTCAACAACACCGGCGAGGTGCTCGCCATGACACCAAGCCTGCTCAACAAATATCTCGGTGCGGCACAGTTGGTCTCCGACCATCTTGTGTTGAAGCCGAATGGCATCACGTTCTCGCCGTTTCCCGTGACCTCCTATGCCGAACGCACGAAACTGACCGAGCAGGCGATCATCGATTTCTATCGCAGCCACGATGTGCGCATCGGCGACTACCTCGAAGCCGCCTGGCGCTATCGGCATCGCACGGACGCGGATCGCGGCGTAGGTCTGGACGAATGGGCGTCGCGCCGCAAGCTGAGTGGCAAGTACCTTGCCCTTGTTACCAAAACGCTAACAGAGGCCAAGACGGGCGCCGGATACCTGAAGCAGCTAGGCGCCTTGTGGGACGCCATTCCGGCGCCCAGGCAAGCGAGCGGCGTGCCTCAAGAACTGGCGGAATGCGAGCGGTTCATCACGTTTGCGCGATCTCAACTGGGTGAGAAGGAACCGCCGCTAATCAAGGCTAACGCCGGGAATTGGCCGATCGCTCACCTCGCCTTGCGTGCAAAAGTGGCGGCCGGACGCGACAAGTTCGATCCCGTCTCATTCAAATCAAAGCAGACGCTCAAGCTCGGCAAACTACAGATGAAGAAGGGGCAAAAGCCGTCGGCGACGACACTGATTCTGAGCGTTGACCCGGCGTTTGACTCTGCACCCGGTGTCGTCGTGTTTCATTCTCCGCTCTTTAGCAAGGCGGACAAGCTTCCGAAGAACAAAAAGGAAATCGCAAATCAAGGCATCGAATCGTTGCGCGCCGTCCTCGAACGCGAAGCGCCCGATGTCGCGCGCCGCCTGGGCTTCGGCAAACATCCGCGCGGCAGCGAACTCGACGCCGACTCATTTGCCGTGCAGGCGCCGATGGTTATCGAGATTCCGCTATCACCCGCTGCCGTCGCGGCCTTACAAGGCAAACAATTGCTCGTCGAGTGTGAGCTTGACGGCAAAGCAAGCCCCGAGGCGGCAATTCAGATCCAGCATGGCGTCGGTTCGCTGCCGCGCGCCAAGTTCGGCGCGGGCGTCGAATTGCTGCTGCACCCGGATAGCAAACTCGCCAAAAATCTCACGTCGTCCGGCGAGCGGTTCTGTGCCGCGTTTCCTAATCGCTTCTACTATGTGGACGCCAATCGCGGCCTGGCTGCGGGATTTCACCTCGTCGAAGGATTTTTCCGCGACGATCAACCGCTCGTCAACAACGTGCTTTCCGAAACGGAACGAAAAGAACTCGACCGCCTCTGGAAGGAACTCGATTTCGTGACGCAGAGCGTCGAAACCTTGCTGCGCGGTTTTGTCTGGTTCGAGCGGGCCGAACGCCATGTGCTGCACGACAAGCGTTTCGATTTCTTGCGATCGGAGGATCCGCTGCTCGTCGAAGAAGAACTGCTCTCCAAGTTCGAGCGGCTTTATCTCGAACGGCTCGGCGTCAAGCTCATGGAAGACGCGATCAAGCCTCAGAAGCCAAACCCGCAATTCGATATGATCCACGGCTTCTTCCAGCAAACGCGCGCCGGCCTGGCGGAATATAAACAGTCGCTGGCGAAAGCCGAGGCTCCCGCACTCACCGACCTGGAACGCCTCGCCCAGCGTGCCTACTCGCGTCCGTTGCGTGCCGAGGAGGCCAAATCCCTGCGTCTACTTTATCAGCGTTTGCGGAAACAAGGGCTGGGCGTGGAAGCGTCGCTTCGCGGCACGTTCACGGCCGTGCTGATGTCGCCCCACTTCTTCTACCGCGTGCCCGTCACGCCGGCGGGGCAGGGCGTCTTGCCGCTGAACGACGACGCAATGGCGCGACGGCTGAGCTATTTCCTCTGGGCATCATTGCCTGATGAATCTCTCGTCAAGGCAGCCCAGGCGGGAAAACTTCAGGACGAGGCGGAACTGCGTGCCCAGGTGCGGCGCATGATGAAAGATCTCAAGATCGAGGCATTCTCCCGCGAGTTCTTCGGGCAATGGCTGCGCTATCGCGATCATCTCGCCAAGGATCCGATTCCCGCAAATACTTTTCCGGGTTACGATGCACGTCTGCGTCAAGCGATGTTCGAGGAGCCGACTCGGCTCGTCACGCATCTCATTCAAAACGACGAATCCATCGACGAATTGCTGCACAGCGACGCAACCTTCGTCAACGAACCGCTCGCCCGTTTTTACGGCGGCACACTCGAGCAACAATTCCGCAAGCGCGGCGTGAACTCGGATTGGCACCGCGTCGAGGGCTTGAAAAACATCGGCCGCGGCGGATTGTTTGGCATGCCGGTGATTTTGGCAGCGAACTCCGTGGGGCAGCGCACAAGTCCCGTGAAGCGTGGCTTCTGGGTCGTGCATCACGTGCTCGGCCAGCATTTCCCGCCGCCGCCCGCCGAGGTGCCTCCGTTGCCGAAATCGGAGAAGGAAAGCGCCAAGACGATTCGCGAAATGCTGGCGGCTCACACCACGAAACAAAGCTGCGCGATGTGCCACGTTCACTTCGACGGACTCGGCTTGACTATGGAGGGCTTTGACGCGATTGGCCGAGCGCGAACCAAGGATCTCGCGGGACGCCTGGTGCAAGCCGTCGGACCGTTGCCGCCGCTCGGAGTCACAGGCAGCAAGGAGAAGGTGCCAGCGAATGCCGAGGGGATCGCCGGTCTGATCGAGTATATCAAGAAAGAACGCCTTCAGGAATTCGAACGAAACCTGTGCCGAAAAGTGTTGGGGTACGCCCTGGGCCGATCGGTGGTGCTGTCGGATGAGCCGTTGCTGCAGGAGATGCAAAAGAAACTGCGAGCGGAACGCCGATTCTCGGTGCTGTTCGAGACGGTGGTGCTGAGTCCGCAATTCCGCCGCCAGCGCGGCCGCGATTTCGTCGCTGCGGCGCCGTAGCAGAAATCCGTTCGACCGGGAGCCAGAACCTTGCGTGATCCAAAGGACTCGACGCCGTACGCAAAAGATCCGCGGAGCCAACCCATCGACAAAAGTATTTCGGACGGAGGATATGCATACGTTCGCGACGCCCACGGGATCGTACATGTTCTGCCCGATGGTCAGCATATCCATCCGAAAATACTTGGAGGCGGACTGCCGGCGATGTATGCTGGAGATATGACCATTCGCGCCGGCCGTGTAGCGGATCTAACCAACCTTTCGGGCACCTTCCAATTCGACGACGAAGATGGACTTCGGAACGTCGCAATTGAACTGAAGCGTCAAGGATTAGAACTTGATGCCGGCGCGGTGCGATTTTTCCCGGCCGATGGCTCGCCGCCAATTGTCTTGCTTTAGAGGTATAGCGCATGGCGCACAAGATTGTAATTCTTGAGGATAATAAGGATCGCCAAGAGATCATGCAGCGTTGCCTCGCTGATCGGTTCTACATGTTCGAGACGCATTTCTTTGACGAATCGATCGCGATGATTCAATATCTCCAACTGCATTTGAATGAGACCGTCGCGATTTCGCTAGACAACGACTTGGAACTGAAATCTGATCCCGATGGACGCATGATCGACCCAGGTGCAGGTGTCGACGTCGCGGAATTCCTCGCGACAAAAACCGCGTCATGCCCAGTCGTGATTCACACGACGAATACGAATGCTGCTGAATCGATTAAGTCGCTGCTTGCCGACAGCGGATGGCGTACGCGGCGAATTGTCCCATTTGATGGAATGAACTGGATCGAGTCGTCTTGGCTTTTCGCAATTCGTCGAGCGATCGTCGGTCCGCTCGCCCGCAAGCCAAGTCGGATTCTGAGATAGAAACGGAAGGAGAACGCGAAGATAAGCCAAACCTTGTTTGAAGCGGTTGAAAGGAAAGGTATCAAAAAGAATCGAAAAAGGCATGCTCGATGGTTTACGGTCGACGCTCCAACGTCTGCTTCGCAAACGGTTCAAGAAGGTGCCGCAGCAAGTCGAAGCGTGCATCGCGGCTTGCTCGAACGTTCGCGAATTGCAAACCTGGATTGACAACCTTCTCGATGCCAAGACGCTTGCGAATGTTGGCATACCGAACGGTCGTTGACTGGTGTGCACAAATGCCATCCGCTCTGATATAATATTTTTATTCCAAAACATCCTGGGGGGATTCGATGTCTTCACAACCAATAACTCGGCGTGTCGTGCTCAAGGGCCTTGGCGCCACGGTTGCTTTGCCGTGGCTTGAGTCGCTAGGAGTGGCCGGCGAACGTCAGACGCGTAACACGCCGCCGAAGCGCTTTGCTTTCATGTTTTTCGGCGACGGCATCCACCCAGCAGAGTGGTGGTCGCGAGGCAACGGCGCCAGCCTCGAACTAGGCCCGGCATTCGCCTCGCTGAATCGCGTCAAGGACAAGGTCAACTTCGTCCACGGACTCAGGCACCCAGGCAACGTCTGCGATGGCCACGCCAAAGGCGCTGCGGGCATCCTCAGCGGCATTCACCCGACCAACGGCCGCGAGATCCGCGCCGCCGCGAGCCTCGATCAGGTTCTAGCTCGCCGCATTGGCGACGCCACTTCGCTGCCAAGCCTCGTGCTGGCGTGCGAACGGCCCGTCAGCGGATTCCACGAGTCGGGCTATTCGATGATGTATGCCTCGCACGTTTCGTGGAGTTCGCCCTCGACTCCCGTGCCTGCCGAGCTATATCCGTCGCTCGCGTTCGACACGCTATTCGAGAGCCGAGGAAACCGCACGCAGGCGAGCGTTCTGGATCACGTGCGCGAGCAACTCAACGACGTCTCTCGCAGCGTCTCCAATGCCGATCGCGCTCGCATTGACGAATACGCCAATAGCATCCGTGAAGTCGAAGGCAGGCTTGCACGTCTCCAGGCAAATGCCGGGGCAGGGGTGAGCGACGCCATCCGCGCTCAGCGCCCGGCAAATGGCCTGCCGCCCATGCTCAACGTACACGCTCGGCTCATGTGCGACATCATCGCGCTGGCGTTTCAAACCGACCGCACGCGGATCGCGACGATGCTGCTCACGAATAACCTCTCCGGCCAAGTCTATCCGTTCCTCGGCCTGCGCGATGACCACCACAGCTTCTCGCACAACTGCCATGGCCGTGAGTTCGCGTCGATCACGCGCTTCTGGGTGGAGCAATACGCCTACTTGCTGAGCCGACTCGAAGCGACGCGCGAAGGCGATGGCACGGTGCTCGACAACTGCTGCATCATGCTGGCCAACGAGCAGTGGACCTTCCATAATGCCGAAAAGGTTCCGTTGCTCGTGGGTGGCGGGCTTGGCGGCGCCTTCCGCACAGGCCGCACGCTCGATTTCGCCCAGAGCCGAAACCGCAAGTTTTCCAGCTTGCTGATGACGCTCGCCGACCGCATGGGCCTTCGCCTCGACCGCTTCGGCGACTCCGCCGAACAGCTGGAATTCTAGAAGTTGGGAATACGAGCCAGAAACGAGAGCGACCGGACGTTACCAGTATTGGTTCCTCCGGTCGCTTTTATTTCTGGCTTCGCGGGCGTCATTTCTGTTGCCGGCCCAAGAATTGGAGTGTGCCGCGGTCGAGTTGAAGGATCAAGGCATAGACACCCGTGTTGTAAGCGGCCCCGAGCTGGTGGTCGCAGCCGAGAGCATGAGGCGTTTTGCCCGTGAGATGCTTGAACGTGCCGTCGTCGTTACCGTGTTTGAGTATGTCGGGAAGGAATCGCTTCTGATAGTTGTCCCACGCGATCGGCCCAAGTTGTCGGGCGCCCAGAGCGCTTGCCAATAGTCCCAGCGCGACGGATCCGTGGCCCTCTCCGGAGGCGCCGATCTCCCGGTTCCAATAATTGGCCATACGGCGATAGACAGGCTGATTGGCTTTTCCCAAGATGCCAAAGGCGAACAAGGCGCCGCCCGTGCGACAGGGGCAGCCGAACTCTTTCTGGTCTTTTTCCGTGTTGTAGGCGATTCCGCCTTTCTCCTTATCGCAGCAATCCTCAACGTACTGAATACCCTGTTTGAGCTTGTCCGCCGGCACTTTCACTCCAAGCCGTTCGGCTGTGCCGAGAGTCGCCAGCATCCAGTTGCTCATCACTTCGAGCTCGATGTAGCCCAAAACATTCTTGACGCGAGGCGTGTGGCCCCACCCGCCCGAGGCCTCCATGCGCTGGCAGCTCTCCTTCACCACCGAGGCCAATAACTGTTCGACCTGAGCCGACTTGTAGGCAGGATCGCGTCTCAGGTGAGCGTAATACTCGCATAGAAACAACCCCCCGATGGCGATTTTCCAGTTACCCTGGTCCCACTGTTCGGGAAGCGGAGCCGGGAAGGGGTCCTTGTAGAGATTCTTCGCGATGAAGTTTGCGGCCCTCTTGACGTGCAATCGATATCGCGGTTCATCTGAGGCAAGCAGAGCCAGGGCACACCACGAGGAGGTTACGACAATGGCAGGGCGATTCTCTCCCAGGCCGCTCGTCCAGCCGCCATCAGGCTGCTGGTTCTTCGCTAGCCAAGCTAGCGCCGCCTTGACCTGTTGCTCGCGATCCTGAATGACCGCCGACTCCTTCGCCTCGGGTGGCTTGCTTCCCGCGAACGACTGCGACGATCCGCCGAGGAATGTGCAGAGAGCCAGTGAGTAAGTGAATATTCGTAGTAGCACGAATTGGCCTCAAAGCCGGAAAATTCGGTACAAAAGTCGATGCGGGCTGCTCGTCAATTAAATACTACCACGGGACGAACAGTCAGTCAAAAGCCGAATGTGATGAGGTTTTTTCGACCGGGTGGCCTTGCTGGATTCTGCGGAGCGTGTAGAATTTATCATTGTAACGGCGATTATTCCATAGAAGTGCTCGTCGTCACTTTCGGCCTCGTGTTGCACCATGAGGCTGTTTTTCTTGACCGAGGCAGGTTGCGCGGCAACAACTCGGTTCGCGCTCGTAGCTCAGCTGGTAGAGCACGGCACTTTTAATGCTGGGGTCTTGGGTTCGAATCCCAACGAGCGCACTCCCTTCCTATTGCCCATCAATCGTCTGCATGTACGACGATGCCGGTCTGCCCGTCGGTGATCTGGTATTTCTTTTTCAAGACAATCGGCTGAACGTTCTGATCGCTCGAGTTGGGCGTGATCGTCACCTGATAGGTGCCTTCTTCGACGCCGGGCACTTTGTGCTGCGCGGTCATGGAATAGAGTGAGAATTTGCCCTCTTCGTCGATGCCGCTGATCGAGGTTACGCCAGCTTTGGTTTCGTGGCGGAATTCGATCGTTCCACCCTTCGTGTAGGCTTTGCCGTCCTTGTAGGTCACTTTTCCATCAGCCTTTTTGGTGACAGGCGCCGGGTCGCGGTTCGCGGAACAGGCGGCAAGTGTCCAGAGGAACGTCGCGAACAGGCAGAACCGCAGCGTCATGATCATGGCTATGCTCGGGGTATGTTCAATCAATGTTCGGATTTTGGCCGTCTTGCGGGTCGCAAGCCTGTGCCCACATTGTGGCGGTTAGCGAGGCCGACAGGAGGCGAACCGAACCGTCGCCGAGGCAGGCGTGAATGCCGGCCGTGTGCGGCGACTGGGCGCGCGTGCTGTCGCATTGCGTGGCCCAGGCTGGCGCGATCTGGAAAAGATTGCAGGGAGCATAGCCTGCTGCGGTCGGCTGTTGGCTTACATTGTTGACGCAGAAAACCGGGCGCCAGGTCTGATTCGAGTCCGACCAAAGGTTAGCGTACATCGGGTTCGCGCTGATATTCCCGCTGGTGCCGCAGGTTCCGTACCGTTCTGTCATCATGATGGTGTTGGAGGTTCCATCAAGAAACACGGAGTTAATTTTGTTGCTGCCTTGCTCTCGAGCGGCGGCGCTTGCGGTGGCTGCGGGGTTGCCGAATATGAAGTAGTTGGCGGTGTAGTTGCCTGCGGACCAGTTATTGGCGCCGCCGTTGGTGGTTTGGCTCTTCCCATTCACTGTGCTGATGTCGGCTGGGCAGAGATAGACCGTGACGGGCGTGTTGTAGAAAGTAAACCCGTTAATATTCGTGGAGACGTTCTTGTTCGACGCATCAAAGAGAGCGCCCTGGTCGAGGTAGGGAAGCAGAAAACCGAAAACGGTGAAGCCCGTGTACCCAACGTAAGGCTGGGCGGCGAGCGTGATCGAGGTGGTGTGGCTCGGCGCGCACATCGGCGGGAGCACCTTGTTCGCGTCGTGAATCGAATGCACCGCCAGGCCGATCTGCTTCAAGTTGTTCGTGCATTGCGTTCTGGCGGCTGCCTCGCGCACTTTCTGGACAGCCGGAACGAGCAGCGCAATCAGAATTGCAATGATCGCGATGACCACAAGCAACTCAATAAGGGTGAAGCCGCGATTGAAGCCTTGGCGTCTCATGTTTTGCTACCTGCAAGAAGATGAAATCAGGCGCGTTGGAACAATATTAGAGAGGATGTAGAAAATGTAACCGGGAATTGATGGCTTGTCAAGATCGGGACGTGAGATGCGAGATGAATTGCGCACCCCGCGCTCACCTCCTGAGCGGGCGCTCGGCGAAAGCTTCCGTCTCTGCAGTGGTCGGCGTCAGGATGCGCCACGACGCGCCGCGCTCGCGCATCGCGCTGAAATCGCGCGGCTCGTACCGAATCGCCAGGTGCGGCGTATCCATCGGTTCGCCCGAGGCTCTCGATCGCACGGCGGCTTCGAGAGCGCCCGTCGTCAGCAGTGTGCGCTCGACCGGATACGGCGCCTGCCCGGTCACGAAGAAATGCTGGATCGCGTGGGACAATGCCATGAACAGACAGCGATTCCGCCACGGGCCGACGTCGTGGCTTGTCACGCGTGCTTCGCGCTCGCCGTCGATTCGACAGGCGAAATTCCAGCGAGTGCCGCTAAAGCCGATCTTTAGCACGGTTCCCTTTGTGCCATCTCGGTAGGTGAGCAGGATTCCCCACGGTTCAATGCCATTGATCGGTTGAGTAAGGTCCGGCAATCGTTCGCCGAACTCGACGCGCATGGCCTCGCGTGCAAGATCGAGCGACCATCGGCCTTGTTGCGAGGCGCGGAACAACTCGGCGCGAGGCAAAAACTCGACGCGCTCGATGCCGGTCTCGCCGCCTTGGCGGGTTTCAAGGAATGCCTGAAGAACTTCGAGACCGTGGAAATCGTAAATCTCGAACGGTCCACCATGGATGCTCACGGCTTCGCGGATTCGAGCGTTTGCCGGCAGATCCATGTCGGGCCGGCGCTGCGACAACGGCACGCTGCTGCCAGCCATAAACGGGATGCGATGGCGCTGGCAGGTGTCGTACATTTCGCGTGCCCAGTCCCATCGGTACGATAGGTGTTTGTCGTTGAAAATCGGCACGAAGCGATTGCTGTCGCGCATGACTGCGACGATGGCGTCGAACATGCGCTTGCGTGGGTATTCGCGCACGCCGAAGCGATCCAGCGGATAGTCGCCATGCTCGCCGATAAGAAGCACGGCATCGACAGCGAGTCGTTGGCCACCCAACGTCAAAGCTTCGCGAATGGTGCGATAGCGCGGAATGCGGAACTGACGGCACATCGCATCGGTAAGATCGGCCTGAGCACGCGATGTCGATATCTGATCCGCGTAAACCGAGACAACGTCAACCGGAGGTGTGGTAAGGACACCATTAAAGAGGTAGGGCGTGAGAAAATTCTCCATAATGACATGCGCATGCGAACGATGGTAATTCATCGTGTAAATGACGCCGACGCGCGGCCGACGCCGGGGTTCGCCCGCAGTTCCGGGAAGCGAGAGCAGAGGCGTGGCGGCAGCGGAGCTGAGTAATTGGCGGCGGGTGATGTTCATCGGCTGTCTCCAATGATTAATGCAGCGTGCTTACTTCGCTTCGATGCGAAAAGTCCAGTGTGTCTTGCCGATCTGCTCCAGATCCTTGCCTGCCCAGAGTTGTTTGGCGAGATTGGCCCACGGCGGCGTGATGCCCGAATCAAGCACGAGCGTGTTCAGATTGATGCCCTTGGCAAGTTCCGCATCGCTGGCCGCGCCGAGGCGGGTCCCCTCGCAACTGACGTCGTATTTCCCCTTCGGCAGTCCCGCGACGCGCAATAGGTAAGCCGAATGAAATTCCAACGGCACAAGCGCTCGCGGCGGCAATGCGCCGGGAGGGAGAATCGGGAGAATGTGATCGGCACGAATGAACTTGACGCTTCGGCGGTCGTTGGCGATATCCAGCTTGGCGATGTCGCATCCGGCGACGGAAGCCGCGCCTTTGCCGTTCACATCGATCGTCACTTCGCTAATTCCGCGCATACGTAAACCGTCGTATAAGAAGAAACCCCAAGCGATATACGCGGGATCGGTGAGATGGATGCTGTCGCGCAGGATTGTGAACTTAGCGTCGGTCATCTGGGCCTTCAGCTGCAATGCATCCAGAGGCCGCAGGACATCGACGATCGGCCAGCCTTTTTCTTTGCAAAGGGCAAGTTCGGCGTCGGCATAGAGCTGTCGGCGTATCGCTGCCGCCTCGCCTGATTTGCGGACATCGGTTCCCTGGCAAGTGGTGAAGACGACGCGTGCCTTCTTCGCCTCGACCTTGCCGACGCAAACAGCGATGTTCTCTTTGAACTTGGCGAGACCCTTTTCGCCGGCGTTCGCGTCGTTGCCGCCGTAGTTGAAGAGCACCACGGTGGGGCGGAAATCATCGAGCCATTTGTCGAGATTCTGGACGCCGGTGGCAAAGGTTCCGCCGCCTGTCGAGAATTTCTTGAATTGAAGCTTCAACTCGGGATGACGCGTCCGCAGCAAGAACTCCATCGTCTTGGGCCAAACACCAATGTTAGTCGAGGAACTGCCGATCCACGCCACGCGATCGCCCTTGAACAAGGTAAAAGTAGCTTGCTTTTCTTGCGCAAAGCTCGCGTGAACGAAACCACCTAGCGCGAGTGTGACAGCAATTAGCCGGAGAAGAAGCTTCATGGGGTCGGCTCCTATGGATGAGGGCATCGTAAGGTGTTCGTGGGCAGACGACAAGCGGGAATTTTGATCACGCCGCCAAGTATACCTTCGACGGGTGACATTGACGCTTTTCCGAGCCGCGACCGTGAGGGAGCGGCCAGCCGGATACCTTGGCGGAACAGAAATTGTCGGCCGCTCCCTCACGGTCGCGGCTCGGAAATGATTTGGTCCGTCGGCAAATGCGAGAATCTCCACCGCGTGAAGTATAGTAGCATTACGTTGTGCCGGACCGGCATCTCGTGCGGTCGAATTCTTTGATGGAGGTTATTCTCATGCGCGTACTATTGGGCAGCGGCGGTTACCGCACGGATCAACGCATTCGCGACTTTCGCGCTCGCCTGACCGCTCACCTTGGTGGAATTCAGCGAGTACTGTTTATTCCCTATGCGCTGAAGGATCACGATGGTTATGTGAACATCCTCAACGAGCGCGGGCTGAACGCGGACTACGAACTCGTCGGCATCCATCGCTGCTCCGATCCGCGTGCAGCCGTGCGCGAGGCGGAGGCGATCTACGTCGGCGGCGGAAACACCTTTCGGTTGACCAGCGCGCTCTACGAACTCGACCTGCTCGAGCCGATTCGTGAGCGTGTTCGCTCCGGCGTACCGTATGTCGGCGTCAGTGCGGGATCCAATGTCGCCTGCCCGACGATGATGACGACCAACGACATGCCGATCGTGCAGCCCAAGAGTTTTGTCGCCCTTGGGCTCGTTCCGTTCCAGATTAACGCTCACTACTACAATGGGCAGAACTGGGTAAGGCAAGGCGATACGTTCACCGAGCACTACGGCGAGACACGCGATGACCGCATTCGCGAATTCCACGAAATGAATAGCACGCCGGTCGTCGGGCTGTTTGAAGCAGGTGTTCTGCTTTGTGATGGCGAGCGTGTGACGCTGCATGATGCACCCGCCCGCATCTTTCGCAAGGGCGAGCCGCCCATCGATGTGATGCCTGGTGCTGAGTTGTCGTCGTACTTGGGAGGGAACGAGTAATAGCGTGAGCCTTGGCATCGGCCATTGAATCCCTGGCGAGATGATCTAAACTTGCACAGTGAGTAATCTCGTTTCGTAATCGTGGCGGGTGAAGGGTTCACGGATGGTGCTGATGATCGTCGCAATCGGCGTGACACTTTCAATCGTATCAATCGCCTTTTTGTACTGGCAGATTCGCCGGCGCAACATGCACCGATGGTTGCCTACGTATCTCCGTGAACGGTCGAAGCGGCGTCTTCCGAATAGTGATGAAGAGGTCCACCTCATCCTGTGTATCGCCGATCATTACGAGCCGAAGGCCGACAGGGCTGATGCGGCGCGAGCGCTGGCGCGCGTAAAGACGTGGGCTTCTCGGTATCCGGAACAGATCGGGAAATTCAAGGACAGCGATGGCCGGCCGCCGCGCTATTCGTTCTTCTTCCCTGAAGAGGAATACGAACCCGAATACCTCGACTTGCTCGCCGAGCTATGCCGGGCGGGATTCGCCGAGGTCGAACTGCATCTGCATCACCACAACGACACGGCCGAGGGATTCCGTGAGAAGCTGGTTCGCTTCCGGGATCTGCTCGTGAATCGCCATGGGTTGCTCGCACGCCACCGCGAAACCGGACGGATCATGTACGGCTTTATTCATGGCAACTGGGCGTTGTGTAATTCGCGCCCCGATGGCGAGCTCTGCGGCGTGAACAACGAACTCGCGATCCTGCTCGAGACAGGCTGCTATGCCGACTTCACGTTTCCGTCGGCGCCGAACATCACGCAGCCCGCGGTCATCAATCGCATCTACGCCGCCTGCGATCGGCCTGGCGAGCCTGCGTCGCACGAAACGGCGTATCCGCTCGATGCCGGCCCGCCGAATTCGATCGTGTGCATTCAAGGGCCGTTGGTGCTGGATTGGTCGCTTCGCAAGCTCGGAATTTTGCCAAGCCTCGAAAACAGCTGCGTGCAGAGCACACAGCCGGCGACACTCGCGCGACTCTGGAATTGGCTGCGTGCACGCGTGCAGGTTCCCGCGAGGCCGGACTGGTTTTTCGTCAAGCTGCATGCGCACGGCGCGCCCGAGGTCGATCACGAGGCGCTGCTCGGCGAACCGATGGCGCGCTTTCACGCCGACCTCGCCAAGCTCGCCTCGGATAATCCGAAGTTCCACTACCACTACGTCACCGCTCGGGAAATGTATAATCTCGTTCGTGCGGCTCAGGCCGGCTTCAAGGGAAATGTCGCCGACGCGCTGGACTGGGAACTTGAATCGCTCATCGCAAAACCTGCTGTCAAGGAATAAAAAACGAAACACGATTCTACGGGAGTAAACATGCGCTGCATCGTTTCGATTCTATTGCTCGCCGCCACGGCCATTGTCGCATCGGCGCAGGAGTGGAGGCCCGTCGCAACGGCATTGATCAAAGCCGAGAAGCCGGGGCCGTTCAACCTGTGTGGCGTCGTTGTCGATCCATCGACCGGTGATCTGATCGTCAATCTAAGCGATAAGGGTTTTTATCTATCCACCGATCGCGGCGACACGTGGAAGCGTCTCGGCTCGCCCATAAAGGGCCGAACCGAGACGCCGGGCTGCATCTTGCTGGATCCGATCAGCGGAAAGCGGTTCGTCAGCACGCTCGTTTACGGAAGCCCGATTGTCGTCAGCCCCGACCGCGGCGCGACGGCGATTATCCTCGACAAGAAGTCGTCCCACGTCGATTGGTGTGCCATCGACTGGAGCGACGCGGAACTGAAATTCATTCTCACCCTGAAGCACGAAGCCAATGGATTGCTTCTGCGATCCATTAATGGCGGCAAATCATTTGACGAGATCGGCAAAGGCTTCGGTCCGGCGTGGATATTCGACGGCATGACCGCCGTCGTCGCCAAGTCCAAATCCAAAACCAACCCGGCTCCGGCCATTCTCCGAACCATCGATCAGGGCAAGACATTCATGCCAGTCGGCGAATACAACGCCAAGGCGCTGCCTCGCGTTTTCAAAAACGCGCTCTACTGGGTTGTCGAAGGCGGCATCATTCGCTCCTCAGATCAGGGCAAATCGTGGACGAAAATCAGCGACCTCAAGGATGGCCAATTCGGCCCCGTGTTCGGAAAATCGGCGGATCACATGCTCGTGCTCACCCGTGCCGGAATCGTTGAGAGCAACGACGGCGGCAAGACCTGGGGCAAGGTCATCCCTCCGCCCAAGGAGATGAAGGGGCTCGGCAGCCTCGCATGGCTGGCGTACGACGCCAATCGCGATACCGTCTACCTCATGAAGATGGCGTCCGACCTTTATCGCTGGGATCGCAAGAAGTAGCCGCTATGCCCGACTTTCTCTTTGTCTACGGCACGCTCAAACGACGGAGCCGACACCCGATGGCACGCCGGCTTGCTGACTCCGCGCAGCACGTAGGTGCGGGCCGAATCGCGGGGCGATTGTACAATCTCGGTCGATTTCCGGGTTTGAAGGAAGCACGCTCGCCTGACGATTGGGTCGCGGGCGACGTGTACGATCTCGGACCGGACACCGACGCAACGCTCGCGGAGATGGATCGCTACGAAAATGCCGAATCCCCGCCGCCGACGCCGTACGAGCGATTGCGCGAGACGGTGATGCTCGATTCGGGCGGAACACTGTCAGCCTGGGTGTACTGGTATCGCGGCGAAGTCCGCGAAGTCGACTTCATCGTGACGGGATCGTATGAAGACAACTGCGAGACGCAAGCCCAGGAATGAGCGCAGCGAATCCCTGGGCTTTTACCTTATTGTAAGCCGATAAACGTGCAAGTTGCTGCCTGTGTCGTGCGCGTCGATCACAGAGAGAAAGTAGACGCCGTCCGCGGGAAGCGTGGTCTCGATGCGGGCATCGCGATGCTCGGCCGTGAAGTCGTCGTTGCTGGCGATGGGTGAACCGTTGGCGTCGTAGAGCGTCAAGATCGCGTCGAGCGGCGAACCGTGTCGAGACGCCAGCGTCTCCGCGAATAGCTTTTGGCCCTTCTTGCCGACGATGCGATACACATCGACATCCTTCGCGCGGCCGATCGCGCCTTCTATCACTACGGGCAGCGAAACGGTCTGTGCGGCCAGGAAGCCGTCGTTGCCTTCGATTTCGGGAATGACAGGCAGAGTCGATTCCACGAGAATCGCGTGCGGCATGGTTTCGCCCTTGGCGGTGACGACAACGACCGAGACGGCGCCGCCCGATATCTTGGCGCCGAGATTGAGCTCGATCACCACCTGCGTATCGCCGACTTTCTCGGGGTTCTTGTCCGGCACGCCGGCTTTGCCCTTTGAGACGATTTTCGCCGTGCCACCGCCGATTACCTTCACTTCCTTCGCTTCGTCAAGTGCGGTCCCGCGAAGCGTCAGTTTCGTCACCTTGCCCGAAGATGCTCCAAGCGGAACCGCGAAGACGACGCGCGGCTTGGCTTCCACCGGCGGCTTCTTCTTGGCCTGGCCGACGGTAGGAATCATCGCGCAAAGCGACAATATCAGAAGAGGTGTGAATCGCATCTGGCAACCTAATCACTTTCAATTCAAGCACAAGCACTAGATGATTTTTCGCTCGCGCAGTGTCTTGATCGCTTGAGCATCGTATCCGAGAAGTTCCTGTAAGACTTTATCCGTATGTTCGCCGAGGCGTGGCGGCATGGTCGAGTCGCCTGGTGACGTTCCGTCGATGTGAAACGGCGGGCCGACGAGGTTCACGGACTTGCCGTCGCGATCGCGAACTACGAGCTTGAGTCCGCGTGCCTTGGCCTGCTCCAATGCAAAAAGCTGCTGATAGTTCAACACCGGAGCGTGTGGCACATCGGCCGCGAGAAGAAGCGACTGCCAATCGCTCGCCGATCGGCTGGCCATCACCTCTGCGACGATCGGCACTAGCACGCCGCGCTCACGCACGCGCTGTGTGTTCGTGGTGAAACGAGTATCGGCGCCGAGATCGGGGCGCTCGGCAGCCGTGCAAAAGCGTTGCCACTGCGCGTCGTTGCCAACGGCGAGGATCAGCCAATCGTCGGCGGTCTTGAAGGCCTGGTATGGCACGATTTGCAGGTGGGCGTTGCCCTGCCGGGCGGGCACGCTGCCGCTCGTGAGATACGCCTGAGCCACGTTGACCTGCGACGCCACGGCACAATCCAGGAGCGCGAGATCGATCGCATAGCCGTGTCCCGATTTCTGCCGAGCGTGCAAACACGCCAGCACCGCGGACGCTGCGTACAGTCCGGTAACGACATCCGCCATGGCGACGCCGACCTTGCTCGGCGGGCCTTCGACGGGGCCAGTGATGCTCATCATGCCGCTCAGGCCCTGAATCGCAAAGTCGTAGCCGGGCAGATCGCTCCACGGTCCCGTGCGGCCAAAGCCGGAAATCGAGCAGACGATGAGCCGTGGATTGACCGCCAGCAGTTTGGAGGGGCTGACTCCCAATTTGTCGGCGCTGGCGGCACGAAAATTTTCGAGAATGATGTCGCTGCGCTTGACCAGGTCGTAAAAGACACGCAAGCCATCGGGCTGGCTGAGGTCGAGCGTGATGCCTTTTTTGTTGCGATTGCACGACAGGTAATACGCGCTGAGATCGTTGAGAAACGGCGGTCCCCAGCCGCGCGTCTCGTCGCCCGTGCCAGGGCGCTCGACCTTGATGACCTCGGCGCCAAGATCCCCCAGCATCTGCCCGCAGAACGGCCCGGCAAGAACGCGCGAGGCATCCAGTACCCGAATGTCCGCAAGTGGCCCTGACGTCATGACGGTTTCTCCTTGCAACTATTGTAGGCTTTCTCGCTACGGCAGGCGTGCGTTGCGAACGAACCGCGGTTTATCGCAATGGTGAAGGCGAGAACCCGATCAAGGAGCACGACCACGCGCTCGATGCGCTGCGTTACCTCATCATGGGCATCGACTCAACGCGCCTAGCAAGCGGTCCAAGTGTGGCTGCCAAACCTGAAACCAAACCGCAAACGCGGGAGCGGAATCTCGATGACGTGCGCTACTGGGCGAAGAGGTGTTGAAGGATAGTGGCGGGAACGCTCGAGATTCGGCAAGGCAGAGCCTTGAGGTAGTGCGTTCCCAGTCAGGAGCCTGGGAACGAGGAAAACCTGCCGAAATTGAAGCCCCTCGCCCCCGGTACTCCGGGGGAGAGGGGTTGGGGTGAGGGGGACTTGGAACCTTGCAGAAACATCAGTTTTCGCATGGCGTCTCTTCCCCCCCCCCCCCCCCCCCCCTCCCCCCGCGCCCCCGGGGGGGGGGGGGGCAGAGGGGTTGGCAATTCCGGGGGGTAGTTTTTTAAGGGTAATTTACAAATTG
>CAZAFH010000014.1:0-92396 GCA_964484265.1 uncultured Singulisphaera sp.
GCTCCTTCGCCACGCCCACAAAGTTGTGGGGAACTCGCAGCCCACCGGGAGAGGGAAGGGGTGAGGGCCGCTTGACCATGGCAATGCCAGGAAAATATCAGCATTGCAGACAATCTGCGGCCCTCACCCCTGACCCCTTTCCCGGTGGGAGAGGGGAAAAATGCGCAACACTTTTCCACGGCAGAGGTTCGGCGACGGTAGGAGTGATGCGATAGAATATCGATTCACCTACAGGGTTCACCCATGAGCACGGCAAACAGCCGCAATCCGCAATCCGCTTCCCGGCTTACCGTTCAACAGTATCTGACTTTTGAACGTGCCGCCGCGGATCGCCACGTCTTTCTCGACGGCGTCGTTATTCCGGTTGACAGCGAACTTGACGCCATGGCCGGGCAGAAATTGCCTCACGGCATCATTTCGCTCAACATCGGAACGCAGCTAAACATTCAATTGAAGGGAACGCCTTGTTTTGCCGTGATCAATGACACGAAGGTTCGCAGCGGTTTGGGTGTTGTTCCTTCGCATAGTTTGAGTGGGATGTTCTCCTACCCCGGCGTTCTTGTCATTTGTGGCGACCCCGAATTTTTTGACGACCAGAACGATATCATCATGAATCCGAAGGTAATCATCGAGGTGTTATCGAAATCAACAGAGGCGTTCGATCGTGGCGAAAAATTCCAGCGCTATCGGACCTGGAACCGAACTTTGAGTGATTACCTACTCGTTTCCCAGATCAAGCCGCACGTTGAACATTTTCAGCGCAAATCGGACGATGGCTGGCAGATGACCGAAGCGATCGGCCTCGAATCGACGATTGCCATCGACTCTATTCACTGTGCTCTTCGATTGGTCGATGTCTACGACCGTGTGCGGTTTCCGGAAACATCCGAGATTTCGTAGTTGGTGTTTCAAAGAGAGGCGACGCGCGCGGCTGGAGGTCGCGGCCAAACGCCATACAACAATACCAAACCTCACACCTTGTTTCCGTTGGGAGTCTGCTCGATGCATCTAATCGTACTTTCGCTACTTCTCACGCTCAATCAAACTGGCAAAGCCGACTCGTCCGACATTTGGCCTCAATGGCGCGGTCCCACCAACGACAGCGTCGCGCACGGCCAGCATCTGCCCATAAAGTGGAGCAAGACCGAGAACGTCGCCTGGAAGACCGCTCTGCCGGGCTGGGGAACGTCCACGCCTGCAGTCTGGCGTGATGCCGTCTTCGTCACGACTCAGGTAAACGACAAGCAATTGCTGCTGCTGCGCATCGACTCCCGTACCGGCAAGATCGAATGGCAACGCGAAATCGGTACGGGACAGCCTCGCCGCAAAGGACCCGTTGGCGAAAACCGCTACCACGACGAACACAACATGGCCAGCCCGTCGCCCATTACCGACGGCACGCATGTCTGGGCCCATTTCGGCAACGGCGAACTCGCGTGCTACACCTTCGCTGGCGAAAAGGTTTGGCAGGAAAACCTCGCCAAGAAGCACGGATTCTATTCCATCTGGTGGGGTCATGCTAACTCGCCGATCCTTCACGGCGATCTGTTGATCTCCGTCTGCATTCAAGACCCCAAAGGCAACGGCAAAAGCTACGTGCTCGCCCAGGAAAAGCTCACGGGGAAGCCGGTCTGGCATGTCGAACGCACCACCGGCGCCAAGGGCGAACCTGCCGACTCCTACACCACCCCGTTCATCTTCAACAACCACGGCAAACCCGAACTCGTCGTGTTCGGCGGCAACGTTCTCGACGCCTATGAGCCGACCACGGGAAAGAAGCTGTGGCAGTGCAAGCCGTTCACGGGAAATCGCGTCATCTCCGGGCCGACGCTTGTCGGCGACACGGTGTATGCCATCCAGGGCATGAAGGGGCCGCTGTTCGCGATCAAGGCGGGAGGCAAGGACGACACGACCAAGACCAACGTGCTATGGAAGTACACCGGCGCCACGCCCGATGCCGCCTGCCCGGTATTCGTCAATGGCCTCGTCTTCCTCGCCAACAATCAGGGAACCGCAATTTGCGTCGATGCCAAATCGGGTGAAGAGATTTGGAAGGAACGCTTGGGCGGCGCTTTCCGCGCCACGCCGCTGGTCGCCAACGGCAACGTCTATTTCTTCAGCAAGGAAGGCAAGGCGATCATCGTCCGTGCCGACCGAAAGTTCGACGTCGTGTCTCGAGTCGACATCGATGAAGACATTATGGCTTCGCCTGCCGCGGCATCGAATAGCTTGTTTATCCGCACGAAAAGCCACCTCTGGCGTATCGGCACGGCGAAATAATTTTCCGTTTAGCCGCGACGCGCAGCGGAGCGCGGACACGGACGCACGGCATCTTTCCCCGCCCGCCGCGGCGCGGCTAAACGAAGAGGCTCTACCATGAAATCGCTCGTATCCCTGGTTGTCCTGCTCGCGATCCATTCCGCTCTCCACGCCCAACCGGTGCTCGACGCCCTGCCTCAGGACGCCGCCGCGGCGATTGCGATTCGCGATCTCGATTCGCTGCTCAAGAAAGGCGACAAATTCCTCGACGAAACGCAGATACGAATGCCGCTGCGGCCGAGCAAGCTTTTCGAGGAAGCCAATAACTTTCTCGGCATTCGCTCCGGCTTCAATCGCAAAGGCTCGGCGGCGATTGTTCTCATGGCGACCAAAGAAAGGATCGGCCTGCAGCACCTCGAAGAACTGATCGTCCCTGTCATCCCCTATACCGATGCGGACGAGATGGCCAAGAACTTCGGTTTCGCGAAGGGCAAGCCTCCCCTAAAAACCGTGCAATCGACCAAGGGCGGCCTGCTTCGCCACAACGCCATGCGGACGAAAGACCATTTCTACCTTTCAGGTTCCTCGGACACGCTTCGCCGCGTGCTGCTGAGCAAACCGCTCGCCAGCGGATTGACGGTCGAGCAGCGCAAGCCCTTCGACGAGAGCGATATCGTCCTCCACATCGGCAGGTATGTGTGGGAAAAGGAAGTAGCCGGGGCGAACTTCGTCGAACAGTTTCTAAAAGACAATCCCGATATGCGCAACGATGGGTATGCTGCCCGGCTTGCCGGCGCCGTCGCCGAGATTCGGAACATGGTGTTAGGCTTTCGCATCGACGACGGCCTGGATGCGCAGATGCTGGCGACTTTCCCGAAAGGCGGCGCGGGCGAAAAGCTGCTTTCCTCGCTACGCGATCGGCGAAAACCAACCAGTCTCGCGGGGCTGCCCGACGGCAACGTTCTGTTCGCCCAGGCCGCTTCGGGCGATGCCGACGAGCAGGCCTTTCTCGCCAAGATCATGTTCCACTTCCTGATCGACATCGCACTGATCGATAATCGCGTCATCGCTCCGATCGATCGCATGCACTACCTCGGCGTGTTGCACGAGGTCTGGCGGCAGCTCAAGAGCAATCGCCTGGCCGTCTATCAAAACGCCGACGAACCAAAGCACGGGTTGTTCAGTGCGGTGGCCGTCCTCGATACCGATGACGCGCCGCGTTTTTTGCGCGACATGAAAGTGCTTCTGAAAATGGGCCAGGCTGACTCGCTCGATTGGAGCAAAAAAGAAACCGCCGAAGAAATCGACATCGCCAAACTCGTGAAGCACCTCGAGAGCAACATCTACAAGGTGCGGCAGTCGGCAACTACTCGGCTGGCCTTGATCGGCGAGCGCTCGGTCGTGCATTTGCAGAAAGCGCTCGACAGCAAAACGCTCGACCTCGAATCGACACGCCGGGTCGAAGGCTTGCTCGTCCGCATCCAGAACGAAGCCGCTGAACGACGCAAAATTCTGCTTGATGCGAAGGCGGCGCCGCTCTTCCCCAATCCCAAGCTCACGTACATCGCCAACGGCGAGAAGCGAGCGGGCTTCGCGGTGGACGTCATCCACGTCGCCCTTCCCGGCGCCGAGAAGGCGCGGACCAAGCAATACACCGAGCTCTTCGGACCCGACTGGGACAAGCTGCGCATCGGCATCGTCGGCAAGCAAGTCGTTTTCATGCTCGGGTCCGACGTTCGGCTCTTCGACGAATGCATGCAAAACGTGACCAAGGGCATGCCAGGCCTCGCCGGGGGCAAACGGCTGGCGCGATTCCACCAACAAGCGAACGCTGACCGAGTTTTCGAGCTGCATGTCGGCTTGCAAGGCATCATGCGACTGGTAACGCAGAACGCTGGCGTGGGACAACCCGATGAAATGACGTCGATGGCGTTGACGCTGGACACCCATTCGCTTCGCGTGCAAACGCGCGTCCCGGTGTCGGAAATCCGCCTCATCGCGAAACAGGCCCAGGGCGGGAACGAATGAATCGCCACTAGACCAGTCGCGGCGAGCGATGGCGGATTTGAAAGAGCAACGACTGCATGGAAGCGGTTTCGAGCGGCGTAGCCGGGATGACGGCGATGGGGTGATTGAGAATGCACAGCACCGCAACATTCGAGCACGGATGAAAATGAAGCCACGGCTCGGCTTCGAGATACACATCCAGAATTGACGGCCGAACGCACGGCAGACGGATTGCCCGCCGCATTGCGGGCCTACATTCGTTTTCCGCGAGAAGCATGGTAGGGCAGTTCCTTGGATTATTAAACTGGACAAAAAACCGATATTCGCATCAGACTGCTCCCGACGCGAATATCGGATCAGAGTGGGTTCATACGATAGTCGAAAGACAATTACCTGTTGAACATAAACTCTCGCGTTTGATTTCGACCTCGATGCCCCATGTCAAACTCACCAGTAAGTAACAGCGGAAGTCTTCTCCCATCGCTTAGAACGGCATCTGCACTCAAATAACCAATCCATCGTGGGTCGCCGTTTGTAGATCGATATACCACGCGAAGTTGATGCTTTAATCGATCATCCCACAAGAAAGGCTTGTCCATCTTGATTGTAAATTCACGCTCTGTTCGATCACGCCAAACATCTCCGGGCGGAGCGTCGAATGTTCCGACAGCGCCGACTCCCGACAAATGAGGAATGTAGGTGAAACCAATCTCG
The DNA here is from genome assembly GCA_964484265.1 of uncultured Singulisphaera sp. Classification (GTDB taxonomy): domain Bacteria; phylum Planctomycetota; class Planctomycetia; order Gemmatales; family Gemmataceae; genus SIAQ01. The sequence goes on from CAZAFH010000014.1 coordinate 4,981, forward strand.
CGATCTTTATCGTCTCGCGTAGTATGCACCCTGAGTTTAATAAACGTTACTTTAGGCGGCTGCACAGGTTCTGGTCGCGGCCCCCAAGTGATTGGAATTGCCACGACCTGTGTGTTTTTATAAAGGACGACAAGCCGAGTCTCGCCTGGATTAAACTGAATCCCGCTCGCACCTTTTCCGCCACTGACGTCGATCTGTGCTAAATATGGAGAACTGATTACTAGATGGTCCCATCCTGTTCGCAATTTTTTGTTATTGATGTCTCGAATTTCAACAGACCAGTCTTTTTTGCCTTTCTCGGACGGATCCATGTTAAATCCCACGAGCGCAACTGTTGTTAGGCTGGTATCCTTTTTCACGGCGGTAGAGTGATCTCGCCACACAATATCAATTTTGTCAGGATAAAAACTCCCAATAACGACGTTTTTTCCTTGCACTGCCTCTTGTAGTGCCATGAAAGCACCGAGTGCTCCTACGTAATCTTTCTTATTCAACAATCCGGTGATTTTTTCAATTTCCCCCACGTTCTCCTTCAATCGGCTGATAGCAAAGTCTGTCAGAGCCATCGCTTCAATCCGTGTACGTGCTGGGAACCGATTAAAATCACTACGAATGCGACTTGTAAGCTCTCGCCATTCTTTTGATTCGCCTTCGGCCTGCTGTACGCCTCGCAGGAAAGCTTCAAGGATCTTTGCGGTATTCCTATCAACACTGGCACCAAGTATTCGCGCGGCATTTTCCACATTTAGTGGATCGCATCCGGTTCCGAATAACAAGGGAATTATCAAAAATAATGATTTGAAAAGTCGCATAGTGGTCCTCCAAGACGATTGTTTGTTGAACAAAAACCCGGATGCGAAATAAATGCCAATTAGGTGAACAATTTGGACATCAAAAGAAGTCCTTGACGCAACTCTTTTTCTTGTAGAAAGATACGAGATCAATCTAGAAAATTCGGTGTGTCTGAATAAGATTACAGTATATTTAGGACTGTCCTTTTTTGCAGCGAAGTGTTCACTTTTGCGGAATCGAAGATGATTACTACGCACTTATCTTCTGGATCTGGTAAACATTATGTACATCTCAGGGCCTTAATGATTGCGCAATACAACGATTTTGAGAACTCGTGATGTTCGCGGTAACTTGCACCTGTGGGAACACCTTCTCCGCAGCCGGCGGTGGCGAATTTATCCGCTGCCCCGTGTGCGCTCGCCGGCTAGACCGAGACACGCATCGGCCGATCGAGCCGGACTTTGGCCCCGATGCTCCGCGAGTGCTGCCCGAAGGGGAATTGCGCCTGCGCAATGATGAGCGGATCCGGGTCGAGCAAGTCGATTCACGCTTCCTTTGGCACGACGACGGACCGGAGCCATACGCAATTGAGCCCAGCTGCGATATCGCGCTTTCGCCGATGACGCTGCGCGAATCGACGTTCTATGGAACGATCGGGATCCTATCCCTCAAAAAGCGTGCCAACTGCCTGGCTTACGGCGCTCACGCTCAATGGGCGCTGGCGGGGTTGGGCGACGATGTTCAGATCCTTAACATGCGCGCCGGCGAACTCGCCGGCGTGTTCCGCGAACATCGGCGCCTCGTCACAAGCGTAGGTATCGCGGCAGATGGTGTCGTCGCTTTGTCAGGCGATGCGGCCGGCAATCTCTTGTGCTGGGAGTTGCCTTCGCGAGCCATCTGCAAACGCTGGCTTGGCCCGGTCTGTCCGATACGCGCAGTGGCCATGTCGCCCGACCAAGGATTCGCGGTGAGCGGCGACGAGGATGGCGCCGTGCGATTTTGGCCAATGATCAGCGGCGCGGAAACGGTGTTGCCTCGCGTAGAACTGTGGGACGAACCGATTGCCACGCTGGCGTTTGCGGCTGACGGCTCGCTGCTCTTCATTGGCGGCGCCGAAGGACGGGTTGAAGTCTGGAGCGTCCGTGCGAACCGCCAAAAGCGCCGTTTCACCGGAGCGTTCGGCGCGATCACGTCGTTTCACTGTGACGGAACCCGGCTAATCGCGGCGGCGAATCCATCGGCACACGGCACGCTTTCGCATGCGCCGGTCTGGTGCTGGAATTTGGATTCGGGCCGACCGAGCAATCTACCCGTGCCCGCGGACCTACCGAGGTGTATCCCGTCGCGCGCGGTTCTCAGCGCGGATGGCACGCGGTTGATCGTGGCAGGGTATTATCCGCATTTCGAGTTGGAGCACTATCTCCCGGGTCGAGCGTTAGTCAAAGACTTGACGAAGGACTTTCGCGACGGCATCGCCGACTTTCTTGGCATTGGCGATGACTCGGAAGCGGAGACACTCCCCAAAGGCGCCCCGCCGGCGCTTGAGATTTGGAGCCTGAAGTCAGGCCGACGCTTGTACTCCTACGAGAATCTCGACGACCAGATCGAGCACCTGGCCGTCTCGCCGGAGAATACGCGCTTGATCGCATCGCTCGCCAATGGTCGTGCTCAGGCTTTCGCCATGGCAGGCGTTTGAACCCGCGTGCGGTCTTTGCCGTTGCGAGCCGCTTCCAGGTCTTCGGTTGGCCATTCCTGCCAGCGGTTGCTCAATCGCCAAAAATTCAGCGGATTCTCGAGAACGAGTTTGCGGATCGTGCTCTCCGGATGCCCTCGGCGGCGCAGTTCGAGCATAAGCTCCGGCACCGCCATCGGATCGGATTTGCCCCAGTCGCCCGCGGAGTTCGCCATGATCCGGTCCGTGCCAACCATTTCCACGATGTCGGCGGCGCGTTGCGGCGTACACTTCGTCGTCGGATAAAGCGTCATCGCGCACCAGAAGCCACTGTCGAGAGCCAGGCGAACCGTATGTTCCTCGACATGATCGATCAGCACGCGGCCCGGATCGACGCGCTTGTCGCTCTTGAGCATGTCGATAATCATGCGCGTGCCCTTGTACTTGTCTTCCAGGTGCGGCGTGTGGATGAGTATCAGCTCGTTCGTTTTCATGGCAAGATCGACGTGCTCCTGAAAGATCGTCGCCTCGTTGCGCGTGTTCTTGTTCAGGCCAATCTCGCCGATGCCGAGCACGTTCGGCTTGTCAAGGAATTCGGGGATCATCTGAATGACGCCGCGCGAGAGTTCGACATTCTCGGCTTCCTTGGCGTTGATACAGAGCCAAGAGTAATGGCGAATGCCGAACTGAGCGGCGCGTTTCGGCTCTACGTTGGTGAGGTGGTGGAAGTAATCGCGGAAACCCTCGACGGATCCGCGATCGAACCCCGCCCAAAACGCGGGTTCGGAAACCGCGGCACAGCCGGAAAGCGCCATGCGATGGTAATCATCGGTGACGCGTGAGATCATGTGGATATGGGGGTCGATGTAGGTGGACATAGTAGTGAACTCCTTGTGCTTTCTGGGCGCACACAAACCCAGTTTTCAGCTCGCTTTCACGAACAATTGTACGGCATGGATCAAAGCTAGCCTTAAGCTACTCCGCCTTTTCTGCTGCTGCGGAAAATACATCTGAGATCACCTTGCGGATCAATTCCCATGCTTCACGATGATAGTGCTCTGGAACATCGAGTTTCTGACCGTCATCGAAACGTGCAATATCGCCAGCTTTCGAGAGATAAATCTTGTTCGCGAATCCACGGTTGTGGACAAGAATGTCGCGAGAGGCTTTTATCTCGCCGATTCGTTCGATTTCCTCATTGGTCGGACAATTGAGTTTTACTCGTTTTTTCAAGTATTCGAACCAGTCCTTTGGCGTCTTGTATGTAAGCTCGTTTAGTTCTCTGTTTACGACATGCAGAGTGATGGCGTCTTTGTCCGGAGCATCAAGCACGATCTTGAATGACAAATCCTTGCTACCTAGACTCTGGGGATGCGATATTAACCATAAGCGCAGAAGGTCAACAAAAGCGTTCTCAAAGATTGAAACGAATTGCTGAAAAGTTGCCTCAGCGAGTTGCCCGGAAACGTAACTGCGTGACTTGTTTGCGAGGACTGCTTCTGTAGTAACGTTCCTTGTCGTCATATTTCGGATAGAGAACTTATTACCTGCTTTGATGTACCTATGGACAATTCCCCAGGCCCCTTTTGTGTCGATGAAGTAATCGTGTGCAGCTTCAAGGTCCAACAAAACGCGTTCTCGAAGTTTCCGAATATCATCGGCGAGCGCCATGGAGCAACCTCTTTCACCTGCTGTTAGTTGGCGCGATCTAGAATTCTTTGCACCGCAACTGCGTCTCCAGCGCGGCCAAGATTGACAATTCCAATCTCTGGCTCGCCATTCAGGGAAATCGCGTCCTCGTCGACCAGATAATGGACATTGTGCCGATCAAGAAGAAGGCGCAAATCATCCAGTTGCGTGACAGGAACCATTATATACGGCCCTGCATTTCCGTCAGTTGAGACGAGGAGTTGTTGCTTTGTTGAAACGTCTTTCATGCTAGTATCCTCCATCGAATATTATACGCGAAACGGTGGCTAGGTTCGACCAACCAGCGAAAATGGCGATACCGATCCGGTGTGCATGCACGGAATGTTGCGTGAATTCCGGCCAACAGATTGTAACTCCAGTCTGAATCGCAATAAGTAATGTCGTAGAAGCGAATTGTTCAATAACTATTGATCCGTAGAATCGCCACCTTTTTTATTTTTTTCCCCGCGCTACGCCGACAGCGAAACGGTGCTTAGTCTATTAGCAACACCCTCGCGGAGTACGTCGCTTGAACATCGATCGCTTTCGCAGTTACCTCCTGCTGCTGGCCCAGATGAAACTCGATCGCAAGCTGCGCGGCAAGCTCGATGCGTCCGACATCGTGCAGCAGACCATGCTCGAAGCGCATCAGGCCGTCGCTTCCTTTCACGGCGAGGACTCGGCGGCCCAGGCGGCGTGGCTGCGACAGATCCTCGCACGCAACCTCGCCAATGCCGTCCGCGACCTGACCCGCGGCAAGCGCGACGTTCGCAAGGAGCAATCGCTGCAAGCCGACCTCGACAACTCCGCCTCGCAACTGGAAGGCTGGCTGGCCGATCCGCAATCCTCGCCCAGCCAGAAGGCGGAACGCCACGAGCGCGCCCTACAACTCGCCGAGGCGCTGACGCAACTGCCCGACGCCCAGCGTGATGCCGTCGTCCTTCGGCACTTTCAGGGCCTGCCGATCGCGGAGATTGCCGAGCAACTCGGATGTACGACCGCCGCCGTCACGGGTCTTCTGCAACGTGGTCTAAAAAATTTGCGAAAATCGTTAGGTGAATGGGAGAAGCAATGACCGAATCCTCACGCGAAAAACTGCTCGAAGCGATCCTGCACAGCTACCTTCAAGCGGTCGATGCAGGGCAAAATCCGGATCGTGAGGAGCTGCTTCAACGGCATCCCGAAATCGCGGACGAGCTGCGCGGCTTCTTTGCCGACCAGTCGCGCATGGATCGCCTGGCGAAGTCGCTGAAGACGGCCGCATACGTCACCAGTCGTCCTCAGCCGGCGTTTCAGGCGCCGACGCCAGCGGAACTGGCTGATAAGTTTCCGCAACTCGAAATCCTCGAATTGCTCGGCCAGGGCGGCATGGGCGCGGTGTACAAAGCGAGGCAAAAAGGCCTGGATCGCGATGTCGCATTGAAGATTCTACCGCCGGACGCTGGCGGCAATGCGTCGTTCGCCGAGCGGTTTTCGCGTGAAGCCAAGGCGCTCGCCAAGCTTAGCCATCCGAATATCGTTACCGTCTTCGAGTTCGGCCAAACCAGCGATGGGTTGTGCTACTTCGTCATGGAATACATCGACGGCGTCAATCTTCGCCAGGCGCTGCGGGCAGGCAAAATGTCGCCGAAAGAGGCGCTGGCGATCGTGCCGCAGATTTGCGATGCCCTGCAATTCGCGCACGACGAGGGCATCGTCCATCGCGACATCAAGCCGGAGAATGTGCTGCTCGACAAAAAGGGCCGCGTGAAGATCGCCGACTTCGGCTTGGCGAAACTGCTGGGCGGGAGTGACGTTGATCCATCCTTGACCGGCACGCAACAAGTCATGGGCACGCTGCGCTACATGGCGCCGGAGCAGATGGAAGGCTCGAAACTCGTCGATCACCGGGCCGACATCTATTCGCTGGGCGTGGTGTTCTATGAACTATTGACGGGCGAGGTGCCGATGGGTCGATTCGCTCCGCCGTCGAAGAAGGTGCAGATCGACGTTCGGCTCGATGAGGTCGTGCTGCGAGCGCTGGAGCGCGAACCGGAGCAACGCTGGCAGCAGGCGAGCGACGTCAAGACGGAGATGGCAGCGATAACGTCAAATTCCGATGTTAATCGGCAGAAGGAGGAATCGCCCTCGCAGCAGGAACTGGAAGCACAGGTTATCGAGTTGCTTCGCCAAGACAAGCTCGCCGCGGCCATCAAGCTTTTTGCCGATGTACGAAAGGTATCGCTGGGCAAAGCACGCGAAGCCGTGAATACGATTGGCAACCTTCACGGGATCGAACGCCCGAACGCATTGACGCAGCGATATGCCGGCCAGATCGCCATTCTTTCGCTGGCATTGGCCGTTTTTCTCGTTTGGCTGCCTCAGCGTGATAATCCTGGCCTGCTGGATGGGGTTGCCAGCGCCGGCGCGATTATCGTGTACCTCGGCTGGTTGGCGGGAATCTGGATCACGGTTCGCCGAAATCGCCAGGGGCAGGCGACGATTTCATTTGGGCGATGGACGACGGTCGGCGTGGCGTTTCTGATTTCGCTGATCGCCCTGCTCTGTTACAATTTGCCGTATTGGAATCTGCCCCCCAATCCGGCGCCGTGGATCGCCGGCGGTTGCTTTCTTGCGTTGAATTTTTCCATGGCAATGTGGGCGACCGCGTTTTCGCTTCGTGCATGGTGGCAAGCAGAAATAAGCCCGGAACGCAGAGTTCGCGGACCCGCAATCGGCATGATCGTAATTGCTAGCCTGGGAGCGGGAGTCTGTCTCGTTGGAGCGATTGTGACGGGCGTTTACCTGTGGGCAGGCAACACGGGCCCTAACTCCGAACCGGTGTTGCGGGCAATCCTTGTAGCGAGCCTGGTGGGTTTGCCGATCCGCATCGCCACGGTCTACGGAGCCATTTCGCTACTCGGCTTGCGTGGTCGCGGTTGGGCCCTCACTTCCAGCGTATTGATGATCTTGCCGACCGATCCGCTGGCGATTTTCGGGATACCGCTCGGGTTGTGGGCGCTGCTCACCTTGCTTCGCGCAGATGTAAGCGCCATACTTTCGCAACGCGAATCTTCGCCAAACAGCGGTGCGTCTTCGCCTTCGAAACCTGTCGGCACGCCGCTCAAGAACATCCGCTTTCTGGCCGACGAATCGTGCGACGTGGGCCAGCAGGCGAACTTCCACTTTCTCGCTCTCGGCTATCGCCTGATCGAACAAGGTCCGGGCCGATGGACTTTTGAACGCGGCAGTTGGCTGGCGGGCTTATGGGCGACCAACATTCGCGATCTCTACACTCGGCTCACCGTGCAGATCATCCCGGCGCCGGAGCAGAAGCAATGGGTCAGCTGCGACTGGTCGGTCAAAACCTGGCAATCCATCATCACGCGGTGGGATATTCGAAAACTCGACGAGGAAGGCGAAGGCTTCCGCCTGCTACTTGGCGGCGTGAAACCCGCCGAGACGGTGGAAGAAGAAAAACAGGCGGAAACGAGTGGCGCAAACCGAGCGGTGATAACGCGGTTTCTGGCAGCCGCATTTCTCGTTGGCATGGTCTTCCTCGGCGTCAACGCAACGATCGGCTTCGCCGAGGCGGCGGCGTGGGCGTCGCTCGCCTGGCTTGCAGTCCACGGCTTGCTCTTTCTCTGGTTGCCGCGCAGCACCGCTCGGCCCGCACTGCTGACATCGTGGACGCTCGCCTGTGCCGCGGTGTATTGCACGCTGTGGCTGCCGACGCACAATGGGCCGCATTCATCAACCTGGGCGAGCGCGCTTGGTTACTTCGATCGCCATTATTGGCCCTACGAAGGCAAGGCGAAGTGCGTGGTGACGTTAACTCCAAAGCACGAACTAATCCGCAGAATCACCATCACCAACGAACGCGAAATTCGCCGCGATGGCTACGCCTCGCGCGGCGTCATCAACTGGACGGGACCCGGCTGGGCAGGCGAGCGAACTCGCGACGATTTCTCGATCTTCATGGAACACGCGCGAGGCCACATCTCGATACTGGAGGTTGATTCCAAAGGATTTCTCCATCGCTATGCAGGATCCGCCTTGCGGTGGCCGCATGATCGACCGTTAACAGTCGGCGACCTGGAGGACTGGGTACTGAAAGATCCGAATCAACCTGCCAATCGTGTCGTGCCCAAGGGTGAAGAATCGCTGCGAAAACAGTGCGAAGCTCTGATGAACTTGATTCGCCTGGCAAAGAGCGACGATGACGCGGCCGGCGGCTGGAAAGGTGAACAAAAGCCGGTGGGCTACCTCGCGTTTTTCGTGGGCCGCGAGGAACTGGATGCGAACGCGAAAGGCACGCCGTTTCTGTGGGCGGATTACGTCGGCACGCACGAATCTTCCTTCGCTCCTGTAGTGTCCATCCTCTACGTCGGCGTGCCGATAATGCTCGCGCTTTGGCTGGGCGGACTGCTTGTCATTCAACTGCTGAATCGAGCATCATCGTCGGCGTGGTCCGAGAGTTGGCGTGCCCTGCCGGCAGGCGTTCGACTTGCCGTTCACGTTCCGCTCGTCCTGTTCTACCTGGCGAGCGTGTGGTGTTTGTTCGGTTACAATTTTTCGATCAGCAGGTCTCCGGACAATCCAGCGACATCGGCACATTATTTCGCCATCGGGAACCCTGGGCCTTGGTTCGTGCGCCAGACCACGGCCGGCACCGCGACCATCTCAGTTCATCTATTCACCGGGTCCGTGCTGGCGGGAATCCTTGGCCTCGCCGCATTGTGGGCGATGCGCCGGCTTGAAGTTGCCGAGCGTGGCAAGGTTCACTCCCTGCGCTGGCATTATGGTCTTTGGATCTTCATGCTGCTGCTCGCAGTGGGGATGGGCATCTTTTCGTCCGTAATGCATGACCGAAAGCAGGCCGTGCCCAAGGACGCGCCACCTGCAAATCCAGCCGAAAACGACCACAAGGCAGCGCGCGGCGTCTGCGAGCAATTCCTTCAGGCGATCGTTGACAACCAACTCCCAGCCGCGCTTCTGCTCACCACGCCACAGTTCAAAGCGATGGCGGCCAAGGCCAACGATCACCCCAACGCCGCCGACCCGGTCTGGAATGGACTCAACCGCCTGATCGTTGGCCCGCCCGTGCTCGGCGAACCTTCTTTCCCCAAGTTCACGCAATGGAAACTCGAAAAAGTCACGGGCTCAGCAAATGAAGTTTATTGCAAGGGCCAATTGCTTGCCGATCGCCATCTTGGCGCGTTCGACATCACCGTCATCAAGCCAGACTCCGAGCCTGGTTGGCGCGTTCACTTCATGACCGTCCGGCGCAGCTTCAGGCCCGGCGAATACCCGTTCTGGGATCACGAAGAAACAATCGCCGCCTACGCCAAACGTGCTGGACTAGCGCCCGCCGAATCGCTCGATCTGGGCAAGGGCGTCAAACTCGAATTGGCTCTCATCCCCGCCGGCATGTTCGTCATGGGCGCCGCCGACAATGAAGCCAAGGCCGACGAACTCGTCGATACGAAATGGGAGTTGCCTCGGCGAATCGTCGTGCACAAGCGCCCCTTCTACATGGGCAAGTACGAGGTGACGCAATCACAATGGCTCGCCGTCATGGGCAAGGCGCCGAAGTTTCGCTTGACCTTTGAAGCCGAAAAAGATCCCAAAAAATTCGGCAACCACCCAGCGGAAGACATGACCTTTGCCGAATGCAACGACTTCTGCAAACAAGCATCGGCCCTGACAAAACGCGCGATCCGCCTGCCCAGCGAAGCCGAGTGGGAGTACGCGTGCCGGGCGGGAACGACGACCTACTTCTTCTTTGGCGATGAGACACAAAAGAAAGTAAAGGGCAACCTCTCGAATTTCGTGCTCAAGGAATACCTGCAATTCGGAGCCAAGGCGCCCTACGAAGTCGGCACGCGCAGGCCGAACCCCTGGGGCCTGTACGACCTGCTCGGCAACGTCGCGGAGCGAGTCGCGGATGTCGAACACCTCGACTACCAAGGCGCTCCCACCGACGGCAGCGCGTGGACCACCGGCGGCGATCCGAGCAGAACTGTCGTTCGCGGCGGCAGCTGGGAAGACGCCGGCCCGCTCCACTGCCGCTCTGCCGCTCGTTGCAATTTTCCCTCAGTGAACCTGCATTCCAACACGCTCGGCCTGCGCGTCGTCGTTGAGGTGGATCACCCGAAAGGGAAATAACGAACCAACCGCATCACAGCCGCCGCGTCCGTTGTCGAAAGGATGATGCAACGCGAAGAGCCTTCGCCTTTTCGCGCCTGGGAAGCGTTTCCGGAACGAACAACCTGGGAATCCGAACCGATCCTCTATGTTGGCTCCCCAGTAATGCTCGCGATCTGGATTGTGGTCCTTCTTGTTCTTATCCGAGTGCGGCCAATTCAGCGGGAACCAAATCCTTCAGCCGCCATCCCATGACTGAGCTATCGATCGCGGCTTGCATCCGTCCGTCAGGTGATCCTTGACTTTGGTTTGGAGTTGTCCAGTGAGCCTGCCGTTTTCTCTAGCGTCATATCGGAACTCGCGGCAATGCCGTTAGCAATCCAACCAACTCTGTGACTTCGCGCACTTGAATATTGGAAGGTCGTGGTGGAAATCTTCGGCCTTTCGTTCTGTCGGCAAGTTCGTAAAATCAAATCACTGACTATCGGCTCGGTGAAGGAACCGAGCCTTCTTTGTTGAAACCATAATTGGGTGAACCAGATATGATGCGCAAGAAAACGCTGCGAACCGCTGCCAAACGACGTCGCAAAGCCTACAACCACAAATCGCCCTGGCGCCGCAAAAAGTGCGACCGCCGCAAACACGGAAACGCCTGAGCTTGCGCGCCACAAAATCGCCCAGTGCACGACTTTCGTCGCGCATTGGGCAAGCTCAAGCCACTTTCGAGAACACCTCGGACACCTTCACCTCGCGCGCAGACCATGCCGGGAGGATGCTGCCCGCGAAGGACGCCAGCGAACCGATCGCCAAGCCCCAGAAAAGCGACGCTTCAGGAATGCGGAAGACCGGGAAAAAGGCGATGCGGAACGGAATCCCACCCCACTTCAAATTGAAGAACAAATACGTTGTCAGCGCGGCGGCGAATCCGGCGATCGCGCCAATCAGCATTGCCTCGCCAAGCACGAGCATCAGCACCTGGTTCGGGCTGTAGCCGAGCACCTTCATCACCGCCATCTCCATTCGGCGTTCGCGCACGGTGATGCTGATCGCATTGGCCATCACCAGCGACATGACGACCATCATGCCAGGCACGAGCAGGTACTTCATCGCCAGCAGCAGATCCTTGTACGCATCGAGAAACGAGCTGATGCCGGACGACGCAGTCTCGACTTTCACGGAAGGATCCTTGAGGTACGGCGAGTTTTCGAGCATGTTGCCCACGCGATCGAATTGCTCGCGATCGGAGACGCGAATCCAGATGAGGTTGAGGTTCTTGACCGCCAGCGGATGGGCGGCATTGTTCTTGTTCTTATAGTCATCGAACAGCCGATAGAAATACTCGTTGTTCATGATGGCGCTCTGGTTATAGCGCCCATCGGGCAGCACGCCGACAATCTCAAATTCGACGTTGTCGATGCCCTTGTAGTTGATGCTCGCAAGCTTGAATCGTTCGCCCACGCGCTTGTTGATCGTCTGCATTTTCTCCGATCCCATCAAGCAGCCGCGCAGATTGTTCTTGAGTGCGTCGATCAGCTTTGGGTCGATATCGCCGAGGTCGTCCATCATGGGCATGATGTGATCGGGATTCATGGCAAAGAAAAAGACCAGATTCTCCGGCGAGCGCTTGTTTGGATCCAGCGATCCGCCGAAGAACGACCACGACATGAAATCCTTTTGCGCATAATACTTGGGCTTGCCATTTTCCTGAAGCTCAGGCAGAAGGCTCGTCGACGTCGGGTCGAGGTATTTGGCATACGCCGACGGGAGCTGACTGGGAATCTGCCAGCGCTCGGTGACGATGATTTTCAGGTCCTTCGCACGTTCTCGGGTCGCAAGATCGATGAAATAGATGACCGTCCAGATAGTCGTAATCATGAACGCCAGCACGGCAATCGCCATGGCCGTCAGCACCGTACGCACGATATGCCGGCGAAGATTCTTCAGCCCGAGCATGAACAGCTTCGGCTTCGTGGCGACATAGACGACGCCCGCGATAATGACGACGACGCCGATCAACCCCGCCGTGAGATTGACGTAGTCGTTAAACATCTCAAAGAGAAACTTGCTCAGCCATTCCTGAACCGGTTGCATGATCTAGTCTCTTTACCCACAATACCGTTCAACGGGATCAATCTAACAAAATCCGAACATTTGCCGTAACAAAGGCCCGTAAATCTAACCACAGATAACACGAAATGCCACGGATGGGAGCGAAAATGAAACCTGGTAATTCAATTGGCATCCCATTTTTCCTGCATTTATCCGTGTCCATTCGTGTTATCCGTGGTAAAAAACGATTCTCAATTGAACATTATTGCAATCAAATGGTCATCAAAAAAACGATTGCTGCAACACTTCCGCACGCGTCCTGCCGAACGCGAACGCTCGGCCGGTCGTAAGGTTGCAGAACACGATCTCCGCGGGACTGAACAGCATCGGGTCGATCTTGTAGAAATCGTGATTGTACCGCGCGAAGATCGACGCGAACGGCTCGCCATAATCCGCCGACGCACTCGCGGGAACTTTTGGCCCGATCTCCGCGAGTTGTTCGTCGGACGTCTGCACCCAGATCGTCACCCGTCCGCCGTACAGAATCGCGTCATTGGTTCGGCCAATGGCAACAAGCTCGTCCTTGGCGACGGGCGGCAGCGGCGCGGAGCCGAACCCGGAAACCACCTGGTTCAGATCGAATTTCAGCTCGTGCAGTTTGTGCAACGCCGTCTCGAGCGAACGAGCCACGACTTGCAGGTTGCCCGCCTGACTGGCCGCAGGCGCGACGAGCAGCGTCAGCTTGTTCGCGGGCACTTTCAATTCCGCGGAAAGGTAGTCGATAACCGCATCATCGGGCAGCTTGCGAGATTCGAGCGTACCGACGGCAACGGGCGCCTGTTCCTTGCCAGGAATGTGCGAGAAAATTTCCTCGGTCCCGCGCGCGGCACGCATCGGGCCGGATCCCATCGCGAAATATTTACCAACCGTGATCGCCCAGCCGGCGTATTGCGACGCCATGCAGGCGAGCACGGGATTGTCGCTACTGACGGTGACCTGCGGGCAGCCAATGCCGGCCACATCCCCAGGCACGAGACCTACCTCCGCCTGGCCAGCGAGCGAGAGACGCGCCAGCGTCAACCCGGCTTGCAATCCGCCTGGCGTCTTGACGCCGCAATCGATGACGCGTGCTCCGCCGGCGGTCGTCTGCACGTTCAGCCTCAGGGCGGCCGCTGAATTGGCGGCGAAATCAGCGAGCCGAGCGGCTCTTTCATTCAGTGTCGGCGTTGTGCTCACGTCTTTGGTCCTTGGGGTTTCGTTCGTGGTCTTTCGTCATGGATGGTTTTATCAGCCCCACAAGGATCGGGCGAGGGCGTCGGCGATTTCTTCCAATCGCGAGAGACATTCCCGCGAATTCGACGCCGACGCGAAGAACGTCAGCACCGGTTGGCCGACGCCGATCTGCGTGCCTGCTTCGGGGATGTCGGCGAATGCCGTGCGGTCGATGTCGGCATCGCTTCGGAGCGACTCCATCCAAGGACCGTCCTGCGGAAAGACAAACGCTTGTCGCGCATACATCACGGCCTTGCCATGGCAGGCCAATGGTTCCGGTGAACGCCAAGTCGGCAGGACGGAACCATCGAACGCTCGGCGATGCCAATCGAGCAAAGCGATACCTGTCGCTCGCTCGTGGATTTCGACGGACGCCGAATAGCGAGGATTGATCTCGACAGGCCAAGGCCTATCATCGCGGACGATTGCGTCGATCCCGAACAAGCCGCGCAGGCGAAACGCCTTGACGAGCACGTCAGCCAACGCCTGCCAGGACGCGCATTGCGATAGAGAGATCGGAATCGGCCCGATGTTGCCCGCGTACTGGAATCCGCCGGCATGCAGCCACGATTGGCCCGAAAGTTGGAAGCTGACGCCGACGAGAATCGCGCCATTTTCTGTTCCAATACAAAGTGCCGAAGCCGACGCGCCCTCAATGAATTCTTGCAAGTAGTGACTGCGAGAATCGAAGGCCTGCTGCTTATAGGAAATAACACCTGCACCCGCGCCGCCCCGAATCGGCTTGAGCAGCCAGCGGCCCGATGCTTGTGGTTCACGGCTGATTCGAGGGCAGGGCAATCCCGCGTCAACGACGGCGGCGGTCCACAGCGATGGATTGCGCACGTCGCGCAGAACCCCCGGCGAGCTTCCCCAGACGGGGCGAGCCAACTTCGCGATGAGAGCCGGATGATTCTCGAGCGCGCCGGTATAGATCACGGGCACGGCGGGAGCGAATTCGAGCACGTCGAGAAATGCCTGCGGATAATGATCGCTTGCGATGGCTCGCACGTCGGCGCGGAGGCGAAGATCGCGGTCGGCGAACAAATCGGCGCACCATGCCGCCCAACCCGCACGCGCCGCCGAGTCCGCCGCCGCCCGAACGCTGGCGCCGAGCAGGATGACCGTCGGATTCATGGCTTGACGTAATCGATGCGAAACGGCTTGTTGGTAATGAACACGACTACGACATCGCCGTCGGCACTGGCGCCGTGCTGCATCGTTTCGCCTTCGGGAAACCAGACGAAGCTGCCTGGACCATAGCGCCCCTGGTGCGTGACAAGCGTGCCCTCGAGCACGTACATCCCATGCCCGCACGGATGCGTGTGATCGGGATTGATCACCCCAGCCGGGTAACGCACGAGCCGAACCAGCATGCCGGTCTCGGGATCGCTGAACAGCTCCTTGCGATAAATCGCTCGCCCGATCTGCTCGCTAAAGCGCTCCTCCCAGGGCATCGCATTGGCATCGATGGCATGATATTCCGACGTCTGCATGTGACGGCTCCGCAAAACGGGGCGTAACGATTGATACCGCTAATCTACGGCGCAGGAACCACATCGATGCGCACCGCTGTCCGCAAGTTGATGATGAGGCCTTCGCTGTTGGCCAAATCGATAAACACCTCGCGGTAGTATAGGTCCTGGTATTCGCCCGGGGCATCGCTGCGCGGATGGCGTTTGCCCATGCGAGGCAAGACGGTCGCCACGCTCCCGCGAAACTGTCGGCCCGGCAGTCCGTCCACGGCGACGGACACCGTTTGCCCCGGACGAACACGCAGGGCGTCTAGTTCCTCCACGAAAGCTCGGACACGCAGACGCGACAGATCGGCGAACAGGAGGACGGCACCGCTCGCGCCCGGCCCGGTCTGGTCGCCTGGTTCGGCGGAAACTTGCAGGATGCAGCCATCCGCCGGCGCGTATACCTTGGTCCTGTTCAACTCCGCCTGCGTCAGACGCCAGCGCGCCTTGGCCGACTCCATCCGAGCGATAGCGGCGTCCAGATCATCCTTTTGCGGCGGCGCCATGGCAAGGGCATACTCCGCGGCAGCGGCGTCGTATTCTTTCCTCGCACGCTGCATATGGAAGTAGGCCTTGTCGTGTTCCTCCGGACTGATCGCGGATTTCGCAAGCAGTTGCTCGGCCCGATTCCAGTTTCGCTCGGCATGGTCAAAATCGGCCTTGCGTGCCGATTGCTGGGCTGCTAGGGCCTGACGTTTTTCCGCTCGCTCACCTGCGCGAAGGCGGTCAAGCTGCGCCTGGGCCAGACACCATTCAGCCTTGGCGAGCGCGACTTGCTGCGTCTGGACCTCATTCTCCAATTCCAGCAGAAGCTGGCCCTTCGTCACTCGCTCGTTCACTTGAACGTAAATTGCACGGATCGTGCCCGCGATCTCGGGCCGTAGCGCGACCTCTGACGTCACTCCCTCGACCACGCCATTCGCGGCGATGGCGTCTGGCCTGTATGTCGGCGACAGGTTCGGCTCCGGCGAGGTTTGGCCGACGCCTCGGCTTACGAACCAGGTCGTTGTCAACGCCACCAAGGAAAGGACAACCAGCATCAGGTAGATACGCTTCATGATTTCGTCTCCAATTCGTTCTCGTTTTCATTCAGCGATGGCATTTGCTCCCCTCTCCCATCGGGAGAGGGGTTTGGGGGTGAGGGGGAACCTTGCAACGACTCGGCGTTTCATTCCTTCACGCCGCACGCGGCGATGCATGCTCAAATCCGCTCAGAACGCCATCCTCAAGCCGCAGCACGCGATCGGCGAACGACGCGATGCGGTTGTCATGCGTCACGACGACGAGGCTCCCGCCGCGGTCGCGCACCAGGTGTGTCAGCAACCGCATGACGGCCTGGCCGTTGTCGGCATCGAGAGACGCGGTCGGTTCGTCGGCGAAGACGATCGCCGGGTCGGAGGCCAGGCCGCGCGCGATGGCGACGCGCTGGCATTCGCCGCCGCTCAGCTTGGCCGGGCGCGTGTGGAGGCGATGCCCCAGGCCGACCTGTTCGAGCATGTGGGTGGCTTTGTCTTTTGCCGATCGCTGCTTCCAGCCGCGCATGCTCAAGGCCAGTTGGACGTTGTCAAGAGCGGAAAGGGTGGGAAACAGGTTGAAACTCTGGAAGACGAAGCCGAGGTTATCGCTACGAAATCCCGTCAATTCGTCGGCGTTCAGCTTGTTGACCGTTCGTCCCAGAACGTGCACGCTGCCAGCGTCCGGCGTGAGAATGCAGCCGAGCACCGAGAGCAGGGTCGTCTTGCCGCTGCCGGACGGCCCGGTCAGAAAGACGGTCTCGCCCATGGCGATCTCGAGACTGACACCCCGCAAGATTGGCGTCGCCTGCGAGCCGTTGTGAATATCTTTTCGCACATTCCGGGCGATAATGGCGGGATCGGTCGGCATGGCAATCTCCCAGGGGTTGTTTGGTTTCAATCACCCATACCGAGAGACTCGCCGATTGTGACAGGAGAAAACTGACCTAATCGACGCTTCCAGCGCCTACTTGGCCATTTGCTGTTGGCCAAGCGCTTTTGCACTTTTTCCCAGTTATTTTGCACTTTTGGGGGGTGTTGGCCAAATTCCCGAGGGGGAGAGGGGGCCACGTTTAGCGCTCGCGTCATCCGTGCCATCGAAAAAAAATCCCGCAACCGACTTTGACAGCGCCAACCCCGGCGCGTTACGATTTATTACAAACCCAAGCCCAATGGTGAGCGCAGCGAACCGTTGGGATCGCCCGGAAAAATGATCAATAAAAGTTGACTACCACACAGCGCAGGGTTCTAATATCGCTAAGGATTTTATCCGTCGTGCTCCGCGAACGAGCGATTGCGCGAGCACCCACGCTTGCACGTGGAGCACGCCGGATAAAATCCTTAGCGTTTATCCTTAACGTTCGCCAACAAGAGGTCGACCCAAATGGGTTACGATGTTCACATAACTCGGGCCGAGCACTGGACTGAAAGTGACTCCACACCGATTGCGCTCGATGAGTGGCTAAGCTATGTGAGCAGTGACCATGAAATGCGACTCGACAACTTTGCCGAAGCCGATGTGGGAGGCGGCGAGGTTCTCCGGTATGAGAACGAGGGCTTGGCCGTCTGGACGGCGTATAGCGGACACGATGTTAACGGCAACATGGCGTGGATGAACTACCGAAGGGGAAACGTGACTGTCAAAAACCCAGACGATGAAATCTTGAGAAAAATGCGCCGCATCGCCTCTGCGTTAGGAGCCAAGGTTATGGGCGATGAAGGAGAGCTGTATTGACGAGGGCTCTCAGGGCTCCCGCCGAACCGTTATCTGGCCCCTGAAGGTTGAGGTACGTTCCTTTTTCGGCGACACTTCGGAATGATTTTCCGCGTCGCCTGAGTAGTGGCGAGTAGCGAGTGATGAGTGGCGAGGAAATACGATTTAAGCTGCATCTGGATTGCTCGCCACTCATCACTCGCTACTCGTCACTGCAAAAGGCAGCCTTGGCAAGCCTCTCGCATGCAAGCCTCGGTCCACTAATTTGGGCTGGCGTTAAGGCTTGCTTCGAGCGCGAGGATATGCTGCCTCAGTTCGTCCGGTAGCGGCGTTTTTTTTTGCTCGGTGTAGTGATACGCGACGAGCAAGCCCTGTCCCTCCGTCGCGAAATCGTTCAGCGCTTCACTGACGATCTTGTGCTCGATCGTGAAGCGGTCGTCCTTCATTTCGATCATGCGCGTGCCGATGTGGATCGTGTCGGGATAAGTCAACGGCCTGCGAAATCGCGCCTGGGTTGACGCCAGGATCGGGCCGATGCCGGTTTGTCGCTGGATCTCGAACCAACCGATTCGGCGGATGTATTCGAGCCGGCCATTTTCGAAGTAGCGGAAATAAACGACGTTATTGACGTGCTGAAACGAGTCCATGTCGCCCCAGGCAATCGCCTGCGTCACGATGACCGGGTAGGTCGCAAAGAGTTCGTCTTTCGCGGACATGGCCTGCACTCACTCCTCGGCTTGGCCCCAGATCTGAGCCAGCTCGACAAGAACCCGAACGGCAATTTCCATCTCCTCGAGGCATGTCCACTCGAGCGGCGAATGCAGGTTGTGCTCGCCGCACGAGAGGTTCGGCGTCGGCAGGCCCAGTTCCGTCAGACGTGAGCCGTCCGTCCCGCCGCGAACGATCGTGCGTTTGGGCGACAGACCGACTCGCTTCATCGCCGCCTCGGCGAAATCGACGGCTCTCGGTTCCTTGACCAGGCCCTCGGCCATGTTTCGATATTGCGCCGTCACCTTGACGTCGATCGCCGCGCCGGGATGCTCGGCGATGAGCAGATCGGCGATGTTGCGCAACATGGCTGCCTTGTCGGCCAATTTGAGCGTGTCGAAGTCGCGCAGGAGAATCCGCAGCGTGCACGCGCCGACGCCGCCGTCTATCCGATAGGGATGAAGGAACCCCTGCCGATCGGCAGTCGCTTCCGGCGCGAGCGTCTGCCAGGGCATGCGTTCGAGAAACGCGCCGGCGATGCGGACGGCGTTGATCATTCGCCCCTTGGCGATGGCGGGATGAATATTGACGCCCGTAATCGTGACGACGGCGAGGTCGGCGGAGAATGTTTCGCCATCGATCTCGCCCACGCCGCCGCCATCGAGCGTGTAGCCGACATGCGCGCCGAGCTTTTTTAGATCGAGGTGATCCGTGCCTCGGCCGATCTCTTCGTCGCAGGTGAAGCAGATGCGAATCGGTCCGTGGGGAATTTCCGGATGAGCGGCGAGATGCGCCGCCGCGGACATGATGACGGCGATGCCGGCCTTGTCGTCGGCGCCGAGCAGCGTCGTGCCGTCGGTGGTGACGAGGGTCTTGCCGACGAGAGGCACGAGGTCCGGATTATCGGCGACGCGGATGACTTTGGAAGTATCGCCAGGCAGGACGATGTCTCTCCCGTCGTAATCGCGATGGACGATCGGTTTGACGTCCTTGCCCGTGGTTTCCGGCGAAGTATCGACATGCGCAATCCAGGCGATGACCGGAGACCTTCCCCGCCGAGTGGCGGGCACGGTCGCGAGTACGATGCCGTGTTCGTCTTGCGCTGCATCGCGCAGGCCCATCTCATGCAGTTCGTTCGTCAGCAGCTTGCCCAGTTCCAGCTGGCCAGGCGTGCTGGGGTAGGTCGTGGAAGCTTCGTTCGCCTGGGTGTTGACCTGAACGTAGCGAAGAAAGCGTTCGAGAAGCATGGTCTCACGCCCAATGGTGAGCGCAGCGAACCGTTGGGATCGCCACGCCAGATTTCCAAATCACAGCAGTTCGATCTTCGTGTTTTCGTCCACGGAGATGCTCGACATCTCCTTGTTATCCTTCGTGAAATGAATCACGGGAATGACGATATCATCTTCGCGCAGCCGATCGGTCGCGAGACCCGTTGCCAGGGAGTCAGCGTGGCGGAAGGTGCCCTCGACGACGAGCGGCCAGGTTTTGCTGCTGCCGACGTGGACGATCTGGGTGATGCGCACGCGCTGGCCGGGCTGGAGGCGTTCGAGTTTCGCCATCACGTCCGCAGGAATGGGCCGGCTCGTGTACGGGAATTTCCGTGTGTCGCTCATGCCGCACCTCCGATTTTCGGTCGGCCGCGAACGAGGGCGATCCGGCCCGTCCTCGCCAGTTCGATGATGCCATAGGGCCGCATCAGGTCGATGAACGCCTCGATTTTTTGCTCTTGGCCGGAGATTTCGATCATGATGTTGTCGAAGCTGATATCGACGACTCGGCCGCGAAACATTTCGACGAGCAAGGCGATTTCCGAGCGTTTCTCCGCCGGTGCGACCACCTTGATGAGCATTAGATCGCGTTCGACGAAGTTTTCGCTGGAGATATCGTCAACGCGCACGATCGAGATGATCTTGTCGAGTTGCTTGCGTACCTGGTCGAGCACGTTGTCATCGCCGTTGACGACGAAGGTCATGCGCGAGAGCTGCGCGTCTTCGGTGGCGCCGACGGCGAGGCTATCGATGTTGAACCCGCGCGAGGCGAGCATGCCGGAAACGTGCGCGAGCACGCCAGGTTGATTTTGCACGAGAGCGGACAAGACATGACGCATCAAATTCTCCGAGATCGTTTCAATCGCTGACAAAAACCACGCGGGCCAGTACTACAGCGCTAACTTAAATAACGATCAATCCATAACCGCAGCATTAGCCGGCATTTACTCCCCTCGCCCCCTGTACTCAGGGGGAGAGGGGCCGGGGGTGAGGGGGAGAGGCGCCAGATTGCGACAAGTCTCAGCCCCTCACCCCCCGGCCCCTCTCCCCTGAATACAGGGGCGAGGGGAGGTGGCGCTGTAGTACTAGAGAATGTGATATGAGCGCCCGGACATGCCTTCCAGGGCAGGACTGCCGATTTGTGGACCGCCGCCCCATCACTTCGCGAGCCTGCCGAAACAGACGAGCGTAAGGTCGTCATACTGCGAACGGCCCTTCGCATGCTTCAGCACCGCCTGGACGACGCGTTCGCCCAGCGCACTGGGCGTCCTGTCGCCAGGCTCGGCAACAGCCGCATGGATGCCGGACAGGCGGAACGTGACATTATCGCTGCTTTTCGCGTCGGTCAGGCCGTCGCTAAAAAGCAACACGCAGTCACCCGCTTCCAACGTCACCGAGCAGCTTCGATAGGCGCTCTTCTCGTCGATTCCCAACAACGGCCCGGCCATGTCGATTGGGAAACACTCCTCGATTTTTCCCGTCGCATGGCGAAATATCAGCGGAGCCGGATGCCCCGCGCTGGCGACGGTGGCGGTGTGAGTTGCCGGGTCGAGAATGATCGAGACCTGGGTGACGAAGCCATCGGTCTTGGCGGTGTAGGGGCACAGGCGAGCGTTTAGCCGTTCCATCGCGCGTTCGACGTTGTTCTCGGTGAGCATGAAAGAGCGTGATTCGGTATTGGCGCGCACCATGAAGAGGGCGGCCGGCATGCCTTTCCCCGCGACATCGCCGAGCGAGATGCCGAACCGATTGTCGGCAAGCGGAATGAAATCGAAGTAATCGCCGCCAACTTCGCGTGCCGGCTCGCAATAGCTGAAGAAATCATAGCCAGGCACCACAGGCATCGCCTGAGGCATGAAGCTGAACGCCACCTGCCGGGCCATCTCGAGTTCCTTGCGAATGCGTTCCTGGACGATTCGCATATCATGGTAGCGGCTATTTTCGATCGCGACCGTCGCCTGGTAGGCCACGCCCCAGAGCAATCGCAGATCGTCCTCCGTGAATTTCTTACTGGCGTCTTGCGTGTCCAGCTGGATGACGCCTAGCGCAGGCCCCTCCTCGGGAGCCAATGGCACGCACATGACCGAGCGCATCTGAAACGCAATCATGCTCTGCGAGGTCGGCGTGTTCGTGCCTTCGCCCTCGCGGCGCAGCGTCGCCTGTTTCGTCGATAGGCATTTCCGGACAATCGTGTGGCTGAATCGCGTCTCGCTATCGTCGATCGGCACGCGTGCTCGCACGACTTTGGGTTTGAGATCGCCGTTCTCTTCGTCGGCAAAAATGATGAAGCACCGGTCCGCCTGCGGGAAAAGCTGGAGCAACCGCTCGGCAACCTCGGGCAGCTTGGCTTCGAGGTGCAAGGTCTGGCTGAGCTTGTGCGTGATCTCCAGAATCGCTGCCAGCTTGGCCGCCGGCTGAGTGTCAAGCCGGCTTTCGTTGTTCGAGCTCAGCATGGCCTCGACGGTCGATGGATCATCGTCGATGAAAACCGCGTTGAATTCGCAGATCCGAATACGGTCCTGGTGTTTGAGTTGGACCGGCGTGCGATACGGGATTGCCGAGTCGTTGACAAAGGTGCGGTGTTTTTTCTTCTGCGGCTCCTCTTCGCGGGGATCCTCGATGTAGTAGTGGTCGCCGATCAGGATAAATTGAGCGTGCTGCCGGCTGACGGTGTCCTTCTCGCTGATGACGTAATCCGACATGTGCTTGCTGCGGCCGATGACGATCTTGTCCTGGTCGAACTGAATTTCCTTGAGCTCTGGAATATCGCATTGGGTGATTTGAAGCATCGCCATGGTCGCAATTCCCCCAAATTGGCTACCTGGAAAAGTATACGGGGAATCACGCAGAAATGGAAAGTGCGTCGTTCTGTGTGCTTGCGGATTAGCGCTCGGCCTGGCAACCTGTTGAGCGCCAAAGCCGCATGCAGCAGTTGGTCAGGCTATTGCAGCGTGCCGCGGAAATGGCCCCAGACTTCGCCGCCGAGGCGCACTTCACCCCACCATTCGGCGGTATTGCCGACGCGGTAGAGTTCGAATGTTACCGTGCCATACGGACTCTGGGTTGACGTCACCGTGACGGTGATTCGCGAGTTGCCAGAGAACCGCTTGTAGACTCCCGATTGCGTGCCGCTCGACTCGTCAAAGATGAGGGCCTTGCCGGTCTTGGAAAACGTGAAAGCGAAACTGTCGGCATAATCGGGGTAAAGAAGGGAAAACGCGTCGAATTCCTCGATCGACTGCGTGCCCATCAAATACGTTCCCTCGATGACGGTGGTCTTGGCAAACGGCCCCGCCTTCGCACTTTCCGGGACCGCCGCCCACGTGGCCGCTGCCAGCATGAAACACAGAACGGTCTTCGCTACTTTGTTCATCCTTGAACCTCCAATGGTTTCGAGATCTCACACGCGCCAGGCTGGGATTTGGCGATGTCCGAACGAAACCTTACTGGCATCCGCGATTATTTGCAAGGCTTCATGTGTCGCAAGCGGAAGAAAGCATAGTTTCGGGAATTTGATGATTCTCGCTACTCCTCGCTCTTCTCGCGCACGTTGAATTCCAGCTTCCACTTTTGCTTGCCATCGCGGCTGATGCACGATAGCTCCAGCGTGCCGACTTCAGTGACGCGGGAATGCAGATGTACGGGCACGGTTCGGCCTTCCTTGCCGGGCGTTTCGAGCGTCGCGCTCATCGGAGTCAATTCGTCGATTTGGCCTTCCCATTCATCGACCATCGTGCCGACGGAATCCGCCCGGCGAATGGTCGAGCCAAGGAAGCGAAATTCTGCCGGCTCGCCGACGACCAGGCCGAACTCGAGGCCTGGAACATCGGATTCGGTGCCTTCTTCCATGCCGAACGGAACGACGCAGAGCGCCTTGATCGGCGGCGGGCTTCCCGGGACGGCAGGCAGCGATGTCTCGACGCCGATGTAGTAGGCGCGAGCCGCTCCGCCGCGAATGCGGATTCCCTTGCCACGCCGGACGAGTCCGTAATACGCCGCCCCGCCTGCGACGGCGCGATCGAGATCGACGCCCTGCAATTCGCGCACGCCGGCTTTGGGGTTGATCCATTTGCCAAGGATCTCCAGCATCCGCTCACGCAAGGGATTCGCCTTGAACACGCCGCCGTTGAAGAGCACGACCGCCGGCTGGGCTGACTTCTTCCGTCCCTTCTTCGTGGCGGCGCGCTCGAGCAGCACTTCGTTGTTGCGCGTCAGAAAGAAGCCGAGGTGTTTGCTGACGGCGGGATCGGCGGCGTAGGGTAGGCCGATTTCTTGCAAGCCGACGGTGCGTTGCATGCGAGGCTTCTCTTCGCGAGGCACGTCGGGGAAGAAACCATCGACGAGCACTTTTTCGACATCGGTCCGCGCGAGTTCGCCTTTGATCGTGCCGCCGATGACTTTGCTGCCGCGCCCGAGCACGGTGATCGCCGCGGTGTCTTTCCCAGTGGTGAAGATGGCTTCTTTCGCCAGGCGACAGCTATGCCAGAGGGCGTGCATCTGGCTGGCGTCAAGCTTGATGCCTTTTGCGCCGAAGGCGAGCGAAGCGTGATGCGCGAGGGCGAGGTCCATGTTGTCGCCGCCGAGCAGGATATGGTCGCCGACGGCGACACGGGTGAGCACGAGTTGGCCGGCCTCTTCGCTGACGGCGATGAGCGAGAAGTCGCACGTGCCGCCGCCGACATCACACACGAGGACGACATCGCCGACTTCGACCTGGTCGCGCCATTTATCGTGGGTCGCCTCGATCCAGGCGTAAAACGCCGACTGCGGTTCTTCGAGCAGCGTGACCTTTTCGAGTCCGGCCGACTTGGCCGCCTCGACGGTCAACTCGCGCGCGATGGCGTCGAAGGACGCCGGCACGGTCAGCACGATTTCTTGATTCTCCAGGCGATGCTCGGAGACATCTTTCGCGATGAGAAAGTTCCAGGCATCGACGAGGTGCTTGAGGTAGTACGTTGCCGCCTCGACGGGCGAGACGCGTCGGCCGTTCTCGGGCGCTTTCCACGGCAGGATCGGCGCACGCCGATCGACGCCTGCATGCGACATCCACGATTTTGCCGAGGCCACCAGCCGAGTGGGAACCTGCGAGCCAAACACGCGGGCGAACTCGCCGACGCAGTAATCGCGCTCGGCAGCCCAGGGCAGCTTGAGCGCGCCCGCCGGCTGTTCGTTCGGGCCGGGCAGGTAGAGAAACGACGGCAAGAGCGCTCGCTCCTCGACGACGCCCGGCGCGACAACCTGCGGAATCTTCAAGTGTGTGAGTGCGGCGGCATCGCCCAGGCCGGTATCGTAATACGCCAGCGATGAATTCGTGGTGCCCAGATCGATGCCAACGACAAATCGCGATGCAGACATTCGGAGCCTCTTGCCCAGTTTCGCCGCGTGATCACCCATGCGGACGCAATTTTGAACTTCTTTATTCTATGGTATTCGGACGATGGTAATGAGAGGTTTTTGCGTGTGGGGCGGGCTTCCGCGACGCAAAGTTACTTGGATCTGGTAAACTGTATCTGTAAGGAGTAATCCGAAATGAAGAGCATCATCGATCAATTGCCTCCAGAAATCGCCAAGCAGATCCATCCGGATCGTCGCAAGAATGAGGCCGAATACTGGCTCACTCGCGATCAGCTTCTTGCGCAATACGGCGGGCAATGGATCGGGTTCGCCGCCGGAGCGGTCGTCGCGGCAGGCACAAGCCCGGTTGCCGTGCAACACGATGCCGAAGCGACCGGACTGCATCCATTTGTCATTTGCGTCGGCAAGGAAGATCAACCGAGCCGGATTCGGATAATCAATCCGTAGCGTCGCTGTGGATGGAGCGTGGTTCACGCCTCAGGGGCGGGATGTCGGTTCGGCCTTAGTGTAGCACCTGGACATTGATGCCCGGAGCCACCATCCCTTCCGCCGACCTGGAGAGTGATCCGACCCACATGCAATCCCACTCCATGACCAACACGTCCTGCTCGGGTGAGACGAAGAATTGGTGGTCTGGCTCTCCAGCCACATAGTACCCGCCGAGCCACAACGGTTCCAGTGGGATGGCCAGTGCCTCCACCGATGGCTTGCCCGTGTGTAGAGCAGCCAAGTTGGGACACCCCATCACCGCCTCTTGCAAACAGAGTGTGATGAGGAAGTGAGCGAGCGAGTCGCAAACCGGCACGAACCCGCGGCTGGGTGTGTTCCACACGTCCGCCGCGTTCGACCAGACTGGCGGGTCCGGCTCCCCGACAGGGCAGCGGGCGGACCAGTTGCCCTGGTTCTCCCAGGCGAACTCAATCATGCCGTCGATCCGCTTGAGTCGGCTGAGCGGGGTGAGCGAATCTTGCATGTGGAACGGAGACCGCCAGTTGTTCTCTGGCCCCTGTGCGATCTCGACCAATGCCCCCAACTCACGGTAGATGGTGGCGAGCGGAGGGGGTAGGTCGCCCGGGATTAGCGAGGGGGCGAGCATCGGGTCGTCCAGCCAGTGGCGGTGGAACCGCTTCAGGAATGCGACGAGATCCGCAACCGTCACGATCATCCGCTGCGCCCTCCTGCGGCCGAACGATAATTCGGCAGACTACTCTCCGCCTATCGCCGGAACGCGAATAACGGTTAGGTTCGCGGCAATGCTGTTAGGCTAAACTCCCGGCGGATGGATTACAAGGCAGTAATTCGGAAAATCCGAAAACGGATGCGTTGGCGGTGTTCAGCTCTGATTTAACCCCGATACCGATACGCCCAGATCTTCGTGCCGTCGAGCACGACAAAGACACCATGCGCGGGATCGAAGTACGCCAGGCGGCGGTTGCCCGTGGGCATCGGGTCGCCCGCCGGGCTCAGCTTGGTCCAGCGCTTGGCGTCGGGATTGTAGGACCAGAGCGTATTCGTTTGAAACTGAATCAATATTCCATCGCCGCTGATCGGGTCGTGGTACATCGGCGCTCGCGCGTCGTGGCCGTACGGCACGTCGTCGGCGTCTTTCGCGGCGTCGATGACCTTCTCCCAGCGATTCTTGGCGATGTCGTAGTGCGACGTCGCCTTGTGCCGATGGGCGATGACCAGCTTGCGTTTACTGTCGTAGTACCCGACCTGCTCCGGTTCGGCCGCGTGTTTGGTGAAATCCTTGGTTTCCTTGTTTGCCTCGAGGTTTTTCCAGACGCCGGTTTTCGGTTGGTGCAGCCACGTTCCTTGCATCTGCCAGTTGTTCGCATGCCAAATACATCCGCCGCGTTCAGGAATGTATTCGAGCATGCCGCCGAAAATCGGCACGGGGTACGGCTTCGCCGCCTTGTGTGCTTTCCATTCGGCAGAATTCGGCGCAAACGACCAGAGCGGCGGGCCAGTGTATAGCAAGTTCGGGTCGCCGCCCAGTTGTTCGACGCATTTCTTTTTGTTCGTGACCCAGGTGTTCATGAAGTACATCGAACGCTCGACGGGATCGTAGGCCAAGCCCCACCATGTGTGGGCAATCACGACCGGGCCGCCGCGCTTGGTGACGAGTACACCGTCCTTGAACAGGACGTCGCTGAAATCCTTGCCCATGCCGGTGTAGTCACGCGGCAGATCGGGCGCATAGAGCATGACCCACGAGAGCGACGCGAGATCGAATTCCCAAACATCGTTCAGCCGGTGCGGCACACCATGATTGGCGCCGCAGTAAAGGGCTCGCTTGCGTTCCGGGGCCCAGACCATCTTGAGCGTGAAATCACGTGCCAGCGGGCCTGTCTTGTGCAGATTGTACTTTCGTGCCGTATCGTTGAAATCGCCCAGAACCTTCGCCGTCCCTAGCAATGCCGCCTGATTTGGCTTCAAGCTTTTGAGCTTTTCCGCGACGGCAGACTGCGGTACCAGGGCCGGCTTGATCGGCTCGCCTGCCGAAATCACAATCGGCAAACCAAGTAGTGCAATCAATGACCAGCGATACATCGCGAAGCTCCGTTGATATGCCTGCGAACAATACCCCGTCTGATGGTTGTAATCAATATATGTGCGCAATACGCAGATGAACCCGACACAAGATTCCGTGTCGATAGGATAGGCAACATTCTTTTACAGGTGAAGCATGCCCGAACGCGTTCACGATCATCCAGATCTCATCTTCTCCCTTGGGACGCAGGTCGTTGTTTTGATCGACATCGCGGGAGCCGGCGGAGTTCTGCTCCATCCGCGCGGCACCGTCGGCGTCATCGTCAAGGCGCCGACCGATGCCGACCATTCCTATCGCGTTCGTTTCACCGACGGGCTCGAGGTTCCGCTCAAACGCAGCGAGGTCACGATGCTGGCGCTATTCAAGGAAGGCGAACTTGGTGCAAGCGGCGTTCTCGCCGCGCGGTCCGATCTTTACGGGCGAGTCTTCTATCGCTGCATCATCGGCTCGCAAGCGTATGGCCTCGCCGGCAGCGAATCGGACGTCGATCGTCGCGGCATCTATTTGCCGAGCGCGGACCAGCATTGGTCGCTTTACGGCGTTCCCGAGCAACTGGAGAACGACGAGACGCAGGAAGCCTACTGGGAAATACAGAAATTCCTCACCTTCGCACTCAAGGCGAACCCGAACATCCTGGAATGCCTCTATTCTCCGCTGGTCGAGACGGCGACGCCGCTGGCAGAGGAACTGCTGGCGATGCGCGAGTGCTTTCTGTCGCGCGTCGTTTATCAAACTTTCAACGGCTATGTGTTGAGCCAATTCAAGAAAATGCAGGCCGACCTTCGCAATCAAGGCAAGGTGAAATGGAAGCACGTCATGCATTTGATTCGCTTGCTCCTCTCCGGCATTCACGTGCTCAAGCACGGAGTCGTGGCGGTGCGTGTCGAGGAACATCGCGAACAATTACTGGCGATCAAGCGCGGCGAACTGCCTTGGAAAGAAGCCGAAAATTGGCGGCTCTCGCTGCACGCGGAATTCGACCGGGCGTTCGCCGAGACGAAGTTGCCGGAGCGGCCTGATTACGAGAGGGCGAACGCGTTTCTCCTTCGGGCGCGGCGGCTGGCAACATCGGAGGCATTACCATGAATGACATGCCATTACTGAAAAAGCAAATCGCGCAGCATCCTTATCCGTTGCTGTTCGCCACCATCAGCGGCGCTCATCTCTATGGTTTTCCGTCGCCCGACTCGGATTTCGACCTGCGCGGC
Source organism: uncultured Singulisphaera sp. (assembly GCA_964484265.1). Classification (GTDB taxonomy): domain Bacteria; phylum Planctomycetota; class Planctomycetia; order Gemmatales; family Gemmataceae; genus SIAQ01. The sequence continues at coordinate 33,918 of CAZAFH010000014.1, forward strand.
GCCCATCTGCTGCCGCTCAGGGAAACCGTCGGCTTGAGGGTCGGCCCGGAGACGATCGAGAAGTCCGGCATCCACAACGGTCTGGAGATCGATCTGGTCACGCACGATGCCAAGAAGTTCTTCGAGCTGATGCTCAAAAAGAATGGCTACGTGCTTGAGCAGATCTTCTCACAGCTGATAGTACTTTCGACGCCGGAGCATGCGGAGCTCAAGGAGATTGCGAAGAGCTGCATCACCAAGCATCATGCGCATCACTATCGTGGGTTCGCGGAGACGCAATGGAAGCTCTTCACGAAAGAGTCGCCGCCTCGCGTCAAGCCGTTGCTCTACGTCTATCGGGTGTTGCTGACCGGCATTCACCTGATGCATACGGGCGTCGTCGAGGCCAACCTGGTCACGCTCAACGAGACCGCGAAGCTGCCCTTCCTGCCCGATCTAATTCAACGCAAGATCGCAGGCAAGGAGAAAGAGCGTCTAAGCAGCGCGGACCTCGATTTTCATCGGCACGAGTATCAACGGCTGCAAGATGCGCTCCAGGCAGCACAGGACATGAGTCATCTGTCCGAAGCTCCAAAGGGTGGCGAAGCCCTACACGATCTGCTCGTGCGAATTCGATTGCGATGATAAATAGCGAACAATCGAAGATTCGGCGGAATAATTGCGAACCTTTTGCATCCATACTTCGTCTGTTTTTATGCACGATAACCGTGCTATCGACCAAAACGAAACGAACGTACCATGAACATTTTGAACTTACGTTGGAAATCCGAACAGAAAGCCAATCGCGGCGCCGGGCGACCGGTCGCGCTAGGCGAGTTTCCATTGCGCTTGTGACGTCCATCCTCGTTGAGTGTGTGCCTTTTCCAAGGCCGGGCGTCGTGAGATGCCCGGCCTTTTTGTTTGGGCTGGTAGCTGAGACGGAGTAGCGGCGGTCTGAAGAACCGCAGACGAGGATTCGAGCGCCTCCCGGCCCACTGCGCAGTGGAGAGTGATAAGTGGCGAGTGAATCAACGAGTTGCCTGTCGTGAGTGAAATTCGACCCCTATCCACGTATTGGAGAACGAAAATGCTTCTCGCTCGTCCATTGAAACCGTCGCGTCCTCGTATCATTCGGGGCCGTGGCGTAATGGCAGCGTATCCGCCTTTTAAGCGGTAAGGTGTGGGTTCGACTCCCGCCGGCCCTATCGGGATCCAGGTGTTATCGGCAGCATCCCTGGCTCTTAACCAGCGAGGTGAGGGTTCAAGTCCCTCGGGTCCCATTTGCACCTGTGATGTAACGGCAGCCTCCCTGCTCGCCATGCAGGATGTGTGGGTTCGACTCCCACTGGGTGCTCTGACTCAGGACGTAGGAAAGCCCGGCAATCCGCCGGTTTCGGGTACCGGAAAGCGTGGGTTCAAATCCCACCGTCCTGACTGATTGCGGTGTGGCCCAACGGTAAGGCGGCTCCCTGTTAAGGAGACGATTGCAGGTTCGATTCCTGCCGCCGCAGCTTGGATGGAAGGGCAAGCCAACTGGCGATGGCAGCTGTTTTGAAAACAGTCGAGCGATGAGCCTTGAGGGTTCGACTCCCTCTCCTTCCGCTTGAAATCCGTTACCAGCGGAATTTGCAAATTCCGGGGTCGTCTAACGGCAAAGACATCGAGCTCTGACCTCGACGATGTTGGTTCGACTCCAGCCCCCGGAGCTTCGAAGAAGGAAAAAGGAGAATGGATAGAATGCTGCGAAAAATAACTTACTGGTCTTGCCGCTTGCGGCTTAGCGCTCAGCATGGCGCCATGTTGAGCGCTAAGCCGCAAGCGGCAAATGCAAATTGGGAAGTTATTTTTCGACGATTGCATAAGGGAAAAAGTTCGAAACGCTTTTCCTTGTTCAAGTCCTCGTGGAGCAGTCCGGAGTGCTCGCCACCCTGTCACGGTGGAGGCCGCGGGTTCAAATCCCGCCGGGGACGCTTTTAAAGGATGAAGGATGAATCAGGAATCGGGAATTGCGATGGTATTCATCCTTCCGCCTTCATCCATCGATTGGCCGGATAGCCCAACGGGAAGAGGCGGCCGGCTTAAACCCGGCATGTATCGGTTCGAATCCGATTCCGGTCACGCCAAGGTAGACCAACGGGAAGGAGTCGTCAGTTTCAGAAACTGAACAGTGTGGGTTCAAATCCCACCCTTGGCATTCATTGCCGCTGTAGACCAACGGGAAGGAGTCACGAGTTCGAGAAACTCGGCAGTATGGGTTCAAATCCCATCGGCGGCACATGGCTGGGTAGTCCAACGGGCAGGAGACGCCATTCTCAAAAGATGGACAGTGTCGGTTCGAATCCGACCCCAGCTATTGCGCGACGGGTTATGGAAGAGGATTTACTGGGCTGCTGGTCCAATAGGACGACGCCGGTTTTGCACGCCGGAAATGAGGGTGCGATTCCCTCGCGGTCCACTGATTGCCCCGATGGTGAAATGGACCATCATACCTCGCTTCGAACGAGGCGTTCCGGGTTCGAATCCTGGTCGGGGTACTGCCAAAAGGATGAAGGCGGAAGGATGAAGTAGGGAAAAAAATCCATTCGTTCATCCTTCATCCTTCATCCTTCTGCCTTCATCTTTGGAGATGCCGATGTGGCTCGATGTAGAAAGGCGGCGGTCCCGTAAACCGCTTCATGCTGGTGCGAATCCAGCCGTCGGCTCTTTCAGTAGTGGCGAGTGAGAAATCAACGAAAACTCATCAATCGTAGACTCGCCCATTTCATTTGCTGACCCCATTTAGCTCGGTTTCCAGCCGTCGCATCTGGTCGCGGAGAGGGCGAAGTTGTTCGTCGATCATATGTTGGAAGATCGCCTTGGGGTCCGCTTGCGTCGGGTTCAACGATTGCAGATGCGCTCGGACGATCACGCTGACCAGTTGACCAACGGAGGGCTTTGCTCCGCTGGATGCTTCCACCTGGGCGACTATCTCCTCCAAGGTCTTCACATCTTCAACGCTCAACGGGACTCGGCAGATTTCCGTAGCGTCGGCAAGGGCCGGGCGTCCGCCGCTGGAACGCAACCGCTTGACCAGTTCACTCCCAAGCGCGGCGAGCGAAACAGAATCAAGACTTTGAGCGCGGCGCTCACCAACGGGTTCGGCCCCGAGAGCGGCGGCAAAAGCCTCCGACTCGATTCGACGCTGCGGCTTCCCAGACACCTCGATGCGCCGAGCAGGCTTTCCAGGTTCACTGATTTTTTTGGCCATGGCATTATTCCCTCGGTTCGTCGTACGCCTTGATTCGAAAGAACTGGTCGTCAAACTCCACAACCACTTCGCCTTGATTTGTCTCCCGGCCAAATCGATGCAAAAAAGTCCTGAGAGTCGAGACGTTCGCTTCAAAACGGTTCGGGTCGATAAAGCAGTAAATCAACCGGGTTCGTTCCCAAAGCACCTGGCCGTCTTGCATCTCCCAGGTACCATCCGCCGATGGCAACGCAGTGGCGCCACCGCCTATGCGACTGAGAATCTCTCGCGTTTCTTTGACCCAGTTCTCGTAGTTGTGGACCTCGTTGCCGACTCTATCCTTGTCGGGAAAGTATAAACATAAACGTTGCGTCGAAAACGCGTCCGCAGCGCCAAGCTGTTGAGCGAGATTCATTTCGTGCCCTTTTTTGTCTATTGTTGGCTCAACATTCTTTCTACCTTATTATATAAAAAGCAGACGAATAATGCCTCTTTTTTATCAAAAAGACGCTTGCCGGCAAACTCCCGAACCTGCGTTGTAATTCCGTTGTTCTCACCCCGCATGTTCATGGGCGACGAGGTGCGTCTGCGGGCGGATCAGCAGCACGAGCACTATGGAGACGATGGCGGCACTGGCAAACACACCGAATATCACGTTGAGTGGAACGTCGCGATCACGAAGGATTCCGAAGCCCCAGTCGGCCAGGCCGCCGCAACTGATGCTGACGAAGTTCATGATGCCGTAACCGGTGGCGCGAAGCTCGGGGCGAACGATTTGCGACAGGATCGGCATATTGTTGCAATCGAAGAAGCCCCAGCCGAGACCGAACAGAATCAGAAACAGGACGGCCACGATGAGCGCGTTGGCGTTGCCCACTCCGAAGATCGCGGGCACGATCAGGCTCATGCCGATGGCGCTGGCATAGATCCGGCCGCGACGATCGTGCCGCATCCAGCGATCCGCCAACCAGCCGCCGATCACCGCGCCGACGATGGCGGCGACCTGCCAGTAAAGCGTCGCAGCGACGCCTGCCTGTCCCTCGCCGATGCCGAACTGCCGTCGGAGAATCGCCGGCATCCAGTCGCGGACGACCCAGCCCGCCATTGCGGGCAGCGTGAAATACAAGACGAGCAGCAGGTACGAAAGATTCGTGAGCAGTTCCCGCGCCGCTCCCATCGGCGACTTCGCACGCTCAGCGGCATGCATTTCATCTCGCGGAGCATCACGCAGCACCAGCATCAAGGGCAGCGCGTAGACCATGCCGACGGCTCCACACACGCCGAAGGCCGCGCGCCATCCGACATCGGGATGAGCCGCGGCATACCCGCCGAAGCCGCCAACGATGACGCCGAGGTAGATGGCCATCTGATGCAATCCGACCGCGCGGGAACGGGTAGCGCCGACATGGTAGTCCGCGATCAACGCCAGTGCCGCGGGGATGTAGAACGCCTCGCTGATGCCCATGAGCGAGCGGCCCCAGAGGAGTTCGTCGTAGGTCGTGACGCGCCCCGTCCACCAGGTCACCGCGGACCAGACGAACAGGCTGCCGCATACCGTGAACCGCCGGCTGAACCGATCGGCGATGTATCCGCCGACCAGACTGAAAACGGCGTAGACCCATTTGAACTGCCCGAGCATGAAGCCCCACAATTCCTCGCGGTTGTCGGCTTCGCCGAGGTCCGGAATGGAGGACATGACCGAGGCCTGCATCGAAGCCATCATTTGCCGATCGAGGTAATTCAATAGCGCCACCGGCATGAGCATCAGCACCATGACCCAGGCCGTTCGCGTAACGCTCGCATTCGTTTGCATGGTGCGGCTATTCTTTCTTGCCTGGTGTGAAACTCCAAACCTCCGGCGAGCGAATGCCGGGGCGCACTTCACCGCTCGGCAGCACCCAACGCTGATTCCAGAGTACACACGGGACTGTCACGCGCGGCGCCGGCGAGTGGCCGACCTTTGTCCACCGATTCGTTTCGAAGTCGAAGCCGAGGATATCCGCGCGAAAGCCGCGATGTTTGTCAGGGCTTTCTTTGAGCTGCGCACCGTCGTCGCCGCCGAGGATGTAAAGGCGATTGGCATCCGTCGGCGCCGGAGACGGAGCGGCCACGACAGGACGAGGCAGATCTGCGATTCGCTGCCAGCCCTTGCCCGGAGCGTAACGATAGGCGTCCCTGAGATATCGGCGTTCCGCTTTTCCGTCCTTGCCGGCGGAGAGCGCTGCGCCGCCGATGAGCCAAAACGCTCCGCCCTTTTCCGCGGCGACGGCAAGAATGCGTCCGTCGCCAGGGCATGGCTCGATCTCGGTCCAGGTCGGCGCCTGTGCCGAGAGATCGATCCGCCAGACGGTCTTGAGAGCGTTCGCCGCGTCGGGTCGTTGCTGCCCTCCTGCGACGAACAGGTGATCGCCGACCAGCGCTCCGCAGGAATTCGCGAGCGGAGTCGGCAACGGCGGCAGAGTCGTCGTCGTGACGAGCTTGCCGAGCTTCCATTCCAGGCGAAACGCGTCGGCGTAATGCCGAGCCGAATCGCTGCCGCCGACGCAAACGAGACCGGCGCCATGCGTGACGCTCACACCGTAACCCAAAGGCCGAGGCAATTTGCCGGCGGCTTTCCATGAGCCATTGGGCTTTTCCAGAACGAAGACGGAGTCGTGCCAGACCTTCGCGCCGCCTTCCCACGGCTTTTTCCCAGGAAAGTTCGCACCGCCAGCAACGATCAACGCACCGTGGCTGACTCCAGCGAACGAGCCGGCGAGACCTTCCTTGTTCGGAATGGAGGGCAGCTTGCTCCACTCGCTGACTTGCGCCCGTATGTTGCAGCGTGCATTTGCAATCATCAATGACATGGCAAGCAACGGAATGACAAGACGATTCATACGCTGCATCCTGAGTTCGGCGAACCTGGCCGCATAAGCGGCAGGTTGAAGTTGCGATCGTAGGGGATTGTTGTAAACCCAAGGACCCGGGATGCCAACCATGACCAACGCATTTTCAGGTTTGAAGGTACTTCCAAGCCAGGCGCAGTAAAAATACATCTCCGCGGAATATCGTAGGCATCACGCTTCGCGTGATGCATTTCTTTACGCGGAGCGAGATGTCTATTCTCTCTTACTCGAAGTTGAATCCTCATGACGCTAGCGTGGATTTCGCTCATAGCATTGTTTATCGTCGTTGTCCTGAGCTGCACGAATCGCGTGCATCCGGGGTTTCTCGCTATTGCCCTGGCCTGGTTGATCGGCGTGTACTTGAGTCCGCATTTCGACGTGGCGATCGATCTCCGGCGCGATATTGTCGGCGGTTTTCCCGTGAATCTATTTTTGACGCTGACCGGCGTCAGCCTGCTGTTCACGCAAGCGTACAACAACGGCACGCTCGACAAGATCGCTCATGCAGCGGTCTGGCTGTGCCGGGGCAACGCGGGCGTGATTCCGTGGATGTTTTTCCTGCTCTCGGCAGGATTCTCGACGGCCGGCGCGGGCAACATCGCCGCCGCCGCCCTGATCGCGCCGACGGCGATGACCATCGCGGCAAGGGCGCGCATCCCTGCCGTCCTGATGACGCTGCTCGTCGGGCATGGGTCGATCGCCGGCGCGCTGTCGCCGATCTCTCCGACAGGCTTGATTGCCGAGGCGCAAATGACGAAGATCGGGCTGCCCGGCCACGGGATGGACTTATTTCTGCACAACCTCTTCGCCAATTTCGCGGTCGCTGTCCTCGCATTTGTTCTCTTTGGGGGCATCCCGCTGTTCACCCGGCGGCATGAAAAAGTCGAACCCACCTCGGCTGATCCGTCCATCGATGGCGGACTGAGAACGACGCACTGGATAACGCTCGGGCTGATCGCGTCGCTCATGCTGGCGGTCTTTTTCGGCGATGTCAATGTCGGCATGGGGGCATTTGCCTGCGCCGTCATTCTCGCGCTCGCCGGTTTGGCCGACGACACCGAGGCTGTCAAGCGAATGCCCTGGACGGTGATTCTGATGGTGTGCGGCATCAACGTGCTGACGAGCCTGCTCGAAAAAACCGGCGGCACGCGTCTGTTCGCCGATCTCGTCGTCTCGATCTCGACAGCCCAGTCGGCGCCCGCGATTCTCGGCTTCGTCGCCGCGGTCGTTTCGGTCTACAGCAGCACGTCCGGCGTCGTCCTGCCGGCGTTTTTGCCGATGGTGAAGGATGTCGTTCCGGACCTTCCAGGCAGCGATCCGCTCGCGCTGTCCTTGGCCGTGATCGTCGCGGGGCATCTCGTCGATTCCTCGCCGCTCTCCACGATCGGCGCGCTATGCGTCGCCGGCGCCAGCGCGGACGAGAACCGCCAGGCGCTGTTCACGAAAGTGCTGATCTGGGGCCTGGCGATGTCGGTCATCGGAGCGATCTGGTGCTGGGCGATTTACGGCATCTTTTGGTAAGAGACAACGATGCCAGCCGCAACCCATATGTTTAGCCGCGACGCGCCAGCGGAGCGCGGGATAGGGCCGACGCGCTCCGCTGGCGCGTCGCGGCTAGACGAACACCCCGAAATATCTGTGCCACGAAATCCTCGATCCATGCCATGCAGCGTGAAGTATGCAACGTCCTCATCTTTGGCGGTTACTTACGCCGCAGGTTCGTTGGCGGTGCGCCCGTAGAAGCGGTTTGCGAGCAGATTTTCCATGGCCAGCGCGAAGAGCAACGCGATCATCAACCAGGGGAAGAGTTCCATCGGCTCGTCCCAGCGATCCTTGAGCGATTCCAGAATGGAAGTTCGCCGATCTTGCGCGATGACCGCGTCCTTTCCTAGCCAGCGTTCAATCTCCTCGGTTGGCACACGTTGCAGGTTACTCTCGGTCGGCGAGATGTTCATGCTGAAGCGCGCGATCTCTTGCGATGTCTGTTTCTCCGGATTCGACGCCGTCACGAAATACTGCCCCGGGCGGCGTAACGAATCGCCGAACCATCGGCCGTTTTCGTCGAAGCGAATCTCCTCGGATCCGTCGGCCCAGCCGAGCGTGAATTTGGTGAAGCCTGGCACGCGTGACACGGTCGGCGGAGCGCTGCCGAAAATGTGGTTTGGCTGTGATTCGGATTTTGCAGATGGCGTGATCAGAAAGCGTGAACACAGCGCGGTGAGGGTGACGTAGAACGACGTCTCGCTTCTGCCGTAGTCGTTCCACGCGTTGCCGTCCTGACGATTGAAAGCGAATTCATCCATCGGCGAGGTGAGGAGCAGCGTCTTGCCGCCGGCGTTGTTTGACAGCGCGAGCACGGCGGGGCGGGCGGGCGCGTCGTCGTAGCGGACGACGACATGAGCCGGGTCGGCCGGTGTCACGTTCCAGTACCGCCAGGCGCCGCGCGGGTTGAGCAGAAAATCGACGTTCTCGGCCGCGATCCAGGATACGTAGGGACGCAGAAAGGGATGGCGCAACTCGCTTCGTGCGATATTCCATCCTGCTTTCTGCGTCGGCGAATCGATGGCGTCCGCGAATCGGCCCGGCATGAACGTGCGTGCTGTGTCGGACCAGTACGCCCGTGAATCGACTTGCTCTCCGGGCGCGATGCAGACGCCGCCGCCTGCGGAAATGTAGTCGCTCAATCGCTGCACCAGTTTCGCTCCGGGCGATGCCACGCTGACGAGAAAGATGCCGCGATAAGGCGATAGATCGACGGCATCGTCCGGTTTTTTTCGCGTTACCTCGTAGAGCAAGGATTCCAGTGCCCGCGCCATCGGCTCGCTTTGAGACGGGTCGTCTGCAACCACGAGCACGCCAGGCCTGGCGTCGAGCCGAAAGGTCGCATAGCGTACATCGTTATGCGCCAGCGAATCGCGAGGCGTGGGCAGTTTCAACTCGACGGAATGCCAGCCGGCGCCGAGTTTCCATTCCTGCGTGTCGATCGAAAACGCCAGCGTGCGCCGCTCGCCGGCCTTCAATACAAACGCCTGCTCGAGTTTGCGATCGCCCACGCGACACTCGATCGCGTCGGTAACGTCTCGACCCGTTGCTTGCACCGTGACGCGCAATTCGACACGTGTGCCAGCGACAAAGGCCGCGCCGCCGCCCGTGAAGCCGACGTCGACGATGGCGATGTCGCTCGGGCCGGGGATGCCGACATCAAAGAGCAGCGTCTGAATCTTCGGGGCATCGTCCAGGCGCTGAAGACTCGCCATCGATGCGCTGTCCCACGATGCGGTTGTGCGATCGGTGAAAGCGCAGACGAAACGAGGCATGAATTGGCCGGCAGGGTCGTCCCAGGCATCGAAGCGGCGCATCGCCTCGGCGATTAGAGGCGACACCGCCGAGCCGACGGGTTGAATCGTGAGAGCGTTGACGCGCTCGCGGGCCTTGGCCAGCGTCGGCAGAAAATCTTCGCGAGGCGCTCGACTCGCATTGCCGGTGTCGAGAACCAGAAAACGCCCGTCGGCGGGAAGTTGGTCGAGCAGTTCGAGAGCGCGTTTCTTGGCGAGATCGAGCAATGTCTGGTCGCCGACCTTGTAGCCCATGCTCGGGCTGGTGTCGAAGATCAGGATCATCGCCACCGGGCGTTCCCGGCTCAGACCAAGCGACTCGTGAAACAATCGAGGTCGAGCGAGCGCGACGCAGATCAGGGCGATCAACGCCATGCGCAGCAACATCAGGATGATATGGCGCAGCCGCAGCCGGCGCGAATTGGTTCGGCTTTTCTGCATCAGAAATTGGAATGCCGGGAACGGCAGCGATTTCGGCTTCTGCCCGGCCAAGAAATGCACGAGCACCGGCAACCCGGCGAGCAGCAGTCCACCCAGCAGTATGGGGTACACGAAAACCATGGCCGGATAAATCCGAAAATCGAAATCCGAAATACGAAACAACATATTGGATTGTTCACGTTTAGCGTTCGCGCGATCATTCGCCGGGGCAGGATTCCGTGAACGCTAAACAAGAACGAGTGGTTTCGTGTTTCGGATTTTCCTCGTTCACCGCGGCGCCAACACGATGTCGAACGTTCCAACTTTGTATGCGCTCTGTCCCACGCGTATTTCACGTAGGTCGATGATCAGCGATGGGCGGATGAACTGGTCCTCGCGCTGGTGCGCGTCGCCGCGGAAATAGAGTTGCGTGATGAGCGGGCGGTAGTTGGCGTGGCGCACCCAGTAATGGATATGCGCCGGCCGCCAGGCGCGCGGGCCGATCTGGTACGGGCCGGGATGAATCGTCTCGAATTCGTAGTACCCCGCTTCGTCCGTTACAAGTCTCGCGCGATTGACGAACAAGTTGGCGGCGGGCGGCGCTTGCGGATCGTCGTTGTCGTATCGGCCCTGGGAGTTGGCTTGCCAAATATCAAGCGTGACGTTGGACAGCGTTCGCCGAGTGTCTTGCGCCCAGACTCGGCCGCGAATCACGAGCACATTGCCTGGTTCGAGCGGCGGCGTGATTTTGCCGCGAAACGGAGCGTTTTGGCGATGGTACGGTCCGAGAATATTGGTTTCCGTGAGCGGAAAGTTCGCCGGCGCCTGGGCAGCGGGAATGGCGATATCGCGGAGTCGATTGGCAGCGACATTAGCGGGCGGCGTCTGTTGCGCGACGAAGTCGCCGTACGCGCCAAGATCACCGCTGGCCTCGGTCGGCGTCGCCAACGCGGGCATCAGCAGGCCGCCGGCCGTGACGGCGAGACCAGTTTCGAGAAAGCCTCGGCGGTTGAGTGATTCCATGCTGTCATCCTTTCCTTGGGGTTAGCCGCAACACCGTTCGTAATCGGCGAGCGGGGGGCGTAAGCCCCCTGATTCTATGAGTTTGCAGTGTACTAGACGTTTCCGCATTGCATTTAGATTGTCCGGAATCAGGGGGCCTACGCCCCCCCCGCTCGCCGGTTCGCGTTTCGGACTAACCGGAGCGACGCTCACTTCGCGAGTTTGATCGATTCGACGTGCACCGTCGGATTCATGTTCATCGGCATCGGATACGGAGTCCAATTCCGCATCTGCGGATTCCAGTTGCCTGGGAATGGGGCGACATTCCATGGGACTTCTGGCGGATTCACGGATCCGCCGAACCAGATCGGGGTCGCCTTGGTGCTTATCCATCCCGTCACGACCACGTGTTTGCCGATGAGCTTCTCGCTCTCCGCGAGCAGGGTCTTTTCCAATCCTCTCGTCCCGTGAAATGACAAAGCCCATGTGACCTCGTTGATGGACAAATACCACGCTGGCAACGCTCCGAGCGTGTTCCCTTTCGTGAACTTGCCGCGAATTTCGACCTTGATGTAGTGTTTGGCTTTTTCCTCCAATTCGCGGCGCACGCGCTCCTCGAGTTCCTTGCGTTTGCGTTCCGCTTCCTTCCTGCGCTCTTCGCGTTCCAGTTCCGCTTTCATCCGAATGATCGCCTGCTCTTTTTCAAGCAGAGCTTTTTCCTTGGCACGCAGGTCGTTGATCTGTTTGCGAATTTCGTCTAGCTTCTTGCGGACGTCGTCGGGCGCCCCATCTTGAGCCGAGGAAACAACTGGCACTCCCAGCAACAGAGCCGGCGCCGCCCATGCAACGATTCGATTCCACGCAATCATGATTCACCTCCACGGGAAAACCAAACTCTTCCGAATCACGGATCCCAGAGGTTCGCTTCGCTCACCACTGGGCTTTCTGGTCTGCATTCTTCACGTCACTTGTCACTCATCACTTCCTAGTATCCCAAATCTGCCAGGCGACGCAAGAGCGAACCGTAGCGCGGGGCAGGGTCACGCTTCGTGCCGCGGTAGTGGTGGACGATATTTGGCCAGTTGACGAGCGCCAGATGATCGCCTTCCCAGGTCTCGTGATATTCGCCATACTGCGCCGACGTGATGGAGACGATGCCGTCGTTGTCGCCTTCTTCCTTGGAGACGATGCCGAACGGCAGCAGCCATTCCGGGTGAAGGAAATGCCCATCGTGTTTGCCTGATACGGAGAAATACTTAACCGTGAGAGCGTCCGGCGTCGTGTCGTTGAAGGTCTTGCAGCTTGCGCGCGTGAGATCGTAGAACGCCTGGTGCGGCATGCCTACGGTTTCGAGCAATGGCCGAACGACGCGCTCGAACCGTCTAACGCCCCAGTCGGCGAAGCTTGTTCCGCGGTGCGGCGTGCCGACGGTTGTCAGCGTCAGCACCATGTGGCTCATTTCGAGATGGGAGATCATGTAGCGTGAATCAAGACCGCCCATACTGTGTGCTATCAGGTGCACCGGTTCGCCAGGTGAATGTTCGAGGATGAAGGCCTTCAACTGCTTCGCGCGCTCGACGACGCCACCCGTTGGCGAGAGCGCCGGCACGAACACGCGATTGCCCGCCGCCGTCAATAGTTGCGGAATATTCGAGAAGTAGCTCGCCAGGGTCGTCCCCGCGACTTCGATGCGATTGAAGCCGAACAGGCCATGCACGAGCACGATCGGCGAACGTAGTTTGGGGATGAGCATGAATCACCAAGTATCGTAGCCAACTATGCTCTGCGTGATGGATTCGCATGAAACGAGCGAACAAGAATGCATCACGCGGAGCGTGATGGCTACGGTGGTCATTTCCCGCTAATTACATTCAACTCGCGCCCGACTTCGGTGAACGCAGCGATCGCGCGGCTCAGTTGCTCCGCCGTGTGTGCCGCCGAGAGTTGGATGCGAATCCGTGCCTGTCCCTGGGGCACGACCGGAAAGCTGAAACCGATAACGTAGATGCCTCTCTCGAGCAGTTTGTCCGCCATCTTCGATGCCAGCGCCGCATCGCCGAGCATCACCGGCAGGATCGGGTGGTTGCCCTTTTTGACGGTGAAGCCCGCGCCTTCCAGGCCGGCACGCAGCGTCCGTGCGTTGGCGTGCAATCGATCGCGCAGGTCGCTGCTCGTCGAGACCAGGTCGAGCGCCTTCATCGCCGCCTTGATGATCGGCGGAGGCACAGCATTGGAAAACAGGTAAGGCCGCGAACGCTGCCTGAGGTAATCGACGACCTCCCGGGATCCAGCCGTGAAGCCGCCGGCGGCGCCTCCGAGCGTCTTGCCCAGCGTGCTGGTGATGATGTCGATGCGGTCGAGACAGCCATGCGCTTCCGCTGACCCACGTCCACCAGAGCCGAGGATTCCCGTCGCATGGCTATCATCCACCATGACGATAGCGTCGTACTTGTCGGCAAGCGCGCAAATATCGGGCAGCGGAGCGATGGAGCCGTCCATCGAAAAAACGCCATCGGTGGCGATCATGCGCAGACGAGCGTCCTTCGCTTCGACGAGGCAGCGTTCGAGGTCAGCGAGGTCGCAATTCTTGTAGCGGAACCGTTTCGCTTTACAAAGGCGCACGCCATCGATGATGCTGGCGTGATTGAGTTCGTCGCTGATGATCGCGTCGTTCTCTCCCAGAATCGTCTCGAAAAGCCCGCCGTTGGCATCCCAGCAAGAGCTGTAGAGGATTGCGTCATCCTTGCCGAGAAACTTCGCGATTCCTTGCTCGAACTGGCGGTGAATCTCCTGCGTGCCGCAAATGAACCGCACGGACGCCATGCCGTAACCGAAGTGCGTCAAGCCCTCCGCCGCGGCAGCGACGATGTCGGGATGGTTCGCCAGGCCGAGATAGTTGTTCGCGCAAAAGTTGACGACGTCGCGCCCGGCGACACGAATCGCCGAGCCTTGCGGTCCTTGCAACTGGCGCTCGCGCTTGAACAGGCCTTTGGCCTGCAAGTCGTCAAGCTGGGTTTGCAATATCTCGCGCAGCCGCTGTTGTGGCATGGGTGGGGTCCTAAAAAAGCTGACAGCTATTAGCTATCAGCTATCAGCAATGCACGGAATGGCTTCCGTCCCAACTCTATTGTACGAGTCCATCGTAAGCACGAGATCGCGGAATCATTCCGTACATTCGGCTTTGCGTTGCTATGAAGATAAATCTTCGCGAACGACGAAGATTTCCCAATACAGATAACGAAAGCTCGAAAGAACGAAATGCACGAAAAAAGGCCAGCGTAGGGGAGGAATGGCGGGATCGGATTCCTGCCCGTGACTTTTCGTACCTCGTTTTTTTCGTAATTTCGTACTTTCGAGCTTTCGTGATTCGTATTTGACTGCGGCTTGCCGCGCTAGGTCTCCGCGCCTTTGCGTGAGCTTTTTCCAAAATCGCTTGACCGCAGGCCGCGAACCGCGATAATTGCCTCATCACCCCTACATCCGCCTTTCCCGAGGTAATATCATGCCGATCACTCCTAACTTTCGCATCGCCTTGGTCATGCTGTTTTGCCTTGCCTTGATACCTGCCAGCCGCGCGGATAACTGGGCGCGCTTCCGCGGTCCCAATGGCAGCGGCGTGTCCGAGGAAAAGAACATCCCGACCAAGTTCGGCCCGAAGGAGAATGTCCGCATCAAGATTCCCCTCACGGGCACGGGTAACTCCGGTCCGATCGTCTGGGGCGATCGGCTGTTTCTCCATGGCGCTTCGCCCGATTCGTCGCTGCGCTGGCTTACTTGCTACGACACCACGAATGGCAAGGAAGTCTGGAAGAAGACCATTCCGGGCAAGAAAGTCAAGTTCCGCTTCGATAGCTCGAACGCCTCCTCCACGCCGACCACCGATGGCGAGGCGGTTTACGTCTCCTTCTGGAATGGCAAGGACATCATCGTCACCGCGTACGCCTTCAAGACCGGCGACCAGCTCTGGAGCCGAAACCTGGGCGAATTCGTCAGCCAACACGGCGCCGGCGCGTCGCCGATTCTGTACAAGGACAAGTTGATCCTGGCGAACGACAAGGATTCGCACTACGACATCAAGACACTGCAAAAACCCGTCGCGAACGCCTCGACGCTCTACGCGCTCGACAAGAAGACAGGCCAAACCGCGTGGGAAATGAAACGCGAACCCTACCGCGCCTGCTACTCGGCGCCAATCATCGTCAACACGCCGGGCAAATCCACCGAGCTTGTCATCACAAGCACGACGGCGATCACGAGCTACGACCCCGACACCGGCAAAGTCAACTGGAACTGGAAATGGTCGTTCCCCAAAATGCCGCTCCGCACCGTCGCGTCTTCCACCTATGCCAACGGCATCATCATCGCCTGCAGCGGCGATGGCTCGGGCGATCGGCAGATGGTCGCCGTCGCCATGAACGGGGCTGGCAAGGAAGCACGCCCCGACCAACTCTGGGAAAACCAGAAAGACTTCCCCTACGTCACCTGCCCCCTGACGCGCGGTGAACATGTTTACGTCGTCAACGATAGCGGCCTGGCAGGGTGTTATGTCCTGAAGACAGGCAAGAAGGTTTGGTTCGAACGGCTCTCCGACGCAAAGTTCTACGCATCGCCGTTGCTCATCAATGGCAATATCTACGCCAGCAGCCAGCAGGGCGACGTCTACGTCATCGCCGCCGACCCGACCGGATTCAAATTGATTTCGCGCAACAGCCTCGGCGAAACGATCATGGCGACGCCCGCCGTCGCGAACGGCACGCTGTACGTCCGCACGCAGTCGCATCTGTATGGGTTTGCGACGAAATAATCTGCTCCGTTTAGCGCCCGCGTGGCATCGCGCGGGCGCTAAGAAATTTGCGAAAAATAACTTCCCGATTTGCGTTTGCCGCTTGCGGCTTAGCGCTCAGCACGGCACCATGCTGAGCGCTAAGCCGCAAGCGGCAAAAACGGAAGCTATTGTTCGAACCATCCTAAACGAATTCCCGATCACCTCAGCTGCTCGCACTGCGGTAGCGTTTCATCGCGGAGCGGAATACCCACCGGCTCACCACGATCGCAATCAGACTTGCCGCCAGCGCATAGCACACGATTCGCCAATCAATGACGCGCACCATCACCTCGGCCGGCACGTTCGTCACTAGCATGATCGGAATGACAAACGAGAAAAACAGACCTGCGGGCGACGCCAACGGCCCCACGAAAATATTGCGCGGATGGCGCATCAGCGTCGTGAAGAGCCACCACATTTCAAATAAGCTCTGGTTCCGCATCATCCAGATCGATGCCGACATCAACGTCACGAGCATCCCGTAGGCGAGAGCCGCCCCGCTAGCGAACATTACCAAGAAAAGCAGCACCGACGTAAACGTGACTTCGCGCTCGCCCAGCCAGAGCGCGCCGGCCATGACGAGAAAGCCGAGCACCACGTTCGGCGCGCACGCCCAGTCGATCTTTCGGCAACTGATGAGAAACTGCTCGTCGATCGGCTTGAGCAGAAAGAAGTCCAAATCTCCAGATCGCACCAGGTCGGCGAATTCGTTGCAGTTCTCCAGAAACAGCGTCTCGATCAGCCCGCCCATGGCGAAGTAGCAGCCGATGAAGAAGAGATAGTCGAACTCGCCCCAGTCCGCGACGGTCGTCGTTTGCCGAAAGATCGTGAAATTAAACACGAGCAGGATCGCCAGCCAAAGCAACTCGACGAAAACCTTGACGAGAAAATTAGCTCGAAACGCGAGCTCGCCCAGCAGGCTGAACCTGGCGAGCGACAACCAAAGACGAACGTAACGCGCGAACGCAGCGGAAAAAAAGTCCATACAGCTAGGCTATTAGGCCGCGGACACGACGGCGACGGCGGGCATGGCAGCTTCGTTCTGTACCAACTTCGTCGGGGCGCCGGCGTAGTCGCTATCGGGCAGCAAGCGCTCGTGTTTCATCACGACGCTGTGAGGCAGAACCCAGGCTCGCTCGCCGATGTCGGCGCCGTAGAGCAGCACCGCCGCGTTGCCTGCCGTTGCGTCCTTTCGCACCCAGACATAGTCGATCTTGAGCACGCGATCTTCAAAGGTATGCGCCTGGAACTGGCACGTCACGGTGGCGCCGTCCTCGAACGTGAACATGTCATGATCGATCTGATGCGCGAAGCCATTGCCCAGCGCCACGTTGCGGCCGATCTTGGAACCCATGCCGCGCATGAACCAGTTCAGCCAAAGCGTGCCTTCCAAAATCGACAGCGGCCCCGCGCTGAAGAGATCCCAGGCCATGAAATGGAATTCCCACCGGTAACACCAGCACGACCAGAGCGGATGCGTATTCGGCTTGACTCGGCCGAGCAATGCCCACTTTAGCGCCATCCCAAACAGGCACAGGCACGCGATAACGCCAAGATCGAGCACGGGCACGATGCCGAAAACCAGCACGCCCGTCGATACATGCTCTTCCGCCAGCGCCAGCAGACTGAACCAGCCCATCGCCAAAAAGATCGGCAGCAGCGGCAGCGCGAAGCGAAGCTGCTCCCAGAACACGCGATTGGCGTAACGAAGCCACGGCGGCGTGTGCGTCACGCAGCGCTCGGCCTCGATGACCTCGCGGTTCGGCAGTTCAAAGGGCGGATGCCCGAACCATGACGTACCCGGTGCGACTTTGGCATCGTCCACGATCGTATTGACGCCGAGCAGCACGCCGTCGGGAATCGTCTGTCCACCGGCAATGAGGGCGTTATTGCCGAAGTACGTGTTATTGCCAAGCACGACCGGTGCGAGGGTGACGGCCCCGCGATGCAAGCGCGGTCCGCCGAGGTAGATGCCGTCGGCGAGAAACGAATCGGTGCCGACGGTGACGAGTTCGGGCACGGTATCGATGATCGTCATCAGCTCGCTGCCCTTACCGAGTTTCATGCCAGCGGCACGAAGCCAGGTGTGCCACATCAGACTGCCCGAAAGCCAATGGTTGACGCCCTCGACGATTTCGGACTTGAGCCAAACTCGAAGGTAAGCCAGGCTCCAGCGATCGACGACGCCCGGCTCGACTTTGCCAAGCAACCGCATGGCGATGGCCCGAAAGACCAGCGAGCCCGGGACGATGAGCAGCAGCATGAATAATCCGAGCAGGAACTCCGACAGATGCAGGGCTGGATTGAAGATCCAATCGGCCGCGGATTCCATATCCAGTCCGACGATGAGGGCGAAGGCGAGCATCAGGCCGACGGCGGGAATGGCTTCGAACAACCCAAGCGCGGATCTTGCTGCCGCCAGGGCGATCGTATAGGCCAGCGGCGATATCGCCTGGTTTTCAGCAGATGGCGTGGCTCGCGCCGGAGCCAGCCCGGCCTTGCTCGCCGGGATGCCGTCCCAGCGTTCGCCTTCCGGGATGACACTATTGCGGGGCAGAAACGACAGGGCCGTGAGGTAGCTGTTTGCTTCCATGCAGGTGTGATCGGCAAGCCCGGCACGGACATCGAGGGTGCAGCCGTTGCCGACGGTGATCGGGCCGACGACGATTTGGCCGTCTTCGAGATCGACGAGCAGGAGGGATGCATCCTGGCTGAGGGTGACGTCGTCGCCGATGTCGAGAAGGTCCCAGCCGCCTTGCGTGAGATTGACGCCGCGATGGATGTGGACTCGCTGCCCGATTTTCGCGCCGAGCATTCGCAATGCTGCCGCGTGAAATGGCGTGCCTTCGAGCATACCCCAGGGCACGAGGGCGGCGGTCTTCTGCACCATCCAGTTGCGCACGTAAAAGCTGCCCCAGATCGGCTGTCTGGTCGGAGTGTATTTGCCGATCAGCACTTTCTTGACGGCAACGGTCAGACCGAGCGCGAGCATCGTGTAGCCGGCGAAACCGGCGGAATAGAAGAACACGGACAGCAAAAGGAACGCAACCATCCCAAGTGATTCGGCAAGCCAGGGCAGCAGGTGGAAGCCGATGCCATACACGAGCGGTGCGGCGAGGAACAGGCCCGTCAGCAGCCAGGCGGTTTGCACTGCCGTCGCGAGTATCGGCCGACCGACGGGCCGCGGGGTATTTCGCGGGGTATGCGCCATGCTTTCCGTGTTCGGCACGCGTTTGGCCAATTCGGCGACCGTGCGCGCGTCGTAGACGTCGCGCACCGTCAACGAAGCGGTCTGGCGATCGTCGCGCAGCCGCGAGATCAACTGGGCGGCCAAAAGCGAGTCGCCGGCCAGGGCGTGAAAGAAATCGTCCGTGACCGAGCACGCTTCGTGAAGCTGAAGCGTCGCACAAAACGCCGCGGCGATTTTCGCCTCCAGCGCGTCGCGCGGCAAAGTGATCGCCTCGGTTTTCTCGTGAACATGCAGTTCCAGCGTCGGCAGCGCCCGGCGGTTCAGCTTGCCGCTCACGGTCGTCGGCAGCGTATCAATCAGCGCAAGTTGTGACGGAACCATGTACTCGGGAAGGCGCTGGCGCACTTCCGCCTTGAGCGAATCGAAGCACGGCGGCTGACCCGAATTCTCGGCCACGATGAACGCGACGATCCGCTTCTGCGTGCCTTCGCCTTGCACATGGCAGGCAGCGGCGCGGACGCCGGCGCACTCCGCCAGCCGGGTCTCGATCGCTTCAAGCTCGATGCGATAGCCGCGAATCTTGACCTGGGAATCGATTCGCCCATGGCAATGGTACCGACCGTCCGAATCGCGGTGGACAAGATCGCCCGTGCGATAAATACGGCCCAGCTTCGGATGGATCGGAAACTTGCGAGCGGTCATTTCAGGGTCGTTCATGTACCCGCGAGCAAGGCCAACGCCGGTAATACAAAGCTCGCCCTGTTCTCCAACCGCGACTTCGTTGAGATTCTCATCAAGCACATGCGCCTGCAAGCCAGGCACAGGACGGCCGATCGTAATCGCATCGCCTGGCTTGATTCGTCCTCGCAACGCGGTGACGGTCGTTTCGGTCGGGCCATAATCATTGATCAGGGTTCGGCCTTTAGCCCAGCGTTCGGCGACATCGGGCGTCAGCGCCTCGCCGCCAGGATGCAGCAAGCGGAGATCGGGCAGTTCCACATCGGGCCTTTCGCAACCCGTGGCACGCAGCAGCGTGGGCGGCGGGCAGAACATCGTCACGCGTTCACGTCGCAGCCAGGCGATGAGGTCCGGGCCAAGACGCGTGGTCTCGTCATCCATGACGACGAGCGTGGCGCCCGACGCCAGTGCGAACCAGGTTTCCTCGACGGAGGAATCGTAGGCGTTGGACGAATTCTGGGCGACGCGATCGCGCGGCGTCACGCCCAGCGTATCGAGATCGCCCTGCACCAGATTGACGATGCCGCGATGCTCGATCATGACGCCCTTGGGTCGGCCCGTCGTGCCCGAGGTGTAGATGAGATACGCGAGGCTGCTCGGCTTGAGCCAGGGAGCGGCTTCGAGCGGGACGGTCGTGCCATCGTCGTCGGCATCCCAGGCAAGGACGTCCAGGAAATATTCGAGGTCAGCACGAATTGAGCGGATGCGCGTCAGGCCGGCTTCGTTCGAAAGAACCGCGATCGGTTTTGCGTCGTTGAGAATGTGCCGAATCTGTTCATCGGGAAACGCCGGGTCGATACAGGTGTAGGCCGCCCCGGCCTTCAGGACGCCCAGTTGGGCGAGATAAACATGCTCCGAGTCGCGCGGCAAGCAGATCGCAATGACGCATTCGCCCGCGACAAAATCGCGCAGCTCGCCGGCCAGCTTGTCGCTTCTCCGATCCAGCTCGCCGTAGGAGAGTTCCCGCCGGGCGGCGCGCGTGGACGAGGGCGGCGTCTCGATGGCGATCTGCTCCGGGCGCCGGCGAGCGACGTCCGTGAGGAACTCATGCAAGAAAAACCGCTCGCGCGCCATCGCGGCGCGCTCCTTCTTGCCGATGGCGAATTGTTTGCTCGATGGGGTCAGGAGAGAGGTCATGGTCAATCCGTTATTCCGGTTTTCTCATTGCCGGAGTTTTTTTGTTGGCTAATTACCAATCCTGTGGTGCTTCTTTTTGTGCCCGCCTTTCATGATGCGATGGATCGCCTTACGCGGCGGGCTGGGGTTGTTTGTGAGAATCGTTTCGAGTTTCTTCATGCGTATGGCGCCGCCGAGCTTGGCGTGCTCGAATTTTTTCTTTCCTTCCTTGGAAGAAATCTCACAGGTGACCGCGCGCTCGAAGGTGGCATCGATTCCGACTTCAAAGCGTTCGAGCGCGTCGGCGAGCTTGGCCGCCTTGGTCCCGTCTTGGGCTTGCGTGGCGACATCGAGGCGCGCGACGAAGTGGTCGGCGAGTTGGTTCATGCGGTCAAATTCGGCCACAGGATCGTTGCTCTGTTTGAGCCATATGCCGTTCTCGAATAGCTTCTGCGCCAGAGCACGATCCTCGGTTGCGAGCTTCGCGCTGGCCAACGTCTCCCGAATCGCCTCGGCTTGATCCTGATAGATCCGGTCGCGATCCTTCGAGGTCTCCGCACGCGTCAACTCGACATTCCAATCAACAAGCCGATCGACGACATCCGTCGACGCTTGCGAGGCCGGCTGCGTAACAATAACCGCGAAGGCGATTGCCACGGCGAAAAACGTGACCGCGGCCGACAAGCGCCAGGCGTTCCACCGGCTTGCTTTTCGCGGGCTGGGTACCGAGGGCGGCGCGACCGTTGACGGAATCGCGGCGTGATCGTCCGCGATGCTTGCCGGCGCGGTTCGGCCGGCACGCCATTGCAACAACGCATGCAGCTTCATGCATTCGAGGTATTCACCTTGAAACTCGGGATGATCCGCGAGAAGCGTGCAGAGCCGATCGCTCTGGAGCGCGTCGTTCGAGCCGTCGAGGAGATTGCTCAGGAGTTGTTCGAATTCGGTGCGTTCATTCATCACAATCCTCCTTCCGCAGCCAGGGTTTTCTGCATGCATTCCAGGAGCGCCTTGCGGATGCGGAACAGTGTAACCGAGATGACGTTCTCGGTCTGTCCGGCGGCGAGCGCGATTTCGTGGACCGCTTCCCCACGCTGATAACGTGCATCCATCAAACGACGCCATTCCGTCGACAGCTTCTGATAACATGCCTCGAGCGCATCCAGTTGTCGGCTTTGCGCTGGCGCGGCAACGGTGAGTGTGTCGGCCATCCGATCGAACAAAGCCTCGCTGAGCACGAGCCGATCGCGCGACTGTTTCTTCCGCCAGGCCTGAACCTGGAATCGTGCAAACGCTATCGCCCAGGGCAAGAACGGGCGCGCGGCATCGTAATCGGCCCATTTTTCCAGGAGAACCACGTTGGTCTCCTGCAAAATGTCCTGTGCGCTTTCCGTTCCACCCAATAATGCCGCGATCGAGGCGTAAAGGGCACTTTGATTCCCGGTGAGCAGCAACAAAAACTCAGGCGATGGTGCCAGGCGGGAGGGGTTGGCAGCGTCCATGGCGTGCGTGGTACATCCTCTCAGGCGAGCGTTACATTAGATTAGCGGAAGTGAACCCAAATCTTACATGGGTTGCGAAAGATGAAGGTTATTTAACCAAATCCGATTTTTCTTTGTTTAGCGTTCGCCGAATGACATGCCGGCCATTGGCGTTGAGCAGACACGAAGTCAGCCTTGTCGCCTGTGCGTTCTGAATCGATTGCAGTGCCAACCTGCGCGGGCCAATTCTTGGAATGTAGGATTTTTCCTCAAGTCGCCGGGCCGAATGGGCGGGTCGCACGGAAGCTGCGCGGAAATCGTAATCGACGAGTTTAAGGAAAAAATTGCAATCCGCGATTTCCGCTGGTCCTGCCGTGGAAATCGTGCGACGACTTGCAATTTCGGCACATTCCTGTCGAGGTTGATTGGTCGGAATCTTTTTTATGTGGAATTATTCAAGTGTGTTGGCAACCATTCTCAACGGGTGAGAACCGGTCGCCCAACGGAACATTTCGAGAAGTGGATTAGGTCATGAAAAAGATTCTTATCGTTGGAGTGCTGGCGATCGGCATGCTCGCTTCTTCGCAGCAAGAAGCGTCGGCCTGGGTCAAATCGCAATTTGGCATCGGTCTGAACTGGAATTGGCAGTCGGGCGGCAACTCGCTGCTCTGGGGCGCGTGGCGCAACGGCCAGCCGGGTGGCCCCGAAGCGTTCGGCGGGCATCATCACGGCTATCCGCAATTCGGCATGCCGCCTGGATTCGCTCCCGGCGCCTACCAGCCGACCCCGCAAGCCCTGCCGCCCCAAGGCTTCTTCCCGCAGCAAGGCCCGAATTTCTCACAACCGATGATGCCGTCGGCAGTCGTTCCGCAAGGAATCGAGCCGGCCGTGTCTTACCAGGGCTCGCCGTTCCAGTTCGCGAACTACCCGCGTCCGGTGTACTACTACTACATGCCTTCCTACTACGGTCAATAAGTTGAAAGCTCCGCTTCGGTTCTCTATGGGTCGCAAGGCCGAACTGTGTGGTTCGGCCTTGCATTTTTTTGCGCGTTACACATCTTCCACGACGGTGGTCGCTCGTCGGCGATTCCGGAACCGGGCAGGCCAATAAAAGCCCTTCACGCCTCCACCACCTCCGAGCAAACGGTAGACAATCAACAGCAGCGTGGTTCCGCCGAGCGCGACGACGAATCCGAGAAAGCTGATCGGCTTGACCTGTGCGCCCTGAACGAAGAACGACAGCAAAGCCGCCCCGATGACGGTGCCGATCACGCCGAGGACAACCGTCGCGAAAGCGCCGCCGCCGTCCTTGCCAGGCAACACCGCCTTGGCGAGAAGCCCGACGAGCGTGCCGAATCCGATCCACTCCAGGAAATAGTGCATCCATTGCGAAATCAGTTCAAAGTCCATGATTGGATTCCCTTTCAATCTTACCCGATCGCCCCACTTTAATGATCGTCCCGCTTAGGCCGATTACACCGAATACTCCGCACCGTTTCCCCTAGATCGGCAATGACGGTGGTCAATGTTGAGTCGAATTGCAAGAGGCGGGCGATCAACAACAGACGCGAAATGAAGGGTTGGCGCGATAAGAAAACTTTGGTATACGCCCCAGAATACGAGGACTGCGCCCGCATCGCCCGCGCCAACCAGGTTTCGCTGCACGCGGTGTACGAGGCGGCGCGGGCGAAGTGCGGTGAGATGGGAAGGTGATTGATGCGAATCGTGGCACTTTTCATGTGCGTGTTGTCTGTCGGCTCCACCGGCTGCGTTGGCTGGCCTGCTCCGACGCCCGTGGAATTTTTGTCTTCTAATGTTCTTGAAAATGAGAACAAGGAAAGGAAAAGGCAGGATGAAATTCAAATAGTTGCCATTTCGACGAAACCGAATGGAGCCACAACTAGATTTGAATACACCTTCAGGAAGAGTGGGGAAAATATTGGGCGCTTGTACGATATTGATTCGTCCTTGGAAAATGGAGAGCCTCTGATACTGGAATTTACCGCCGAAATTCACGACGAATGCTTGGCCCACCCCAGGATTCGAAGTTCTTTCAGCTAAAATCGAATGAGCCGCGTTGGGTTACCTTCGCCAGAGCCCAAAAACCAGTCACAAGTATTGAAGTCCATTTCCGCGATCAAGAGCATGTCGTGAAACAGTACGCCAATATGGAGGTGGAGGAGGGGTACACTAAATTCCAGCGATTCCTTGACGATGTACGGCACCACCGAGCCGTCAGAGCGTCGATGGTTGTAATCACTCCAATTAACAATAAACGCAATCTCGATAGCTTGGGCCTGACTCCAGCGGGACCGTCGTCTCCCGAGATCAAGACGCCCGTCCGCAATAACCGAGATTGAGCGTGGCCAATCGCACCCGTCCGCCTGGCAATTGCAAGGCTTGGAGCGACGCTTCATTCGTGATAAGATATTAGCGCGGAATCTCTAGCGCTGGTCCTCACATTCGGTAACGAATCCAGCAGGGCGATTGCTTCCCACCTGATGAAGGAAACAACACCGATGACTCGCGAAAACTTCGAGCAAACTCTGGAAACGCTGATGTCGCGGCAGCCATTCATGCCGTTTGTCGTCGAATTGCACGGTGGCGAGCGATTCGAGATCGATCACCCTCGCGCCATGGCCTGGGGCGAAGGCCAGGCGGCGGCGTTTATCGGTCCCGGCGCCATGTTGCGCATCTTCGACAATGAGAGCGTGTTGCAGTTCATCAACTCGCCCGCACATGCCATTCGACCTCGCAAACCGCGAAAGTAGCGTGCGAGCTTACAGTCCGGCGCTGACCGCAATGCTTCATTCGTGATAAGATACGTATGAGCCGATTCCGGCCTACGCCGGCTTTTGCATCGGAGAATCGAAATGGCCATCAAGCGTCCGACTACAACCAAAAAAAACGCGAAACCGAAGCAAAGCTCAAACGGAACCAATTCTTGGCGGCCCTACTTGAGCAGCTACGATGATGCCGACCTGCGCGTACTCGGCTTCAAATCCATCAACGATGCCTACACCGCTCTCGACATGGTTTGGAAAGGTTCGCTGCGCGGCGTGCCGTTTGGCATTCCAGGATACAATTCGCTGGTTGTCCCCAAGGATGCCGTGAAGTTCTTCACCGAGGCCGGGCTGCCGTTCGAAGAAACCAAGCTGTTGTTGCATGAGGAGCTCACGTCGCAAGAGCTGAATGAACTGCGCAAGCAATCGATTTATTAAGCCCGCATGGAGGGAGTTTCGTGTCGACCAGCGTGGAGAAACCCAGCAATGACTACGAGGAGCGATCGCGCGTCTTCTGTCATCTTCCGCTTAATCCCCGGAGCAACGAACATCGCAAAATTCTGGATCTGGTCAATTTTCTCGAAAGCCTGCGCACGAAAAACGTCAACCTCAAAGGCTACACGAAGACCATCGAATTTCCGCCCGTCACGGAAGGGTTTTGGCGCGATTCCACGCGCAAGCACTTTCTGAAGGAAGACATCGTTCTGTTCATGATTGACTTCGAACGCACGATCCGCGACAAGCAACTCTGGGCCACCATTGCCGAGATCAAGCATTTTCTCGAAGAAAGATATCTGTTCCATTCGGGAAAAGCGCAGGATGAGATTTGGGTTGTGGTGCACTCGATCTTTCGGCTCAAATGATAATCCTTTCCGCTCCATACCGAAGTATTACTCCCGAGACAGTGATTTATGCCGACCTCCAGCGAAATCCGCCAGCAGTTTATCGACTTCTTCGTGCAAAAGTGCGGGCACACCTTTGTGCCGTCGTCCAGCGTCGTGCCGCTCGATGACCCGACGCTGCTCTTCACCAACGCCGGCATGAACCAGTTCAAGGACGTCTTCCTCGGCACGGGCACTCGGCCTTACAAACGAGCCGTCAATACGCAGAAGTGCATCCGCGCCGGCGGGAAGCATAACGACCTCGACGATGTAGGTAAAGACACCTATCACCACACCTTCTTCGAGATGCTGGGCAACTGGTCGTTTGGCGATTACTTCAAGAAGGAAGCGATCGCCTGGGCGTGGGAGTTGCTCACCGACGTCTGGAAGCTCGACAAGGAACGCCTGCACGTCACCGTGTTCGAGGGCGATGAAGCGAACAAAATTCCGCGCGATGACGAAGCCGCGGGCTTTTGGCGTGCGGTCGGCGTGCCCGATTCGCACATCCACCTGGGCAACAAGAAAGACAACTTCTGGGAAATGGGCGAGACCGGTCCGTGTGGCCCGTGCACCGAAATCCACTACGACAACACGCCGAGCAAAACCGGCGGCCCGCTCGTCAACAAGGGCACGCCGGACGTTGTCGAGATCTGGAACAACGTCTTCATCCAGTTCAACCGCAACCCGGACCGGAGCCTGACGCCGCTGCCCGCGCAACACGTCGATACCGGCATGGGCTTCGAGCGCGTGACCAAGGTGCTGCAAGGCAAGGACAGTAATTATGACACGGATGTGTTTACGCCGATTATCGATGCAATTGGCAGTATGGCGGGAAAAAAGTACGGTGGGAAACTTGATGATTTGGATGATATAGCGTTCCGGGTCATCGCCGATCATTTGCGCATGTTAACGTTCTCAATTACGGATGGCGGATTACCTGCCAACAAGGGTAGAGGCAGCGTAATTCGCAGCGTACTTCGACGTGCGGTGAGGTTTGGATATCAACGATTCGGACGGCGGGAACCATTTCTTCACTCGCTTGTGCCAACGGTAATTGAGCAAATGGGCGAAGCGTTTCCTGAATTAAAAACGAATCCTGGACGAGTGCAAGATGTGATTCGTGATGAAGAGGCCGATTTCCTGCTCACAATTGAGCGAGGGCTTTCACATTTTTTGGAAACAATCGCCAAACACGGACAATCGGTTGAAGTGGAATTGCAGGACGTCAAAAAGAGAATCGAGCAAGAAACCCAACTTCCTTCAAAATTCAGGCAAGCTTTGCAACAACTGGGCAATCAATCGCAGCCACGACAGAACATTGCAAATCAATTCAAACAGCATACCACCCAGCTTCATGCGGGGCTCGATGTATTTCATAAAATTCAACAAGCCGTTAAACAGCATACTCAGCCCTTACAACAGGTTGCCGAAGAGATGCAACGTGCACTAAAACAGCCGGTCCAAACGCTCCAGCAAGTGCAGCAGATGTTGAGCCAATTCCGACAGATGCAAGTGGAGGCAAGTCAAGTGATGTCGCCTCTACAGTCGATTGATAACGTCCTGTCGACCGTGCAAAAGCAATTACAAAAATGGCAAGCGTCTCAGATTAGCGCCAGAGAAGTATTTCAGCTTCATTCTACCTACGGATTTCCCCCGGATTTGACTCGGCAAATGTCCGCAGAATTTGAATTGGGAATCGACGAAATTGGTTATGAGCAGTTGTTGAAAGAGCATGAAGAAATTTCTCGCGCGGGTGAAAAAAGGCACGTCGTAGCTGCCGTGCAAGGCGACCTGCCGAGAACCGACGACGCGCTCAAATACTCACCACTCGTCACTCGTCACTCGTCACTCATTCAGGTCTGGGTCAAGGAAAACCTCGTCGGCACCGGCAGCCTGCAAACCGGCGATCAGGTTGGCCTCGTGCTTGATAAGACTAGCTTCTATGCCGAGCAGGGCGGTCAGGTCGGTGATCGCGGTTGGATCAAGACCGATACCGGTTCGTTCGAGGTTGCCGACACGAAGCGGCTCGGCGATAGCGTCCTCCACCTGGGCAAAGTCTGGGAAGGCGTCATCAAGACCGGGCAGAAGGCCACGCTCGAAGTGCATCCCGCTCGGCTCGATATCATGCGCAATCACACCGCGACGCATCTGCTCAACTGGGCGCTGCGCGGCGTGCTCGGCGATCATGTCGAGCAGAAGGGGTCGCTCGTTGATGCTGACAAGACGCGCTTCGACTTCACGCACGACAAGCCGATGACCGCGGACGAAATCGCGGAAGTCGAACGGCTCGTCAACGAGCAGATCCTTGCCGATCAACCGGTGACGGCCAAGCAAATGCCGTTGGGCGAAGCGAAACAACTCCCCGGCGTGCGTGCGGTGTTTGGGGAGAAGTATCCGGACCCGGTGCGGGTGGTGATGATTGGGAATGCAAGCCCAGGGGTGAGCGCAGCGAACCCCTGGGATCAGGCACAGGCATCCCAGGGGTTCGCTGCGCTCACCCCTGGGCTTGATGGAATTTCTTCCATCGAATTCTGCGGCGGCACGCATCTCGAGCGCACCAGCCAGGCGTGTTTGTTCAAGATCGTCAGCCAGGAAGGCGTCGCCAAGGGCGTGCGGCGAATCACCGCAGTGACCGGGCCGAAGGCGGTTGCGCACACGCAGCAACTCGCCGGCGTCGTTGCCGACCTGAGCGAACGCTTCAAGTGCCGATACGAAGAATTACCTAATCGCGTGGAAGCATTGCAGGAAGAGATCAAGAAGCTGCAACAGCAGTTGAAGAAGGGCGCCGCATCGGACTTAGCGGGCACCTTCGACAAGCTGCTTGCTGGCGCGACGAAACTTGGCGAGACAAGCATCATCGTCGGCGAGATTCCGGGTGGGCCTGACGATGCGATCCGCACGCAGGTCGATCGCGTCAAGCAGAAGGCGGGGTCGGCGGTTGTCGTCGTCGGCTGGGTGGACGATGGCAAGGTCGGCTTGCTCGCAGCGGTTAGCGATGACGTGATCAAGAAAGGCGTCAAGGCAGGCGATCTCATCAAACAAATCGCACCCATCGTCGGCGGTGGCGGCGGCGGCAGGCCCAACATGGCCCAGGCAGGCGGCAAGGAACCCGACAAGATCGGCGAAGCGCTGGCGAAGGCGCGAGAGATCTTGCAGGCCGGGCTTGGCTGCTAATCCCAATACCGTTCGTTGAAGCCCCTCCGTTCAATTATTTGGGAAGTGGCCGCAAGAAAACGCAAAAAAGCACAAAGGAAATACCCTTGGATAAGTCGTTTTCGCGTCTTTTGCGTTTTCTTGCGGCTCATTTGAATTGCGATCGGTGTTGCGCCTAATCCGCGAAACGGATGCGATCGTAGATATCCGCCAAATTCAATGTGCATCCGATGGACGCAATCGTAAAACTCGCGTCCAAATCGGTGTAGATGCTTTCGGACCACGTGCCATCGTCGAGTCGATGAAAATGCTCGACCTGCGGCTTATCTTGCGCGACGAGGATGTAGTCGCTCAAGGTTGGATTCCACGTTTTGAATCGCTCGAATTTCGTGCTGCGGTCGAACGCCTCCGTGGTTTCCGACAGCACTTCGAAGATTGCCTTGGGATTGATAACGACATCGCGTCGCTCATCATGGTATTCAGGCTCGCCGCAAATTACCACGATATCGGGGTACGAAAAGAAACCCGACACGTTGGCGTGCGTATTTGAAGCCGGGCCGCTGCGAACCTTCGTGTCCTTCGTTCGCGCTCGGCACGGAGTTCGCTTCAACTGCGGGCCGAGAATGGTGGCCAAGTTAAATGATACGTCGCCATGCTCGGGAGACTCACCGGCCATCAGGAAGATTTCACCATCGAGATAGGTGTAACAATCCTGCGAAGCGCGATCGATTTCCAGATAGTCTGCAATCGTGTAGCGCGGCTGATGTTTGGGAACGGCTATTGGCCCGCCCAAGTTGAAATGAGAACTGAATGTCGGATACGCGGTCGGCATGAGATGAATTATAACAGAATGTCCGCTGGTAAAGTGTCACAATAACGAAACACCAAAATTCAAACAAAATCAAATCGATAATACTCAATCATCGAAACCGCTGAACTAACTCAGCGGAGCCGCTTATTGAGTATTGTGCATTATGATTTGTTTGTGTTTTGGTGTTTCGTATTTGGTGCTTATCGCCTATGCATTCCACTCCCAGCCTTTGCGATACGCGGGACGGATGTACTGCGCCGCGGCGGCGAGGTCGACGGCTTGCAGCTTCGCGCTATCCCACACGATTCGTCGGCCCAGGCGGATCGCCAGGTTGCCCAGCAGCACCGTCTCCGTGAGTTGGCCGGAGTAATCGACGAAGTTCGACATCGCCGGTGCTCCGCCTTTGCATGCGCGGATCCACTCGGCATGATGGCCGGGCGAACGCGGCAACGACGGCGCCGGCGCGCGATAGTCGCGGAAGGAAGCCTCCGGCAGCAGGCGATAGGTGTCGCCGTAATCCGAGCCGGAGTACATCGTGCCCTTGTTACCGACGATCAGGCAGCCGCTGCCGCCGGCTTGTACGCCTTGCAGCAACGCTTGCGGCGGACGACGGCGTTCGTACCAGAACAGTCTGCACGCCGGGAGACCTTGGCGAGCCGGAAATTCGTAGGTCACGGTGCAGCCGACGGGCGGCGTGTCGGCGTTGACCTTGCCGCCTTCGACATCGGCCGAGACCGCGCTGGGAGCGCCGAGGCGAAGCGCCATGAATGGCAGATTCATGGTATGGCAGCCCATGTCGCCGAGAGCGCCGGTGCCGAAATCCCACCAGCCGCGCCAGGCGAATGGTAAATAGGCGCTGTTGTAGGGGCGGTCCGCAGTCGGTCCGAGCCAAAGCTGCCAGTTAAGAGTGTTGGGAACTTGGTTGTTTCCCTTGAGGCGTGCTTGCAGGGCGGCGTTGCCCTGGGGCCAAATCGGACGGTTCGTCCAAAGATGCACTTCGTTGACGTCGCCCAACGCGCCGCCGCGGATCACCTCGACAGCCGTGCGCAGCCCGTTCGTTGCCGTGCCCTGGTTACCCATCTGCGTGGCGACGCGATGCTTGGCGGCCAATTCGCGCAGTTGGCGAGCTTCCCAGATGCTGTGCGTGAGCGGCTTTTCGCAATAAACGTGCTTGCTCATGCGGATCGCAGTCGCACTGGCGTGGAAGTGCGTGTGGTCCGGCGTGCTGACGACGACGGCCTGGATGTCTTTCTGCTTATCAAGCATCTGGCGGAAATCGGTGTACTTGGTGACGTTTGGGTAACGGTTGTACACTCCGGCGGCACGGTTTTGATCCACGTCGCACAGGGCGACGATGTTTTCCCCGCGAACGCCCGCTTCATTGCCGGCGGCTCGCCCGCCAGCGCCGATGAGCGCGATATTGAGCCGCGCGTTGGCCCCGGGCTGGGCGGCGAACGATTCCGTGACCCCGCCGGTCAGCCAATAACCCGCCGCGGCGGCGGAAACGCCAGTCGCTTGCAGGAATCGGCGACGATGCAATCTTTTAACCATGAAAGAACTCCCGTGAAAAAGGTGAACCGATTGACGCAACCCTCTTGAAACGTCGATCACCACCGTAGCCATCACGCTCCGCGTGATGGATTCTCAGTCGAAAAAAATCCATCACGCGGAGCGTGATGGCTACGGTGATCGACAGAGGCAACACGATTGGCACATTATTTGGCTATTTCGTCCAACAGCCGCAGAAAGCGCACGCATTTTTTCGTGAGTTGGATTTTCGTGAGCCTGATTTGAGTCTAAAAGTCCGTTACCCAGAAAGCAACAAAAATCCAGAAATCGCTTTAACACGTTGAAACATTTCGCGATCTGATGCGTTGATCTGGTTGGAATGGATGAGAAGGATCGTTCGACGACGATTTGAGAACTCCGTAAAAAAATCTTGCGAATATTTCCGGGATTCTATCTAACGAAAATCTCATCGGTCCGTTGAATGAAACGGGAGAAAGTACAACTGGATGCCGAGGAATCGGAACCGTCCGATTCGCCGCCTTCCTTTGAGGAAGTGGTGGAAGTCCATTGGGATTCAGTATTTCGGTTGCTTTTATCCCTGACGAATGATACGCATAACACGGAAGATTTGACGCAGGAAACGTTCCTGCGCGCCTACCGGCGGTTCGACTCGTTTAAGCCGGGTACAAATCTTCGCGCCTGGTTGATGCGTATTGCCACGAACGCGTTTTTCGACGTGAAGCGGAAGCAAAAGACGCTGAAGATTCAGCCTCTCGAGCAAGATGTCGCCAGCGAAGAAAAATCGCCCGAGGATGTGCTGAACCTGGCGGAGCAGGGCGACGCTGTCCGTATCGCCATGCAGGAACTCACGGAGTTGACTCGGCTCGTGTTTCACCTGCGAGTAACGGAACAAATGTCGTTCAAGGCCATCGCCAAGATCGCGGAGCTCACGGAAGTGGCTGCGCGCCAGCACATGCATCAGGCTCGCGTGAAACTGTTGAAGCGTTTGTCGGATTCCTCGCAGTGAGCGATTGGTATGAATTGTGTATCCACCAAAAAATGGCTACTCGACGCTGATTCCCTGCAAAAAGCGAATTGGCCGAGCGAAGTCGCTGGACATGTGAAGGCATGTGCCGGCTGTGCCGCGCTGGCGCGGAAGCTTCGCAAAATCGAGAGCAATCTGCGTGATCAGCCTCTGCCACCCGAATGCGCGAAATCGAAGAAGGCCTTTCTCAAGAAGTTCCACAAGCTCGATCGCAACACGACCCCGGCGTCAGCCGATCCGCCGGCCAAATCAGCCAAATCGCGCTGGTTTCGCCCGTCGCTCTGGCTACCCGCCAGTGGCGTCGGCATGGCGGCGGCAGTCCTCATCGGCGTCAGCATTCTCACCTGGATGTTGCTCGCCCCGACTCCCAGTCAAGCCAACACTGACATCCTCGATCGGCTCGTTGACTGGAACATCGAACTCGCCAATGCCGATCTGGCCAAGCGAAAAGAAATGGTTCAGGAACGCGGTCTGGAGTTTCGCACCGAATTGCAGAAGGTGCAAATTCTATTGACCGAGGATGAGCGTGAACTTGCCGAGCAACTGATCGATAGCGGGGAAATGTTTGCCGTCGCCGAGGATCCCGTCGCTGAAGTGGAGCGCATCACGGAATTGCGGGAAAAGCTCTCCGAGCGCGCCGAAGTCGCCGAGAAGCGAGGCAAACCTCACGAATTCGAGCGGTGCGGGAACCAGTTCGGCAAGTTCAACGCTTTCACCAAAAAATACATCGACATGCGTGCCCAGGCCTTCAAGGCGCCACCCATGCAGCAACCCTGGGGCAACAAAAAAGGCGGCCCCGAGCACTGGGCGAACATGAAAAAACAGTTCGAACGCTTCGCCGAACGTGAACGCGAACGCGAAAGAGAAAACCCGCGCGGGTTTGGCAAACGGCCACCCGAAAACTTCGGCAAAAAGGGCTGGCCGAAGTTTGGCAAGAAGTAGGTCTTGAACTGTTTTCCGCTTGCGGCTTAGCGCTCAGCATGGCACCCTGTTGAACGCTAATCCGCAAGCGGAAAAATCACTTCTTCTTTGGCGGCGCCTGGGCTTTTAGCTTTTCCAGCGTGGCTTCCAGATCAACCCGGCGATATTGAAACAGGCGTGCTTGCTCCACGGCCTTTGACCAGCCGGGCTTGATGTCGTCCACCTCGGTCTTCAGCAATGCCTGAGCCTTGAACTCCAGGTCGGTAAGCTGATACAACCCCGGCTTCACATACTTGTTGTCGTCGTCGGTCCCGGTCATCTCCATGGTGATTTTCTTCGTCTTATTCACAATATCGCGAATCTCGGCATCCACATCCTTGATCTCCTTGAGCAGCTTTTCGTATTCCTTTTCGTAAACCTTGTACGATTGCGTGATGCCTCTCACCGCCTGGTCCTCGGCCTCGAATACGGGTTTGCCGACGAGCTTCTTGTCGAGAACGTCCACCCCGCCCTTGAGCAGCCGGCGCGGCGCGATCGGGTCGGCAGAGTTCTTTAGCTTGTCGATCTCGCTGCGATAAAACAGATGGTTCTCGGGAAGCGACGGCATTGTCGCTTGCAGCGAATCGATTGCCGGCTTGACGTAGACATACGTGTTGTCGCGCGTCTTGGCCGCGGCGATCAGCGCGGCTTCGCTCTTGTCGTACGCCGACGCGTAGCGGACGACGGTCTTCTCGTTGCCGTCCTTGGTGCGCTCTGTCACTTCGCGGTACGGTTCCTTCCAGCCGAAGTCTCGTGCCTGGAGAACGGTCATGATGGCCCACATCATGCCGGCAACGCTCAGCGTGGCATGGATCAGCACCAGGAATTTTCCGAGTCCATTGATCATGGCTGATTCCCGCCTTTCTTTTTCGTTTTCACGCGCATGCCTAGCTCGATCTCCCGAATCATGTCGTGCAGCCGAAAGTTGCGGTCGGCCGCGTCGGAAAGCTCGATCAGGGCGGCGTGAAGCTGTTCCTGCAATTCACGCAGGTCCTTGGCGTAGCGTTCGGTGTTCTTTCGAGCGGTGAGCAATTTGTCGAGCGTGTCTTGCAGTTGCTTGGCGCGGTGTGTGTGGACTTTTTGCAGATGGTCGCGCTGCGTCTTCACGTCTTCGAGCCGTTTCTTGGCCGTGTCGATATGCTCGACGATTTTGACGAGGCGATCGATCCAATCTTCGTACTCGTCGATAAACCCTTCCGTACGCGTGATCTTGCCGGGGTTCTTCTTGTCGGGGATGATGTAACCCTGGCGATCTGCGACGGCGGCCTCGGCGATGCGGTCCTGCAAGACGCGCAGCGCCTCGACGAAGCGAATCGACGCATTGGTGTTTTCATAAATGCCGCTGACGACCTGCGCACGCTCGACACCGTTGGGAATGAGGCGTTCGTTGGTGATTGGAATCTGAACATGTCCGACAGTGAACAGGATAAACCCGATGATTTGGCGTTTCTCGACGCCGGATCGTTTCATCGCATCGGCGCCGAGTTTCTCTTTCTCATAAACTTCGCCAAGGTGCACGTCGGTGTCGACCGTGCTGGCGATGGCGCCGTCGAGGCGTTTTTTCAGCATGGCCTTTACGTCGTCGAGTTTCATTTTCTCGATGTCGGCGATGCGGTCCACGGGATGCTTGTTCGCGGCGCTGGCGGCGATGTCGCCCGGGCGAAAGACATTGATCGGCGCGAGTATATCGTGGTAGAGGCGCCGCTGCACGCTTTCGACAACGAGATCATCGAGTTCCTTGCCCTTCTTGGCCAATAATATCTTCGCCAAATCGCGAATCTGCACCAGATTCCGGGCAATCGGGAGCAGGGACTTCACGACGACCTCGCGTTTGGCGGGCTCGGTGTCCTTTGTCTTTTTCAGCACGTCATTGGCGGCCTGCTCGATCGCCGTCGGCAGCGCGCCCTTGAGTCGTTCGATCTCGGCATCAAGCGTGGGAACGGGATTCGGCATTGTCTGGAACACGTCCTTCATGACGCGTTCATTAATGTCGTACTTGGTCAGATGCACTGGCACGGGTTCCTCGACCGGAACGAATTTCTCGCGGTTGGAGATCGTGCCGGGCCGAGATTTGTAGACCTTGGCAAGCTGATCGTGACTCAGACGTAAAACCGGCCTGGTCTGGAGCGATACATTCGCCTGACCTTCCTCTTCGTCCAGCGGTAAGCCCCAAATCTGAATGTGATTGAGCGTCGCCAGGTAGCCGTAATGCGAGCGGATCGTCAAATCCTTGAAGGCCACGACGATAAACGCCAATGCCGCCAGCCAGTTCAAAAAGATCAGCGTGATGGTGAGCTTGGTCAGCCCAGCTTTCGGCGGAGGCAGTTCGGCCGGTTCGCCACGGGTTTCGGAGTCGCCGTCGTCTTCATCGAGCGCATCCTCGTCTGCGTCGTCCAGATCGGCGGGTTCATCGTCCGCATCGGCATCCGTATCGACGTCTGCATCGGGCTCTTCATTGACATCGGCGTCGGTATCAGCATCAACGTCAACATCATCGTCGTCGGCGATCTGGGGTTCATCATCGTCGTCGAGAACTTTTTTAGAGGGCTTGGATTTCGATTTTGCCATGACTGCCTCGAACTCGACTTGAGGAGAACTATCCGCTTACCATGATTTTGACCGATTTTCGTGTCGCTGCCAAGGGAAATATCGACCGAAACGAGGCGATATGGGAAAAGGAGTCCGATTACGCCGATTTTTCTAGCCGGGCACCATCTCCGCACACTTCGCTCGCACGGCCTGGTATACCACGTTCAGGGGAACCTTGGCGGTTCGGGCGACGCGGGCACAATCTTCATATTCGGGTGCGTAGACCAACGTCTCCTGGCCACGCCAGCCTCGCTTGACGGCCACGCTTCCCCACGGCGTTTCCACCGTCACGATTTCGCGCTCCAGCTTGCGGCGCTGGGCCGAATACCGCCGAATGCCGAACGTCTGCGTCTCGCGAAACAGGATCGTTTCCAGCGCGGCAATGTTGGCTTCCAGCGTCAACACGCTCAACATTACCCCGGGCCGGTGTTTTTTCATCTGGATTGGCGTCGTCCACACATCCAGCGCGCCGGCGGCGAATAGCTGCTCGAAACAGTAGCCAACGACTTCGCCGGGCACGTCGTCGAGGTTCGTTTCAAGGATCCAGACAACATCCGCGGCGCCTTCGGCCGAATGCCCTGGGGTTGAGTCACCCAGGAACACTCGCAACAGATTCGGCTGCTCGAAGAAATCCTTGCTGCCCGCGCCATTCCCGATCCTTTCGATGGTCATTCGCGGCGTTTCCAGCCATTCGCTGACGATGCTCGTCAAGATCGCGGCCCCCGTCGGCGTTGTCAGCTCGCCTTTCGCAAGAGCAGGCCGCAAGGGCACGCCCTTGAGCAGTTCAGCCGTCGCCGGCGTTGGCACGGGCATGACGCCGTGAGCGCATTTCACGGTTCCGCTGCCGACGGCGACGGGGCTTGACGTGAACTTTTCCACGCCGAGCAGATCGAGCGCGACTGCCGAGCCAACGATGTCGGCAATGCTGTCGAGCGCGCCGACTTCGTGAAAGTGCACCTCGTCTACGGACACGCCATGTGCCTTCGCCTCGGCCTGGGCAAGCCGGCGGAAGATCTGCAGCGCCAAGTCGCGTTGTTTCTCGGTGAGGCTGCCCCTGGCGATGATCGCTTCGATGTCCGGTAGGTGCCGGTGCTCATCCTCTTCGGGAGCGTGAACGAAGACCTGCGTGGCTGCGAATCCTCCTTTGCTGACGCGTTCAGCGCCGACCTTTACCGGCAGACCGAGCGACGCGATGGCAGCGACCACTGGTTCGGTGGGTACGCCGAGGTCGAACAGGGCGGCAAGCGTCATGTCGCCGGAAATGCCGCTGAAACAATCGAAATGTGCGCTGCGCATGAAAATAGCCCATCGATCCCGCCAATCGCTGCGCGTTCGCGATGAGCACGCATCGTTCGGCCGGCAATACGGGCATGATATGGATGCCTCAGGAACGCAGCACCCGGAACGTGAAGTCGGGCGTCTTGCGGCGATGGATATTCGCCGCCACTTCCGCGCGCAGGCTGGCATGGGCGCCCGAGAGCGCGGCGAGAATCGTCGGCGTGTCCACGGCGGCCGGTCCGTGGTAGACGACCGTCACCAGCATCCGGGACGAATCCGGCGCCGGCACGACCGACTGCACGATGAGGTCGCGCAGCAAGTCGCCTTCGAGGGCCAGGGCCAGGGCGCGTTCGACCTGTCGGCACAGCTGCAGCGCCTTCCGATTCGCCGGCGAGCGCGGCGGAAACTTCGCGTCGAAGCGCGGATCTCTGCCATCCTCCACGGAACGCTCGGAGCAAAGATCGGTCGGTGGTTTTTCGTTGAAGCGTCGTTTTGCCATGAAGGAATGACACCAGGGATCGAAACGGGTTCGCGGAACCACTTTATCCCATTACCATTCAATTGAAGATCGATCTGAACCACAGATAACACAAATGAACACGGATATATGCGAGAAAAATGGGAATTTTCATCATCACTCCCATCCGTGGCATTTCGTGTTATCCGTGGTTACTTTTTCGGAAAATGTTCGAACTTATTCCGCGGCGCGAAGGCCGTGGTGGTTCTGATACCAGTTGCGCAATTCGGCATCGCACCGGCTCAAGGCACTGCGGGCGAAGAATAACGTGCTCAGGCCGAGGACCGCGACGCCGGCGGCCCACGCCCAACCAGGCGAGCCCGTGATTCCGAAGTAGATGCTGCCGGGCGGCAGCAGCATTGCCAGCGCCGGCCAACCGCTCTGGGCAAGGAGATAGGTCGCCAGCGGAATCAGCATGGTGAGCGTGGTCCCGAGCCGATTCGCTTGCAAGCCGCGCGAGAAAGCGCGAAACCCGAGCACGAAGTAAAAGCACCACAGCACGACGCTCGCGGCAAGCCCGGCAGATGTTTGCGCCCAAGTCGCCTGGCCGGAACCCGCCGCCGCGAGGGCCAACACTGCTGAGAGGAAGAAATACTCGCGCCCGCGTTTCCAGGCAGCCGAGAGCGCCGCCTGCCAGTAGGCGGGGCCGTCGAGTTCGGTCAGCAGCAAGAGTTCGAGGCGTCGGCTTCGATCCTGTCCGCCGCTGTCCCAAAGACCGTACTGGAACGCCGCCGGCACCGCTGCCAGCAGCGCCAGCGCGGTCGCCAGCATCGGCAATCCGCCGGCGCGGTCGAACATTTGGAAAACCAGTCGGCCCAGCCAATCCGGCCAGTGCGGCCCGGCCAGCGCATATGCCGCGTACAGCAATGCAAACCCGCCAGCGAGAAAAACGTTGATCCGCCCGGAATATCGGCTTACACGCTTGACCGCCCACCAGCGCAACGGCGAATCGCCGACAGGCTGGCGTGCGTCATTCCTTACGGGTAGAATCGGCCGATAATGCTCGTCGCAGAAATGCCCATGCAGTCGCAACGCTCCACGCGCTAACAGTGCGATTCCGGCAACGCCGCCAATGCCGAGATTCCACCACAGGCGTGAACTGTCGAACCAGGTCGGATCCGATTGCATCGCCAGCTGCATCGTGCCGAACGGATTGTGGTCGTGCAATACCCGAATCGTGCCGAGGATTTGAATCCGCCAGGAATCCGGCGCATGGCACAACCAGCGGACGAGATTCTCGCCCGCCAGCACGCCGACGATGAGGTAGACCAGGACGCCGATAATCGCCAGCTTTTCGCCCCACCAGCGCACGCGCGGCGACTCATAGCTCCACGCTGCCAGGCCAAGCCCTGTGACGACGCCCCACGTCCACGGAAGGATCAGCAAAATTGGCAGGTCCTCAAAAATGAGCACGCCCTGCGCGACCATCATGAGATAGATCGGCAACCCCGCGAGCGTGGTCATCGCGAGCAGCGTCAGCCCGACGAGTGCCTCGGCGACGAAGACGGTTGTCGGCCGAAGGGGACTAACGAGCAGAAATTCGAGCGCCTGGCTTTTAGGCAACTGTGTCAGCCGCCAGCCTGTCAGCAGCGCGCCTTCGATAATCCCGGCAACCAACATGGATTGCCCCAGCGCCGTCGGCCCTGCTTTGCGCCAGACCATTGCCAGGAAGATCAGTGCCAGCGCGATCAGATGAATCGTGAGCAGCGTGCGAAACGTCTGCTGCCGATTGCGTGATCGAGCCGCCAGGGTAAAAAACGCGAGCATTAGTTGTTCGGTTCGGAGGTTTTGCGATACCAGAGATACTGCCCAACTGTACATTTTTCCGGCGCAATTGTCAAAATTGTCAAAAATCGCGGTTTGCGCATATTTTCGCCGTTCGGCAAAACCGACATGGCTTCGAATCAGCAGTTTGATTAACATGAATGGGATGGGATCGTTCGTAGGGCGAACGGCTACTGGGTTTTGTAAATGCCACGGAGCTTGCCATGGCCAAGAAAGCACTTTTCGTAATCGCAGCTTGTGCGATGTTTCTCACCACCAACCATGCCATTGCGGGCGGCAAGGATCTTGCGAAAGAACTGGCGCACTTCAATGCCATGACAGGGGCGGACACCACGCGCGGCGCTCTCAAGTCGCTTGTCGACGACGCGAAGAAAGCCAAAGCGCTGCTGGACTATGCCAAGCCGTTGGCGAAAAAGGGCGAACTCTCTTACAACGCCGCTCTGGTTTTCGGCCTGGTCTCGGCCGAGAACAAGGACATGAAGTCGGCGGAAGTCTTTTTCCGTGTCTGCATGGACCGTGCGATCAAGCTTCAGAGCTTCGAGAAAATGAAGCAATCGTACGGGCTGCTCATCGAGCTCAACTACGATTACCGCCATTACGCCGACGCCGCCCGGCTTTGCCGTGAGTTGCTCGAACTCAATACGGAAGACGGTAAGCAGCGCATGGTCATTGGCATGATGGTCGATCGATTCGGTCAGGTTGAATTCCGCGAGCCGCAGGATTCCTTCGACACGGCTCAGCGCCTTCGGCCTTATGTGTACGAGATCTACATCAAATCGACAGCGAAGCTAGGCAGGTTCGACCAGGCGATCAAGCTGGTGGACGGACTGCTCAAGAAAAACAACGACTGGATCGATCAGCATCTCAAGGGCTGGGTGTTGCGCGAGGCGGGTAAGTTCGCCGACTCGGCTTCGGTTTACGAGGAAGTCATCCGCAAAGTTGGCGCCGATCGCCGGCTGGAACCGGAAGAGAAAGACGTCTACATCGAACGTTTCCGCTACGAAGTCAGCAATGTCTATGTCGATCTGAAACAGATCGACCGAGCCAGCGAACATCTCGAGTACCTCGTCAAGAAACGCCCGAACGATCCGGTTTTTTACAACGACCTCGGCTTCATTTGGGCTGACAACAACATGAAGCTCGACGAAGCGGAAAAGCTGATCCGCAAGGCCCTCGAACTCGACCGCGAGCGTCGGCAGAAGCGCAAAACGTTCGACCCCAAGACCGATCACGACAACGGCGCCTACCTCGATAGCTTGGGCTGGGTGCTCTTCAAACAAAAGAAAAACGAAGAGGCCAAGAAATGGCTGATCAAGGCGCTGGAGGACAAGAACGCCCAGCACCTTGAGATCTTCGATCACCTTGGCGACGTCCATCTGGCGCTTGGCGAACGCGATCTGGCGATCAAAGCCTGGCAGAAAGGCCTCGAGGTCGTGACCGATAACCGCCGCGATCAGGAACGCAAGACCGTCGTCGAACGCAAACTCGAGAAGGCCAAGCTGCAGAAATGAGCTAACCGCCGGCGAGCGGGGGGCGTCAGCCCCCTGATTCTGAGAACTCAGGAACACGTCACATGAGCCAGCCGCAACGCGTGGTGTTGGCGAAGGTCGGGTTGGACGGACACGATCGCGGAATCAAGGTCGTCGCTCGCGCACTGCGTGACGCCGGCATGCACGTCATCTACGCCGGGCTTTGGCAAACCCCTGAGGCTGTCGTCCGCACTGTCGCCGACGAAGACGCCGACTGGCTTGGCCTTAGCCTGCTCTCCGGCGCGCACATGACCCTGGTGCCTCGCGTCATGGAACTGATGAAAGAAGCCGGTTTGCAACACGTCGGCGTCATCGTCGGCGGAATTATTCCCGAGACGGACGTTCCCAAACTGATCGAAATGGGCGTCGCGAAAACGTTTGGGCCAGGCACGTCGTTGCCCGAAATCGTCGAATTTCTGCAAACGCCGCGGGAGCCGAGGCCATGATCGCGGATCTCATCGCACGCCTGCGCGGCGGCGACCGCAATGCGCTTTCCCGTCTGCTCAGCCAAATCGCACGCGGCGAAAATCTTGACGAGATCCGTACCCTGCTGATCCCGTCCGACTCGTCCAAGTCCGCGCGCGTCTTCGCCATTACCGGAAGCGGCGGTGTCGGCAAGAGCACGCTCATCGGCCGACTGATTCCGCTCATCCGCGCCGCCAATCGTCGAGTGGCCGTGCTGGCGTGTGATCCGCAGAGTCCGCTTTCGGGCGGCGCCCTTCTCGGCGACCGCTTTCGCATGGGCGACGCCAGCGATGACGGCGTTTTCATTCGCAGCCTAGCGGCTCTTTCCGGCAGCAGCGGATTGGCGAAACACCTCGACCTGATGATCGACGCTCTTGAACTTTTTGGTTTCGACGTGATCTTCATCGAAACGGTCGGCGCCGGGCAGGGCGATGTCGCCGTCCGACACCACGCCGACGCGCTGGTCCTGCTCCTGCAACCCGAGAGCGGTGACGATGTGCAGTGGGAGAAAGCCGGCGTTCTCGAATGTGCCGATGTCGTCGTCATTCACAAGGCGGATTTGCCCGCTGCCGATCAGGTCGCGGCACAGGTCCGGGCGGCGCTGGAACTTTCCCCTTCGCGTCACATACCGGTCCTGCGTGTCAGCACGAAATTAAATCAGGGGCATGCCGAATTGTGGCAAGCGCTTGAATCCCTGCCCCCGAGCCGACAGCGCCCCTCGGCCGCGCGCCGGCTCCTGCAACAGCTAACCGAATCCCAAGAACGCCGATTGCGCGAGCTTGAATCGCAAGCGGACAACGGACTGATGAAACTCGTCGCCGATTGGCAAGCACGCACGTTGACCACACCCGAGGCGACCCGGCAGTTGTCCGAGTTATTGTGCGATCTGGGGTAGCCAATCATCCTGGCGAACCGTTCGGTTCGCACGGTATCAGCGGGTCGTGTTCGCGCCGGCTCGCCCAGACTTCGACGCCGGGGAATCGACTGCCAAGCCAGGTTGCAAGGGATTCCATCGCGGGCCGTTCGGTGGCGTAGTGCCCCGGAAGCACCAAGGCGACATGATCGGCCTGGGCGGCGAGAGCATCGTGGAATCGCGCTTCGCCCGTCAGGAAAACGTCGGCACGGGCTTTTCGCGCGTCGGCCAGAAATTCGCCGCCCGCGCCGCAAGCGATCGCGACGCGCTGGACCGATCGATACCGATCGCCAACGACCTGCACTATCGACGCCGACAACGCCGACTTCACTTTTCGGCCAAACGCCTCGAGCGGCATGGGCGCTGGCAGATCGCCGATTCGGCCTTCGCCGATTCTGGCACGTTCTGGCCGAAGCGGGTAGATGTCGTAAGCGGGTTCTTCATACGAATGCGCCGAGCGCATGGCCGAGACGACGCGATCGACGTCGGCCTCGGCGCAAACAACCTCCAGCCGCCATTCGGAGACGTCCTCGCGCCGGCCTTTTTCGCCGAGCGTCGGATTGGAACCTTCCGTGCCGAAGAATGTTCCCGTGCCCGCCAGGCGAAAGCTGCATTCGCGGTATTGCCCAATCTGACCCGCGCCAGCAGCGAACAATGCGTCGCTCACCCGGCTCAGATCCTTGTCCGGCACGAACACCACGACCTTGCACTTGCGAGAAGCCTCGCCGGTGCGTAAAGGCGTAACTTTGGTAAGGCCGAGCGCTTCGCCGAGCTGATCGTTGATGCCGCCCGTGCAATTGTCGAAAGCCGTGTGGGCGCTGTAAACGCCGACACCAGCGCGGACGAGATCGAGCAACATGCGGCCCTCCGAGGTCGCCGTCGTCAATCGCCTGGCTGCGCGGAAGAGTATCGGGTGATGACTGACAATGAGGCTCGCCTGCGAACCGATCGCCTCGGCGACGACATCGGGCGTCACCGTCAGGCACGTCATGATTCGCGGCGAAAACGCCAGCGGGTCGCCCAGCAGTAGGCCCACGTTGTCCCATTCCGCGGCCAAATTTAGCGGCGCGAGTTCTTGCAGCGCTTTCACGACATCGGCGATGGTCGGCATAATCAGGTCTCATGAGATGTTCGAGTTCATTCTCGACGAGCCGGCATACAGACGAGAACCAACACCACGATCCCGCCGATCGCCGAGAGCGTGTAGTAAACGAGCGCGGAGGATCCGTCCCGTTCAGGCGCTTTCGGCTCGGAAGTCGATTTCTCCGTCTTCTCCGCCGCCGGTTGCGGCGGTGCCTGTGCCCGTCCGTCTGATGGCGCTAATAATCCCGCCAGCAGCGCGGCTGATAGAAGCCAAGAGCGCATGGTATTATCTCGAAGGTAGGTAGAACAGCAGAGACTCGCCTGAAGGCATGATATGCATCGCCGAGACACGGAAAACCAGTCGCCTCGATCACGCGACTTTCTTTTTTTCTTTTTTCCCGCCGCCTCCGAACCCGATTCGCCCGAGGATCATCGTCGCGAAATCCTCCTGGCCTTTTTCCTCGCGCTCCTTGCGGCGGCGAGTGCGCCAGCGATCGAAGAGGAACTGCATCCCGAAACCGCAAAGCGCCAGCCCCGCGCAGAGACTCGTGGCAAGCAGCGCGTTTTCCGTCGTCCAGGTAACGGCGTCGAACCACTCGTAATAATTGAAAAGCGCCAACGATCCGTAGATCATCAGCGCACTGCCAAGGAGGCTCGTGGAGATCATGAAAAGCCAGCGGAACAACAGTAAGCCAATCAATCCGCAGACGAGAAACGTAATCAGAGGTTGATGCAGCGACGGGATGGCGAGTTGTACGAGGTAGACGCCGCCAATTCCGCCGACAAAGAACGTGAATACGCGGATGAGCGCAAGCGCCAACACTCCCGCGGCAATCGCCAGAAGTACCGCGACGACGATCGGGTGGCCACGCCACGCCGGCGCTTCCATGAGTCCGAACAGACCCGAGAGGACAGTCGCACCGAGAACGATCCAGAATCGATGGCTCCACCAGCCGAGCAGCCAAAGCATCAAACCAATCGGGAACATCGCCAGGATCATTCCGAGCGAAAGCCCGCAGAGGTCTCCCAGAATATCGGTCGCAATTAAATACATGCGTACACTTCTGCCTCGGGCGTCATGATTCCTCGCAAATTCCCAAATAAGCAGATCGCTTCTCAGTGTCAAGACGG
The DNA here is from genome assembly GCA_964484265.1 of uncultured Singulisphaera sp. Lineage (GTDB taxonomy): Bacteria > Planctomycetota > Planctomycetia > Gemmatales > Gemmataceae > SIAQ01. The sequence goes on from CAZAFH010000014.1 coordinate 78,550, forward strand.
AATATACAGATAAATATGTACAGTAGCCGAAGCCTGCGATTTCACCCACTCTCAGAGTTTTTTTGCTATTTTCAGGCACGGCGTTCATGAGAAAGCTATGATTGCGGCGTCTACCATTGTTTTTCTTGATGGCGACCACGTTGAAGGACTATGTATGGCGACGCAACTGCAATTCATTCCATCGAAAAAATCGCAGCCGCGAAACAATGCGCAATTGGTGCTTGGCAAGGAACGCGCGGAACTCGCCAACCGGGTCTTTCTGGAAGGCTGGCGTGGGATTCTTCTGATATTCGCGGGAGTCGGGTTGGTATTCCTCATCGGAATGTTCGACTATTTCACGGGACCGGAGCTTTCGTTCTCCATCATTTACTTTCTTCCTTTGGCAATGACGGCATGGTGGGGAGGCTTTTCCCAGGGCCTCTTGATCTCGATGGTCTGCGCCATCAGCTGGCAGCTTGTCGAATTGGCCGAGGGTTCACGCATGCTCCACGGCATCCAGCTGTGGAACGGCGTCACGCGGTTTGCCGTCTTCGTGATTACGTCGAGTTTGCTCTCGCGATTGCGAGTCAGCCTTTATTTGGAAAAACGCATGGCTCGCTCGGATCCGTTAACCGGCGCCGCCAACGGCCGAACCTTTTACGAATGCGTCAGCCAATCGGTGGAGCGCTCGCTTCGCGGCGAGGGACCACTGACGCTTTGCTATCTCGATCTCGACAACTTCAAATGGCTCAATGACAAATTGGGCCATGCCGCCGGCGACGAGGCGCTTTGCGATTTGGTGCACACGATCGAGAACAACATCCGTGCGACGGATCATCTCGCCCGCATGGGCGGCGACGAGTTCGCCTTGCTTCTCCCCTCGTGCAGTGAACCCGATGCACGAAGCATCTTGATCCGCGTACAGCAGCGTTTCCGAGAGGCCATGGCGAAAAAGAACTGGCCCGTCACCCTCAGCATTGGCGCGATGACATTCCCGCAGCCGATGCGCGACGTCGATTCCCTAGTCCGCATCGTGGACGGACTGATGTATCGCGCGAAAAAAGCGGGCAAGGACCAGATCCTCCACGAAATCATGAACGAAACCAAGCCAAGCGGCGAGGCAACGCCAACCGCCAAAAACATCGAACGGCGCGCGACGGCGCGCGTCTTGTGCAATCGGCCAGCGCGAATTCATATCGAGGAAATGCCGTCATCCACGGATGAATTCGCCCGAGTTCGCGATATCTTCGCGAGCGGTCTCTGCTTGCAACTCGACCGCGAATTGCCCGCGGACACGCTTATCGCAGTCGAACCTCTCCATGAATGCGGGGCAAAGACCTTGCTGGTCCGCGTGATCTGGGCAAGCAACGACAACGCCGGCTGGCTCCACGAATGTGTTTTTCCGAATCGCTTGACGAACGATGAACTCAAGCTCTGGACTCATGAGCATATCGCCGAGTCGTGCCACGACATGGTAGTCGGCGTGAATTTCGTTAATCATCCGCAATGAACCTGTTCTTGCGAGATCGTTTTCGATCCTAGTGCCACGTCAATCATCGACGCTCTCCTATAATTTCCCTCGAAGAACTTTCGCCGGTCTCTTTGAAGGGTAATTCCATGCGCACCCAATTGGTTCTATTCCTGTTTTTGCTCGCACCATCCTTCGCAATAGCCCAGGGTAGCGATTGGCCTCGGTTCCTCGGTCCGCTTGGTACAAGCGTTTCCACCGAAAAGGGAATCCGCACGCCATGGCCGAAAGACGGGCCGAAGATCGTTTGGCACCGTGAAGTCGGCCCTGGTTACGCCATGCCGGTCATCGCCAGGGGGAAGCTCTATCATTTCGAGCGCGTCGGGAAATCTCTGAGCCTCTTGTGCCTGGACGCCAAGACCGGCCGACAACACTGGCAGTTCGATTATCCTTCGATTTACAAGGACCAGTTCGGCTATAACAGCGGCCCGCGCTGTTCACCGATCCTCGACGGCGATCACGTCTATACCTACGGTGTCGAAGGCATGATCCATTGTCTGAAGGCCGATTCAGGAAAGCCCGTTTGGTCCTTCGACGCCAACAAGGAATTCAACGTCATCCAAAATTTCTTCGGCGTCGGCAGCACGCCCGTCATTGAGGGCGACCTGCTCATCGTTCAAGTCGGCGGCAGCCCCAACGGCAGCTTGCCGCGCAACCTCTTCGATCGCTCGCTCAAATCCAATGGGTCCGCCGTCGTCGCGTTCAACAAGCTATCCGGCAAAATCGCCTACAAACTCGGGGATGATCTCGCCAGCTACGCCAGCCCCGTGCTCGCCACAATTCACAAACGCCGTTACTGCCTTGTCTTCGCGCGCGGCGGTCTGCTCGCCTTCGACCCGGCAACGGGAAAACAGGATTTCCATTTTCCCTGGCAGAGCGAAGACGTCGAAAGCGTCAACGCCAGCAACCCCGTCGTCGTTGGCGACAAGGTCTTCATCAGCGAAACCTATGGCCCGGGCAGCGCGCTACTTCGCATTAAGAAAGAGGGCGGCTACGAAGTCATCCGCGAAGAATCGAAGAAATTCAAAAAGTCGATGCAAATCCACTGGATGACGCCGATCCACCACGACGGCTACCTCTACGGGTGTAGCGGCCGACACACCGCGAACGCCGACCTTCGCTGCATTGAGCTGGCCACCGGAAAGATCATGTGGTCCGAACGTGGGTTGACGCGCACCTCACTCCTGATGGTGGACGGCCACTTCATCTGCCTCGGCGAAGACGGCACGCTGCGCCTTCTCAAGGTCAATCCCAACAAGTACGACGAGATTTCGTCCGTGGAATTGAAGAACCCGCAGACGAAACAGCCACTGCTCGAGTACCCCTGCTGGGCGGCGCCGATCCTGTCAAACGGCTTGATGTACCTCCGAGGCGAAGAACGCCTCGTGTGTGTCGAGCTGATTCCGAAATCTTGACAACGCTGCAAATTCTCAAAGAACATGTTTAGCCGCGACGCGCCAGCGGAGCCCGGGATACGGGCCACGCGCTCCGCAAGCGCGTCGCGGCTAAACGAACGGACCAACTATCATGCCATCTCCCTACGCCAAATGTATCGGCATCCTCACCAGCGGCGGCGACTGCCCCGGCCTCAATGCAGCCATTCGCGGCATTGCAAAGCCGGCGATCAGTGACTACCACGTCGAAGTCATCGGCATCGAGAAGGGTTTTCGCGGCCTCGTCGAGAACCACGCACGTGTGTTGCACCTTCAAGACGTGTCCGGCATCCTGTCGCTCGGCGGAACAATCCTCGGCACGAGCCGCGAGAAACCCCACAAGATGCCGCTGCCAAACGGCGAGACGATCGATCTCACGAGTCGAGCCGTCGAAACCTACAATCGCCTCGGCCTGGATTGTCTTGTCTGTTTGGGAGGCAACGGCACGCACAAGGTTGCCTACAACCTTTCCAAGCTCGGGCTGAATGTCATCGGTCTGCCCAAGACAATCGACAACGACCTTGCCGAGACCGACATCACCTTCGGATTCGATTCCGCTTCGTCATACGCGGCTCAGGCGATCGATCGGCTTTATTCAACGGCCGAGGCGCATCTGCGCGTCATGGTCATTGAGCTTATGGGTCACAACGCCGGCTGGCTAGCGCTGCACGCCGGTGTCGCGGGCGGGGCCGACATCATTCTTTTGCCGGAAATTCCCTACGACATCGACAGTATCTGCCAGCACCTGACGGAACGACGACGGCGCGGCAAATGGTTCAGCATCGTCGCAGTCGCCGAAGGCGCTCATCCCAAAGTCACGGAATCCAAGGCCTCTGACGAAGCAAAAGACGAAAAGAAAAAGAAGGGCAAGAAAAAAGGCAAAGGCGAAGGCAAGAAAAAATCCGAGTTCTCCGGACCCGTCGGTTCGCGCGTCGCGCGCGACATCAGCGAACGCATCGGCATGGAAACGCGCGTCACCGTGCTCGGACACCTCCAGCGCGGCGGCGTTCCCACGCCTTTCGATCGCGTGCTCGCAACCCGCTTCGGCACGCACGCCGCCGAAATGATCGCCGAGGGTAAGTACAACGAAATGGTCTGCATGACCGGCTCACAAGTCTCAAGCGTGCCGCTCGAAAAAGTCGCAGGCCGGACCAAACTTGTGCCGCTCGACCATCCCTTGATCCGCGCCGCCCGTCAGGTAGGAACCAACTTCGGCGACTGAGGATTTTTCGACGGATGGCCTTGCGAGTGATCGGAGAATTACTAAAATTCTGCAAGGACGAGTCGGTTCAAACGCACGTTTGGTGAGATAGCTCAGCTGGTAGAGCACAGCCCTGAAAAGGCTGGGGTCGTCGGTTCAATCCCGACTCTCACCACTTTTGACGAAAATCACGACGCCCCAAGGGACTTTCTCCCTTGGGGTTTTTGTGTTATCGGAGGCTCGCCATGAGGCCCTTTTCTCTCCTTGCTGCGATCAGTCTCACCTTGGTTGTTTCGTCAACCGCTATGGGCCAGGTCAAATATGCATCGCATCTACCGATGCGTCCGCTGCCGACGCCGACGAATGAGCCGCTCGCCAAGGGGCCGACGTACTTCGTCGATGCCGCGAAGGGCGACGACAAGAACGACGGTTCCCGCGCCAAGCCCTGGAAGACGATTCAGCACGGCGTCGATCGGCTCAAGCCTGGCGATACGCTTTACCTGCGCGGCGGAGTTTACAACGAGAAGGTCCGGCTCACGAAATCGGGCACGGCCGAGGCGCCAATCGTCATTGCGTCGCATCCCGGCGAGCTTGCCATCGTTGACGGCGGGCTGAGCGAATTTCGCGAGGCTCCTGAGAAGAGTTGGATGCCCGCGCCAGGCGGCGCGGACGGCGAATACGTCTCGACGAAAACCTACCGCAATATCGACGTCCGGCGGATGCCTGTGCAATTTCTTCCCGCAGCCTGGGAGCCGTTCTGGGGCATCGAAGACGATCGACCCCTGGCACTTGGCCATTTCATCGATTCGATGGTCCCGCTTCACGGCTATCGCAGCCTGAGTGACCTGCGGTCCAAGAACGAATTCGGCCTGGGCGACCGCAAAGCTCTGAAAGCCGAGGGCCTCTATTGCGGCCCTGGCGTGTGGTACAACCGCGAAACGGGCCGCATTCACGTTCGCCTCGCTCCGACGACCTTGCCCGGTCTGGGCGAGAGAGCCTATCGCGGAGAAACCGATCCGCGCAAGCTCAAACTCGCCATCGCGCTTGGCTTCGGCGATCCAGTTCTGCGCATCAACGGCGTTCGGCATGTCAAACTGCACGGCATCACGTTCCGAGGCGCCACCGGAAGCCCGATGATCGAAATCTACGGCTCCGAAAATATCCATCTCGATCATCTCACGATCTTCGGCGGCAACCCCGGATTGCTCGTCAATGCCTCGAAGGATGTCCGCATCACGCATTGCGCCTTCCGGGGCAACGCTGCGCCCTGGTTGGGGCGAGCGCATATGAAATATTTCGGCACACCCTCGTATCAGATCGTGTTTCAAAACTCGCAACCCGTGAATGAGAACATCGAACTGGCCTATAGCGAATTCACCGATGATCATGACTTCGCATTTCTTCGCTTCGTCAAGAATCTGCAGTTTCACCATAACTTCGTCGATAATTTCAACGACGATGGCCTGGAGTGCGGCCCAAAATTGCGAAGCCATACGATCTTCGTCCACCAAAACCACATTGGCGCCTGCCTGGGTGTTTTTCAACAACACGAAATGGACAAGGACGAGGCCCCGATAAGCCACGACGCGAAGTCGGGGGTCTATGCCTTCCGCAACATCTTCGACCAGCGTGCGGGCGTTTACTATTCGCTGCCCGGCAAGGCCGACCCGACGGGGGTATTCCTGCACTCCGAGGGGCATTTCGTGGGCGATCACGGCAGCCCGGTATATCCGGTCATGCGAGTATACCATAACACGATGCTTCGCCGCATGCCGGTGTTTCGCGACAGCTTTCTCTTCGGCCTGGGCGTCAATGGGCTGAAGCGAACCGAGCGCGATGTATTCAACAATATCTTCGTGCAAATGGGACGCGTGCCTGGGGTCGCTTTCGTCGGCGTGAAGGAGGCGAACTCGCTGCGTGAAGGCGGTAATATTCTCTGGGGCGTCACAGAAGGTCCGATGGCCAAGGCTGACCCGTTCAAGAAATTCCGCGGCTCGCCGGTTTTTGCGATCAGCAAGAAAAGCTACGAACCTGGTTGGACGACGAACGACCGCGTCGCCGACCCGGGATTTGTCAAGCTGGCGCCAGGCATAACCGATATTCGCCTGTCGCCAAAAAGCCCGGCGGTGAACACCGGCCAGCCGATCCCGCTCGATTGGCCGGATCCGTTGCGCAAGAGCGACGTCGGCGAACCGGACATCGGCGCGCTGCCACTCGGCGCCGCACCATGGGGCGTGGGCGTCGATGGTCGGCTGTCGGTCCTCACGGGGAAGGTCGCGAACTCGAAATCCTAGGTTTCGATCAGCTACATCACTCGGATGCGCCGACGATTCCGCTTTTCTTTGCGTCTCAGCGCCTTTGCGTGGGCCTCTTACACAAACTCCGACGTGGCAATTCCGTAAAAGTGCCGATAATATCGTGACGCGTGCATCCGGTCCGAGAGGTCCGGCGGCAGGGTGAAGTCTTGATTGAACGCTCTGTAGGTCGCCGAGTAGTCCTTCGTCTCACCGAGATTCGTGTTCCGCAATTCAAACGGTTCGATGCCGAGAAAGCCGTGAATCGCATCCACCTTGGCGACGTCCGTGATCTCGCTCCGCACGACAAGAAGGCGAACGTTTGCCCGCTCGTAGGTCTGCCAACCAATCCGGGGAAATTCCTTGGCGTAGACGTCGATGCCGAAATTCGCCTGGATGTGCTCGTCAAACCAACGCAACGGCAAATCGTGATCGAAACGCGAAATAAAAAGCGAACGCAGTTCTGCCACGGAGTATTTCGATTCCGCGAATGGCGTTCCTGTCTCGCGCTCGAAGTTCTGAAAAAACGCGGAAACGTTTCGACCGATCGGCTCGCGAATGAGTGAAATGACATTCAGCGGCTGCTCCTCGTGCATCGCCCATCGAAAGAGCCGACCCACCTGCGGATCCGGATGATCCGGCGCGAAATGGTGTGCATGAACGACGGCCCCGGCGTAGAACCGCTGAAGCGAAGTGTGAACGGAAAGCGATCCTACTTTGCCCATCTGCAGTATCAGGATCGGCGTCGCCTTCGCCAGCTTGCGTTCGAATGCTCTGCGTGCCAGCCAGCGCCGCGCCAGTTGCTTGACCGGCCCCGGAATAACGCGCGTGATCAGACCCACGTTGCACCATCCTTTGGTGGGGAAGATACGGTCATACCAGACCGGCGCTTTTCAGCTTGCGCTTCGCCTGTTTGCCGAGTTCGGATTTCGGCGACCGCTTCACGACAAGTTCAAGCACCTGCTTGCCGAACTCCTGGGCCCGATGAGTTTGCTCGGCGAAATGAAATCCGACGTAGAGGAGATCTTCGTCCGAAAGCCATTTGGCCTTGGTGACGTGGCCGAGCAAATCGAACGCGGCGTTCTGCAGGAGGCGAGTGAACTGGTGTAGCGATGGATCGTTGTTGCGGTTGTCGATTTCGAGGTCGTGCGCGGAGAGTTTCAATGTCGCCGCGCCGAGTTCGAAGCGGGTTTCCTCGCTGCAAGCCGGATCCTGGGCGAGGATTCGGAAGTAGCTGACGGCTTCGGCGTATTTCTTTTTCTTGCGCAGCTCAAGAGCCTGGGCTTCGAGTTGATCGCGCAGCCAGGCGTGGTCGGCCTCGCGCAGAAGAAAGAACAGGGCCGGCGCCCGCTTGTCCTCCTTGTCGTGCAGCTTGCAAGCCGCGGCGAACACCTTGCTCTTTTGTGCGGTGGAAAATTCCCTGCCGACAGCCCCGATCGCGCGTGCAAGCGACCATGCCCGATCCGCATCCGCGGCGGCGAGGGTCTCGTCAAGTAGGGCCGTTCTACCAGCGGGATAACCGAGCAACGACTTCAACGCCTCGTCGCGCAGGTTGCGGTCGTTGTGCCTGAGTTGCTCAGCCATGGCGCGGGCGACCTCGGCGTTTTCCACGCCGTGCAGCTTTTCCACGGCGAAGCGGCGCGTGGCGACGTCAGGCGCCTCCAGTAGCTGAACCCAGTGCTTCGACGCACGCGGATTGATAGGCAGTTTCTTCAGAATCATCAGCGCGCCGGCCACGAGCTGAAAATCACGCTCGGCGGCACACGTCATCAGGAGTTGCAACCGCTTGTCCGTCGTCGGCACGGCATCGCTCAATCCGTGCAAGGCAGCCGCGCGAACCTCCGCCGAACGAGCAGGAACGATGCGCGACCAAAAGATTTCCTCGGCCTTCGCTTCGTGCAGTCCAGTGAGGACTCGCAAAATGGCCGCCTCCGATTTCGGCGTGATTTTTTTGTCGCCAAGCGCGTCGATCAGGAATTTCGCCAGCGCCGAGCGCTGCGGAGCCGAGAAGCTGGGAATTTCCATCGCCAAGCTGCGAGCCGTGGCATCGACGATCTTGGGTTCGGCGTCGAGCAGCCCATGCGCGGTGACGAGAAGTGCGTTGCTGGTGTTCGATTTCGCCAGGACGGCGGCCACGCGCGAACGAATCGCCGGGCTGACGTCGTCCATGATCTTGCCCATCGCCTTGGCGCCGCGCGCGCCAAACTGGCTCGCGGCTCGCACGGCCGACTCCAACTCGGTCCCGCCGGCACGCACGAAATCCTCCAGCCGTTTGAGCGCCTCGTCCGCACCGATGGCGCCAAGCGCTTCGATCGCGGCGGCGCGCAGGTCTTTGTCGGCATCGTCGAGCACGGCAAGCAGCGTGTTGACGAGCTTCGTTTCGCGGGCGCCGACGCTTGCCAGCATCTTCAGGGCGGCGTGGCGTTTGTCCTTGGTCTCGCCCTCGGCTGCGAGCTTTATCAACTTGTTCAACGTCGCGTCGGCCATGCGATTCCCCTGCTGATACGGATTCGGTATGGGAAATATAGGGAATCGTAAGCGAAATGCCGTATGCCGAGACTATTTCGATTTGCGCATCGCCTTCATGATCGCACCGAGCCCGATCGTGCCTTTGCCCTCTTTCAGGCTCAGTGCGATAACGCGGTTGACCTCGGCCTTCACCAGAGGTTCGCTCGCCTTGACCGCGACGCGAAGCAGGTCCTTGATGTCATTGGCGAATCGCTCGGCATTCTCGCCAGAAAGCTGCGGACCATCACGGAGCTTGACATCGACGAGGTTCAGACCCAGATCGACCACCTTGGGCGCGATCTTGAGCGCCGGCGGGAAAGTTGCGATGTCGAGTTCGACATCCACGTCGCACACGATGGCAGAGGTGAAGTGCGAATCGACGGTGGCGGCGACAGGCAGCAGCAGCAGGCCCTTTTGCCATTGCTGGAGTTCGAAATTCCAGGCCATCGTCGCGTCGACGTCGAATGCGATGCGATAGGTTTTATCGTTCAGGCGCTTGAAATCGGTGAGCAGGATCTTCAAGTCTTTTTGCGGATTCTCGATCTTGCCCTTGAACCGACGCCAGGTTCCGTGCGGCACTTCGAGTTTGTCGCCGACTTTGACGTAGGTTCGCAAAAGCGGGAAGGGAAGCCGCGGCGGAACGGGAATCGTGCCGCCCCAGCCGGAGGAATCGACGATTTCTTTCGGCATCTGGCTGACGACGATGGAATGCACCAGTCGGGAAAATTCCTTATAGTCAGCTTTCGGCTCTTTTTCGCCTGATACGGCGGTCAACGGAACAAGGGCGACGAACGAGATGGGAATGCATAGCCAGCGCATGGTTTCGTCTCCTGTATTTACCAAGCGAACGCCATCGAGCACGAACCTTGCGCGCCGCGCAGGCTCGGGGGCCGATGCCGTTACTTTTTCTCGGCTTGCCGAAGCACCTCCTGCCACCATGATTTGAGCTTGGTGAATGCGGTTTCCGGTTCCGGTTCCTTCTTGGCGTTTTTGGCGAGTTTCCCCTTCGGCGTGATCACCGCCTTGCCGCCGCCGTGCGATGCCGCTTCGGGAGGCACGCCCGGCGAGGTCTGCTTCTTCGGCAAGAGCTTACGCTCGGCGACGCCCCATAGGCTGCTTGCGATAAAATACATGCACAACCCGGCCGCGACCTTGTAAAACATCACGCCGAAAATGATGACCATCCACTTCATCATCTTCTGCTGCATCGCGGTTTGCTCGTCCGTCGGCGGCGGCATCGTTTGAATCTGCTGCACGAGCATCAGTGCGGCGGCGATCACCGGCAGAATGTTCAAATACGGTCCCAGGTAGACGACACCACCCAGATTGTCCGGCACGCTGATGTACGGGATGCTTTCCGTCCACCAGAGCAACATGTCCGGGGCGGAAAGGCTCTTGATCCACAAAAAATCCGCCAGACGGAAGTGGATGCTTTCCTGAAGCGCGAAGTACAGACCGAGGAAAATCGGCATCTGCAAAAACATCGGCCAACAGCTACCCAGCGGATTGATGCCGTGCTTGCGGTAGAACTCCTGCGTCGCCTGCATCTTCGCGGCTGGATCGTCGGCGTGCTTTTCCTGCACTTTCTTCAACTCGGGCGCAAGTTCCTGCATTCGGATGCTGAACAGCGCCTGCTTGCGGCTGATCGGAAACATCGCGCCGCGAACCATGAGCGTCAGCACGACGATGCTAAGACCGTAGCCGAACACGTAATGCAGCAGATTCAGCAGCCAGTGCATCAGCCGGGTGAAGAGAATGATGAGATCCGTGAGCATGATCTTCGATGAAAACCAGCCAAACCAGTTGTCGGAAGGATAATCGGTGAGCGTTCTCAGGTGCAGCGTGTGCGTGTAGCGATCGACCAGTTCCTGGGGGACCTCCTTCTCTCCGTTAAACTGGGATAACAGCGCCGCCTTGACGGGGCCGTGGTAGAGCATGAATTGATGCACGACGGGATCATGCGGCTGCAAGTTGACGACTTCGCTCTGGACGCGCATCGTGATATCGTCGAACTGAGGCCGTGGCGTTTCGCCAAGGCGAAGCCAGGTGGCGATTCGGCGACCGTCGCGTGTTTCGTAGTAGCTCAGGCTGACGCGAGATCCCTCGACCAGATCCAGGTCCTCCAGATGTTTGACGACGCGGGGCAACAGGTAGCAGCGAACCGTCTTGCCGTTGTTCTCGGTGAAAAGGAAATTGGATTTGTCCTTGGCGATTTTCCCGATGGCGCCTTTGACTTCGAGGCTCTCGTTGGTCGGCCTGGCCCAGGCAAGTATCGATTCCTTTTCGACGCCGCCGTCGGCACGCTTGGGTTGCTCGTTGTCAACCACGATCAGCGCGGCAAAATACTGATTGGCAACACCGGCGTACTGCAACCAATTGTCGTCGCGTTTGCCTGCGGGAAAGCGGTCCCCGCCGCGATGAACGCTGATACGAGCCGAGTCTTCGAGCTTGCGCCAGAGGCGGTTGCCCGGATCGACCATGCCGATGTAGGAATTGCGGAACGTGCTGGCATACCACTCGCCTTCGATCGGCAACCCATGCGCTCCAACAAGCTGATAGCGGAACGGGACGACACGTGCGTCCTTCGGCGCGCCGAGATTGTGAAACGCCAATTGCAGCGTGACGTGGTAGTCTTTCGGTGCGAGCCGATAGGTCTTGACGATCTTGACGTGATCCATGCCTGGCACGGTCGTCGAAAAGCTGACGGACTGGCGATCGTCCTTGGTCTCTTTACCCTCGAATTTCCAAATGAGATCGCCCAGCCCGAACACGGGACGGTCATCATCCGTATCCTGGTAATGGTACATGCGGTAGGAAGGCGCGAAGTCGTCCGCCTGGACGAGTTCAAGATCGCCAGCGACGGGTCGCCCATGCCAATCGGCCGCCTTGAAACGATTGAGGGTGACACTTCGCACACCGGCGCCGCGCGAGGTGAGCGACGCGGTCAAATGGAAGCCGTCGCCGCCGAGCGTTTCGGTGACCAGCGGTTCGGTCTTGACGACGGGCGCGGGCGGCTCTTTTTTGGCGGGTTCCTTTTTCTCAGGCTCGGTCTTCGCCTTGGGTTCAATTTTTTTCTCAGGCGTCGTCTTTTCTTTTGGCTCGCTCTTGTCCTTTTCGTTGGCCTTCTTTGGCTCGACCGGCGTCTTTTTATCATCGGCCTTGGCGAGCTTTTTTTCGTCTTTCTTCGAATCGCTGGGCGGGTTGTAGATGTGCCCCAGCCAAAACCAGCCTGGGATGACGATGGCGCAAACGACCACGAACAAAATCAAGTTTTTGTATTGCATTGCGGCTTTCAACAATCGGAAATCAGGAGTCCTGCAACGAGGATGCGAGAACGTCGATTACAGCATTATTCGCTCACCGTCCCCAAATATTAGGATAGCGACATTATCGGCTGCCGTCTCGGAGCGATCCACGGACTTGAACCCGCGGCACGCCATCATGACCAGTCATTTTCTCTGATATTGTCATTCCGCGGCAGAAAAGTGCAACAACACCAAGGGCGTTGCATCTCAGAGCCCAGGGTAGGCCTCGCTCACCCTTGGGCTTCTTCGAAATCAAGCGCGATATCGAGCGCCGGGGCTGAGTGCGTTAGAGCGCCGACGCTGATGCGATCCACGCCGGTCTCGGCAATGGCGCGCACGGTTTGCAGATTGACGCCGCCGGATGCTTCGAGAAGAATCGCCGGCGCGAGTTGATTGCGCCGGCGGACGGCTTCGCGCAGGTCGGCGAAATCCATGTTATCGAGCAGGATGATGTCGGGCTTCCCGGCCAGGGCGGCATCGAATTGCTCCATCGTGTCCACTTCGATCTCGATGGGCAGATTTGCGTCGAGCTTGCACAGCCGAGGTTGCTGATGCGCGTGCCGAAGAAGCAGCGGGATGCTGTTGCGAAATCGGCTCAGCGCGAAGGCGAGGTGATTGTCCTTGATGAGAACGCCATCGTAGAGGCCCACGCGATGATTGTGCCCGCCGCCCTGCCGCACGGCATATTTTTCTAGCAGACGCCAGCCGGGTGTCGTTTTGCGTGTATCGAGGATTTTGGCGTTCGTGCCGGCGATGGCATCGACGAACCGGCGAGTCAGCGTGGCGATGCCGCTCAGGTGCTGCACGAAGTTGAGCGCTGTGCGTTCGCCGGTGAGCAGCAGGTTCATCGGTCCACGCACCGTGGCGAGCGTCATGCTAGCACTGGCAAACGCGCCATCGCGTGCTTGAAATTCGATGCGAAACTCAGGCGACAACTTCGCGAACACCAGCGAGATGGCCGGCAAACCCGCAACGACGCCAGGCGATCGCGCGACGAAGCGTGCGGCTCCGTCATCCCCGGCCGGTATGAAAAACAAACTCGTGAGATCGCCGCGCCAGGCCGCTTCGCCGCCGAGGTCTTCCGCAAGTGCGAGATCGATCAGAGTGCAGCACGCTGCCGACTCGGCAGGAGTGAATGTGGACATGGGGTGAGTAGTCTCCGAAGCCTTGAATGCCGCTTGCGGCTTAGCGCTCAATAGAATCCCGGCGAAGAATTTAGTTTATAGAAGCATTGGAATGCACACTGAGCCAATTCAGGGATTCCCCTTCCAGCACAGTTTCGCTTCGATCGCTTGCGGAAAGTACACGTCCGGCCGGCGGATGTGGTCCGCGAGCGAGCCGATATTTCTGCAATAGGTGATGACGAGCTGCCCATCGCACGTCGCTAATTCGGGATGGTTCTTGGCGCCGTACTGGAAGATCTTCTTATCCGTCTCGGGACACTGATAGATCTTCAGCGACTTGCTCCACGGCCCTTCCGGGCGCATCGAATGGCGGACCGTCACGTTGCCGCCAAGACCGAATTGCGTGTAGACGGCGACATAGCCAGGAATGCCGCGAACCGTCGAGACCGTGAACTCCGCCGGGGCATCGCGAAAT
>CAZAFH010000015.1:0-89678 GCA_964484265.1 uncultured Singulisphaera sp.
GCAACTTGGCCAACACCCCCTAAAAGTGCAAAAAAAGGCCGAAAAAGTGCGAAAGTGCTTGGCCATTTGCTGTTGGCCAAGCGCCCCTGTTGGCCGGTTTGGCCAGAATCCTGCCGCTTGGCGTTCATTCGTCGATCAGGCCAGCCGACGATACGGTCGGTTCACCGTGGGTTTGACGGGCGTGGGATTTTCCGTCGTCGTCGCGTCCTCTATCGCTTGTAGACCTGTTCGCCCTGTTTCGCGGACTTGTTGAGTCGATTGTTCACGTGCAGTCCTTCAAGAACGAACTCGGTGATGCTTGCCAACAGCGCAGGCTCGGCCTGTCTGCGAATATCCTGAAGATCGGGCCGATCGGCGAATTTCATGACCGCTGCTTTCAGTACGGGAATCTCGTTCAGCATCTGCACATAACGTCCGGCAGGCACATGGTCGCCGGTCATAAGCGTCTTGCCTGACTCGAACCATTCCATGAGTCCCCGGAATTGTTTGACCTCGAAGTTGGCTTCGAACAGATTCTTGATCGCCTCGCCCAGAAGTTTGGCGAGGACTTTCTCCTCCTGCCCGTCTTCATCGGAAAGCGTTAGCTCGATCTTGCCGCGCGTGCTGGCGGCGAGATAGGCGAGGTCACTGACGCGCGGCACGGCGATCGCTTCACCCAGCGTCAACGCCCGGCGCTCGGCGTTGCTGACCATATTCTCCATGTTCGCAATCGACATACGCACGCTGACGCCCGACTGCTGATTGATGGCGTTGCTCGTTCGTGCCAGGCGTGCGGTCTCCTCGAGAATCTCTTTCATGAACGTCGGCACCAATACGTTGGCCCCGTCGCGGTTCACCCAGGCATTGGCATCCGTGATGGCGATGCCGATCTCTCGCGTCAGCGGGTAATGGGTCCGGATCACGCTGCCGATGCGGTCCTTGAGCGGAGTCACGATGCGCCCGCGATTGGTGTAGTCCTCGGGATTCGCGCTAAAGACCATGCAGAGGTCGAGTTCAAGCCGGACGGGGTAGCCGCGAATCTGCACGTCGCGTTCCTCGAGCACGTTGAACATGCCGACCTGGATCTTCGCGCTGAGGTCGGGTAGTTCGTTCATGCAAAAGATGCCGCGGTTGGAGCGCGGGATCAGTCCGAAGTGCATCGTCAGTTCGCTGGAAAGGTATCGGCCTTCGGCATGCTTGATCATGTCGATCTCGCCGATCAGGTCCGCGATGGTGACATCGGGCGTGGCGAGTTTCTCGTGGTAGCGCTGATCGGGCTTGATCCAGTCGATCGGCGTGTCGTTGCCGTGCTTGGCGATGAGATCGCGCGCGTACTTGCTGAGCGGCTGCAGCGGATCGTCGTTGACTTCGCTGCCCGCGACGATGGGGATGGCGTCATCCAGGAGGTGTACAAGCTGCCGGAGCATGCGCGTCTTGGCCTGGCCGCGCAAACCGAGGAAGAGCATGTCATGTTTGGAGAGGATGGCGTTCTGCACCTGCGGCAAGACCGATTCTTCATAGCCGAGGATGCCGTCAAAGATCGCCTCGCCGGCCTTGAGCTTGCGGATGAGGTTTCGCCGCATCTCGTCCTTGATGGACGTCGGTTTGTAGCCGGTTGAAAGTAGTTCGCCAAGCGTGCGGGGTGGAGTCATGGAGTGGGACCGAAAATAAGTTGGATGCTTGAGGGCGCTTTCCGTTAAGTTATTGTAGGCGCTACGAAGCGTGATCGCCATCGAATGGCTGCCTTTGCAAACAACTGTCGCGGCGCGCAACAAAAAAGCTCGCGTGGGAGCGCGAGCTTTTTAGTCAGGTTGACGGCGGAAGAAACGATCTTTGCCCTAACCTTTGGCGGCAAGTTCGGATTTGCCGGCCGGCTCCGTGGCGGGTTTGGATTCGCCCAGGAGTTCTTGACGGAAGATTGGCACATCGCGCGGGGCTTCGATTCCCAGACGGATCTTGCCTCGATCAATATCGACGACGGTGATGCAGATATTGTCGTTGATGTAAATCTTCTCGCCTAATTTGCGACTGAGAACCAACATTCGCTACCCTCCTTCGAGCGATGCTAAGGGTGTCCACTAGATTGTAACTCACATTCTCGCCAATGCGCGCCGCGGAGACAAATCTTTTGCTTTCCGTGGCGGAATGGAATTAGCAATTCCGATACCATTCGCGCGACCGGACCGCGCCAGAGACGCACTCGATTTGCCTCAACTCGTTAGAAATCCACGCGTTCTGGACGTGAACGCACTTTTGGGATTCTTGTTTTTTTCCGAAGAACTCCCCGCCTTATCCGCATAATCGCGAAGGTTTGCCTAGCTTGATGCAACAACGGGACACTTAGTTACACAACCTGGTGGAAATTCGTACAATCAAGAAATCCACTGACAGGGTTTTTCCTAATCCTCGGATATTGCCCCTTTTTACGCTCGAACTGATTCGATCGGCCGCGCGGCGAGATTCACGATGAATCCTTTTCTCACCGAACTGCAATGCCTTGACTTCGGCCCGTCGTTATTCGTGCCTCCCAATTTCGATCGCCGGCTCGTGCAGATGGATGGCCGCAAGCCGGCGCAGCTTCGTTCCCAGGTTCGCTTGCTGGCGCCGCGCCAGCCTGGCATCTATGGCATGCTCGACGCGGAGAACGAACTTATCTACGTGGGCAAAGCCAAGAACTTGCGCTTGCGCCTGCAAAGCTATTTCCGCACGAAAGGCCGACCGCCCAAGGCAGGCCGCATCATCGCTCAGACTCGCCGCATCATCGCCGAGGTGCTGCCCACGGAATTCGCCAGCCTGCTGCGCGAGCTCGAATTGATCCGCCGCTGGCGACCTCGATTTAATTTGCAGGGACAGCCGCTTCGGCAACGCCTTACGTTCGTTTGTTTGAGCCACGCGCCGGCGCCGTATCTGTTCCTTTCGCGCCGTCTGACGCCGCGCGTGCAGTCCGCGTTCGGGCCAATCGTCGCCAACAGCAACGCCACGGAAGCGGTTCGCCGGCTCAACGACTTTTTTCAATTGCGCGACTGCCCGCAGCCGCAAGAAATGATCTTCCCCGACGATATCGAGCTATTCCCGGGCATACGCCCGGCGGGTTGCCTGCGGCTGGAGATCGGAACCTGTCTCGGCCCTTGCACAGGAACTTGCGAACGCTCGGCCTACGACGCTCAGGTGCGAGAAGCCCGTGCGTTTCTCGTCGGATCCGATCGTACTCCTCTGGCAGCCCTCGAAACCCAGATGCACGCCGCCGCCCAGGCCTGTGCCTTCGAGAAGGCGGCGGCACTTCGCGATCGCTGGACTGCCCTGGCGTGGTTGGCCGACAAACTCGACCGAGTCGCGAAGGCCCAGCGCGAGATGTCGTTCATCTACCCGGCTGCTGCTTTCGACGGCTCGACGGCATGGTACCTGATTCACGGCGCCCGCGTCGTTGGCGTCATCGATCCGCCAAAAGACGCCGAGGCGAAAAGGAGCACCAAGGCGAAGATCGGCGCGATCTACCGCATGAATGCCGATCTGCTCGATAGCTACGAACACGCCGATGGCATGATGGTCGTGATGCAGTGGTTTCGCAAATATCCCGCAGAACGAAAAAGGTGTATCTCGCCGAGCGACGCGGTGTAATGTAGGTGATACAATGACATCCTGGAAACGCTTCAAATCGTCAGCGGAAGGTTCAATTGACGAGGTCTCCAATGAATAATGAACCAGCCGTTCGCAATCTTATCCGCGGCTCCATCCAGAGAGCGATCCAAGAGAGCGTCGCGGCACTGATCGTGTTTATTGCTTTTGGAGCGATCCTGTCTCGGACGGAAGCCGGATCGCCCAGGTTTTTCGGCTGCCTGCTGATTCTCGCTGGCGGCGGATTCATCATGGGTGTGGTCTGGTCGCACGTGCTGAGCTATCGTCTTTTGCAATATCATCCAGCCGACGATGCCGGTTTTTGGCGCGAAGCGTTTCACGCACAGGCCCGATTGCTTCGGATGGTGCCGTACTGGTATTGCGGCCCCCTCGGGGTCGGCGCCTTGTTGTTTTCCGCTCCGACTTCAGCCTGGGAGATTGTCCCGTTCCTGATGGTTGCAGGTATATTCGTCGTCATCCTCGCGGTCGTCATTTGGTTGAATCGACGTGCCGCGGCTTGTATCGAATATGCCGCAACGCTGCTCTCGAAATGAACAATCACGTGCCATGTAGTTTTCGCTGACGGAACGCCTTTAGCGTTCCGCGGTAGGCGTGTTGTCCATTCCGGTGTGGGCTTCTAGTCTCAGAGAAGCCCCGGACCGTTTCAAAAAGCCCAGAGGACAAGGGCGAGCGGATCGATGCTACATGCACCATGGATCGACCAGATACGATCTCACGTTCGCCTGGCGTGCGAGTGGGAGGCGCTTGCACGCAAGGCAGGCAACGTTTGCCCCGGGCGCGAATTCGCTGATCTTCGCGTCGAGGATTTTCTGCGCAGCGCCGACGCCATCGCACCGGTGATTGCGCGGTCCGCGGAACAGACAATGGGCTGCACGATTCGCCGTGCGATCGAAGCGACGCGCGGTGTCGTCAACACGAACACGAATCTCGGGATCGTATTGCTACTCGCGCCGCTCGCTGCAGTTCGGCCGGGCGACTCGTTGAGCGCGGGGATCGGGCGCGTCCTTGAAGCAACGACGCGCGAGGATGCCGCAGAGGTTTACCAGGCAATTCGCATTGCGAATCCCGGCGGATTGGGTGAAGTGCCGGACCAGGACGTGCGATCCACTCCGACGCAATCTCTGCAAACGGTGATGACGCTGGCAAGGGAGCGCGATCTCATCGCGGCACAATATGCCGATCATTTCGCGCTGGTGCTCGCCGAAATGCTGCCGGAGTTTCGCGAACGGTTCCGCGAGTTGGGCAGTATCGAACAAGCCGTCGTCGAACTTCAACTCATGACGCTTGTGCGTTATCCGGACAGTCTGATCGTTCGCAAGCTGGGATTGGATGTGGCCAATGAGATTCGACGCCGCGCGAGTGCCGTGACAGAGCAGGGCGGGACGCTGACACCAAGGGGTCGCCATGCGTATTGCGAATTTGACGATTGGCTGCGTGCCGACGGCCATCGCCGCAATCCGGGCACGACAGCCGACCTCGTCGCCGCGACGTTGTTCGCGGCCCTTCGCGAAGGCATCGTCGATGCGTCGGCGAACTTCGTCTGGGCGGCCCACCCTTTTGGAGGGGATTTCGAATAGATCACCCGGTGCGCCGACATCCGACGGCGCCGCAGGGCGGCAGGCTGGGGTCGCCGCACGATGACGGAAACGCGTCCTTCGCCACGGCAAGCGCTGGCATCGACGGTTGCTTGTCGAGCTTTTTGCTTTGGCATTTCGGGCATTCGATTTCGTCGCCGCGATTCACGAGCAGGCGGAAGTCGCTGTGACAATCTTCGCAGACATATTGATACATCGGCATGGGAAAAGCTCCTTTTGCGTCATTATATGCCTGCGAGGTCTGGTTAGCGTTTCCGCATCAGTTCGTTGACATCGGGGATCGGCGTGACGGCTTCAACCTGGCCCATGCGGAAAATATCAGTCGTCTGCATCAACGCGCCAATATCGACGACGGCCACCCACTGTTCGCTCAGGGCGCCGAGGTAATTGTTGATCAGCGTGGCAAGCGTCTGTTGGGCGTTCACGAGATCGTTGTAGCTGACGTTCTTGTCGCCCACGACCGCGTGCCTTGCGACGGCGGCACGGAAGGCCTGCACCTGATTGGGCAGCATCTGTTTCTTGTACATATCGAGCAGCGTGCGGTTGTTTTGGTAGCGCTCAAACGCCTCGGCTACACGCGTGGTCAGGTCGTTGCGAACTCGTGCGTCCTCGAGCAACGCCCGACGCAACATCGCGCGTGCTTGATGAATCGCACCCTGGTTACGGTCAAAGACCGGCAGCGGAATGCGGATTTGAACGTTGTTGCTGCGAAGATAGGGCGACTGCGTCGTGTCTTTCTGGAAGGCGACGTAGACCCCGATATCCGGAATCGGTTGCACCTCGGCCAGCCGAACCAGAGCACGCGACTTTTCCACGCCAAAACGGGCGACGCCAATATCGGTGTGATTTTCCAGCACCCAGTTCAGAACCACGTCCTGCTCATAGAGCGGCACCGGCATGTCGATGCGCCCCGCGACCTGCGTCAAGCCCATCGTCGGCGTGCCCATGGCGGCGGCCAGCTGTTTCCAGGCTGATATGTAGCGGTTGTAGGACTGAACGAGCATGCCGCGCGACTGCATCGCCAGCACGCGTGTCTGCATCGGCTCGTAAGCCGCCACCTCGCCGGCCTGGAGTTGAAGCAGCATGACGTTGTAAACTTCGTCGGTCAGATTGACGAGCGATCGCATCGTGTCGAAGTTCATTTTCGCGGAGAGTAGGACAAAATACTTCGCACGTACCTGAGTCTGCACCTCGGCTTCGGTCTGGCGCAGTTTCTGCACAGCGATTTCAATCTCGTAATGGGCCGCTTGCTGTGCGAGTTTGAGCTTCCCGGCGGTTTTTATTGTCTGTTCGATAAATCCGCCCTGCTGACCCGCGGAGCGCTTGCCCGTGTCGCTCGCCTGGCCAATCGTGTCGCCCTCGTAGCCAATCGTTGGATTCGGATAAAGCCCCGCCTGAACGTAGGCGCCGCGAGCGGCGTCGATGTCGTGATGCGCCTGGCGGATAAGCGGATTGTTCTGGATCGCAATCTGCTGAAGGTCGGCAAGCGACATTGCAGTACCACTGGGACCCGGCAGGGCCTCGGGCAATTGCAGCGGTTTGGGCAAAGGCGGAAACTGCTTCGCGATGGCGGCCTCTATTTCTTTGCGCGGAGCATTCGCGGGCGGCAGTCGGATTTCCGGCACCTCGGCGCCTGGCAAATTCTTTACCTTCAACCGATCGACCAGCGTCGCTGCCTTCTTCTCCTGCGCGACACTCACATATTCGCGGCGAGACACCGTTCGCACCACGCCGGAGTCCAGCGTCTGAATTTCAGGCGTTCCGAGAAAATCGGCTCGCTGGACTGGTTCGACGACGCTGTATTCCGGCATCACGTCCACGGGAATGCTGGAACGCTCAAGGAGCTGACCGTCAACATCCAACCTGTACACGTGGCAACCCGTCAATGGTATCGCCAGTGCCAAAGTGAGCCAAAAGCGCATCGATCACCCCTTCGAAGAATCACGGCGTAACTCTTGTATCGGTTAGGCGGAGTGAAATGATGCAATAATAGTTGAAATCGAGAAAAATGGTTAAAGACATTGCCCGCCACTCATGGCGGGGCGCCAGTCGCATTGTCGTCGGAGATCAAGATTAGCACGAGGTTGACCGAAAGCTGATCCGCGCATGGACGTTCATGCCTGTTTATTCATTTTCCCCCAGGATAAAACGGCAATAGCGCGAGCCATTGCCCCCTCCTGCATCCAAGTGGGGGTGAGCTTTCAAGAATTCGTATACCTCACGAACTAGTGGACGACATTCTGTGTCATTTGCTTCGGCAAGAGCACAGATAATACCGCTGAACTTTCCTATGCGGTGTTGCAAAGACCGGAGTTCTTTTACTTCCAGGCCCCGGCCATGCCACCAGTCACCATTGAGCTCAGGGCCACGTTTCTTCCAAAAGGCAAATTCCTCGCGGAGAATGGAAGCCAACTCTTTGCCCGCCTTTGTACCCCCGGCTTTTCCCATTGCGCGAAAAAGTTCAGGAACAATCGCCGCACGAGGATTGTCGTTGATCAACTTTTTAATGATGGGAAGGGCTTTCTCGCCGCATCTGGCGAGAGCCTGAACCGCCTGCGATCGACACCTATACAAATCGGACTGAACCAATACACTCAGGCGTTTTGCTCGCTTTCCTGTGTCCGCTTCCTCAAGGGCTTGTTCGAACGTCTCCTTTGTAGCAATTATCTTAAGGGCATCAGTTTTGAATTGTTTCTCGGTCCTCTCAAGAGGCCACAAGACCGGGCCACCAGGGTTTATTATTTGTACGTAGGCAAATGCTTCGCCGCCGTCGATCCATGCAACGGAACTCATTAGTTCTGGAAAAACTCCCGCACCTTGCCAGACCGGTTCCGCTTTTGGGTCGAGACCGTCCGCGGTTTTTTTCTTGAGGAACAACACGATATGGAAACCACTCACGTTTGTCACGCGATTCGGAGGAACCTTCGTTCCTGGAATGGCGAATATTCTCCGTTTTTCCTCCGGAGAAAATCGTAAAAGCTCGGGGAGCACAAGCAATTTGCCTTTTCCCAGGTCACCTTTCCAAGACTCCAGGATAGTGAAGACAGCATCACGTTTAATTCCTTGGGTAACCTCAACGATATGAGTTGCGTTCCAAGCGCAGTCTTGAAGGGCAAAGGAAGGCTGAATTTCTCCTCGCACCGTCTGGGGCGAAAGGAAAAATCCACCGCAAAGGATCAGGAAAATAGGCAGGGGACGCATACACGAACTCCTTTTCATCAGGGTACGAGAATCTCGTAATACCGGAGCTTACACGCCCAGGAATCGCTGCGCTCATCGTGGGGCTTGCAGTAATCCCTAAATAGTAACGCGCAGCCTTATCGGCTGTCAAAGTCGGTTGTGGATAAATTGTGGATGCTCAGACTGCATGCACTTCCCTATACCCTTCCCCCGGCTTGTTGGCCAACACCCCCTAAAAATGCAAAAAAAGGCCGAAATAATGCAAAAGCGCTTGGCCATTTGCTGTTGGCCAAGCGCCCCCTGGCCAAGCGCATGTCGGCGCGGCGATCAGAAGGTTAGATTATTCGTGATTCGTATCTGCCATTTCGCGTTTCCAATTCCAAGAAAACCGCCAACTCGCTCTTGCCAGAATGTCAGGCTTTGCGTGACAATACAACGGCAACAGTCATCCGCCTCTCCACGACGAAAGGATCGCGTCATGCAAGAATCCATCCTCCAGGCCATAGGCAAAACGCCGCTCGTCAAGCTGCGGCGCGTCACCGAAGGCCTGTCCGCCAGCGTCTACGTCAAAAACGAAGCGATGAACCCCGGCGGCAGCATCAAGGACCGTGTCGCCCAGGCGATGGTCGCCGACGCTGAGCGCCGCGGCCTCTTACGGCCCGGTGGGACCATCATCGAGGCGACTGCGGGCAACACCGGCGTCGGGTTGGCGATGATCGCGGCCGTCAAAGGGTATCGCTCCATCTTCGTTCTGCCCGACAAAATGAGCGGTGAAAAGGTCAGCCTGCTCAAGGCGTATGGCGCCGAAGTCGTCATCACCGCCACCAATATCCCGCCCGATTCGCCCGATAGCTACAACGGCGTCGCCGATCGGCTCGCGCGCGAAATCCCCGGCGCCTGGAGGCCGAACCAGTTCGCGAATCTCGCCAATCCCGAGATTCACTACCGTACCACCGGCTACGAAATCTGGGAGCAGACCGAAGGCCGCATCACCGCCTTCGTCGCCGGCGCGGGCACGGGCGGCACGATTTCCGGCGTCGCTCGCTACCTCAAGGAGCAGAACCCCGACATCAAAATCATCGGCGCCGACCCCGAAGGCTCGATCCTGTCCGGCGATTCGCCCAAGCCGTGGAAAGTCGAAGGCATCGGCGAGGACTTCGTGCCCAAGACGCTCAACAGCCAACTCGTGGACGAGTGGATCCGCGTCGGCGACACCGAAGCCTTCCATGTCGCTCGCCAGGTCGCTCGCCGGGAAGGTATGCTTTTCGGGGGATCGAGCGGCACCGCCATCGCCGCGGCTCTGCGCTACGCCCGCCGGCTTACCAGCGAGCACCTCGTCGTTGCGCTCTGTGCCGACACGGGCCGCAACTACATGACGAAGATGTACGACGACGCCTGGCTCGCCGCCAACAAGCTGACGATGACCGTGGACATTCCGCATTCCATCGGCGACTTGCTCAAGAGCCGAGGCCAGCGCAAGCTCGTCAGCATCTCGCCCAAGGCGACCGTCTCCGACGCGATCAACCTGATGCAGACCAGCGGTATTTCGCAACTGCCGGTGCTCGACGATGGCAAGTCGGTGGGCAGCATCCAGGAAGTGACGATCGCGCGCATCCTGCACGACCACAGCGACCCAGACAATGTCAAAGTCGGCGATGTCATGGCCCGCCCGCTGCCGCAAGCCGAGATCAGCGTCCACCTGGACGAGGCGTACCGCCTGCTGCTCGCGGGAAACACCGGCGTGCTCGCCATGCACGAGGGCCAGGTGATCGACATCGTCACCCGCATCGACCTGGTGCATTACTGGAACGAGATGCGCGTGAAGTGATGGGGTGAGAAGGTGTGCGGGACTGAGTTGGATTCGGGCTTGACACGACTCGGAAAGCATCACAAAATGTGAAGTGACATGAAACTCATCGGCCTAGATCTGATCGACGAATTCTGCAAGAGTAACGAGCGAGCCAAAAAGGCATTTGACAAATGGTTGCCAAAAGTCGAAAACGCGCAGTGGGAGAAGAGGATGGACGCGAAGGCCACATTTCCCGCTACCGATCCCTGGACGGGAGAGAGCGGGACGGAGTACCTGATACTTGATGTCAGGGGTAACAAATACCGCGTTGTCGTTCGCCCTGTCTTTATGACGCAAACTCTCATTATCATGGCCGTGATGAATCACGACGAATACGCGGCTGGAAGGTGGAAAAAAGGTCTATGAGCACTACAACCAAGCGCAATCACAAATCCGTGCCGACCACAGTCGATGCTCTGATCGGCGAGTTGGTGCCCACCGCGATTCACGACAAAGTCGCCTATGGAAACGCGATGGAGATGATCCGCCGATTGGCGAGCGTTCCCACGCTCAACGACGATCAGGTCCGCTATCTCGATACCTTGTGCGTGCTCGTCGCTGCGTACGAAAGCGAACAGCGCACCGTTGGCAAAAAGAAACGCAAACCGCTAGACGTTTTGCGAGAATTCGTTGCGGAGCACAAGATGAAAGTCCGCGAACTCGGCTTGCTTCTAGGAGTTTCCGAATCAGGCGCCTCGATGATCTTGAAGGGCGACCGCGCTTTGACGCTGCCCCACGTGCGCAAACTCGCCGACCGTTTCAAGGTCAGCACCGCACTTTTTGTTGGGTGAGTTGTGAGACGGCGATTCCTCGGAAGCACAGGCAATGAAAAGGCTCAAAATGTCAACTCCACCTCGCCATCCACACGGCGGCAATTCACCCGGCGCCACCCGTTCGCATTGCCAAAGCTTCGATCCACGGCGCTCAGGCCGAGTGTGGATCTTTGCACTTTTGGCTATCGCCGCCGTCACTCTTCTGGCAGCACTGTTGGTGGAGGCGATCCGAAAGGTCCAGGAAAGTGCAGCGCGGACTCAGTCGATCAATAATCTCAAGAACCTTGCCATCGCGTCGCATGCATTTCACGACGGCCATAAGAGAATTCTCTTCAACGGCTCGGATAAGCAAAGCCCTAATTTTTCGCAGAAATACACCGCAAATCACGTCCTCAATTCTCCGACCAGCGGCAGCTGGGCCTTCATGCTCATTCCTTACACGTACGGACTGATGGAGGCTTACCCTCGGGTGAGGGAGATTCCATTGACGAGCTTTCTATGCCCAGGCCGCGGACGTCCGATCATGGAAGACGGACTCGGTACCTGGACTGATTATTTTCTCAACAATTATCTGAACGATCCCGAAAATGCCGAGACGCCAGACAACGCCGATGTGCGGCGCAATTTCGGCGATATTACCGACGGTCTTGCCTACACGGTCATCATTGGGCATGGCAACATCTCCACGGCCGATTACCGAAAAACCAGCGGCGTTCATGGATCGAGCAATGTCTTCGTCGGAGGCACCTTCGGCACCGCGCGAGCAGGCCAGAACTGGCGCATGGGCGAGCCATTGCAAGTATCGCTGCAACGTGACTCGGAGACTGCACCCGACCTTCGAACCGGCGGTTGGGGTGGACCGTTCCCTCAAGGCGCTCTGATAGCGATGGCCGATTGCAATGTACGTATTTTTTCTTATTCAATGTCTGGGCAGATCTGGGCCGGTTTTCTGACGCCGACCGGAAACGAAAAACAAGATTTACCCGACTTATGGCGAAAGGAACCCAAAAGATGACCGCCAACAACCACGGCTTCTCCACCCAGGCAATCCACGTCGGCCAGGACGCGGACCCCACCACCGGTGCCACGGTGGTGCCGATCTATGCGACTTCGACCTACACGCAGGCGGCGCCGGGGCAGCACAAGGGGTTCGAGTATTCGCGCACCGGCAATCCGACGCGGGCGGCACTCGAAACTTGCCTGGCCGCGCTTGAAGGCGGCGAACGCGGGTTGGCGTTTGCGTCCGGTCTGGCGGCGACCAATGCGGTGCTCGCGCAGCTCAAACCCGGCGATGAAGTGGCGGCGGCGGCGGACCTTTACGGCGGCACGTTCCGCATTCTCGAACGCGTCTTCAAGCCCTGGGGACTCGTCGCCCGCTACACCGACGATCCCAGCGCGGAGGGCTTTCGCAAGATCATCACGCCGAAAACGAAAATGGTCTGGATCGAAACGCCGACCAATCCGCTCTTGCAAATCATCGACATTCAGGCAATCGCGGAATTGGCGCACCAAGCCGGCGCCGTGCTCGCCGTCGATAACACCTTCGCGTCGCCCTATCTGCAACAGCCGATCAAACTCGGTGCCGACCTCGTCGTCCACAGCACGACCAAGTACCTCGGCGGGCATTCCGATGTCGTCGGCGGCGCGGTGATCGGTAGCAAGGACTTGATGGCGCCGATCGCGTTCTATCAAAACGCCGCCGGTGGCGTGCCTGGCCCGTTCGATTCCTGGCTGGTGTTGCGAGGCATCAAGACGCTTGCCGTGCGCATGGATCGCCACTGCGCCAACGCCGCGCAGCTCGCCAATTGGTTGGCGAAACACCCGGCCGTGTCGCGCGTCTACTATCCCGGCCTGGCATCACACGCGGGACACGACATTGCCAAAAAGCAGATGCGCAACTTTGGCGGCATGATTTCGATCAGCATCAAGGGCGGCAAGGACGCGGCGCTGAAATTCCTGACCCGCACCAAGCTCTTCAGCCTGGCCGAAAGCCTTGGCGGCGTCGAGTCACTTGTCTGCCATCCCGCGACGATGACGCATGCATCAATCCCGCTCGACATTCGGCTTGCGCGCGGAATCGACGACGGACTGGTACGGCTGAGCGTCGGCATCGAGGATGTCGCGGATTTGCAAGCAGATCTGGAGAACGCGTTGAAAGGCTAGCTACGCAGCTTGGCCCACAATAGTTTCCTTTTCCCTGACTTCGGTGTTGTGCCATGTCGGTTCCGATTCGCAATCTTCCGGTGATCCAGAACTGGGACTGCCACGGCTGTAGCGATTGTTGCCGTATCGAGGCCGTGATTACCGACGCGGAGAAGAGCCGGATCGAGGCGTTCGACCTGGCGAAGGATACTGACGTCGGGGCGAAGCCGTGGTTCACGTCGTTGGGCACGGGATCGGGAAAATGGCGGCTCAATCATCGGCCCGATGGTAGTTGCGTCTTCCTCACCGCCAAGAATCGTTGCCGGCTGCAGGAGCGATTCGGGTCTGACGCCAAGCCGTTTGTGTGCCGATTGTTTCCGTTTGTAGTCATCCCGGCGGGGAATCATTGGCGTGTTGGGATGCGGTTTTCGTGTCCGTCAGCCGCGGCGAATCAGGGCCGGCCGCTGGCGGAAGCGGAGAAGGAGCTCGCCAAGCTGTCGCGCCTGCTCGAGCAGCACGTCGGGCGGACGGCGGAGAGTGCCCCGCCGCCGGTGATGCAATCAGGTCAATCGCTGCCGTGGACGGAAGTGGTTCGCGTCGTGGCGGTGCTCGTTGAAATAGTGCAGGATCGCCGCGATCGGCTGGAGCGGCGTCTGCGCAAATGCTTGGCGATCTCGCGAATCTGCAGCCAGGCAAGCCTGGACAACCTGAGCGGCGCGCGGCTGACAGAGTATATGCAAGCCGTTCGTGCCGGTGTCGAGCCGGACGTGCCGCGCGACCCCAATGCCCTGCCCCGGCCGGACATGCTGCTTGGGCGGGTGTTGTTTCGCACGCTGCTGGCGATCTTCGCGCGGCGCGATCGCGGCATCCATCGCACGGCCGGGATCTGGGCGCGGCTGGGCCGCGTGCGTGCCGGCTGGCGTTTCGCCCGGGGTCGCGGAGTGGTGCCTCGCGTCAACGACTTCCTGCCGGAGACTACCTTCCAGGCCGTGGAAGCGAACACCGGCATGCCCGCCGAGTTGGACGAAATCCTCGAACGCTACTACATCGTCAAGCTGAACTCGCTGCAATTTTTCGGACCCGCGAATTTCGACCTGCCGTTCTGGTCGGGCGTGGAGTCGCTGATTCTGACGCTGCCAATGATCCTGTGGCTGCGCCGAGCATTCAACAACGTCTCGCCGGCGCAAGCGGTGCAGCAAGCGATTCAAATCGTGGACGATCATTTCGGCGGCGACCCGATGCTGGGCTTGCCGCACATTCGCTACTTGCAGCAAACCCTCGCGCAGCGCGGCGAGCTAGAAAAGCTCGTGGCGTGGTACGGGAGGTGAAGGAGACCATACATGCCCGCCAAACCTGCGACGATCGACGAGTACCTCGTCTCGCTGAGTGACGAACAGCGTGAAGCGCTCGAGCGGATCCGTAAGGCCATTCACGCTGTCGTTCCCACGGCAGAGGAGTGCATCAGCTACGGATTGCCGACTTTTCGATTTGACGGGCGCATGCTGGTATCATTCGGAGCGAGCCCGAAGCACTGCGCGTTCTATCCTCTGAATTCCACCACGGTGAAAGAACTCGAGAACGATCTGCAAAAATACGAAACCAGCGCGGGAACGATTCGCTTTCAGCCGGACCGGCCTTTGACGCTCGCTCTTGTACGGAAGATCGTGAAAATTCGTCTCACGGAAAACGCGGCCGCGAACGACAAACTCAAGGCAAAGAAACGCCCAACGACGAGAAAGTAAGGGTGGCGTGAATGATGAAAATCGCGTAAGATCAACAGTATCCTCCCGACTTTGATCCCACGGTTTCACCATGACTCGCTTCCTCCTCGCAACACTTCTGCTTCTGCCTGCGACCCCCGCATTCGGGCAGAGCGATCCAACCTCGGCAAGCTTCTTCGAGACTCACGTTCGGCCCGTGCTGGCCAACCGCTGCTATTCGTGTCATGGTCCGGAGATGCAGAAGGGCAAGCTGCGCGTCGATTCGCTCGCGGCGTTGCTCCAGGGCGGCCGGTCGGGGCCGGCGGTAGTTCGCGGTACGGCCGATGCGAGCCTGTTGATCCAGGCGATCCGCCATGGCGAATCGCTGCAGATGCCGCCGCGCATGAAATTACCCGCAAAGGAGATTGCCGACCTTACGGCGTGGGTGAAGGCCGGAGCGAATTGGCCGAATGCAAAACTCGTTGTCGCCAAGGCCGAGCCGCAGGACAGAGAGCCGGTTTTCACGCAGGAGCAGACCTCGCACTGGGCGTTTCAGCCGGTTCGCAGACCGCAAACGCCGAGCGTGAAGAATCAGGCCTGGGTGCGTTCGCCGATCGACGCGTTCATCCTGGCGAAGCTGGAGGCGAAGGGATTGTCGCCCGCGCCCGCCGCCGATGCTCGCACGTTGATACGCCGCGTGTACTTCGACTTGATCGGCTTGCCGCCGACACCCGACGAGGTCGAAGCGCTCGTGAAGGATTTCGCGAGCGCACAGCCGCAGGCGGCGTTGGCGAAGGTCGTCGATCGGCTGCTGGCATCTCCGCGCTACGGCGAACGCTGGGGCAGGCATTGGCTGGATCTTGTGCGTTACGCCGACTCCAACGGCATGGACGAGAACCTGGTGTTCGGCAATG
The DNA here is from genome assembly GCA_964484265.1 of uncultured Singulisphaera sp. GTDB lineage: Bacteria > Planctomycetota > Planctomycetia > Gemmatales > Gemmataceae > SIAQ01. The sequence goes on from CAZAFH010000015.1 coordinate 15,769, forward strand.
CCTGGCGTTATCGCGATTACGTGGTGCGGGCATTCAATAGCGACTTGCCCTACGACCAGTTCATTCGCGAACAGATCGCCGGCGACCTGTTGCCAAATTCCGCGAGCCGATCGCCGGATGAACGCTTGATCGCGACGGGGTTCCTGTCGATCGGTCCGAAGATGCTGGCCGAGGATGACCCGGTCAAGATGGAGATGGACATCATCGACGAACAGATCGATACGCTCGGCCGAGCGTTCTTGGGCATGACTTTCGGTTGCTGCCGATGCCACGATCACAAATACGATCCGGTATCGATTAGCGATTATTACGCACTGGCGGGGATTTTCAAAAGCACGAAGACGATGGACAATTTTAAAGTCGTCGCCCGCTGGCAGGAACGGCCTTTGAGCGATCCTAGGAATTTGAAGGCGGAACCCAAAAGCGTGAATGGCGACGCAAAGGCGCCAGCGGGCAACGTCGCGATGGCGGTTAGCGATGGCAAGGCGACAGACCTGCGTGTTCACCTTCGAGGCAATCATCTGACGCTGGGCAAGGGATCGCCACGGCGATTTCCGCGCGTCTTCGCCGCACTCAAACAGGCGCCGATCGATGCGACGCAAAGCGGCCGGCTGCAGCTTGCCGACTGGCTTTCGCAACCCGAGCATCCGCTCACGAGCCGAGTGATGGCGAATCGTCTGTGGCATTGGCATTTCGGCGCCGGACTGGTTCGCAGCGTGGACAACTTCGGCTTACTCGGGGATAGGCCGTCGCATCCCGAGTTGCTCGATTGGCTTGCCGACCGGTTCGTTCGATCGGGCTGGTCGATCAAGGCGATGCATCGCGAGATTGTTCTGTCGAGCACGTATCAGATGAGTGTCGCCTACAACGAAGCCGCCTATCAGATCGATCCCGACAATCGCTTTCATTGGCGTCACAGTCGCCGGCGGCTCGAAGCCGAGGCGCTGCGCGATAGCCTGTACGCGCTCAGCGGCACGCTGGACCTGACGATAGGCGGGACGCTTTTTCAGGCCGTCAATCGCAAGTACGTCCCTGGCTATCCCAATGGCAACTACGACAAGTACGACATTCCGCGCCGCTCAATTTACCTGCCCATCATCCGCAGTGGCCTTTATGACGTGCTGCAAGCATTCGACTTCGCCGACCCGAGTTTCTCCAGCGGCGAACGAGCCACGACCACGGTCGCGCCGCAGGCGCTTTTTCTGATGAACGGCAAGATCGTCCACGCCCAGACGCGTGTGTGGACGTCGAAACTGCTTCAAGAAAAAGGCCTCGACGACGCCGGCCGAGTCCAGCGAGCGTACCTGCAAGCGTTCAGCCGTCCGCCGAATGAGAAGGAAGTCGCACGTGCGCTCGAATTCGTACAGCGGATCGAAAGCGAGCTGACTCGCGCCAAAACCGCCGACGCCCGCGCGCACGCTTGGCAGAGCCTGTGCCGGGTAATCGTGTCTGCGAATGAGTTTGTGTATGTGGAGTGAGCTCGTCATCGTTGTACCATGGGATAATACACGCGAAGCAAACGGTATCCTTACGAGATTTAGGACATGGCCAAACGAAGCCAGCAGCGCCGCCCAACGCCACGACTTCGCCTTCCGCCGTTGAGCTTTCTGGATTTCATTGAATGGCAACGCTTCACGAAGGATTGGAACAACCTGCTATTGGACGATGACGCGCTCAACACACTGCAGCTTGCAATGATCTCGGATCCGAAGGCAGGAGCGATCGTGGAGGGCACGGGCGGGCTTCGGAAACTCCGTTTCTCGCCTCCGACCTGGAAAACGGGAAAAAGTGGAGCGATTCGGGTGTGTTATGTCTATTTTGAGGATCAGGCCTTTGTGTTTCTACTGCGAGCCTACGCCAAAAACGAAAAGGATAACCTGACCGCCGCGGAGAAGAAAGTGATTCACAGGTTCATTCAGCAAATTCAAACAGACATGGCGCGGACCAGCATGTGGAAATCGGACTCAAGCAATAAGGGCGATTGAAATGGGAAAACAAACGTTCGGCGAGAGTATTATTGAAGGTTTAAGTGAGCTTTCGGAATCTCTTGAAAAAAAGGAGAAACTATCCGAACGGTTCACGGTGAATCGCGTCGTCTTGAATCTCGCACCGACCACCTACGAACCGTCCCTCGTGAAAAAAACGCGAAACATCTTGCGGGCGAGTCAGGCAGTCTTCGCACAGTTTCTCGGCGTGTCGGCCAAAACGGTCCAAGCCTGGGAAAGTGGACACCATTCACCCAATGTTATGGCCTGCCGATTCATGGACGAGATTCGACAAGACCCTGACTATTGGCGGAAACGGATCGAGGCAGTGGCCGTCAACAAATTGACGCGTCCCGCAAAGGTGCTCTCGAGCAAATGAAATTATTCAAGCCCAGGGGTGAGCGCAGCGAACCCTTGTGATGCGTCACCCCTAAATATTGAGAATAACATGCTAACCCGCCGTCAACTCCTGCAATCGAGCGCCTGCGGTTTCGCGAACCTCGCACTCGCTGGCTTGCTGTCCGAAGGCCAGGCCCAGCCAGTTCCCGCGAATCCGCTCGCGCCGCGCCGGCCGCACCATCCGGCCAAGGCGAGGCGCGTCATCTTTCTGTTTATGCATGGCGGACCATCGCAGGTCGATACGTTCGACTACAAGCCGCTACTGCAGCGCGACGACGGGCAGCCATTGCCTTTCTCTCGGCCGCGCGTCGTGTCGAGCGTCACGGGCAATCTGCTCAAGTCGCCGTTTCGCTTCGATCGACACGGTCAAAGCGGGCAGTGGATCAGCGAAGTCTTTCCGCATGTCGCCAGTTGCGTCGATGACCTGTGCATCATCCGCTCGATGCATGGATCCAACTCGCGGCACGGTGGCGCGCTGCTCGAACTCCACACCGGCAGCGATACGTTTGTCCGGCCGAGCATGGGATCGTGGATTACCTACGGCCTGGGCACAGAAAATCAAAGCCTGCCAGGATTCATCACGATCTGCCCAACGCTCACGCACGGCGGTGTCAACAACTACGCCTCGGCGTTTCTCCCTGCGGTCTATCACGGAACGCCGATCGGCAACGCCAGCACGCCATCGGACCGCGCGACGATCCCGTTCATCCACGGACCAACGCCTGCCGGTATTCAACGCATGGAACTTGATTTTCTCGGTGAGATAAACCGCGATCGCATAGAGCACACTGGGCCGGACGCCGCGCTCGAGAGCCGAATCGCTTCGTTCGAGTTGGCCTTCCGCATGCAGGCCGCTGCTCCCGAGTTGCAGGATATTAGCCGGGAAACGCCCGAAACGCTCAGGCTCTACGGCATGGACAATGACCGCACGCGCAACTTCGGTCGGCAATGCCTGATGGCCCGCCGATTTGCCGAACGCGGTGTGCGTTTCATCCAGGTTACGCACAGCTACAAGTGGGATCAGCACGCGAACCTGCAACGTGGCGTTGCCAGTAACGCGTTCGAGGTCGATCAACCAATTGCGGGCTTGATCAAGGATCTGAAACGCCGGGGCCTGCTTGACGATACCCTCGTCGTCTGGGGCGGAGAGTTTGGCCGCACTCCGACGGCACAAGGCCGCGATGGCCGCGACCATAACCCGCAGGGATTCACAATGTGGCTCGCCGGCGCCGGCGTTCGCCCGGGGCTGGCTTATGGCGCGACCGACGACTACGGTTACTACGCCGAGCGGGACAAGGTCCACTTTCACGACTTGCATGCGACGATCCTGCACCTGCTCGGTCTCGATCACCAGCGGTTGACATTCCGCTACGCCGGCCGCGACTTCCGTCTGACGGACGTGCATGGCGAAATCGTGAATGGCATCCTGGCGTAAGATTTTTGGTTAGCCGCTCGTCTTTGGCGAGCGCGGGCGTGATGCCGTGCGATCGCAAAACGACACATCCGCGCTCGCCAGAGGCGAGCGGCTACACGAGGAAACCGTTCGATGAGTCGCAATAATGTCAGCCTGTGGATCGTTCTTTTCCTACCAACAATTACGCTAGCGCAACCGACGCGCCCCGTCGTGCGCGTCGGCATCAACGACGGTGACCTACGCGGCAATGACCATCGCGTGCTTCAGGCTGCGGTCGATTACGTCGCCTACCTTGGCGGCGGGACGGTCGAAATCGGTGCAGGTCGCTTCATGCTCCGCAACGCCCTGCACCTGCGGACTAACGTGCATATTGTGGGCGTGCCGGGCAAGACCGTGTTCGCAATCGGTTCAGGTCGCAAAGCCGCACTCGCTAGTGATGTCGCCAAAGGCGCTACCGAGATCACGCTCGTCGATGCTGCAGGCTTCGAGTTGGGAGATGGCATCGCACTCGAAGACAGCGCCGGGCATGGCTTCGAGGTCACCACGGCCACGCTCATCGCACGCACTGGACCGCGGTCGTTTCGCCTCTCGAAACCGGCAGAGAGCGATTACCTCGTCAAGTGCAATGCCGAGGCCAAGCACGCGATCTCCGGAATCGCCGGAGTGAATGTCAAAAACGCCTCGGTCAAGGGCATCACCGTCGGCGGCAATCACGGCACACCCGGTTCGCAATACCTCGGCGGTTGCCGCGGCGGCGGAATCTACTTTTTCGGCTGCGCGAACGTGCATGTCAGTCATTGCACCGTTCGCAGGTACCACGGCGACGCCATTAGCTTTCAGGGCAAATGCACGAAACTCACCATCGAGCACTGTCTGTGCGAGGAAAACTTTAATGTTGGAATACACCCCGGAAGCGGGTCACATGATTGCGTCGTGCGCAAGAATACCATGCGCAAGAATGGCTACGTCGGCCTATTTGTTTGTGTCGGAGTTCGCAAGGTTCTTTTTGACGAGAACGTTATCTCGGACAACGCAGGCTGTGGCATCTCGATCGGGTTTGACGATACCGACAACACGTTTCGCCGCAATCGCGTCATCGGCAACGCCGAGACCGGTGTGCTCTTTCGCCGCGACTCGCCCCTGACCAAGCACGGAGCGCATCGCAACGTTTTCGAAAAGAACGTCATCAAAGACAACCTTGGCCCGCGTCCCGAGAAAAGCAATAGCCGACCGAGTTCGGCAGGCAAAGCGTGCATCGTCATCGAAGGTGCTCATCACGATCTGATCTTCCGCGACAACGAACTTGGCTTTTCTCAACCGCACGCTGGATCCGCCTTTTTGCTCGACTCGGGCGTGGAAAATCTGCAACTACATGGAAATCATCTATACCATCTCGATAGGTTGACGAAGGAATACCGCGAGCCGTAAACTCGATCTCCACGAAAGGTTGTTCATGCGTTTCATCCCTCTCATTGCAATTGCTGTGATTTCGTTCGTTTCCAACGCCGATGGCGGCGGGCGCAAGCTCATTGGCACGCCGAACGTGCGGATTAAGTTGCCCGATGAACATCCATATCAGAAAACGCTGCGAAGCTATATTGGCACGCTTGCCGAGAAGGATTTCGCGCACGGAATCAAGGGCGGGTTGAAGACGGTGCCCGCGGGCGACGACTTCGAGTACAACTATCGATCGTACATTCTTACGTTAATGGCTCAACCACTCGTCGGCACCAAACGCGGAGCGCCGGCCGTTAATGCGCCCGCCCGGCTCTTCTTGCTCGCGAATATCGAGAAGCCCGAAGGCGTCATGATCCCGCCGGTTTATCCTGAGCCGCTCGCCACGTTTGCCAACTGGCAGTACGCGGGCAACGTCTATCACGGCAACCGTGCTCTCAAACTGCGTGCCTTCGTCACCAGCACGATCCACATGACGATGATGGACGATCAACTTGACCACCACCCCGAGCGAGGCGGCGCTCGTGCCGACTGGTTCTCGAACCAGTTGATCATTGCTGCGCATCCCTATCCCGGTTTCAAGGATGCGCTGCCAATCGAAGTGCAAAAGGCCTACGAGACCGGCCTAAAGCGGATGGGGCAGCGCGTGCTTGATTGGGGGCCGGTTGGCGAAGAACCGAATCTGGACATGATCGCCGCCGTCGGCCTGTGGTGCGTCAGCAAGGCGATCAACGATCCCAAGTTCACGAAGGACGCGGAAGCCTATGCACGCCGGCTATTCACCGATCCGCGGCATTTTCATCCCGCCGGTTTCTGGTACGACAATCGCGGCATCGACATCGGCTATCAGGGTACGACCAACTTTTTCGCGATCTGGGCGGCGCTCGCAAGCGATTGGCCTTTCGCCAAGGAAGCGGTCGCAAAGAGCTATCGCCTTCGCGCTCACCTGTGTTTGCCGGAACCGGAGAGTAAGTGGTTCGTCGGGCCGAGCCATTTCAATTCGCGTACGTCCAGCGATGCCTGGGGCGATCAATGGGAATGGGGCGGGGCACGCGATCAGATGGCATCGCTCGTGACCGACGAGGCGATCTATCTCGCGGCCTTGCCGACTCAAGATCAATTACGAAACGCACCCGCCAAACGTGCGATTGCGTTCAATGGGCAGATTTCGGAGAACCCGCTTGGCAAAGGCGGCTACATCAAAAACGAAGACATCCGCTCGCAGCCCTGGAAATGGCGGCTTTGGCAGAGTTTCAACTTCCCGCCGACAGTCAACGCCGGGTACGAGTATTATCCGCACGGAAGCTACGCACGCCACGCCAAACTGCAGCAGGAAAATTCGCCGTGGCTGAAGTCGCCGTTTCTGCGGGATGAGAGCTTTCTTCGCGATTTCGCAAAGGCCTTCACCGTGGCAAAATTTCCAAAACATGCGGTGATTGTTCACTCCGGCCCGGTCGGCATTCCGGGTCAAGAAGACGGCACGTATCGCTTCGCTGGTCCTTTGGGCTTCGGCGGCGGGCAACTCTCGGCATTTTGGACACCGGCGACTGGATCCGTAATTCTCGGCCGCCGGGCAGGCAACACGTGGAGCAAGACGTTTGACAACCTCGACGAATGGCGCACCTGGCCAATCCATGCCGTCAGCGGTTGCAACCTCGACGGCAAGGTATTCACGTCTGCTCGCATCCTTCGACCGGATGTCGTCTCCGATCTGAAGAGCGATCAGGGAACCGTCCAGGTCAACGGCCACATTCCGATCGAGCAACTCGGCCAAAACAAAGTGCTGCAGGGTCGAATCGCCTATCAACGCACGTTCCAAATCGATGCCAACAACGTGCGAGTGGAAACGCGCATCAATGCCCATGGACAGGATAAAGTCGCTGAGTGCTACGAGACGATACCGATCTACCTGCACGATGCGCAACGCCAGGCGAAGTCCACGCCAACGGCGATCGCGTTTCAGGTTGAAGGGAAATGGCTGCCCGCCACGAGCGAGTATCACGACAAGGTCACCGCCGTGAAATTGGCACGGTTTCAGGGCGAGGTGAAGATTGTTTTCGACCAACCGCAGCGCGTCAAGCTATCACCAACGGATTGGACCGACACGTTTCTCTCGCGTGCTCGTTGCCGAAATGTGATGATCGACCTCCTGCAAGGCAAAGGCCCGTTGGTGTTGAAAGGTGAGAAAATCGTTCGGTATCAGATCAATCCTTGAGCTGAATCGCGACGCGGAAGCCAAGATTGCTGTGTCCGAAGTGCGGCGGGTCGGCGTTGCGGCTCGCGCATCGGACGTCGGCGGGGATGTTGCTCCAGCCGCCGCCTCGCACGGCAAACCCTCGCTTCGCATCAAGGTCGCCGGGATCGACTGCATGCTTCTTCGGATAGGGCCCGTAGCGCGTACTGCAAAATTCCCAGACGTTGCCAAGCATGTCGTGCAATCCAAATGCATTGGCGGAATAGCTGCCGACCGGCGCGAGAAACGTGTGGCCATCGTCCATTGGCATGATCGCGCGCGGCCAGGCGGGATGCATTTTCTTCAGGCTGCGATCGCCGACGTTTGCGACCTTTCCCGTCGCGTCCTCGGCGGATCCCCACCAAAAGCGCGACGCGCTCCCGGCACGGCAAGCCCATTCCCATTGCGCTTCTGTCGGTAGTCCATAGGCTCGCTTTGGGTTCTTCAATTGCTTTTGCAGCCAGGCGCAGAAGGCCAGGCTATCGGCATGGCTCACGTGAACGACCGGATGGTGGTCCTTGAGGTCAAACGCCCCTGCGAATCCGGGTTTCAGCCAGCTGGTACCGGGGCGGTGTTTCCAGACGGCCTTGTCGTCGTGAGCGTTGCCTCCGCCGGATTTCTCGATGTCGGTCACGTAGTTCGTTGTCTGCACGAATCGTCGAAATTGCCCAACGGTCGTTTCAAATTGGCTCAGATAAAACGGCTGCGTAAGAGTTATGGTGCAAGGTGTTTCATCGTAACTGCTGAGGTTACGCCCAGGTTCGCCTTCAGGTGAGCCGAGGCGAAATGTCCCTGGCGGAACCAGGACGAAGGTCATGCCGAGTTCATTCCGCCATTCGATCGGCACGCCTATGGCGTCGGCGTAAGCCTTCTGGTAAGCACGAGCGGTGTTCGCGCTGAAAGGAAATGCCGGTGTATTAGGCCGCTTCCGCGGGTATTGGGAAAGAACGCCCGCGGAAGCCGTGAAAAATCCGAACAGAATCACGAGGAGAGTTCGTGGAATCATCAGCTCGACCATTTCGACTGAGACGAAAGCCGCGTGCCATTACTTCGCCGGCGGCTGACTCATTAATCCTCGCAGTCGCTGGAGTTCCGCCTCCGCAGCGTCGGCTCGTTGCTTCTCGGCTTCCGCGCGTTGCTTCTCGGTCTCCGCGCGTTGCTTTTCGGTTTCCGCCCGTTGCTTCTCGATCTCCGTGAGTTGCTTCTCGGCGTCAACGCGCCGACGTTCGATCTCGGCGACCTCCGATGCCGCCGGAATCACGTTGCCGTCCTTGTCGAAGAGTCGCAGGTAGACTTCTTCCTTGCCCTGGTATTTCCCAGCCCAGAGCCCAAGCCAAAGTCCGAACTGTTCCGACCAGAGCCAATGCTGTTCGTTGGGCTGGATCGTCTGATAGCGGCCGTTCTGCAATCGCCAGCCTTGCAGTTTCTGCTCGGCGGGATCGTAGATAAAGTATTCGCCGGTGTGGAATACCCGTTCGTAGGTATCTTTTTTGATGCCGTGGTCCAGATGTTTGGTACTTGGGGAAGTCAGCTCGATGATAACATCGGGATATTTCCCGCCTTCGTTCCAGACGTACCAGGCGCCTCGCGGCGGGTTCAACGGGGCATCTTTCACGAAGAAGAAATCAGGGCCGCGAAAATTACGACCGCGTGCTTGCTGGGCGTCGAAGTAGATGAACATATTGCCGCCCACGAAATAGTCGTCTCGGCCTTTGTGCAGGAGGCCGACCAGTTCGATGAGCAGTGTCATCTCGAGCCGATGCCAATCGCTTTCCAAGTTGATACCGTCCTCTTCGGGTAGGTTCGTGGGAGGGTAGATAAAATCATCCACCAGCGGTTGAACGGCGGCAGTTGACATTAAGGTTCTCCAGGATCGGTTGAGCCGCAACGGAACTTGGCAATAGACCTACCGGCAATTATACTCGCGGATCTTGTTTCAAGATATCACGTTATTCTTGTTTGGAGAAACTCGAAGTACTTGGGATCTTCGTCGTCAAAGATCTCTTCGCCCTCGGCCATGAAAGCGCGGACCAACTCATCCGCGGCCCTGTCGAGATTGCCTAACTCGAACTGGCATTGCCCCAGGCGAAGGTGGAGGAACGGATTGCCGACCGCATCCGGACAGTGCATTGCAAGGCTGAGATTATCGCGACCGGCCTCGTAGTCGCCGTTAAGGAAATTCGTATCGCCGATCGCTCCCAGAATCCACGTGGCGGACTGCCAATCGGTGCGAGGCTCGGGCAACAAGTCCCACGCCGACCAGTACTTTTTCAGCGCGTCCGCGAATTCCTCTTCCTCGGCAAACGAATCGCCTTCTTCGCAAAGCGACTGGATCTGCCGGTGAATCTCGTCATTGAGCGTTGCCATCGGGACCTCCATCGAATAATGGCGCCATGGTGAAAAATTCATGCAAATTGATCTTGCATGATGCCGCCAGTTGAGCTATTCCGCTCGCCAATCACGAGGATCGTTTTATTGGGGGAAGGATCCCATGTCGGCGAAATGGGGAATATTGGCGATTGCATTCATCTGGCTCACGCTGTCGGTCGGCTGCCGATCGACCCAACCGGATATTAAGCCGGGCAAGGATCCGGAGCGCTACGCTTCGCCGCCCGATCGGCTGAATACGCCAGGGCTTCCCAAGATTGCTTTTGACGCGCCCGTCGACCCGGCCAAGGCTCTCATCGAGAACAAGCAGGCCAACGGCGTCATCCCGATTCGCGGTTCGGGCGGCGGCATGGGCGGTCCAGGCGGCATGGGAAGCCGGTAGGCGTGCCCATGGCTGATTGTACCGGGTTCCGCATAAGAAACGCGCAACGCCCAGAATCAGCTCATACTCGCGCCTCATTCTACCTTGAGGCGTGACTCCGGTCCGCTTGAGCTGCCTTTCGCCTACAGAAATCGCTGCATCGTCGCACGCAGCACTTCCTCGATTCGGACGCGATCCTCTTCCGTTATCGCTCCGCCCGTCTCGATCAAACCGCTCCACCCTAACGATATCGGCCAACCCGCGTGGGTAGAAGCGTGATTGAATTGTTCGCGCACCCGCTGGCTCCACACGAATCCGAATCGATCGCGAAAATTCTGCCAAATTCGATCCGTGGGCAATAGTCTCTCGTCGCTCCGCGCCAGCATTAACCACGCTAGCCACGGCAGAACCGGAAGCATCACGTCAATGGCGATCGGTTCAAGCCAGCTTGGCAGAGCGTCTGGGGCGTGGAGAATCACCATTTCTCCGGCGCACCAAATCACCACGCCGAGCACCGCCAGCCAGACGCGCGTCGGTAAGTAGTTCAAGATGCCAACCGCGAGCGTGCCACACAGAAAATAGGCGCGCACGCCATCCATCGATTCCGTGCCAAGCAACTGCTTCTCGACGATCGGCAACGCCATGACCGCCAACAGCCCAAGCACGACGAAATTCCACGCCCCGACATGCGGTCGACGTGCCCCGAGCACGGCGATCCCCGCGCACCCGACCAGGCAGAGTGCGACATAGCGCCACGGCTTCAGCGCCGGGCCGTCGGCAGATTCAAGAACGTATGCGGCGGTCCATGCCATCCAGGCCGCCATCGCCCAGAGGATTGCCGAGGCCAGGCTCGTTCCACGATTCGCACGGAATGCCTGAATCCACGGAATCAGGCCGAGAATCATCGATCCGGCGAGCAGATAGAGCATCATTCGGAAAGTTACCGTCAAATCGGGTAAGCCGTGCGGGTATTGCCGATCGCGCTCAACCGCAATCCGAGGAGGCGGCGCGATTTGCTATTTTTGGTTGGCGCTTCGAATGTCGATGAAGAACAAAGACGCTCAACGATCCACAATCTCTCCGATATCGTTGAGACCGTCCGCCCCGCCGACGCGAAGGAAACACACCATGAAAACGATACTGGCATCTGCGATGGTTGGCATCGTGTCCCTAAGCTTTGCCGCCGACGCCTCCGCACAGATTTTTTTTCGGCAAAAACCGCGCGTCAATCCGTCGCAGCGGGTTCCGGAATTAATCATTACATTAAAGACCGACAGCGATGAACGCAAGCGTGCCCGCGCCGCCGAGGAGTTGCGCGACTTCGATACCACGACTTTCGCCGAGATCGTGCCGGTGCTGGTCGACGCACTCCTGATGGACAAGAAGTCGAGCGTGCGGTTGGAAGCGCTGGCGGGGCTGGTCCGGATTCGGCCAGTCAATTCCCTCGCCGGCCAGGCGATCGAGAAGGCTGCATCGGACGACGAATCGCTGCGCGTGCGGCTAACAGCGCGAGCCGGGCTGGCGAAGTATCATCTCGCGGGGTATTCGTCCAAGCGGCCTGACGCCACGACGGCAAATCGCAAAGTGACAGGCGAACCGCCGCTTTCGGTGATTCCGTTCCCGTCGCCGACACCGACGCCGACGATTGAACTGCCGCGCGTCGAATTAGTCCCGATGCCGGGTCCGGTGGTGACTTCGCCAAATGCACCGCCGCGTCCGTTGCCCAAAGCAGTGACAACGCCGCCCGTGAATAAGACGACCGCGGAACCGCCATTGCAAGGGCCGTCGCTCTTTCCGTGAGCGTAGCAGGACTCGTTCCTCCAGTCGCTTACGCTTCTGGCTCGCCCTTTAACACGACTCGAAAAATCCGTCGCCCCCATTTCTCCCCGCGCTGGGCAGCCTCTCGTAGAACAAGCGTGTTCGCTTTTTCCCTTGCAAACACGCCGCTGAACCGAGGCTACCATGAATCGCATCCGTTTGCTGATAGTCACTCTGTGTGCCTTCATTTTGACTGCTGCGCCCGCTCTGGGCCAGACGCCGAATCCGATCATCGCCAAGCGATTCACACGAAGTGAAACGATGATCGCCATGCGCGACGGTGTCAAGCTCTACACCACGATCTACCGTCCGAACCATGCCAATGGCGATTTGCCGCTCATCTTTCATCGCACACCGTATGGCATCGATTCGCGCGGGCCGGGGGCGCTGTTGTCGTATTTCAAAGACCTGGCCGACGAGGGATACATCTTCGTCTTCCAGGACATTCGTGGCCGATTCAAGTCGGAAGGGAAGTTCGTAATGTCGCGCTCACCGCGTGACAAGAGCGACCCGAAGGCGATCGACGAAAGCACCGACACCTACGATTCGATCGAATGGATGCTGAAGAACGTGCCAAACAACACGGGCAAAGTCGGCATGCTGGGCATTAGCTATCCGGGTTGGTTGACCGTCATGGGCATGCTCGATCCGCATCCCGCATTGGCGGCGGCGTCGCCCCAGGCTTCGCCGGCGGATCAGTTTCTTGGCGACGACTTTCACCATCACGGCGCATTTCGGCTCAGCTACGGGTTCGAGTATGTCGCGATGATGGAGACCAACAACGTCAACACTCTGTTCAAGTTCGACCGCTACGACACCTTCGAATGGTATCTGAAACTCGGCGCCCTGTCCAACGTCAACGCCAAGATTTTCAAGGGCAAGATGCCGACGTGGAATCAGTTTGTCAAGCACCCAAACTACGATGACTTCTGGAAAAAGCAGGCGTTCGATCCGTATCTGAATAAAGTCACAGTGCCCACGCTCAATGTCGGCGGTTGGTTCGATCAGGAGGACTATCGCGGACCGATGCAGATATACAAGCTGCTCGAAAAGCATGATCGCGAGAATAAGAATTTTCTCGTGCTAGGCCCGTGGAATCACGGCGGCTGGGCGAACGGGCCGGGCGATTCCTTGGGACGAATCAAATTCGACAGCGATACGGGATCGCATTTTCGTGCCAAAATTCAGTCGGCGTTCTTCAATTACTACCTCAAGAGCAAAGGCGATTTGAAGCAACCCGAAGCGATCCTCTTCCAGACCGGCTCGAACAAATGGGTCACGCACCAGCATTGGCCGCCGAAGGAGGCGGTGAAACGCACGCTCTATTTCCACCCCGGTGGAAAGCTGGCGTTTTCGCCGCCGAACGAGGACACCGCGTTCGACAAATACGTCTCCGATCCCGCCAACCCCGTTCCGTACCGCCCTCGGCCAGTCACGCCGACTTATCCCGGACCGGAATGGCGAGTCTGGATGGTCGAGGATCAGCGTTTCGCCCACGCACGCCCCGACGTGCTGACCTACGAGACCGAACCGCTCAACGAAGACGTCACCCTCGCCGGCTCGATCTCGGCAAGGCTTTTCGCCTCTACCTCAGGGACGGACAGCGACTTCATCGTTCGGCTCATCGATGCCTATCCGCAAGTGTATGCGAAGGAACCGGCGATGGGCGGATACCAGTTCCTCGTCATCGGCGAACCTACGCGCGCTCGTTATCGCAAAAGCTTCGAGAAGCCCGAACCCGTGAAGGCGGGAGAGGTGAACGAGTACGCGATCGATCTGCACTGGGGCCATCATTGCTTCCGCAAGGGCCACAAGATCATGGTGCAGGTGCAAAGCACCTGGTTCCCGCTGATCGACCGCAACCCACAGAAGTACGTTCCTAACATCTTCGAGGCAAAGGACTCGGACTTTCAATCGGCCGAGCAACGTGTGTATCGATCGAAAGGGCGCCCCTCGCATCTAAGCCTGGAAGTGATGCCGATCGGCAAGAAATTGGAATGATAATAACGAGCACACGCAAAGACACAGCGGCCGCAACTTCAAAGAATGCAAATTCAGCCACGAAAGAAACACGGAATTGATACGGAAATAATTCAAATAGAGATGATCGATTTATGGTCCATTTCCGTGTCGCTTCCGTGCTATTCCGTGGCTTTGTTTTCTTGCATCCAAGAATATTCGCAGTTCGCAACGATTTCCGTTTATAGCCTCGCGAATGCGCGAGGCGGGCGCAACTACTTCGCTTTTGCAACCGGGAGGACGGCGGGAAGGTCGCGGAAATCGATGGTCTCGGGACCAGCGACGGCGCGGTTGATGATGATTCCTGCGAAGCGCGTCACCTTGGCGGAAGGCGCCGGCTTGCCCGCGCCGCCGGTGAACGCATTCGTGGCGCCGAAGTGCCATTGCAGCCGAACGGGAATCCCCTCGCGCAACATCGGTCGGCCTCCGAAGCCGGCGGCAGGCATGCCGACGAATTTGTTGCCCTTGTCATCGATGATCGTCATCGATCCGTTCGGCCCCGCCTTGATGCCGTCCTTGCTCGTCGCCAAAATGGTGACGGTCAGCTTGGGGCCATTCCGCACGGTTCCTTGGTAGACGTATTCGACATCATCGACGGTCACGGTAAGATTGGCGGCCTTCGCATCGGACGTCGATTTCGCTGATCCGCCCTTGCGAAATATTTCGAGTTCGCGTTTGAGCAATTCATTTTCGCGTTTGACCAGATCCAGTTCGCGTTTCAGAAGTTCCAACTCTCGTTTCAGAAGCTCGACGTCCGAGCCTTGCGACTGCCCGAAAACGAAAGCCGGAGTTAAGAAGAGGGTCATCGACAGGCCGATAAGCACGACAAAACGTGCCATGGTGATCTCCTTGCGATAAATAACGGAACCGAAATGCTGTTCCCCTCTGATACTAGCCAAGGAGGCGGATTCGGGCAAGTGATCGATAGCCCGAAGAACAAACTAAGGGTGAAGCGTCCATTGCTTGAGAACAGGACGATGGCGGCTTCACATCGTTGCCGCTTTCATTGACGTCGCGCTGGTCGATGGCCTGGATCATCCGAATCGGCGACGCTGACGATTTCGCGTTTCGAATCACCCGTTGTGGCTTCTGCCTGGGTACGCACTTTCGCGAGGCTCTGCCTCGCAGAAGCCGCGATCAGGCGAATCGTCTACACCTCGTTTTTTTGATTCGTCATTCGTGTTTGTTTCGTATTTCGTATTTCTACTTTGAGATTTATTCAAAGTACTTCAAAAATCGCTTCCACCTCGACCGCGGCTCCGGTTGGAAGGTTGGCGAAGCCCAGAGCGCTGCGGGCATGATAGCCGAGATCTTCTTTACCGAAGAGTTGATGGAAGAGGTCGGACGCGCCATTGACGACGAGATGTTGCTCGGTGAATTCGAGCGTCGAATTGACGCAGCCGAGCAACTTGATGACGCGCAGTCCATCGAGCGTGCCATGGGCATCGTGGACGGATTGCAGAATCTTGACCGCGCATTCACGCGCGGCCAGCACGCCCTGCTCAACGCTGAGATTGGCGCCGAGCTTGCCCTTCATGTCGCTGACATGCCCGGACGTGAACAATAAGTTGCCAGCGCGGGCACACAGATTCAGATAACCCTTTTCCTTCTTCGCGAAGGTGATGCCAAGGTCTTTGGCTCGTTGCGTGACGCTCATGGTTGGGGTCCTTTCGGGGGGAGTGAAAGAAGCTCACGCAAAGGCGCGAAGGCGCAAAGAAATACAAGCAGGTATTTGTCATTCTTGCGTCGATTTTCCTTTGCGTCGCTGCGCCATTGCGTGAGCTAATTTCGTGTTCGTTGGATTGAATACCAATTGCTCGACACGGTATATTGATGCGAAAATCGCGCGGTATGGGCAACCATCTTGAAACTGCCCTTTCACTTTTTCGTCGGTTTGGGCACAATACGCTGTGGTTTTCGCCGGAGCACGGAGGCTCGTCTCATGCCGTTCGATCCTGAGTTGATGGAGCATCAGTCGCCGCAGGATATACTCTGCGTCTCGTGGGAGGAGACGGCATGTCCCTTATGCGAAGGCGTTCGCTGCACGCCGCTGCTGGAGGCGGCGGATCGGCGTCGCACAGGCATGCGGTTTCTCATCGTGCAATGTGAGCGCTGCGATTTCGTGTACACCAATCCGCGACCCGATGCGGAATCAATCCTCGCGTTTTACGAGGACCCGGCTCGGGATCGACTTTCCGTACCCATCGACCGCATTAGCCGAGGCGACGCGATGAGCCGGCGGCTGTCACGTCAACGCCCTGGCCGACTGCTCGATTTCGGGTGTGGCGACGGCGCCTTCTTGGCTGGGATGAAGCGGCAAGGATGGGAGGTCGCCGGGCTTGACACGGACGAGGAATCGGTCGAACGCGCGATCGAGATGCGCGGTCTCGACGTCGAACTAGGTACGTTGCCTATGCCGCGCTGGGACTCGCCACAGTTCGATGTCATCACCATGAGGCAATCGCTCGAGCATGTCCACCAACCGCTCGAAACGCTTCGCGCAGCACGCAACTTGTTGACGCCTGCCGGCGTCTTGATGGTCAGCGTGCCAAATTTCGAAGGCCTGGCAGCGGGATGGTTCGGCTCCGATTGGTTCGGGCTGGACCTGCCCCGGCATCTCTCGCACTTCTCGCCGCGAACGCTGGCCGCAATTATCGAGCGGGCCGGGTTTGGCCGAATCGATGTCCGCGCCGAGCGACACGCCGGCTGGATTCGGCATTCGGTCAATAGTATGATCGCGAATGAGATCGTCGGTTTGGGTACGCGCTGGTTGGGGACTCGCATCGGCTCGCGATTGTTGAGTACGGCGGGATTGTTCTTGGGCAGGCCAGAGAGTCTGATCGCGACAGCGGTGAAGTGAAAAAACGGTGTTCAGCGCCCGGGAGTGTTATGCGAGCGCCGAACACGGCAGGCAACGTTACTTGATCGTCACTTTGACCTGAAGCACATTCACGTCTTTATCGCATTTCACCTGAACAGAAGCATTCTTCGCACCTTCGAGCAGGCGCAGCCCGGCGTTGCCCGTAGCGGTCTTGGTTTGACCATTTTTGGTAACGACGAATTCGGTGGTCGAAAGGATGCTGAGTTCGCGATCGACGAATTCCTTCTTCACTTTCTGATTGACAACCAAGACGTCGGTGTCAACACTGACGGATTTGATCGTGCCCTTGACCATTTGATTCTTTTTGGCCTGGGCGTCGGCGGATGGCGTGTGAGCCAAGAATGCAAGGCCAGCAATGACACACGAGAACGCGAAGAGACGTACCATTGAAGTGCTCCTGAGAAGGGCGATGACAGTGATTTGGTTGTTGGACGAGTATGGCGTGAAATAGTTCCGCAAATGCCAAATTTTTCTCGCGTCGGAAATTGTCGGTCGATGGAATCAATCCGCCGTCCTTGCGGGAACGGAAATGACCTGATCGCCCGGCCGAAGCACGCCGGCGCCTTTGATAATGACAAGCTCCCGGCCCGTCAGAGTCGGGTTGCGGATCTCGACGCGCAGGCCGTCGTCGATGCCAACCTGAATTTCGAGACGTTTGACGGCGCCGCGCGGCGGATCGCCGGAAACGTCTGTTACTAGGTAGATTTCGGTTTTATTGCCAGTCCGAACCAGGGAGGACGCGGGGACGGTAAACGCCTCGCGCTCGGTGAGCGTGACATGGGCCGTGCCGGTCATCTGCGGTCTCAGAAGTCCGAGTTTATTATCCAAAAAGATCTCGGCTCGCATGGTTCGCGTGACCGGATCGAGAGCGGATGCCATGCGTGTGATGGTTCCATGGAACTTGTCGGCGCCGTCGATGTCTTGCAGCGCGGGAATTTTTAGTTCGACTTTATTTGCACTTGGCCCGGTGCGGAAAAACGGCACGTCGCGCTCGGGAATATCGAGGATGACTCGGACTTTATCGGTGCGCATGATCGTGAGCAAGGGCATGCCAGCATCTTTTATCGTGGCGCCGGAATCGATCCAGCGCTTGGTGATGATACCATCGAAGGGAGCACGCAAGTTCGCGAATTCCGCCTGCACGAGTGCTCGATCGCGTTCGGTGCGCGTCACCTTCCCGCGGGCCGCGGAAAGCTGCTGTTCCTTCAGCGCGGCTTGCAATCGCGTTTGCTTGGTGGCGATTTGAGCTTGGGCGGCGGAAAGGGCTGCCTGGGCGGCGCCGAGTTGTAGCTTCGCCTCTTCCACTTGCTGTTGGCTCAGGGTGTCTCCCTGCGCCAGTTTGGCGATGCGAACATACTGCGACTTGCGAAACTCGACATCACCTTCCGAACGTAGCACCTGCGCTTGCGATTCCTTCACCTCGGCTTCGGCGACCGCGACCATCTGAGCCGCCAACGCGCCGGCCTTCTCACTCTGTTCTACGAGGGCTTTCTTGTTGTCGAGGTCGGCAAGTATGTCCGGGATGTCGAGTGTCAGCAAGGGATCGCCCTTCTTGACGGCGATGCCGATATCGAGCGTGAGCGGCACTTCCTTCAGGTATCCCTTGACCATCGCACAGACGTCTGCCTTCTCCAGCGCGTCGATCGTGGCCGTATAGCTGCGCACGACTTCGAGCTTGGTCGCCTTGCCGAGCACGACGGTCTCAAGCCGCGGAAAGCGTTCCACTTCGCCTAGCTGAGGCTTGGCGGTCTTGCGCTTGCCGCACCCTGAATTGGCTGCCGCGATCGACAAGCCGAGAACGATGATGATTGAGTAGAATCGCATATTCGCCTTCCGTTGCAGATATCATCTGTCCGCCAGTAATTCAGCGTGCTTTGCAGGATTAGTGGCCATGGGCGTTTAGCACTGGCTCCGCACTCGTGCTTCCCGATTCCTGTGCAACGACTGCTGGTCCTGCCGGCTTGAGAAACACGTACAGCACCGGGACGACGAACAGAGTAAGCAGCGTCGAACCCGACAGTCCGCCGATCACCGCGCGTGCGAGCGGGAGGTTCATCTCGTCGCCTGGATGCAGATGAATCGCCATCGGCAGCAGACCGGCCACCGTAGCGATCGTCGTCATCATGATCGGGCGCAGCCGGGTGCGCGCCGCCCACACGATGGCGTCGAAGGTCTTCATCCCTTCCTCACGCAATCGGTTTGCGAAATCGACGAGCAGCACGGAGTTGGACACCGACATGCCTACCATCAGCAGCACACCCATGCACGACTGAATATTCAGCGACGTCGAGGTGGCCCACAGCATCAGCGCGACGCCGACGAGACCGAGGGGCGCCGCCACGATCATGATGAGCGGATCCAGCCACGATGAGAACTGAGCCGCCATCACCAAGTATACCAGAAGCACGGCCAGCAGAAGATTGAATCCCATTTCGCCGAACGACTCGCGCATCGCGGCGACTTCACCGCGAACGGTGACGCGCACGCCGCGAGGCAGACGCAGCGGTTCCGGATCGACGCCGAAGTCGCGCTGCAGGTCCGCGCGAGCCTTTGTCTTGTCCTTGGTCAGATTCAGATACTGCTCCAAACGGTTGCGGAATTCCTCATTTCTTCCAAGGTGCAACGCGTCCACGTCCACGCCATACTGCTCTCGAAGCACCTCGGCGACTTCTGGCTCTTCGTCGTGGAAGTATCGTTTGAGAACGTCGGCCAGTTCTTCGTCCTTGCCCGGATTGCCTTGTTCCGCTGGAAACACCTTGACGGCATGCGCGAAAAGTGCCTCGCGCGGCAGAATCGTGACGGCGTAGGTGAGAGGCAGCTCGTCAACGATGCGATCGATCTCGCCAGCCACTCGAGCAAGATCGTTATCGCCGACGGATACAAAAAGCTGGCTGACCCGGTCGGCCTCGTAGTGGAAGACCTCGACCGGTCCCTGAGCTCGATTGATGGTCGCCACGTCGCGCAACAAGGGAGCACGCTGCTTGCCCGTGCGTTTCTCGGGCGTGATCGGTACCGTCTCCAACGTCTGGATGTTCTCGACCAGATTCTCCGGGTATTGCACGCCGATGATGTAGGGGTTGCCTGTCCTCGGATCGATCCAGAAATTCGGCGCGAGCTGAGCGCTCGACATCAACGAGGTGATCACATTGCGAACGACATCGGTTTGCGTCAGTTTCAGGCGAGCGGCTGCGTCTCGGTCCACGTCAAGGTTGAGTTGGGGCAGGTCCATCGCCTGGGGCAGGTAGGTTTCCTTCACTTGCGGAATTCGACCGATGCGCCAGTCGAGCGCCTTCACCACGGCGCGACGGTTGACCATATCGCGGCCATGCACCTGGACCTGGATCGGCGCCAGCGCGCCTCCGTTGAGGATCTGCCGGATCATGCCGCCCGTTTCGAAAAAGAAGTCGTCGCTGGGGAATCGTTTGGCGAGTTTTTCGCGTAGCTGTTCGACGTAATCACGCGTCGGGGTCGATCGGCCATCGAATCCGCTGCGGAGCTGTACACGCACAAACGCGGCGTGCGGGCCGTTGTTCGAGGTGTAGATCGCCGACCAGCGCGACGACAGGCCGATATTCGCCAACGTGATTTTCAGATCCTCCGCGGGTACAACTTCGCGAATGAGCGTGTCGATCTCGTAGACCAATTTTTCCGTGGTTTCGACGCGAGGCCCGCCAGCGGCGCGCAGATGAACGGTGAACTCGCTGGAATCTACCTCGGGAAATAGCTCCTGCCCGATGCGCGGAAAACACCAAACTGCGAGCACCACGCCGATCGCGACCAGCCCGATGACCGCGAGCCGATGACGCAGGCACCAGCGTAACGCCTGCTCGTAGCGGTGCGTGCCGCGGTCGAACAGCCGCGAAAATGCCGGCGCGATACTGGATAGTCCAGCGACCACGAGCACGACGCCGCCGAGCGCGCCGACGAGAACGAGCGCCCGGCGCAGTTCCGCAGGAAGGACGCGGTAAGGCCAGGCGAAGAAATCGCCGATATTCTGAGGAAAGAAACGGTCCAGCCAACCAGCCCCCCAGTGTGCCAGTGCGGGTAAACCCAGGCCGACGATAGAGAGAAAGACGGCACTGCGAATGAGCCAGCGAGGAAAGCCCTCGCCTTCCGCATGAGCCCGCAGAAATCGCGAATTGTAAAGCGGCGAGACGGTTCGCGCGACGAGATAGGACGCTCCCATCGCCATCGAGGCACTGATCGCGAGCGGCACGAACAGATGCCTGCCAACCCCGGTCATGAACGCCAGCGGGAAAAAGACGATCACCGTGATTACCGTCGCGATCAACACCGGCACCGAGATTTCCTGCGAACTCTGGCGGACTGCTTCCAACGGATCCTTGCCCATCTCGAGGTGGCGCATCGTATTCTCGACGTCAACGATGCAGTCATCGACGACGCGGCCCAGGATCAACGCCAACCCGCCCAGGGTCATGATGTTGAGCGTGTGGCCGGTGAAATAGAGTCCCGTCAGTGCCATGAGCACCGAGAGCGGAATCGACAGCATGACGACCCAGGTGCTGCGCAGGCTGCCCAGGAACAAAAGCACGACAAGCGATGCCAGCACGGCGCCGAGAATCGCCTCGAGACGAAGATTCGCGATCGAATCACGCACGTACTGGGATTGGTCGAAGGCAATTTCGATCTGCACGTCTGGCGGTATCGTGCCGCGCTCGTGCAGTAGCGGGAGGGCCGCCTTCACGTTATCCACGACGGAAATGGCGCTCGCGCCGGCCTGGCGCAGCAGCGGCATGTAGACCGCTCGCTTGCCGTCCACGTGCACGGTGTTCGTTCGCCAGCGCGTCGCATCAACCACGTTGGCGACATCGCCCAGGTGAACGATCTTTCGGCCATCGTTGTAGAGCGGGATCTTTTCGAAGTCCTTCGGAGCGCTTACCATGCTATTCGAAATGACGTAGTAATTCTGGTCACCGATGCGAATCTCGCCCGTAGGGATAATTGCACTTTGGGTGTTGACGATGCGTGCGACCTCCAGCGGTGATAGCTTTAGAGCTTCCAGGGAACGCGGATGCACGTAAATCTGCACCTGCCGAAAGACGCCTCCGAACACGGGGGCCGAGGCCAGCCCTTCGATGCCGGCAAGTTCCTCGCGCAACTGGTAGTCGGCGATATCGAGTAGCTCCTTGTCGGTTCGGCTATTGCTCGTGATGATGAGGTTGCCGACCGGGATCGCACTGGCATCGAACTTCAGGACGCTGGGCGGCAGCATGCCGGGCGGCATGTTCTGCATCTCGCCATTCACCAGCGAGATGACCTGGCTTGAAGCCACGTCGGGATCGACCTGCTCACGGAAAAACACCTTGATGATGGCGATGCCAAGCAGCGACTTGGATTCGATATGTTCCAGATGATCGCACCGCGTGAGCGCTCGCTCCAGCACCGAGGTGACGCTCTTCTCCATGTCCGGCGCAGGCATGCCACGGTATGACGCGAACACGACGACGACGGGAACCTTGATCTTCGGCAAGATGTCGGTCGGCGTCCGCTGATACGCCACCAGGCCGAGCACCACCGTCAGCATCATGGCGACGTAAATCGTATAGGGATGCCTCAACGCAATATTGACGAGCCACATGGCTTTGCACTCACTTTGCCTTTGGAACAGGGATCGGAAGCGGCACGGAGACTCGATCGACAATCTCATCGCTTGGCAGGCCGAGGACAATCATCAGCCGAAAGCGTGCGCGTTCGTAGTCGGTGGCCGCCTGAGCGTGCAGTTCGAGAAGGTCTGCCAATCGGCGGAGGGAATCAATCACCTCCAGTGGCCTAGTCTTTTCCACTTCCCGAATGCGTTCGAAATTCAACCGGGCCGATTCGAAGAGTGGCCCCGTCGGTCTGCCCGCGGAATCGTACAAGGCCGAGCGGATGAAAGCGACGCGATCCTTCCACGCCTTGATCTGTTCATGGGTTTGAACGACCTGTGTAATGACGATGTCTTGAAGCTGGATTTGGCGCAGTTTCGCTTGCCGTTCCGAGGACTCCCGCTCACGAACCTCGGCAAGATTGCCCAAACCGAAGTTCTGCAGGCGCCACATCAGCGTGACGTCGAAGTCGGCTCGCGATCCGAAATTGAGTATTCGATCCGCTGGGCCAAAACCGCCAATCTTCGGCGGATTGGGATCCGGCCCACCGCCAAACCCGCCCCAGTTGTAATTCACGAATACGCTAGGCAGCAAAGGGCGGAACTTCGCCGCGCGAACGCGCTCAACGGCTGCACGCACCTCGGCCTGGTTCTCCGCCAACTCGGGGCGATTGCTTAGCGCAATGCGGACCATCTCCTCGGGCGGCAGGTCGTTCCATGGACCGGTAAAGTCCAGAGGAGCGCGAAAATCCTCCATCGGCCAAAGCAAGATGTCTGGCGACAACCGCAAAAGCCGAGCCAACTCCGCCGACGCAACGTGATACTCCTGCAATGCCGTCGTGCGTTCCTCGCGCCGGCGCAGCACATCGACTTCGACGCGATACACTTCCGACTTGAGCGCTTCCGCCGCGCCGGCTTTCTGCATGGCCGTGATGAGCGGCAGTAATCCCTTGGACCCGGCACGGATCGGCGCGGGTTTCTCCGAGGTCAGAAAATCCAGCGTAAGCTCCGCGCGTGCCAGGCGGCGTTGCGCACGCATCATCGTGAAATAGGCTTCTGCGATGGTCAGAAGCGTATTGTTATGGACACGCTGAAAGCCCGCCTGGCGTGCTGCGCTGACCTGCCGGGCGACCAGAGGCGTGAACACGGCATCGGCCAGGCTGACCGACATGGATGGACCGCCGCCGACGAATAACGAATCTCGGTTTGCCGAGATGACATTGCCTTCCGTCCGCTGTATCTGTCCAACATGATCCACATAGGTGCTGCCGACGTTTACGTTCGGGAGCAATAGGATACGTGCGCGTTGAAGCTGGATCTGCGCTCGCCGCACAACCTCGCGCGACTGGGCGATGTCCAGGTTGCTGGTTCCCGCCAACCGCAGTGCCGCGCTCAGCGTGATCGGCATGAGCCGGCTTTCATCAATGCCAGGAAACGTGGCGGGAGTCTGCATCGCCTGCGTTGGCGTAGACAGTTCCGGCTGTGACAGTACGCTGACCGGCCCGCCTAGGTTCGCCCGGAATAGCGGCGGCGGATCCTGGCATAGAGCCAACGATCCCCATGCGCACAGCAGCATTGCTAGGAAAGGTACGGCTCTTTCCCGCCTCCAGTTCGAATTTGGCTGAGTTGGCAGCATGGACTAACTCAAATCGATTCGCCCATGAAATTGGACAAAGCAGAAAGGTTGGAGAGAACCGTCCGCATCCCCTATTTCGGCATCTGTGATTCAATTCGCACGCTTCATACCATTTGCTCCGGGATTGGCAAGCTATTTCCGAAAGCCTCATCACTTGGCCTAATATCCTCGACTTCGCCTTCATTCGTTCGATTAATTACATGAGGTGAATGAGAATTAATTCAACGCAACTCTACTTCATGCAGCTTGGATTGTCGCATCTGCAATCGGAAAGTAGATTTCCGAGCCACGACCGTGAGGGAGTGGCCGAATTCGCATGTTCCGGCACGGCATCCAGTTGGCCGCTCCCTTACGGTCGCGGCTCGGAAGAACGTCAGATCACCGATTGAAAGTTGATGTAACATGCTTGATCTTGCGAAGTATACGTCACGGTAGGTCGAGCGATCCGAGCGGGACGGTGTAGCCATTTTCGGCAAATCACTCTTCACGGCGAATTCGCGCGTTCTTCGCCCAGGGTTCCCAGTTTGGCGCTAAGATTCCCTTCATGGCAGGATGCCCAAACTGCCCGAACGAAAGGATGCGCCATGAAACGGATGCTCGCAGCTCTCTTCGCCGGCGCGGTGGTGGTGACCACCGTCGGATTCACGCGTTACTCCGGCAGCGAAAAAGAACCCGAACCCGTCTCCTTCGGCGGTGACGCCATTCATGCCGAAGTCGAAGATCGCAACCCGTGGACGAGCCTGAATCTCAAAGACGCGCCGGATGATTTTCATTTTGCCGTCATCAGCGATCGCACCGGCGCGGAGCGCGAAGGAATCTTCCCGAAGGCCGTGACGCAGCTGAATCTCTTGCAGCCAAAATTCGTTGTGTCGGTCGGCGATCTGATCGAAGGCTACACGGAGATGCCGCGTGACGTGAACGCACAATGGGACGAACTGGAACGCCAGGTGCGAAAGCTGCACATGCCCTTCTTCTTCGTGGCCGGCAATCATGACGTGAGCAACGCGGCGCAGGAGAATCTCTGGCGCAAACGATTCGGTCGGCGTTATTACAGTCTAAACTACCGCGGCGTGCTTTTTCTGATGCTGAACTCGGACGACCCGCCCCAACAAGGCGGCGCTCTCGGCCGCGAGCAAATCGCCTGGGCCCGCCAGATCCTGACCAAATGCAAAAGTGCACGCTGGACCTTCGTCATTCTGCATCGGCCGCTCTGGGACTACGACAACGGCAACCAAAACGGATGGATCGAGATCGAGCGCCAGCTCGACGGCCGAAACTACACCGTGTTCGCCGGTCACGAGCACCGCTACCGGCGGTTCGTCCGCCGCGGCATGAATTATTACCAACTCGCTACCACCGGCGGTTCCAGCGAACTGCGCGGCATCAAGCATGGCGAGATCGATCACTTCGCGTGGGTAACCATGAAACGCCCCGGCCCGGTGATCGCAAACGTCAAACTCGACGGCGTCCTCTCCGACACCTTCGTGACGGACTAGCGCGTTCTCGCCGGCGCGGGCACCGCATTCGGCCGCGACTTACATCATGGTCGCAGGCGGCAATGGCAGAACCTATTGGAAAACGGTCCGGTGACTGGCAGTAATTAATTCTTGAGGAAATTTCAGATGAACGGACAACGCTACTCCATTTCCTCGCGTTGATCCTGTTGGTCTTTCATTTCTGTTTCGACCCAGCAGCAAATCGACTGTGAGTATCTCTTCCTTACTCAGCAGATCACGGGAGCATGAAAAAAATTCGCTTGACGGCAAACATTCAAACAACAATAAGAACGTACAAACGTTTGAGCGTTGACGGATCTGAATACCTTCACCGTGGGAGTTGTCATGCCGAAACGGAAGGCGTTTACACTCATTGAGCTGCTGGTTGTCATCGCCATCATTGCCATCCTGATTGCGATTCTGGTGCCGGCGGTACAGAAAGTGCGCGAGGCGGCGGCGCGAACCCAATGTATCAACAACCTCAAGCAACTGGGATTGGCCACGCACAATTATGAATCCTCGAACAAGTGCATGCCGCCGGCGTATCGCGGTAGTTCCATTGGAGGAGCGCCGGGTTACTACGACCTGTGGGGTACTATCGCGCTGCTCACGCCATACCTCGATCAGACTCCTCTCTTCAACTCGATCGACCTGAGTCTGACGATTTATCAATTGACGCCGCCCTACGGCATCCAGGCGCCGCTGGCGGTTCAGTCGCGCGTCGCACTATTGGTCTGCCCGAGCGACTCCATGCAATCGGTATGCTCCAACGCCTATGCCATTCCTGGCGAACTTGCACCCACCAATTACGCTTTCTGCCTCGGCAGCGGAACATCCAAAGGCCAGACGAATTGGCTCGGTTCACCGTGGGACGCGGACGGCGTGTTCTATGCGCAGTCCCGAGTGCGCATGGTGGGTATCACCGACGGAACCAGCAATACTGTCGGCGCTTCCGAGCGCATCCTTGGCGGAGGGCCCGAGGCGACGACCGTGGCCTCGAAAAGCGAGATCGACTCGCAAACCATGTTCGTCAATCCAGGCATGGAAACGACTGATGCCAACTGCGGCAGTTCCCTCCGAGTCAATTACAGCCAACGCCGCATGTACACATGGGTGGCGGGCGAGCCTCGCTGCACGAGTTACAACCACTACTACGTTCCAAACGATCCGGTCAATCCGGATTGCGTCGCCAACTTTGTGAGCACCCCGCCGGATCCGTTGTTGCGCAGTTCTGGTCATGGGCTGAGCACCGCGCGGAGCCGGCATCCCGGCGGCGTTAACGTGTTGATGTGCGACGGAAGCGTGCGTTTTATTCAGAACAATATTCCGTTGGCAACATGGCGAGCACTCGCCACTCGTGCCGGAGGGGAGGTCGCCGGTGAGTTCTGATAACGCTTCCTCTAACCGCCTGCTCAGTCACGATGATATTCGTTTCTATGCAAACGAAGGTTATCTCATTTCGCGCGGCCTATTCTCGGCACGAGAAGTAGCCGACCTGGCGTGCGAGGCCGAGCACGTGTTTCGCGCGGGCGCCGAGTTGATGAACGTCAACAACATGCGCGTGCGATTCAAGCCGCATCACCTGAAACAACACGCCGTCTTCGAGGTTTTCGACCCGATCGCGGATCTCTCCCCTGTTGCCAGCGCCATCACGCGCGATCGGCGGATTCTCGATCGATTGCACGAACTCTACGGTGAGCCCGCGGAATTGTTCAAGGACAAGCTGATCTACAAGCTTCCCGGGGCGGCCGGCGCGACATTGCATCAGGACTGGATTGCTTGGCCTGGATTCCCGGAGTCCTTCCTGACGGTTCTGGTGGCGATCGACGCGTTCACCGAAGATAACGGCGCGACCGAGGTGTTCCCTCGCGTGCATAAAAAAGGTTATCTCTCGGCGAAAGATGGGCAGCATCATTACGTCGAGATTACGGACCTCGATGCAAAGCCGGTCCCGCTGCTGCTCGCGCCGGGAGACGTCGCCATCTTCTCCTGCTTCACGCCGCATCGCTCTGGGCCTAATCGCTCGCTCTTGCCGAGACGCGGCTACTTCATCAGTTACAACGCCCGTTCGGACGGCGGCGACCAATACGCCAGGCACTATCGCGAGTTCCACGAGTACCTGCGTGCCAAGGCCCCGGTCGAGCAGCGTCCATTGATGTTCTTCCGGTGAAATATGCAACTCGTTAATGATCGAACGGCCTACCTTGGTGATCGCCGGACTCTGGCGAGGCTTTCGTGGGAGTATGGCAGCGTAATCATCATCGGCGCCGTCGCGATGGCGGCCACCTACCCTGGACGTACGCACGGATTGGGGATGGTCACCGAACCCCTGCTGCGGGATCTCGGCCTCGACGATCCTGATGGGCGAGTTTTCTTCGCCTCGCTCAATTTGTGGGGCACGCTTGTGGGGGCGTTGTTTTGTTTACCCGTGGGTTGGTTGATGGATCGACTCGACCGCCGAGTGGTGCTAGCGTTCAATCTTCTCTTCTTGGGGGCCGCCGTTTTGTGGATGAGCCGCGTCGAAAACTGGACGGAGCTATTGGCCGGCTTGATCCTGACGCGTGGATTCGGGCAAAGCGCTCTCTCGGTAGTAAGTATCACGATAGTCGCCAAATCTTTCAGCGCCCGGCAACTCGGGCTGGCGATGGCGCTTTATGCGATTTTGTCCGCGCCGTTTCATCTTCTCTTGATCAAGGCCGTGGGATGGGCTTTGACCGACCTGCAAGCGAATTGGCGCAGTGTTTGGGCCTTGGTCGGCGTTGCAGTGATTGGGTTGGCCGCGTTTGCGTTCTTCCTCCCGGCCAAAGCGCCGCAAGGAGACGGGCCTTTGCACCCAGGAGACCTGCCCGTCGCCGGGGTTTCGCTCTGGCAAGCGCTTGCCACCCCCGCGTTCTGGGTCTTCAGTCTTACGATTTCGCTCTGGGGCATGATTTACGCTGGCGTTGCGCTCTTCAATGTCGATATCTTCCGCGAACGCGGGTTCGATGAAAGACTTTATTTCAACGTGCTCGCACTGGTCGCGGCAATTGCACTGGCCGCCAAGCTTTTCTTTGGCTGGCTGGTCAACCACGTCCCGATGAATCGTTTGCTTGCGTGCTGCCTACTTGCGACAGCGCTTTCGCTCGCGGGTCTGCCATTCGCGAGTGCGGTATGGCATGCATACGCATACGGCGTGGGGTTGGGGATTGCCTCGGGGTCCGTGGCGTTGCTCTTTTTTGCCTCCTGGGGAAAAATGTACGGCCAACGCGATCTCGGCCGTATCCAGGGAGTCGCACAAATGATGACGGTTTTCGCGTCTGCATCCGGACCGATGTTGATATCCGTCGGCAAGCGAGCCACCACTACTTACAGCTTCACGTTTCAGGTCCTCGCGGGCCTAACAGTTCTTCTGGCGATTGCCGCCTGGTTTACAAGTGTTCCTCGTTTCCATCCAACCACGGAGCAAACAATATGAGCATCTCTTTGGCGACTGTACCCATGGTACGTTTTCACATTTCGCTCAACGTCTCGAATCTCGAGCGATCTGTGGGGTTTTACAAGATCCTATTTAATATTGAGCCGGCGAAGCTGCGGGCGGATTATGCCAAATTCGAGCCAGCCGAACCGCCTTTGGTGGTATCCCTTGAACCGAACGGACGGGTCGGATCAGGCACGCTGAACCATCTGGGTATTCGGCTACCCGACGCGCGGAACCTCGTAGCGGCGCAGGAGCGA
This sequence comes from uncultured Singulisphaera sp., assembly GCA_964484265.1. GTDB lineage: Bacteria > Planctomycetota > Planctomycetia > Gemmatales > Gemmataceae > SIAQ01. The sequence goes on from CAZAFH010000015.1 coordinate 45,173, forward strand.
TTGGAAAAAGCCGGAATTCGTTCGCAGCGTGAAGAGGGAGTCGAATGCTGTTACGCTCGACAGACTAAATTCTGGGTGCACGATCCGGACAACACGTTATGGGAATTCTACACGCTCGACGACGACGCCCTCGAACATCGCGGCGCCGGGCAAACGCTTGACGTAATGACGAGCAGCACACTTCCCGACGAGGGGCCAATATGGGAACATCGCCTGGGAACGCCAACTCCGGTGCGCATCGACGCCTGTGATGAATCGCAGAACGAAGTTCGTTTGCGAGGCTCTTTCAACGTGCCCCTGGCAGAAAATGAGCAGCTACTATTGCTACAAGAAGCACGACGCGTGCTGCGGCATGATGGCCGTCTGCTTGTGCGAATACTATCTGGCGACAGGCCGCATGCCGCGCCACACCTTCCCGGGAAGGGAGCGCCGATTCGATTCGTGCCAGCCAAGGACGACATCGTCGGCCTGATTTCCAAGGCGGGGCTTTCCGGCATTCGCCTGCTCAAATATGACGATCCACCGTGCTTCATTGCCGATGGCGTCGAGATGCGCGAGACACACATCGAAGCTTTCAGAAAGTAGCCTTGTGCACTTTCGGGGTAATCAATGCTACGCCGCGATCAGGACAGCTAGCGCACCGTGCGTAATGCCGGGCACGGTCGCAAAGCTCCCAATCACTTTTTTTCCGCTTCCAGGATCTTGCGGAAGCGTGGGTCCGACCGAAGCGGAGCGAGGTCGGGTTCAGCGCGGAGTTCTTCCCAGTCGTCGAAGCCCTGGCGAAGAGCGCGATCGAGCGATTCCAGGGCGTTGTCGCGATAGGTTTTTTGCAGCTTGAGGTCGTCGGGCGTCGGCGGTGCTGGCTGCCGTGCTTCGGTGACTGCCGCGATGCAGACGGAGTAAAGCCGGGCGAGCCGATACGCGGTGATCTTGTCGCCGAACTTGATCGCCAGCACCTCCGCGCCTTGCGCCGCCTCGGCATGCCGGCCGAGGCGAGCGATAGTGATAAAACGGTCGATCTGGAGGCTAACGCGATTCGGATCGAGCGAGTAATCGCGCAGCAATTCCTCTCGAACGTGCAGGCATGCGGCCAGATGATCGGCTGCCAGCTTTGTCTTATCGATGGTCTTTTCAAGCCGGGCCAGGTGCTCCCACGAATTGGCGAGGGCGCGGCGATGATCGAGAAGGTCCTTGGAAGTTGCCAATTTCCGCGCAAGCTCGACGTGTTTGTTCCACAATCGCTGCGCGGCGGCGAGGTGCAGCTTGGCCTTCACTTCATCTTTCGCTTGGCTGGCCTGGCGCTCCTCGGTTTGAGCGTGGGTTAGCGTCATATTGTACCAGCGGTCAAGGGCGACGCGTCCGGCGGGTCGCAGCTTGAGCAACTCTGCGCTCGTGGCGTCGGCCTTCTCCATATAGACTTTCTTCTTTACATAAACATCCGTCCTGGAGGCGGCCTTCTGATAGGTCCAGTTCAGGCCGTCGAGAGCGAAGTGGATCTCTTTGGCCTTGCCGGTTTTTTTCGCAATGTCGTAGGCCTCGACGCGCAGCGGAATCGATTCGTCCCAGCGCTCGAGAGCGTCGAGGCTGTCGGCCAAATCCATGCGCGTTTTGCCCGGCGTAAAGCGCTCGACTTGCGCGTTGCCGAGCAACTTCTGGCGTATTTCGAGAGCGGTTTTATAATGTTCGTCGGCGATCTTGACTCGGAACAATCGCGTGTTCGAGACGCCCAGCAGATGCACGACAGCGGCCCGACGGCCGAGCGCGGCGGGGTCGCCCGGCTTTGCTGTCAACCAGCGGTCGGCCAGCTTGAGCGCTTTCCGCAGGTTCTTTTCCGCGTCCACACTGCGGGCAAGCTCCAGTTGCACCAGGGCGACGGTCTCGTGCAAAAAGATGCGGGCGCGAATTTTGTCCTCGTTGAATTCCTTCTCTTCCGCGCCGGCCGCCAGGGCATCGAGTTGATCGGCAAGCACGCCGAAGAGCGCCCGTTTGCTCTCGCCAGGAACCATGGCGTCTTCGCAGTAGGCGCGGGCGTCGTTGGCGAAGAGTTTGAGCGTCTCCACCGATTGATCGAGGCGATCTTCGGCTTTCTTCCTCGCTTCCACGGCAAGCAGACGCTGCGTCTCGCGTTTCTTCGACTCGGCCTGGATGGCGATGTTGGCGTCGAAGAGTTCGCGGTTCTTGCCTTCGATGACGGCATTGCGATCCATGAGCAATAGAGTGAACGCGAGCGATCCGAAGAGACCGACGACAAGCGCCGCTGCCGCGCCGGTCACGAAGGTGCGGTGCCTGTTGATCCAGCGCCGCGTTTTGACATACCAGGGTTCCGGCCAGGCGCTCACGGCCTCGTCGGCGAGCCAATGCTTGAGATCGTCGATGAGGGCACGCGGGTTCGCGTAACGATTGGCAGGATCGTTCGCCATCGCCCTTAGGCAAATCGCTTCGAGCGGAGGGCTGATGCCGGCGTTTCGTTGCCTTGGCGCGGGAAATTCGCCGGCTTGCACACGTTTGAGCAATCCAGCGACGTCTGCTTTCCCGGCGCCGTCGGTTTGCATCTGAAACGGCGCTACCCCGGTCAGCAGACTATAAAGCGTGGCGCCCAGACTGTATACGTCGCTCGCGGCGCCGAGTTGATCAAGGCGGCCCGCTGCTTGCTCCGGGCTCATGTATTGCGGCGTGCCGACGGCGGCGCCCTGCAAGGTCGCGGCGCTGCCGCTGGCGGATGCGGGCCGCAGCATTGGCTCCTCGGACAAGCTCGGCGCGTGCGGGTCCGCTGTCGCGCCGAGCGGCTTGGCCAAGCCCCAATCGACGACCAGCGTCTCGCCGTACTTGCCTAGCATGATGTTGCCTGGCTTCAAGTCGCGATGCAACACGCCGCGATCATGCGCATACTGGATGGCATTGCAGACATCGATCAGACGTTCCAAAAGCTCGCGCAGGTCGAGAGACTTATCCTGCAACGGCCGCGCGTCGGCGTGAAATTTTTCGATCGCCTCTTTCAGGCTAGCGCCGCGGATGAACCGCATCGCGTAGAACGGCCGACCGTCGGCATACTGGCCCAGGCCATATACGGGTACAATTCCGGGATGCTCAAGGCCGCCGGTAATCTCGGCTTCGAGCAGGAAGCGCGTGCGGCTCTCGGGGTGATCGGCGTGCCGGCCCTGGATTTCCTTCAAGGCCACGTCGCGATTCAGTTCTTCGTCATGAGCGACATAGACCAATCCCAGACCGCCTGCCGCGTGTGGCCGCACGATACGAAATCGCAGCCCCTTGGTGCTTGATGCGCCAACCGCGACATTCACTGTGGCGCCCGGAACTTCGTCGACGGTCACGGCCGTCGCGACCTTGGCAACGCTGGCGTTCACCTCGGAATCGTTGATCCGTTTGAGTTCCTCGAGCACCTCGTTTGCCAGCGAACTGACCGCAGCCAAACTCCGGGCCGAGTCCTGACCGTGGAGCGCGAGATGCTTCTCCACCAAGGAGTTAAGCAGGGCAAGCGTGTCGTCTGCCAGGGCGCTTTGCTCTAGCAACACCCGGCTAAGCGGCCTGGACTTATCGAGAACCCACGCATTCATCGCACCTATCAATCCACTGCGCGTAACGAAACCTAACTGAAATGCGAAGATACCGAAGAGTAGATTGCGGTCGGTCAGATGTCTGTCCATGGGCTTGTCTCCGAATGGGATAATTCAGCCGGAGCAAAGCATCGTCACGAACGAAAATGCTCTCGCTGGAATAACCTCAATCCCGCATTTCTCACCAGTCGCGGGAAGCGTTATTTTATTGGGGTTGATTGCTCGGTGAGGCGGCATGGGCTTTCGGATGTTGGGTTGGCAGGATTGGTCTGGCGTGGATTAGGGTTGTTGACTGCGAAAGGCATGGGAACGTGGAGTAGAGACGATCAAGAGGCAATGTTGGCGCTTGAGCGTTGATTAGCTCGCCTTTTGTTGTTAACTACGAGACTCGGCGAACCCTTCCGGCACGGACGTGGTCCTTGTGTAAAGGACAGCATCCCAGAATACCGACTGAATAAGCCCGGACGCAAAAATTGCTGCTTTCTGCGGAAATTCTCGCACCAATGACCGTTTGGATGCGGGAAAAACCGGAGATTCTCAAGTGGTTTTTCTGGCTTTGTGGCCTTGCTGGAAAGGACGGAACGTGTAGAATTATCATCCGCGATTATGTTTGGGCCTAAAAGTAATGATCGCGGTGGCGCTTAGCGTGATACGTTGAATATTGGACCTAACTGGTGCCGAATATACAAGTATGGAATAGAAAAAGTAATCCTGACAAAGAATAAATCTACAGTTCGCCGCCTTAGCTCAGTGGTAGAGCAATGCTTTCGTAAAGCATAGGTCCTGGGTTCGAATCCCAGAGGCGGCTTTGTTGGTGACGCAGCGGCGTTTTTTCTCTGTGCGCCGTTCGTTTTCGGCGAAATTGAACCACGGGATAAGCATCTCACCAAGCTGCGTTCGAAATCCAGTCTGAGCAGCCGGCTTCCACAGCAGCGAAAGCGATTGTGTTACTTCACCGCCACCCAGCAGGGGACGGGCAGGGTTGAGTTGTTGCGCACTTCGATCAGGTATTCGCCGTCGCGCGGGGGATACCAAAAGACTGCGGCGAACTCGAAACGCGAGCTTTCCGCGGCTTTGTCTTCCGCGATGAGCGTGCCTTTTTGATAAATGCCGATGCTCAAGTTGACCTTGCTGGTGTCTTCCACTTGTGACTGAACCAACGCCAGCACTGCGGCACGTTCGTTGGCGCGGAATGATTTTTTGATCGTGAAAGTCCTTTCGCCGCCAATCTCGACTTCGTTGGATACACCGCCATCAAGCGGCGAACCGGAACCGAACGGCACAAACGCAAGCAAGCCGGCGAGAACCAACAACGTAAAGCGAGCCATATTTAACTCTCGAAAAAACGGAAGCTCTTGAAGTGCCTAATTATCGCATGCGAATGCGATAGGTATTTTCCTGCGACCCGAGGTTGCGTACCTCGATGGAGTATTTCGCCTGGGTGGCCGGGTACCACTCGACCGCGCAATCGTCGCCCGTCGCGGGATCGGAGCGGTCATCGGCGGCGACGCAGTTCCCTGAAGAATCGAAGACGTAGAGCGCCAGGCACGATTTGCCGTTGCCCGAGGCCGCGACGATGGCGCGCTCGTTCGCCTTGAAAATATCGACGTAGGGCCGATTGCCCTGGCCCATGATTCTCTGCTTGGTATCCGCCTGGCGCGGCGCGACCAGGTCGGCGTTCAGCCAGGAGACGACAGTAAACAAGAACAACACGCTGACAAGGATCGATTTTTGCATGGCACTTCCCGACAAGACGTCTGACGCCAAGGCGTCGGTATGCGGGTCATGATATGCGAACTCAACTCCATCGCCGAGGGAGAAGTTGCCGACGTGCATGCGGATAGCTAGTGTGAGAGGGAAGAACCGCGGTTTTCCCGTGTGCGAAAAGGACTCCCGATGCAAGACGTTGTGCAAGACCCGACGATATTGGATACCATTGGCCAGCTACTGTTGACGCTGCTGACGTTGGTCCGTCAGCTGGCATCGCTTGGCTTTCTTTGGCTGCTGTGGATCGTCTGGGGCGCGTGGTGCTTGTGGGGCGTCAATTGGCACCGCACTCGCAACTTTCTTGTCAAAGGCGCGTGGATGCCAGCGGTTCTCCTGCTGCTCCTCATCGCGATCGTCTGGTCGCGGCTTCAACGTTCGTCGTGCGATTGTATCGGCGTGACAATAGGCAACTTCTGGTGGCAGCTGGGCTACGTCTCGATGCTGGCCGCGATTGCGATGTTCTGCGGTTGGCTGCAAAGCGTCCTGCATTGGACGCCGCACGAAATTAATCTCGATCCACCCGCGCACGGGCATGGACATGGCCACGATCACGCGCACGGGCATGATCATGATCATGGCCACGACCAAAGTCACGGCCACGAACCGAAGCACGATTCGCATTCACATCATTGAAATCTTGTGATTACTTCGCTCCGACTGTCATTGGCGCGGGCATCGGCGGAAGCATGACGGCGCTCGGCGTGGTTCCGCCCATCTGCACGACGTACTGCGGGTACCTGCCGTCCCACTGACGCCAGCGCAGCATTTCCGCTTCGAGCAAGCGCAGGCGGATATAGGTCTCGCCGTTCTCCGCGGCCTTCTGCGCCTCGTAGGCCTTGGCATCCGCCGCCTTCTTCGTCGCTTCCGCTTGCGTCTCGGCTTCGCGCAGCCGGATCTTTGCCTCGGCCTCGACGCGCACGAGTTCCACTTCCACCTTGCCCTCGGCTTCACGCTTGGCGGCCAAGGCTTTGCCCTCGGCAGCGAGCAAAAGCGATTTGTTCTCGACCTCTTGGGCGGCACGCTTCGCCTCGGCGGCGACCTTCAACTGCGCCGCCTTGGCAGCGTCATCGATCGCACGCTGTATCTCCGGGTTCTCGAACGTCAATCCGCCGAGCATCGCCAGCGTTGTGATCTCAATGCCCTTTTTCTTGAAGAACGGCACTACGTCCTCACGCACGGCCATGAGGATGTCGTTCTTCTTCGTCGGGAGTTCGAAGAGACTGTACTTTCCCGATTCCTCCGAAATGACCTGGTGGATACGGGCACGTACCTCGGTGTCGAGCATCTCCGCGAGGCACCTCGACGGATAGCTGTAGAGGTAAAGCGCAGCCGAATCCTCGGGGATATAGGCCGTGGCGCTGATTCCCATGTGGAAGTTCACGCTATCTTTCGACTCGGACATGATCGCCTCGTCCTTGGAGGTTGTCCCTGTCTTCGATGAACGCGTCCATTCACGCGTGATGGGGCGGCGATCCACTTTTACGATTCGGACCGTCGCGATATATCGGCCATTGGTCGGGAGGTAACCGGTTTGCTGCCAGCGATGCGGAATTTGCACGCGTTTGGTGGCAATCTTTTTCTCTTCCAGGAGCTTGATCGAATGAAACGCGGCCTGGTTCGAGGAATCACCCTCGAGCGGAATGAGGAAGGCCGACTCGCTGCTATCAACCTCGACAAACTCCGGAACATCGTAAGGGCGAACCAACAGCACCGCGGCGAGTGTGCATCCCAGAATGGCGACAGGCACGGCGGCCGCGATGACTTTCCACTTGCGTTGCACTGCTTTCTCCTTTTACTCGGCCACGCGCCATGAGCCGCGCGCGAAACGGCGATCGCTGCATGGCGTGCGGCGGAGTCGAATGAATGGGTTCACGAATAGGGGAGGACTACGCCGACTCGCGGTTCTTCCAGAGGCGTTCCAGGTCGTCCCAGAACATGACGAAGCCGAGCATCACGAGCACGGCAGGCCAGGCGAGAGGCCACCATTGCTGGACCAGGGAGGCCTGCGCCAGCTGGCCGGGAACGGCGTCGTCATTGTGGAATTGCCGAACCGCGATCTGCGTGAATTCGTGCGATCCTTCGAGCGCGGCATTCCACTGCCAGGCGATGAAGCCGGCGATAGCGATCGTCAGAAAGAGACCGAGACGTGTAAGGAATGTCATGGGGTCACCCCGTCGTGAGGTGTTTCAGCCGCGAGTGGACCGCGAATCGATGCTACGCACGCCGGGCGCAACGCAAACGTCGATGGGAATAGTTCCCATTCAAATTTCGTTGGTCATCGATCCGCTGGTACTCGGACGAAACCTGGGCACTTTCCATGTTTTGGATAGGTGGCCCTTTCAACCCGCCCGGAGAACGTTCCGGACTTGCCGACGAGGTTAGCTGACGGGCTAGGGCTTGAAAGTACCCCGGTCTTACGACCTACGCCCCGGAAGATTGACAAGTCAATCTTCGTTTGGGTCCCCCGTATCGATTCCGTGCGGAATCGATTTAGGCTGCTCTTGAGTATTATATACGTCTCGACCTGAAATGTCAAATCGGTGCGGAATCGCCTGCTGGCAATTATACTTCACGCGGTGGAGATTGTCGCGTTTGCCGACGGACCAAAACATTTCCGAGCCGCGACCGTGAGGGAGCGGCCGACAATATCTGTTCCGGCAAGGCATCCGGCTGGCCGCTCCCTCACGGTCGCGGCTCGGAAAAGCGTCAATGTCACTCGTCGAAGGCATAACCGTCTAACCGTCGAAAAATGCCGATTTTGCCCGGCAAATAGCGAGATTGCGTCACCCCAACCGCTGAGGCCTTTGCGACTTGCGGCGAAGTAATGCCAAACGCGAAATCCCTGGTTGACTCGAAACAGGCACTCGCGGTATGATAACACCCGCCTCGGATTCGGTCTTGCTCGGCTCCATGACGGCGCCCGGGTGGTTTCGATTCCGAAGCAGGAGGCGCAGCACGGCAACGGGCAGGCGCGTCCCCCCAACACAGTGAATGCAACAGGATGTACTCGGTCTCCAAGGAGGGACAGCATGACCGCGCAACCGGAACGCGCTTCGCGCGCACCCATCGGCACGCTCTTTCTCCTCGCACTCATCTCGGCGGCAATCGCATGGTCCTACTGGCCGACGCTGGCCAAGCTCGCGGAACGCTGGGGTTCCGATCCGCAATATTCGCATGGCTGGCTGGTTCCCGCTTTTGCCGCCTATTACCTTTGGCTCCGCCGCGATTCGTTGCGTAGTTCGTCAAATCTGAATTTGTTTGGCCTGCTCGTGATCGGCGGAGCGTTGGTGCTTCGGCTAGTCGGGGCCCGGTTTCATTTCGATTATTTCGATCAGGTTTCGCTTCTCCCGCTTCTGGCTGGCTTTTTCCTGTTGATCGGCGGACGCGCTATGTTCACTTGGTCGCTGCCGGCCGTGGCGTTTCTTGTATTCATGATCCCGCTGCCTCACCGCGTGTCGCTTTCGCTATCGGGTCCGATGCAGAGCTTCGCCACAGCTGTCAGTACGTTTGCCTTGCAAACGCTTGGCAAGCCGGCACTCGCCGAAGGGAACGTGATTCTGCTCAATGACATCGAACTCGGAATCGTCGAGGCTTGTAGCGGATTGCGTATGCTGGTGGTGTTTTTCGCGCTGTCATCCGCCGTCGCTCTGATGATCAAGAAGCCGCTCTGGGAAAAGCTGTTTATCGCCGCCAGCGCCCTGCCGATCGCGCTCGCGTCGAATGTCATCCGCATCACGATCACGGGCCTGTTTTACGAAGCGTTCGGCGCCCACTTCGGCGGCGCCTTCTTTCACGATCTCGCCGGCTGGTTGATGATGCCGCTCGGCCTGGCTTTCCTTGGCATCGAGATGTGGATTCTCGGCAAGCTCCTGATCGAACAACCGCAGTCGGCTCCGACCTCGGCGACCATCGATCTCCAGCGAACGGAACCGAACGCCGTCGCGATGTACCGAGTGACGACCACGCCGCGCCGCGAGAAGTCGCCGAAGTCAGCTGAACCGGTCACGGAGGATGCGGCACTGGAACCTGTCGAACAAGGTTGATTCCCGGGCCATCGCGCGATTCATGTCTCACAACGTCAGATGGAGCTACCCCATGAGCACGCAGAAAAACACGCCGCCCCTCGCCAGTACGCCCGACGCGCTGGCTTTGCTCAAAGCGCTACAGCGCCGTTGGTTCCTCGCAGGCGCTCTGGGGATTCTCTGTGCGGCAATCGCCGGCGCGGCCGTCTTCCTGCTCCTGCCTGCACGATTTACCGCGTTTGCGTTGCTCCAGGTATCGTCGAAACCGAACATGCTCGTCGATCGCGTCAACAATCGCGACGAGTTCACCATCGTCATGAAGACCACGGCCGCTCGCTTGAAGAGCCGCGATGTGCTGATGCGCACGCTGAACCAAGAAGCCGTCAGGCCGCTCGGTCTCATCAAGCGCCATCCTGATACGCTGAGCACGTTGACGTGGATGGAGGAATCGCTCAAGATCGAAATCCAGGACAACTCCGAACTGCTCACCGTCGCGCTCACGGGCAACGAACCGGGCGACCTGCAGGTGATCGTCAACAACATGATCAAGTCGTTCATGACCATTGTCGGCAACGAGGAAAAGGGCCGGCGGAGGGAACGTCTCGACAAGGCGAAATTCCTGTACGAAGCCGCCAAGGAAAAATTGGCCGAGAAGACCAACGCCAAGGAGAACCTGCTGAAAAGCCAGGGCGTGAAGGACCCGTGGGCGATGATGAATCTCTTGCAGAATCTCCAGTCCGAGCAGCGCCAGGCGCACGCAGACGGCACGCGCTATCGCTTCGATCTCGAGCGCAAGGCCGGGTTGCTGGCGAATCTCCAGGCGACGAAAAAGGCGTTCGATAAGCAAGGCCCGCCGGAAATCACGATCCGCGAATTGCTCGACTATGACCCCAATCTTCGCAAAGAGATCGACCTCGCCGAACGCCACGAACGGCTCGTCGAGCGCATGATCAAGGAAGGCCATCCGCCCACCGATGCATCGCTCAGGCAAGCGAAGCAAGAGTTCGATAAGGCCAAACAAAAAGTGGACGATCGCGCCGCCCAGGTCAAAAAAGAGATCCTGGCGAAGGTGCGAAACAAACAGGAGGCCGACCTGGATTTGCAAATCGCTCATCTCCAGACCGAGGTCGTGCCGCTCGAAAAATTCGTCGCCGAGACGCGCGAACGTAGCGAGTCGCTTGCGAAGGAACTCGAACGAATCGATCTGTCAAACAAGAAATACGGCGTGCTCGATAGTGAAATCTCGCAAGAACAGAAAAACGTCGATCGCCTGTTCGACGTCGTCAAGCAGGCGCAGATGGAGGACGAGGCCGAGGCGCGCATCACTCCGATCGGCGAGGCCGAGCTGCAAAACCGCGATTCCCGCAAGCGGCTGGCGATCCTGGCGATGACGCCGATCGGAGCGTTTCTCGCCGTCATCTTCCTCGTTTCGTGGTGGGAATACTCGGCGCGCCGGATTCACGAGCCGGACGAAGTGGTCGCGGGGCTATCGATGCGCGTCGTCGGCGCGGTGCCCGAATTACCTGATCCGAAACGCCTAGGTTCCAACGCCGACCCCGCTGCGGAAGAATTACTGCGCCACAACCTGATCGAATCGATCGATGCCATCCGAACGATGCTGTTGCGCGACGCGGGAGCCGAGGATCTTCGCGTCGTCATGGTCACTAGCGCCGTGAACAGCGAGGGCAAGACCACGCTCGCCAGCAACCTCGCCATGAGCCTGGCGCGAGCGGGACGCAAGACATTGCTGATCGATTGCGACTTGCGCCGGCCGACGGCACATCAGCTCTTCGAAGTGCCGCTGCAACCGGGATTCAGCGAGGTCGTCTTGAGCGAGGTCGATCTTCCTGATGCTGTTCATGTCACGGCTGCGGATCCGAATCTTCACATGCTCCCGGCAGGGCTTTGGGATCGAAACGTAATCCAGGAATTGGCCAAGGTGGGAATCACGAGTGTTTTCGAGAAATTGCGCGAGGAATTCGACTTCATCATCATCGATTCGCATCCAGTGCTTGGGGCAACCGATTCGCTTCTGATCGGCCAGCACGTCGATGGCGTGCTCGTGTCGCTGATGCGCGACGTGAGCCAAATGCACAATGTGCATGCCGCCACGCAGCAACTGAATTCGCTGGGCATTCGGGTGCTCGGCGCCGTGGTCAGCGGCATGCCCGTCAAGTCACCGGGCCGAGCGTATCAACCGGCGACGGTATAGGTTCAGCCGTGATTTCGCTCAATCGAGAATGCGTTTTAACCACGGATAACACGAATAGACACGGATAAATGCAAGAAAAAATCGGAGACCTTTGGTAGGGCAAGTATTCGGTTTATTTTGGATTGGTTCGATTTGACGGAATTGGGGTTTGCCGCTCGCCTTTGGCGAGCGCGTAGTTGGAGAACTGGGAATATGTTTCGTACCTTCACAGTCGCCTTTGCCTGCGTGGTGCTTGTCGCCACCGGCGTCGTTCACGGCGTATGGACGGATCGCTGGTCCGGGCGCGCGGACCTCACGCAGGCGGTGGAGGCTCTTCATCGCTTGCCGCTCACGATCGGTGCCTGGCAGGGTAGCGACATTGAAATGGAACGCGACCCGAAGTCAGGACTCGCGGGCCTGATCGCGCGGCGATACGTCAATCCGAAAGACAACAAGATCGTCACGATCCTGCTCGGTTGCGGCCGAGCGGGCCCCGTCTGCACACACACGCCCGATGTTTGCTACGCGGGGAACGGTTTCGAGGTGGAGAAACCGAAGCGATTCCGAATGCCTGCCGCGGCGGGGCAACCGGCGCCGGAGTTCTGGACGGCACGCTTCGTGCGCGAACGCGCATCGGGCAGGACGCATCTGCGAATCTTTTGGGCCTGGCATGGCGCGGAGTCGTGGAAGATCGCCGACAATCCGCGTCTGAGCTTCGCCGGCGAGCCGATGCTTTACAAGCTCTACGTCGTTCGCGAAATGATCCAGCCCGATGAACCATTGGAGAGCGACGCTGGCGTGGAATTCATGCAGGAACTATTGCCCGCGTTTCGGCAAAGTGTGTTGGGTGAGAAGAAAACACAATGAGTCGGTTCGCAATGAGTGAGATTCAATAACACCCCGGAGGTTAGTAGGATGCTGACCAACTTGGACGAAATTCAAGATCGCCCAGCCTCGCTGACGGATGAAGCGGCGCCGCGAGTGAAACTATACACTGGCCGACATAGGCTCGCGCCGACCGGCGCCGGTATCGCTTCCGCTGTCTGGCGAGTCCTCGATGTTTCGCTCGCCCTCGTCATTTCGCTGTTCTCTCTGCCCGTCATCGTCCTTGCCGCACTGGCGGTCCGCTTGACTTCGCGCGGCCCCGCGTTCTACACGCAGACGCGCGTCGGTCGAGGCGGCAAGCTTTTCATGATCTACAAAATTCGCTCGATGATCCACGAGTGCGAATCCCTCACCGGACCGCGCTGGACGATCCCTGGCGACCCGCGTGTGACGCCCGTTGGCTGGTTCCTTCGGCGAACGCACATCGATGAATTGCCTCAGCTTTGGAACGTGCTCAAGGGTGAGATGAGCCTGATCGGCCCGCGACCGGAACGCCCGGAGTTCGTGCGTGAGCTTTCCCAGGCTATCGCCGATTACCCCCATCGGCTTGATGTTTTACCAGGGATCACGGGGCTGGCGCAGGTGCAACTCGCGCCGGACACCGACGTTGATTCCGTTCGCCGCAAGCTGCGTTATGACCTGCATTACATCGATCATGCCGGCATCGGGCTGAATGTGCGCATCCTGCTGGCGACGGTCCTTCATCTCTTGGGCGTTTCTTTCAAGCGACTGCAACGCCTCGGTCTGGTTCCCGGTCCGGATGTCGTCGAGCCGAGTGAGAACGCGACGCCGCCCGCGCCGCTGAAATTGGCCGCGTAACAGAGCGTTTTCTCCCCTCTCCCTTTGGGAGAGGGGTCGGGGGTGAGGGGGTGTGTGCAATATTGAATATGGCCACGCCATTGCAGACGCCCCCCTCTCTCCCGGTGGGAGAGGGAGCATTTCGCGCAACGATTTCGTGCGTCGGATACTGTTTCATCAGTGCGAATTCTCAATAATTTTCATCAGCAAACCTCAACCCTATTCCGGCGGGAGAGGGAGCACTTCAACACCACGAAACGACATCATGCAATTCACGCTCTTTCTCATCGTCAACGCGATGCTGTTCATTCGGCCCAGCGAATTGGTTTCCGAACTTCATGCCGTGGAACTGTATCGCTACTTCATCGTCGCCTGCCTGGCGGTTTCGTTCCCGACGGTAATGCAGCAGTGGTCGCTCCGGCCTGTCGGCATTCCGCCAGTCGCGGCTTGTGTGTTTCTCACGCTGCCCATCGTTTTCTTCTCGGGATTTTCGCACGGCAATATCGATCTGGTATTGGACACCGTCATCGAGTTTGCCAAGGTCGTGATCTACTTCGTGCTGCTCGTCGCGCTTGTAGTCGATGTTGATAGGCTTCGCCGATTCCTTCGCTGGATTGCCATCTTCTCGGCCATGGTCACAGTGATCGCGGTGGCGCGGTATCACGCCGACGTGGCGGCGCCTCCGACGCGAAAGCCAGCGACGACAGAAAAAGGCGCGATGCACGGTACTTTCGTCGTCGATCAAGTGCGCGATCCCGCCACCGGACAGATGGTGGACGTGCAACGCATGTGCGGCACCGGCATTTTCAATGATCCGAATGACTTCGCGTTGCTGCTCGCTGCCGCGATTCCGATGTGTCTCTGCTGGCTGATAGATCCCCGCGCCGCCGCCCAGCGCGTTTTTTGGCTCGGTTTGCTTATCGTTTTCGGTTACGCGTTGATGCTCACCCATTCGCGAGGCGGTCTGATCGCGCTCATGGCGGGCATGGCAACTCTTCTACACATGAAATACGGCGGTAGAAAAACGCTCTTGCTTGGAGCGATCTGCTTCCCCGCGCTGCTCTTTGTTTTTGCTGGGCGTATGACCGACGTCTCCACGGAGAGCGGAACCGGGCAGTCGCGTATTCAGCTCTGGAGCGAATGGCTGATGTTCTTTCGCCAATCGCCGCTTTTCGGCATCGGCATGGGCAACCACGAGCAATACCACAAGCACGTCGCGCATAACTCTTTCATTCACAGCTACGGCGAACTCGGCATTATCGGCGGCACACTATTCCTTGGCGCTTTTCTGTTCGCACTCAAGGGGCTATTGGATCTGCGGGTTAAATCCGAATCTGAACTCGCCGACGACGAAGACGCGGAGCTTCGCCGCATCCATCCGTTTCTGATGGCGTCGCTCGTGGCTTATTGCGTCGGCATCTGCTTCTTGTCACGCTGCTACGTCGTGCCCACCTACATGATGCTCGGGGTCGCGCTCGCCTATATGCGCATGCGTGCGGCATCGAACGAGATGCCCGTGTTTACCTGGACCCGATTCGCCTGGCCTCGCCTGGCAGGTCTGAGTTTCGCGTTTCTGGTGGGCTCGCACATCTTCGTGCAATTCATGGTCGTTTGGCGGTGAACTTTGTCCACTATGGCCGTTTGAAATAGCTGAACGCCCACGCATCGCGCGCGGTTCGCGCTTCCAGTTCGCGCATCGTTTCGTCCGGAAGCGTTTGAAATGTGGAAGCTATCTCGGCGTTTTCGTCGACCTCGGCTTCCGTTTCGCAGCCGACGACGGCCAGGCTCACGCCTTGCAGCGACCAAACGTAGCCGAGCGCTTCGGACATCGACATGCGCGTCAGCAGGCGCTTTTGCGCGCATGTTTTCATCGCGATCACTCCCATCTGTTGACGCCGCGCCTCCACGAGCACCGTTGAGATGAATGGCAACCTGTGCCCGTCGGCCGCATTGAGCGCGACCAGAACCGTGTCGAACCGGAATCGGCTCATCGCCTCAAGCAAGATTCCCGGATCGTGGTGTCCAGTGATCCCGAGGTGCTTGACGCGGCCATCCGCCTTCGCCTGTAGCAATGCCTCCATGGCGCCGCCCGGTTTGAAGATGCGGTCGAGATCGGTCAACGTGCGAAGGTCGTGGAGTTGCCAAAGGTCGAGATAATCGGTCCGCGCACGTGTGAAAGTCTCATCGAGCAAGCGCAAAGAGCCGTCGCGCGTTCGGTCGTGTGTTTTGGAGGCCAAGAAAATATTCTTACGCCGTTCGCCAAGCGCCGCCCCATAATAGTCGAGGCTTCCGGCATACGCTGGAGCCGAGTCGCAGTAGGTCACGCCTTTTGACAGCGCGCGATCGATCACGCGGACGGCGGCGCGTTCTTGGTCCCAGGTCCGCAGCACGCCTTCGCCGCCCAGACCAAAGAGCGTGACATCGCGGCCCGTTTTACCGAGCGGACGGGTGGGAATGGCTGTCATCGGTTCTCCCTATCCGAGTTTAATGATTGATCGATCAACGCTCGCTCGATTTAGCCTCGCGCAGCTCACGCCAGCGCCAGGCGGCGAGAACATGCCAGCGGCGATTCTCGCCCGTGGCCTCGGCGGACTTCTTGAGCTCTTCCCATTGAGTGCGCGATCTCGTGCGTAGTTTCTCGGCCTCGTCGGCAACCTTCGCTTTCTCGGCGGCGAGTTCGGATCGCACGGCATCGAGCGCGAGGCGCTCGGGTTCGCTATCTCCTTTGCCCGTTTTTTCACGCAACTCGCGATACAACGTTTGCACATTCTTTAAGCGTTCGGCATAGCGTTCGCCAACGAGTCCCCACGTGCGCAGCTCGGCGTCGGCCTCGGATTTTCGCGTGTTCAGGTTCGCCCAGGCCTTGGCCGCCTCGGTGAGTTTGCCTGCTTCCTCGTCATCGAGTGCGTCCCGGGCCAACTGCTCTTCCGCCGCATCCTTGCCGACGACTTTGAAGTTCTTGCTGCGGCGATTGAGCATTTGGTGTTCGAGCAGTTCGAAGTCAAACTGATCGGCCCAGCCGCGCACCTCGCCGGCTTTTTCGTGTGCGGGATAATGACGCAGGAAGTCGCTGATCGGCCCCTCGCGCGCCGCCTTGGGATCACTCTGACGCATGGTTGCTGCTTGCTGGTATAGCGATTCGGCACTTGCAGTCCGCACGAACGCGAAGTAAGCGCCGACGCACGATAAGGTGCCGATCAGGCCTAGCGCGAGCACCGTGAACCAACCCCTGGTGTAAAACGGGGCGGCGGCCGTCTTTTTTCGCCGAGCAAGCGGCACCGTGTTGCCCGAGGTTTCCGCAGGTGCTTCGTCGGACTCCGCCGGCGTGAGTTTCGCCTTTTTCTTCTTTTCCTTGGTTGTGCCGGGATCCGCATTTTTCGCAGCGATCTTCTCGCGGATGTGTAGAAGGTCCTGTCGGACTTGTTCCGCGTCCTTTGGCCGTTTTTTCGGATCCTTGGCCATAAGGGCATCGACGAGTTCGTTGAGCCAAATGGGCACTTGGGGATTGAGTTCGATCGGGCGTTTGTATTCGGTGTTGTTTGCGTGTTGAAGAAACACTTCCATGGCCGTCTCGCCGACAAACGGCTTTCGTCCGGTGAGCAGTTCATAGAACATGATGCCCATGGAATAGAGATCGGTCGCCGGGGTGAGATTGCGAGTGCCCCGGCATTGCTCGGGCGACATGTACGCCGCCGTGCCGACGGTCGAATTGTCGGCAGTGAGGGCGGTGACGTCGGTGTCCTTGGCGATGCCGAAATCGGTGAGCTTTACCGTGCCATCCTTGAGGATCATGAGGTTCGACGGCTTGAGATCGCGGTGGATGATGCCCATCTCGTGCGCGTGCTGCAGGCCGGCGCAGAGGTCGATGCCGATCTTGATGACATCGTCCCAGGGGAGGCGTTTTTTGTCCGCCAGGATACGGTCGAGCGATTGGCCTTCGACGAATTCCATGATGTAAAAGGGCGACCCGTGGTAGCGGCCGCTGCCGCGATATTTGACGATGTTGTCGTGATCGAGTTGCTTGAGGATGGCGACTTCGCGAATGAATCGATTGAGGGCGTTTTCACTGGAACCGAGCGCTGCGGACATGAGCTTGAGGGCCACGAACTCGCCCGTTTTCTTGCTCTTGGCAAGAAAGACGGCGCCCATGGCCCCGGAGCCAAGCTCTTTTTCAACGACGTAGGGACCAAATTCCTTGCCGATGAGCATGCACGGTTTCCGAGGGCGAGTAAGCTCTATTGCACCTAGAGAATTGAGTAGCCGATATTATTGATAAACAAATGATCTGGGGACGTTGAATCGTCGATAAGCAACGCGAACAAATGCTCTCGGCCTGAATCATCAGAAATCGCGATACGGCAGAATGCCAAACGAAGGTCCGCCGAGCGAACCGCCGATGCTGGGTTGTACTTCAACGAAATTCCTTCGTGAAGCTCCCAGTACAAATCCAGAAGCACCTGACGTGGCAGACCGAATTGCCGGATCGCACGGCTAATCTGCGCTGACACTACTACCTTGAAGCTCACGGAGCAACTCCTCGGTGGTGATGTATTCGCCGCGCAAAAATGCCGCTCGCGCTTCTTCCGCTTCCACGGGATCGTATGTCAGAAATATTTGGTCCAAACGATGGCTAAGTTCGCAAATATCTTTTAGCGCGCGATCCAACTCGTCGGCACGTTCGATCGATTGCTCCTGCTTTTTAGCAATTGTTATTGCGATATTCAACTCGTTTATTGTCCCCTCAAGCATCTTCAATGCGCGTTTTAGCATCTGCCCCGCGAATTCCACCTCTTCCGTATTGGGATCGACGCGTAGCATTTCGCTTAGCGGCTTCCACGCTTCCACGCAAATGTCCGCCGTTTCCAGGCATTCGCTCACCAATAACTCAAGGTCCGGTACGAAAGACTTGGGGTGGGCGCTGCACCGCCATTCCTCGACCATGGCTTGAATGCCCCTTACTCGGCTCAAGCATCGCCGTGAAATAAGGCTCATCGTGAATTCCTCCTCTGGAGATTTACCTACATCCATCCTACCGCATCCATTTCGCGGCGTCTAGCGCGTGGTAGGTCAGGATCATGTCCGCTCCCGCGCGCTTGATACTCGTCAGAATCTCCATCGTCACCCGTCGTTCGTCGATCCAACCCTTCTGGGCGGCGGCCTTGACCATCGCGAACTCGCCGGAGACGTTGTACGCCGCGGTCGGCATGGCGAAGCGGTCCTTCACTCGGCGAATGATGTCGAGGTACGACAGCGCTGGCTTGACCATGATGATGTCCGCGCCTTCATCGATGTCGAGAGCGACTTCGCGCAGCGCTTCGTTGGAATTCGCCGGGTCCATCTGATAGCTGCTGCGATCGCCAAACGATGGCGGCGATTCGGCGGCATCGCGGAATGGGCCATAGAAACCCGATGCGTATTTGGCGGCGTAGCTCATGATCGGAATGTGCGCGCAACCCGCGGCGTCAAGCCCCGCGCGAATCGCCGACACCATGCCGTCCATCATCCCGCTCGGCGCGACGATGTCCGCTCCCGCCTGGGCGTGGCTCACGCACTGTTTTGCGAGGTTCGGCAGCGTCGCGTCGTTAGCTACATCCATGCGTCCGCCCTGCTCGCACAGGATGCCGCAGTGGCCATGATCGGTGTACTCGCAGAAGCATTCATCGGTGATGAGCAGCGCGTCTTTGAACGCAGGCCGAAGCGCACGCAACGCTTGCTGAACGATACCGTCGTCCTGCCAGGCGGTCGAACCTTGCGCGTCCTTGCCGGAAGGAATGCCGAAGAAGATGAAAGCGCGAATGCCGAGTTTCATGGCGGCGCCGACCTCGTCGAGAAGCCGATCGACGCTGAGTTGATAGTTGCCCGGCATCGACGCGATTTCTTTTTTGACGTTGGTCCCAGGTCGAACGAACATCGGCAAGATAAAGTCGCTCGGTGAAAGCTCCGTCTCGCGCACGAGATCGCGAACGACGGGATGATAACGCAGACGGCGGAGGCGGGTTTGGGGGAACATGTGGCAATCTCAAATTAGGTTCTTCATTCGACTTAGGCGATCAAAATACTAGGTTTTCTCAAAGGATTCGATTTTTGGCCTGCTCAATCTTGATACGTTTTTTAAACGTGGATGTTAGTCATCATACTTCATATCAATCTGAATTCCGAGCAGCTTGCCTGTGCCGTTGGGCGCATCTGTAAGTTCCAATACAACGGGATCGACGAACAATCTCTTGAATTCCGTTTCACCTGCGACTTCGCGCATGGATTCCATTGTGTCTTCGTTCACTGTGGCGATGTACTGGAGGTCCATTTTTCGACAAATGCGGTCTGCCAATCGAAACAATGAATAACGCTGATGGGTGTCAATTTCAGGATAAAGGCGACTGTCATGAAATAGAAAATCCATTGCGTGACGCTGCCGCAAGACCAGCAACAACAAGTCATAACAGAAAATTTTCGCCTCGTTAATGCCATCGCCGGCATCGTTCTGGATGTGCGCCTCGATGTTGTAGCGACACTGGTTTTCACCGTCGTTGTTCTTGACGGTCAAACCCGCGGATACAGGACCATACAGCTCTTTTGAGAACTCACGGAACTTGTCCATCAGGAGGTCCAGGTGCGGCTTTACGTCGCGTATGTAAGCATTGGTATCGAGAGTGGCTTGAGCCATCTCGACTCGCACCTTTTGCGCCTCTTCCGTGTATTGTGTCAGCAGAGTTTGATAATCCTCAATCTTTCGCTTTCGGGCAGTTAATTCGGCGAGGTACCTGTTGTTATCCGCGTATTCGTCGAGGGCTCGATGGGCGCTCAGAAACTGCAATTCCGCGTCCAGTTCCTTCTTCAAGCGTTCCGCCTTCTTCGATTCGTCTTTCACTTGGCGCTCAAGCTCCTCGCGTTCCGCCGTGAGTCGCTTCTTGCGGTTCTCGTTCAACCGTCGATGGAAGGCTTGCACGTCTTCAAGGCGTTTGATGACGAGTTGAGGCAGTGTTACCTGCGCTTCCTCGTACACGGTTGTGACTTGGGCCGGCGAAACGTCGGGGCGAATCTTCAAAGCAAGATCGATGTCAGCAATTGCGTTCTTGAGAACAACAAGCGTGTTGGCGGTTTCAGTCAGCTTGTGATGGATGGCGTCTGCTTTCTGTTGGCGCTCGGCATAGTTCTCCGCGACCCGGAAGGACTCGAGATCCTGGGAAAGCCTCTTTATTTGAGTTTCAAGTTCGAGCAATTCAACCTGGGCGTCTTTCTCACCCAAATAGAATTCGCGAAGTTCCTTGTCTTTCTTGTATCGATCGGCGAGGCCTAAGTTGTCGTCGAGCTTATTCTTGTGTTCGTGTTTTTGGACGGCTCGGTGATAGTCCAATCCCAGGAGAAAGCTCTGTGCAAGTACGGATTGGTACTCCGTCCATTTGGCCTCCGGCCGATCATAAGCGACATAGGAACTCCGGCGTGGGCGCAGGAAGAACGAAAGAAGCGACCGGAACGTCAGAAATTTCACTTCTTCCGCCGGCATTTGCAACGCGCCGAGCTCTGCCAACTGGTCTTTGAATTTCGTCAGGCTGATTTCTTGTCCGTCGAAGGTCACTTTGTTCGTCGTCGTGCCACGCGTCACCTGGTGGGTAGTATCCGCGTGTTCAAAGGTCAGTGTGAATTCCCAGTCTTGAAGGTGCGTTTCAAAATGGTCGTTCTTGTTTGCTCCAAGACAATAATTCACCAGCGCCACGATCAGCGATTTGCCAACACCGTTGTAGGTCTTTTTCAGGTCGGCCTTTTTCGTCTCCCGGTGTCGACCGACAATGAGTGTCAGCCCGGTACGATTAAACTTAACGGTCTTGAACGACGATTTATTCGAAGTTAATGCGATTAGTCGCATCGGAACACGTCTCCATCTGCACTTACGTCAACGAGCCCAGCCGAATAGAGAAAGCACAATGCCAGCGTGACAGATTCCGCATTGTGGTACGCGGGCCAATCGGGCGTCTCAAAACGCGGGCTTAACACCGCCATGACTTCGTCGAACGGCAAGGGTTCGCTTAGGTTGGCCAACACGAATGCGGCCAAGCCGAGTATTGATTCACAGATCTTCACATGTTTATCGGGGAGAAGCACTTGGGGTCCCCTTATCGGCATTGGGATCAAACACGTCGCAGGCTTCGAAGTAGAAGCCGATGATTATTTCGACGGCATCTTCCACGGACCGAGTTGCGTTTTTTGGTAACAAGTGGATTCTGAAATCATCAAACACCAGATCCTCGATGGAAAGGCCGACCATTTCTTTCGACGGCTTCTTGAATGCATCGCGAACGGCGGAATATACCTTAACCAAGTGGTCTCGCAGGGCCTGCTTCATGAAGGTTGAGTTCTTGGCAAAATATGCCTCGATGTGGCCTGCATGCCGGGCGCCCTTGCGAACAAGGTCCGCCCAAGCGCCGCACAAATGATTGAGGCGAATTTTCTCCGAAAGGTCAGGCAAGTCACCAAACCGCGTTGGGGATCCCGTCGCGGGGGAGTTCATGATGTGTGCAATGACCTCTTTCAATACCCCATAGTCCACCTTTATCATTCGGCTGGGATCGGGAATGATCGCACCCAACACCGCGTGTATTCCCTCCGGAGAGAGGCTCATAAACTCGGACTCTAAATGACCGGCAGTGAACAGACTGCATTTGACCCCAGCGTTCTTTTTCCCGATTGCTTCAAGGGCCTTAACGATGTCGGAAAATGTCCCTTCGTACTTGTCATTGAAGACAAAGGAGTAACCTCGAATTGGCGTTGTCTGACTCCATCCAGCCTTCAACTTCTTGAAGTCTATCGTGAGCTTTCTGGCGGCCGCTTGCACCTTCTCTCGCGGATCGATCGGGCCGTATACCTGGAAATAGTGGCCGTCCGCAGGGAGGAAGCCGTCGTTGCCTTCATCGCCCTTCGTGCCTTGCGGCCGGACCTCGACAAAGGCTTGGCCGTGCTTCGCTTGCATGACAGCCCCAAAAAGTTGTTGAAATGCTTGGCCATTCGCCTTCAGGACTCGATTCACGAACATGATTCGGGCAACCAACCGTTCTTCCTGGCTCAGTGTCGTGCTCATACAACGAATCCTTGAATTGTCGTTCCACGATCCCGATTTTGATATTTACCAGTTTGAGAACACGGAGTGGTCAGTTGATCTGAACGTCACCTTCACTTAGCCCAATACAATCACATTGCCTCATTTTACCGATGTGCGTTTGTAAAAAAAGGTCGGTTGTCGTGCCCCCACTCGCCCAAGGCGACCAGCTAAACCTCACTCCGCCGTCTTGATCATCACGTTGCGGAACTCGACGCCCGTGCCGTGGTTTTGCAGGCCGATGAAGCCGCGGCGTGGGCGTTTGTTGAGGACGGGGTCTTTGCTGGCGTCGGCGTCGATCACGAGTTCGCCGTTGAAGACGATGCGGATCGAATCGCCCTTGCAGGTGATTTCGTAGGTGTTCCACTCGCCGGCGCCTTTGAACATCTTCTTGGTCGGACCGTAGAAATGGTAAAGTCCCGAGCAATATTGGTAGGGCTTGAGTTTCTTGTACTTATCGGAATTATCATCGAGAATTTGAATTTCCATTCCTAGGTACGACGGCGACATCTTGCTAGCGACATCGGGCACGCGCAGGAAGACGCCGCTGTTGCCATTCTTTTGAATGCGCCATTCGACTTTGAGCGTGAAATCGCCGTACATCTTTTTCGTGCCGATCCAGCCCGAGCCTGGCTCAGCCGTGAGTACGCCATCTTTGACGAACCATTTCTCCTTGTCCGTAGGCCTGCTATTGCGGACTTCCCAGCCATCCAGGTTTTTGCCGTTGAAGAGCGGCACGAATTTACCATCCTGTGCGGATAGGTTCGAAATACAAAAGGCGAGAACGAGAATCGCGAATGTGTGACGCATGGAAGCCCCCATGAAGAGTGTAATGCCGAAGCAAGAATCGAAAGCGTTATCTTACAAATCCGCCACGCTGGTCCGCGCGGAATGTATAATGTTTCCCAGGACCATTTCTTGCTTGCGGTGCCAATGCGGCGTTGCATTCGGCATGTAAATCCCAAATCCTTCTACGAGGTATCGGCTCATGAATCGGGTTGCAATTTCCTTCATTATTAGCAGTTTTTGTCTGAACGTTGCGAATGGACAACAGATCTCCAAACTATTCGCCAATCGCACTGGAGAACAGCGCAAGCAAGCCGTTCTGAAATACGGCGGGACAAAGGAATCCGAGGAAGCGGTCGAGCGCGGCTTGAAGTGGATTATCCGCCAGCAAAGACCTGACGGTTCATGGAACCTCAGTATTTCGGATTATGCCATTCGCGAGGAACCAGCCGAGAATATCACCGCTGGAACCGCATTTGGACTCCTTCCTTTGCTTAGCGCTGGTTACACCCATAAACCTCGTGCGGACAATCCCTACGACAAGGCCGTTTCCAGGGGGTTGCAGTCGCTCATGCGGCAACAGGATATGAAGACCGGCTTTTTCGGGCGCACGATGTACCAACACGCCATGGCGACCTGTGCGCTCTGCGAAGCCTATGGGATGACCCAGGACCCGGCGCTCCGGAAATCCGCGCAGATGGCGGTGGACCTCATCGTGAAATCTCAGGGTAACGACGGCGGCTGGCGTTACACTCCCATGAAAGCCCCGGCCGGAGACACCTGCATCGGCGGTTGGCAGATCAGTGTGCTGACGACCGCCAAAGCAGTCGGTCTGGCGGTGCCAGAGAACGCCCTCAAGAAAGCAGATGGTTTCTTGGAGGGTTGTCATTCCATCAACGGTTTCGCCTACACGGCAGGTGGCGGGGCGACGCCGCGCATGACTGCCGTAGGCGTACTCTGCCGACAGAAATTGAATATTTGGGGACCGAATCACCCAGCAGCCGCCAAAGCCGTGGCGGCGCAGATCGTCCCGGTAGGAGATCCCAAGGCGGACGTGTATTTCAACCACTTCGCAACGCAAGTAATGTTCAACTACGACGGAAAAGCCTGGAAGGAGTGGAATGCCAGCATGCGGGATTTCCTCGTAAAGGGTCAGGTTACGGAACCATTCAAGGCAGCTAACGGAAGTTGGGCCCCAGGCGGCGATCCGTTCGGTCGATCCGGAGGACGAATGATGATGACGTCGATGAATCTTTTGACGCTACAAGTTTACTACCGCTACCCGCCATTGTTTCCGGGAGGCGAAGCGGAATAACGATTGAAAAAAGATTGCATTCTCACTGTTCACTGCCTATCGTTATCCCAAACCTTTTTTATTTGGGGGGGATGGTGATGTTTCTCCGCATGCAATCTTCCTTGACGCTACTCGCCCTTGCTGTTTGGTGCCTGGTGGCACCCGTCGTAAGGGCGCAGAAAACCGATCCGCCCAAGAAACGCCCCAACATCCTGTTTATCTACACCGACGATCAATCGCATCGCACTGTAAGTTGTTATCCCGAGGCTTATCGCGGCATCAAGACGCCGAACATCGACAAGCTTGCCCGAATGGGAATCCGTTTCCAGGCGGCTTACAATGGTTCCTGGTGTGCTCCCTCGCGGGCAGCTATTCTCACGGGACATCACCCCTTTGGCGTGCAATCGATGACGTTCAAGGGCCAGTACCCGTCGTCAAGCTACGATCCCGCTCTCTGCCGTTATTGGCCCGCAGTCTTCCGCCGGCTGGGCTATTTCACAGGGCAGATCGGCAAATGGCACACCGGCGCCGATGCCGGCTTCGGGCGCGACTGGGATCATCAGATTGTCTGGAATCGGCCCGCGCATCCCAAGAATGCGCCGAACTACTACAAGACCCAGCTCATCAGCATCAATGGCGCGAAAGCCAAGGACGTCGAAGGCTACTCCACCGATAACTACACCAACTGGGCTGTCGATTTCATCAACGGAAAATCGCGCGACAAGGAAAAGCCGTGGTTCCTCTGGCTATGCTACGGTGCGACGCACGGCCCATTCACGCCCGCCGCTCGTCACAAGAAAGCCTATCCCGATTTCAAATGCGACACGCCTGCCGACATCTTCAGCCCGCGCGTCGGCAAACCGGCTTACGTGCAGAAAATGAACGTCTGGGCCAAGGGTAAAGACGGACAGCCTGTTTATAAAGGTAAAGGCGATTACCAGGACAAAGAAGGCATGACCCTAATCGACGGAGTCCGCGAATACAACCAATGCGCGATGGCGATCGACGAGGGCATCGCGAAGTTGCTCGAAGCGCTCGAAGCCTCGGGGCAACTCGAAAACACGCTGATCGTCTTCACGTCGGACCAGGGTTACGCGTGGGGCGAGCACGGCTTCCGCCACAAGCTTGGGCCGTATGACGCCACGATCCGCGCGCCATTGATTGTCGCCATGCCGGGTACGATTCCCGCAGGCAAGACCTGTCCCGTGCCCGTGTCGGGCGTTGATTTCGCGCCGACGTTCTTCCGCACGGCTGGTTTCGATCTGCCCTGGAAGATGCATGGCCGAGACCTCACACCGCTTTTCAGGAACCCCGATGCCAAATGGACGGAGCCTATGCTCATCACGCATATGGGGCGCAGCTTCGGGAAAGATACCGATGACCCGTCGAAGATGGACATCATCGAGGGCGTGCCATGGTGGGTTGCGACGCGCGACGGGAAAACGAAGTACATCCGCACGCTCGTCGAGAATGAAATCGAGGAGTTGTACGATCTCGAACGCGACCCGAACGAACTGACCAACCTGGCCCTTCAACCCGCCCATCGCGAAACGCTCGGACGCATGCGTGCCTTGACCATCGCGGAACTGCGCCGCTGCGAGGCCGGCTTCGTCAACCGTATGCCACGCGCGAAGACGGAGTGATAGTGATCGACCGAGGCGCGGGGACGTTCGCTCTCCCGCGCCTGCAATGCCTGACGCCACGAGGAAGACCATGCCCCTCTTCGATCTGTTTTTTTCGCTGCGCGGCCGGGTGGGCCGGGGCGATTGGTGGTACGCTACACTTCTTGTGCTTTCGGTTTTCACGACCTTTTACATATTGCTCGACGCGATCGGGCTACGGATCTTGAGTTGGGTATTCTACCCGCCGTTGTACTGGACGCTTCTCGCCGTAGCGGCTAAGCGATTCCATGATCGTGGGCGTTCGGGTTGGTGGTTGCTGTTGTTGGTCGTACCAATCATTGGTTTTCTCTGGCTGATCTGGAATCTCGGATTCCGCGCCGGTGATCCGGTCGAGAATCGCCACGGCGCCGTCCCGAACCGCGAGGAGATGGACTACCTTTCCGTCGCTGAACCCGCGAACAACGTCGTCAATGACGTCACCCAGATCAATCCAATCGAGGTGGCCGGCCTCGTCAAACCGCGCACGCTTCAGGAGCTTTGCAAGGCCGTCACGGATACGGCTGGGCCAATTTCCATAGGCGGCGGACATTTCAGCATGGGCGGGCAGACCGCGAGTCCGGGCAGTTTGCATATCGACATGCGAGCATTCAACAAGGTGTTGGCGTTTCGCCCGCAAGAACGCCGAATTCGCGTGCAGGCAGGGATTCGCTGGTGCGACATTCAGCGCTTCCTCGATCCGCACGGCCTGTCGGTGAAGATCATGCAGACGTACGCCAACTTCACCGTCGGCGGATCGCTTAGCGTCAACGCGCATGGGCGTTACATGGGCCTTGGTCCTGTCGCTCTTTCCGTGCGGGCGATTTTGATCGTGCTCGCCGACGGAACCAGGCACGAAGCCAGCCCGACGGTCAATGCCGAGCTATTCCATGGGGCAATCGGCGGGTACGGCGGGCTGGGCGTCATCGCCGAGGTCGAGCTTGACGTCGTCGAGAATCGCCGCGTGAAATGCGTGACGAAAAAGATGCCGGTGAGTGAGTATCTCGCCTACTTCCAGGCGAACATACGGACCGACAATCACGCGGTGTTTCACAATGCCGACTTGTATCCGCCGCACTATTCGATGGTGCTCGCGCAGACGTGGTTCGAGACGGAGCACCCGGTCACGCAGACCAATCGGCTGATGCGCCTGCGGTCGTCGTTTCCGCTCGAGCGCTATTTTTTCTGGGCGATATCGGAAACGCCCACGGGCAAATGGCGGCGCGAATTTCTTTTCGATCCGCTGCTTTTTTTCAAGCAAAATGTCCACTGGCGGAACTACGAGGCCGGCTATGATGTGGCCGAACTCGAACCGGCTTCACGCGCCCGTTCGACTTATGTTCTTCAAGAATATTTTGTGCCTGTCGGCAGATTGATGGAATTCGTCCCCAAGATCGGCGAGATACTCAATCGATATGGCGTAAACGCGATCAACATTTCCATTCGACACGCACTTTCCGATCTAGGCTCGGTGCTGGCGTGGGCGCGGGAGGAAGTGTTCGCCTTCGTGCTTTATTACAAACAGGGCACAGCCGATCACGACAAGAATGCCGTCGGCATCTGGACGCGCGAGCTGATCGAGGCCGTTTTATCGGTCGGGGGGACTTACTACTTGCCCTACCAACTGCACGCCACCGTTGACCAGTTTCACCGCGCTTACCCGCGGGCGCAGGAATACTTCTCGCTGAAGCGGCGTCTCGATCCGCAGTATCGATTTCGCAACGCGCTGTGGGACAAGTACTACGCGCCGACGTTGCAAACTGAACCTGCGCACGCACCGGATTTCGCGGGGTCCGAGTTCAAGCAGGTATTCGCCGATCTGGCTTACCGCGATCGATTCTTCAAGTTCTTGCAGAACATTTTTCACCTCTATCCCGAGGACCGCTTCCACTGTCTCATCGATCAGGCTCGTTTAAAATTCGCCACCGATAAAGAGGCCTACGAACATGTGCAAGCGGAGTTGCCGAAGATCAAGCCCTTCCTTTCGCTGCTAACGCTCGCCCTGCCCGCACTGAGGAAGCAAAAACGCGAGATGGCCCGGCAAACGCTGGAGCTTCTCGGCGATCGCAAGACGTTCGGCGGCTACCTCGAAATTGGCTCCGTCGGCCGATACATCAGCGAGCTGCGCAAGCACGTGCAGGTCGCCGGCCCAATCTTCATCACCAACGATATCGCACCAACGAATAGCCCCGGCGACATCATGGAACGTGGGCAGTATTCGCCAATAGGCACATTCCACCTACTCGACTACGAACCGCTCGAAACCAAGGGGATCGGTCCGGAAAGCCTGGACCTCGTCACCTGCTTCATCGGACTGCATCACTGCCCGACTGAAAAGCTTGATGCATTCGCCCGGTCGATTCATCGCGTGCTCAAACCCGGCGGCGTATTCATCATGCGTGATCACGATTGCACGACGCCGGAGATGAGCCTGTTCGTCTCGCTCGTGCATACCGTTTTCAACTGCGGTCTGGGCGTGAGCTGGCAGGACAATGAAAAAGAGTTCAAAAGCTTCAAGTCGGTTCAAGCCTGGATCGCATACCTTGCCGAGCGCGGATTCCGCGACGCGGGGCCACGCCTCCTGCAGGCGAACGATCCGACAGACAACACGCTGCTCGCATTCATCCGAACCTGACGCGCCATGAAAGGACTGCAGACATGAAACTCCGTCCCCTGGCGATCGGCGCGGCAATGTGTGCTATCGTGGCGCTGACGCTGAAATACCAGTTCGCTGCGCCGCCTTCCGGCAACTCGCCGGCTCCACAAACGAAGATCACGCCGCGCGCGGATGAAAAGGATCGGCGTGCGCCGGACAATACCTTTCTCACGTTTCCTGAGTGGTATCTCGTTTACAGCCCGGACGAGTACGCCGACTTCATCGTCGATCGGCCGCCGAGTGAATTTCCCTATCTGGGCCATATTGGGCAGCTTTGGCAGGGGTATTACGCGATTCACAAAGCGACGAAGGACGACTACCCGTTCAATGCCGACTATCACATCATGATCGGCATTATTGCGGGCAGTACCACGGCGGAGTACGGCATGAAATGGGGGTACGAGGCCATCGTCGGCCGCGTGACAGAAGCGACTCGCCTGGGCAAGATGACGCCGGAGGACCGCCTCGCAGCCGAAGTGGCCCGCGAATATGTGCGGTTTCTCGACGTTGAACCGTGGTACAAGTTCGATTTTCTTACCCCGCTAAAACGACTCTGGACGGAGACGGGATTTTTCAGCAGCGCACCAATTCGCAGCTGGGAACGCAAGTATTATCTCACGTCCGATTTTCTCGCCAAGGCGGCTTATGGCTGGATCATTAGGCAGATGTCGGAATCATCTTATGGCATCGAGTCACCTCACACGGCTGTCGTTCTCGATCATTTTCCATTGGCGGCACGCGCGGAGCTGCCCGAGATCAAGGTGCTTGAATCCAACGAAGACGGATCGGTGCTCGTGCATGTGCCGCGCTATCAGGCGTTCACTAAGCACGCGATTGCTTTGGCGAAGCGCGATGTGCGATGTCTGGAGATTGCGGGAAACCGCGGCCTAATCATGGTGAGTGTAATCGCCAGCGGCGATATAGATACCTCACGCTGGCGCACGATCTTGCAGCAGCCGATATTGACACGCCTGGGAAAACGCCGGCTCGCGCTGGCGATGCCCGTCGCCGAGTTGCCTGATGCTCTGCGAAGACTGGGCGGCGCAGGCGTGACGATCGAGCACGTCTACGACTATTGATGTGGCGAGTTACGCGCTCACGCGATAGGGTTGCGCATCGTCCTGCGGGCGTTCGCGCGTTTCGGGCAGGAGCAGCGTCCAGGTATTGCCGTCGCGCCGATTGGATTCGATATCGACGCATCCGCCGGTCTGGCGAATGATCCCATAAGCGGTGGCGAGCGACAAATCGCCCTTATGCCCATCGCGAAGCGACTGGTACGGCTCGAACAGGTGGGCGCGAGCTTCGTCGCTCATCGGCTTGCCCGTGTCGGTGAATCGAATGCGGACGTAGTTGCCCGGCGCCATCTCCGCGTGCGTCAACTGATCGCGGCCAAGCTTGACGCGCTCGGTGAGGATCGAAACCTCGCCGCCTGTAGGCATGTGGTGGCGCAGGCTTTCCATGATGTGCAGGATCGCCTGCTCCAGCGGGTCGGCATCCGACTTCACCCAGAGCGATTCGCTTGCCGGTTCCAGGTTCAGCTTGATGTTGTAGCCGAGCGCGTGCTTTAGCTTGTCTTCCATGCCGATGATCTGCTCATTCAAATCGAGCGGCTTCAGTTCCAGCAGATGATTGCGGCTGTAGCCAAGCAGCGACTGCGTCAGTTCCGCGCCTCGGCTCGCGGCGGCGCGGATTTCTTCGACGTAGTGCTGGGCCATGTGATCTTTCGGCAGATTCTCGCGCAGAACGTCGGTGTTTCCCAAAACCACGGAGAGCACGCCGTTGATGTCATGCGCGACGCCGGTGGCCAATCGGCGTGCCGTCTGCTTGCCCGCCTGAAGCGTGGCTTCGTGTGCTTCGCGTTCGCGGTGGAGCTGGTGCAGTCGCTCCTGGTGGTCGCGCAGTGCCGACTCGAATTCCTCGCGATCCTTGTCGCGAAGGCGCAGGGCGGCTTCGAGCTCCGCGATCTTTTTCTCGTAGTCGCGTTGTTGCCGATCGAACTGTTTTTGCTTCTTCTCGGCGTCACGCTGTTGCGATTCCCAGCTTTGCTTTTCGTGCTCGTAATCGTCGAGACGTTTCTGCCAGGTGCGCGATTGATCCTGATGTTCGCGCAATTTCGCTTCGAGGTTTCTGTGCTTGGTAATATCGCGGAAGTGAAATTGCAACGCGCCGTCGGGGTGCTCGGTATCGCGCAACGCTTGAGCGTAGACTTCGAGCGTGCGGCCGCCTTCGAGCTGCATCTCCCAGCAGGCATCCGCGTCCACCGCAGTGCGGCCTTGCGCGGTCTTGCGGAAATCGTCCCAGCCGGTCTCGACTTGCGACTCCATGTGGGCAGCGATCGTTTCCCAGGTGTGGCCGGCGAGCGTCTCGTCGGAGAGCTTCCATAGCCGAACAAACGCCGGGTTCCACGACAGAGCTTCGCCGCGGCGCGATAGAACGAGAAGCCCCTCGCTGTTGGCCTGCTGATGCGTATTGAGCAGCCAGGAATGCCGCCGTAACTGTTCCTGGGCGACGGAGTCGCGATCGCGCACTTTGGCGAGTTCGCGCTCCAGTTCGACGATTCGCCGTTCCGCGGTTTTACGAGCGTCGATGGGAATCGCCACGCCGAGGATCGGCTGCACGCCGTCGATTTGTTTCGGCGCTAGTCGATGTTGGCCCTGGAACCACTGCTCGCGGCCATCGACATCGCGAAGGCGGAACTCGTCGATGCTGATGCCATTCGCGCAGCGCGCCGGCAGATTGGCGAAGAGCGCCGCGTCATCAGGATGCAATGCGGCCTGGAATCGCTCGGCCGCGTGACTGGCGTCCAGGCCTGGCGTCATGGTCGAATCGGAATAATTGTTGACAGACGTAAAGCGGCGCGACTTCGGATCGTAGACGTACGCCAGCGCCGGCAAGTTGTCGAGCGTCATTGGTTCGGGTTGCTTGGCGTCGTGCGTCGGCATGGGCACGTCGCTCGTTTCACGCAGGTTGCGAAGCTCGACAACGTAGGCGTTCACGCCGTCGCGGTCGTGGCACACCAGTTCGACATCGTGCCACACGCCGTATTCCCCGCTGAGCCGGCATGGCGCGGGCGGTTCGACGGTGTCGGTCTCGAGGATGTGCTGAATGCGTGCGCGATCCTGGGTATGGATCAAATCCAGAATCGGCCGGCCGACTAATTCTTCCTTGTTGTAATGGAACGCCGATGACCAGACGCTGTTCGCAAAGAGGATGATGCCCTTGCGATCCAGCACCGCGACGGCATTCTGATGATGCTCGACCATCGCGCGAAAGCGTGCCTCGCTCTGTGTCAATTCGGCGAGCTTGCGATTCGATCGGCGCAGCTCGCGGTCGAACAGCAGCCACAGCAGCACGCCGCCCAGAAGCAACGCCACGCCCACGAGCGCCGAGGCTGCGATGGAATGCCAGCGCGCGCGGTAGAGGCGATCGAGATCGCGCAGCGTGACGCCGAGTTCCCCACGGAGTGCGCCGGTCTGCTGGTCGGCGCGGTCGCGTGCTTGCATGAAGTCGTCGCGCCATTTAATGCGCTGATCGAGCGTCGGCTGGCCGAGCAACAACGTGAACGATTTGTTCATCGACTGCACCTGCTCATCGATGCGCGAAAGCTCTTTGTTCCATTCCGAGCGCTCGCGGAATGCGGCCTTGAGCTGATCGTGCAAACGAGCGTAGTTGTCGTGATTGATGGTCCATGCCGTGCGGTCGCCGGTTGCGTTCACGGCGGGCACGACACTGGCGAAATGCCGCAGCGATTCCTCGAGTTTCACGAGCTGTTGGTCATGTTCGCGCAGCTCGACCTGCTCGGCACGCAGGCGGTCTGCGTCGAGCAATACCGCAAAGTTCCAGCCGAGGAAGCTCGCCAGCAGCACTCCGGCGCCGATGATCCAGCCGCCCGGCAGACCCTCGGCGCGACGAAGATGCTTACGCAGCATCTGGCAGAAGATCGCGAAGCAGAGCAGTATGTCAAGCACGCCGATGAAAAGTAGAACGTAGTTCGGCGTATCGATTCCGTGTTGGAAGGTGCTGTTGATCAGCCAAACGCCGCTCAGCAGACCGAGTACGGTAAAGAATTCGGGCAACGGCAAGCGGAAAGAGGGCCGAGTCATATCCATGTACTCGCTCACAAACGGGTCGGCATCAGGCCAACCCTGGGTTCCATCCCAAACGGCGCGCATCACGCAACGTCTGCGGAAAACTGGCACGCCGCGCGAATTCTACCAAATCCGCGCCGACGCAAACAAGATGGAGATGACCGCGGAAGGTAGGCAAGCCGCGCGAAAAGATAGGCGAACGCGGCAGGATGGAGTGGCCCTGTTCACGTTCAGCGCTCGCGCGGCGACTTGCGATTGCGGTATCACAGTAGCCGCGTTACGTATTGGGATTATCCAGATCGTAGAGGATCCAAAGGAGCTGAACCTGCGCATCCTCGGCGAGTCTGCGTACCGTTTTCTTGAGGCTGTCGGGATCGTAGCGAATCCGGTCGGCCAGCGCCTGGGTGTCCTGAAGCGTGACGACGTACCAGGCCATGTCCATGGCGCCGGTGATTCCTTCGTTTTCGAGCGCCTGCCAGTGCTGCGGAAACGTGTACATGAGAAGGGCCTCGTCGATCCAGGTGAGGATCTGGAACTTGTCGAAGCTCGTATTGCGCAAGAGCCTGAGCGGGTCGGCCATGGCCAAATTGACGACGTCGGTGATGCCTTCTTCCAGCAGCCGTTCTTCGACGTCGAGCGTGACGCCGCGAATTTGTTGCAACGGCAAGACGCGCGATTCAGGCGGATTCTTTCCAGTAACGGCAATCGTGATTCGGCGCATGATCTCGAACAGCATGCCAATAATGTTTCGCGGAGCGAGGCCAGCAAAGAAGTAGATCGAGTTCCCGCTGAATAGTCCCAAGAGATCCGGTAGCTGATCTGGTTCGCCGGCTTTCAGATTCTGTGACCAGACGTGTGCCAACACCAGCGCGAGCAACGGGCCAAGGGCTAGTGTCGCGCAACACCACAGGATGCTTCCCGGCGTAATGTCGCGCTGAAAATTCCGCCGGCCCAGAAGAATGAGCACGTAGACGTAAGCACCGATGGAAGAGAGCTGGAGCGCGATCTTTGCTCGTTGGATATATGCGAGAGTCGGATCACCGATGACAGCGTCCCGGCTGGTTGGAATCGGCCCGACGGACGGGGCTGGCTGCGGTGGTTCCGCCACGGGCGGTTTCGCATCTTTCTTGCTTTTCCCCTTCTTCGCAGGGTCGTTTTTGGGATTTTCGTCCGTCAACTCGTCAGGTTTCGGAACTTCAAAAATGCCCGGCTCGATGATTGCCGATTTGCCCTCAGCGGCAGCGGGCCCTCGCGGGTTGGCGAGGTCCAGAACGCCGGACCAACAGATCATGAAGGACGCCCAGCAACATGCCACCAAGAGAACAGCAAGGTAGGAAAAGCCTTCAAACTCGTCTTCGCGGATTTTGCTTGCACGCTCAAGTGTCGTCTGTTCGAGCAAGGCCTGCTGCATGCCTTTCGGGCCGAAGAGCGTGGAACCCCAGACGGCGGCCTTGGCGGCGGCGTCATTTTCCGCCATTGCGGCGTCGGTGCGAAGCCGCTCCGCCTCGGCGGCTGCGTGCCTTGCCGCGTCGGCTTTGGCTTGTGCTTCGCTGGCCAGTGCCGCGTTGTTTGGGGCGGCGTCCGCAGCGGTTTTGGCGGCCCTGGCGGCGGCCTCTGCGGCCTCGGCGGCGCGCTTCGCATTCTCCGCTTCGGCATTTGCTACTCGCGCGTGCTCCCTCGCAGCTTTCGCGGCCTGCTCGATCCTCGCCAGGTCCGCCGGTTCCAAAGAACCCGATCCCGTCCCCGAAATACCGGTTCCCGTGGCGTTCGTCTTGGCAATCGCTGCCTTGGACACTGCAATGGCCGCTGCGGACTCAGCCGCCGCGAGAGTCGCCTCGGCCTTGACGAACATCGTCTTGGCCTGATTAAGCTCTTCGAGCGCGTGCGCGATTCGCTGCGTGGGCGATTTCACGAACATCATCCACCACTTGGCGTCGTCTACAGGCTTTTCTTCCTTCGCCGCGGCCACGGCGGCCTCATAAGCGTCATGGCTTTTTCGCACTAGATCCCTGGCGAGATCCACTTCGAACCGGGCTTTCTCGACGCCGGCTGCCTTTTCCGCCGCTTCGAGTGCCGCCTTTTCGGCCGCTTCCGCTTTCGTGTCGCGGAAGTATCGCGTCGTCCCCTTGAAATGTGCGTAGGCGAACACGATCGCGCCAGGGATCAATCCCATCGCGAATCCGGCCAACATCACGTAGGCGTTTGGACAATCCATCCAAAGCCAACACCTGGAACCTTCGAATTTGCAACTGACGAAGACGGTGCCAAGTACCAGAATGGGAGCAACGATAAAGAACAGGAACAGAAGCAGGAACACGAAATTGCGCGAATTCCACGCGGGCATGGGCCACCTTTGCGAGTCGTAGGGTTTTTCCGCTGGTAGGAAAGATTTTACCGCGATACGATTCGAGATGCAAACACAAAAGCCGTTTCGTCCAAACTAATCCCGCACCCACATTGCCATGAACTCGTCCACCGGCGTCTCTTCCAGGCGTTCGCGGTCCGCGCACAATTCCAGGATCGCCTTCGCCTGGTCCGGTTTCATTTGCGTCGCCAGGTTCGCGGCAAACTTTTCCACGAGCAACGGGATGCCCTCGGCTCTACGGCGGCGGTGGCCGACGGGGTACTCGACTTCGATCTTCGCCGTCGATGTGCCGTCCTTGAAGAAAACCTGCACGGCGTTCGCGATCGAGCGTTTGTCCGCTTCCAGATACTCGCGCGTGTACCGCGGATCCTCGATGACCTGCATCTTTGCGCGAAGGCTGTCAATGCGAGGGTCAGCCGCGACTTTGTCCTCATAGTCGTCCGCAGTCAGGCGTCCGAAGATCAACGGAATCGCGACGATGTACTGCAAGCTATGATCGCGGTCGGCGGGGTTGTGCAGCGGGCCGGTTTTGCTGATGATCCGCACGGCCGATTCCTGCGTCGTCAGAACGACGCGCTCAATCTCGCCGAGCCGATCCTTGACGAGCGGGTGCAGCGTCATCGCACATTCCGCCGCAGTCTGGGCGTGAAACTCCGCCGGGAACGAGATTTTGAACAGCACGTTCTCCATGACGTAGGAGCCATAGGGCCGCGACCGCTTCAAGGGGTTGCCCTTGAACAGGACATCCTGGAAGCCCCATCTGGGCACGGTCAGCGCGCTCGGCAGACCTGGCTCGCCTTGCAGTGCCAGCAGCGCCAGCCGCACGGCCCGGCTCGTGGCGTCGCCGGCGGCCCATGATTTGCGCTGCCCGGCGTTCGGAGCGTGGCGATAGGTGCGCAGGCTCTGCCCATCGATGAACGCATGCGACAGCGCGTCAACGATCTGGCGCTGCGTGCCGCCGAGCAACTTGGCTGCCACCGCCGTCGAAGCAACTTTGACGAGGAGAACGTGATCGAGGCCGACGCGATTGAAGCTATTTTCGAGCGCGAGCACGCCCTGGATTTCATGGGCCTGTATCATCGCCGTCAACACATCGCGAACGGTCAGACGCCGGGCGTCGCCGGCGCGTCGGCAGAGATAGTCGGCCACGCTCAGGATGGCGCCGAGATTATCCGACGGATGCCCCCATTCCGCCGCCAGCCAGGTGTCGTTGTAGTCCAGCCAGCGGATCGCGCAGCCGATGTCGAACGCCGCCTTGATCGGATCGAGCTGATAGCCCGTCCCCGGCACGCGAACGCCGCCCGGAACCGTCGTCCCCGGCACGATCGGCCCAAGATGCCGACGGCACGCGGGATATTGCAGCGCCAGCATCGCACAGCCCAGGCTATCCATCAGACAATAGCGTGCGGTATCGTACGCCTCGTCGCTGGTGATCGGCGTGTTGCAAACGTAGTCAGCGATGGCGACCAGTTCACGATCGGGTTCAGGTCGAACATTGCTTTCCGAGGAATGCGCGGACACGGCGGCTCCCTTTCGTTGAGAAGTATCAGCCAGATTTCATCCGGAAATTGTATTTTCTCTCCAGGTTATCCGTTCTCCGAATTGGATTTTTCTTGATGCATTCTCTTCCCAATCGCCTGGCCAGGGGGGCTCTGCGCTTCGCTGTTACCTGGGTTGGTTGATAACATGTACGGTAGGAAGAGTGTGCCGTTCTCGTTGGAACCAGGAATCCTCGGAGTATCTCGATGTTTGATCTTGCGAAAATCCAGGCTGCCTTGCGGGAAGATCAGGTCGATGGCTGGCTTCTCTACGACTTTCGCGGCTTGAATGTCTTGGCTCGTCGGATTCTCGACATGCCAACCAGCAAGATGCTGTCGCGACGGTGGTTTTACTTCATTCCCGCGGTTGGCGAGCCGCGCCGGCTGGTGCATCGCATCGAGTCGGGGTCGCTGGATCATGTGCCCGGATCGAAGAATGTTTATCTTCGCTGGCAAGAACTCGAACAATCGGTCGGTGCTCTCGTGAAGGGCGCCAAACGCGTGGCGATGGAGTACGTGCCTCGCAACGCCAATCCGTATGTCTCGCGCGTGGATGCGGGAACGGTGGAGCTTGTCCGGTCGTTTGGCGTGGAGGTCGTGCCCTCGGGCGATTTGATTCAGCGCTTTGAAGCGTGCTGGGACGATGAGCAGTGGGCCATGCACCTGGAAGCTGCCAGGCACACGCGTTCGGCTTTCGATGTGGCGTTTAGTTTCATCACCGACATGGTGCGCGACGGCATTCCGATTCGCGAAACAACGGTGCAGCAGGTCATTCTCGATCACTTTGAAAGAAACGGCGTCGCGGCCGACCATGCACCGATCGTCGCCGTCGGACCGCATAGCGGCGATCCGCACTACGAGCCGAAGGAAGGAGAGGATTCGCCGATCCGTGAGGGCGACTTCGTGCTGATCGATTTGTGGGCGAAGTGCAAAAAGCCGCGCGCGGTGTACAGCGACCTGACGCGGACAGCGTTTGTCGGCAAAGTGGTTCCGCAGCGCTATCAGGAGATATTCGCCATCGTCGCGGCAGCGCGCGACGCGGCGATTGCGAAGGCACGTTCGGCCTTTGCGAGCAAAACGCCGCTGCAAGGTTGGGAGGTCGATCACGCTTGCCGAGAGGTGATTGAGAAGGCCGGGTATGGCGAGGCGTTCTGTCATCGCACCGGGCATTCCATCGGGCAGGAGGTCCATGGCAACGGCGCGAACATGGACAGCCTCGAAACACGCGAAGAACGCCGAGTCATGCTGCGCACCTGTTTCTCGGTCGAGCCGGGCATCTATCTCCCCGAGTTCGGCATCCGCAGCGAAGTCGATGTGTTCGTCGATGGCGAAGGCAAAGTACACGTGACCGGCGGCGATCCGCAGACCTTCGTTCCAGCATTGCTGGCGGCAAAGTAAAAGGCGAAACGGTCCTATTTTACGGCGCGGCGAGCTTCGCCTGGATGTCGGCCCAGAGCATGGCCCATTCGGCACGCTCCTCGCCGGATAGCGCGGCCAACGATTGCGGGTCGCGGACGCCTGCGAAATTCATATCGCTCTGCAATTTTCGGAGCGCGTCCTTACCGGCCTCCGCTTGCATCGGATT
Organism: uncultured Singulisphaera sp.; assembly: GCA_964484265.1. Classification (GTDB taxonomy): domain Bacteria; phylum Planctomycetota; class Planctomycetia; order Gemmatales; family Gemmataceae; genus SIAQ01. The sequence goes on from CAZAFH010000015.1 coordinate 83,469, forward strand.
GCCAAGCTTGATCCATTCGGCGGCGGCGGTCAGTTCTTCTCGCAGCCAGCGCAGCGCGAGCTTGCGAAGCCGCGTTCGTTCCGCGTCGGCTGGCTTCTGACCGGCGGCTGCCGCAAGGGCGGAGCGTGCAGCGAGAACACGGAATCGATTCTCGATCGTCGGCTCGATTTTGGTCAGCGCTTCGCCGTAAAGCCGCGTCGCCGTGATGTGCGATTTGCGCAGCGCCGCGACCTGAGCGGCAGCGATGCAGTCGAGAGCGTCAGTCGGTGTGAGCGTTCCCTTGACGAGCAGCGCAAGCTTGCCGTCGAATTCCAGCATTCGCCTGCAATGCTCGGCACGCTTGGCGACGCTGTCGTCGTCCGGCATGAGAGCCCGAGCGCGTTGCAGATGCTTCAACGCTTCAACCAGATCGCCCTGGGCTTGCAAGACATCGCCGAGATTCAGATGGGCCTCGCTGTAGGCCTCTTTCAGTTTGAGAGCCGATCGGTAGTCGGCAATCCCTCCCGCGACATCGCCTGACAGGACTTTGGCGATTCCCCGATGGTGATACGTGATTGAGATTCGCGGGTTGAGCTTGAGGCTCTCATCGAGCAGGTTGATCGCGCCGGCGGTGTCGCCGGTCTTGCCAAGAATTCCGCCCAAATTCGTCAACACCTCGGGAAACCTATCGCCAAGCTGGAGCACCTGGCGATACGCATTCGCCGCGGCCGGCCAGCGGTGAAGCTCTTGCAGGATCGCGCCCTGGTTGTACCAGGCCAGCGAAAACTTCGGGTCCAGATCGGTCGCGGTCCGGAATTGTGTCAGGGCGAATTCTCGCTTGCCCCCCTGGTAGTAGGCGTTGCCGAGACTATATCGCAGGATCGGCGAGTTCGGCTGCAAGGCAACAGCGGCGCGATACCAGTTCGCGACGTCGGCCCAGACCGGCGAAGTTCGCCGCGTTTCAAGGAAGGCGAGGTAGCAACAGACGAGCGCGTTGTTCGGCTCACGCTGCTCGGCTGGGTTCAACAGATCCATTCCCCATCTCGGCTGCGAAACGGCGCCCCAGATCTCGGCGAGAAAACAGAGGTTGGAAACGGGCAACTCCATCCGTAGCGCCTGGCGATGCAGTTGATCCAGCGCTGTTCCCAGGAAGGCTGGATTGGTCTCCAGCAGAGTTCGCCGCAGCTTCTTCCGCCAGGGATCCTCGTCGATCTCCTGGGCGATTACGAAGTAGCGAACCCACTTCGCCGCCTTCGGGTCGCGCAACGGCGAAGGCCCGAGCGGGTTCTTTATCGCCGCAAGGCCGCCCTCGAGAAGTCCGAGTTCCGTCAAGGCCAATGCGGCCTCGCCGCGAATGCGTGGCGAGCGTGTTTTTAGCTCGTCGATGATGGCGGCGTTTTTCTGTTTCTCCAGATCGATGCCGTAATCTCTGAAAGCTGCGAGAAAGGTTTTGTTCGCCGGCTTATTGACGAGTTGACCAGAATCGTCGATCCAGGTTCTTTCGGCCTGTTCGCGTCCAGGCACGATGAGCAGGTGCAGTTTGTGCAGGCGAGCGTCGTTGATCGACGCCAGCAAGCGGACGTCGGCGATTTCCCGTTCGATTTCGCGAACCACCGCGCGGACCTCGGCGCGGAGCTTCTCGTCGGCCTCGCCGGCCTGAATGATGATCTCCGCCTCGCGGGCAGCCATCACGGCCTGTTGCAGCTTGGCCATGTCGTGCGGAAAGTTGCCTGCTTCGAGTTTGAACTGCTTCGCCTGATTGGTGGCCTTACGCGCTTCCTCGGCCGTGCGGTTCCTGCGCTCGGCGTGGTCGCGTTCCTCCTTATGCTTTTGCTCCGCGATCTCAACATCGCGCCTCGCTGCTTGCACGACGACGATGCTCCACCCTACCACCGCAGCAATCACCATGCCGATCGCGGCGACGCTCACCGTCCGCAGCCAGGCCTTCATCGGCTCGCGGCGGTAAAACGAGCGCAATCTCTCGATCGTCGATTGATGACGCGTTCGAATCGGCTTGCCATCCAGCCAGCGCTGTAGGTCATCGACAAATTCCTGCGCACTCTCGAAGCGGAGACCAGGCTCAGGCCGTAGGCATTTCGCGCAAATCGCGCTCAAGTCGAGCGGCACTCGTGAATCGATCAGGTGCGGCGGCGGCGGTTCCTTGTGTTTGATCGCCGCCACCTTTATCTCGCTCGGATTCTCGCCGTACTCCGCGCGGAAGGGCGGCTCGCCGGTGAGCAGTTCGTACAGGATGGCGCCGAGACTATAAATGTCCGCATGCGGTTTGACATCGGCGGCGCGATCGATCTGCTCCGGCGCGGCATAATACGGCGTTCCCAGCGCGGCATCACGCGTCAACGCTGGCCCGGCGTCCTCGTCCATCAATTTCGCCAACCCCAGATCGGCAATTCGCGGCGAACGCAGATGCGGATTCTGGCCCGGTTCCGTCTGCAAGAGCACGTTGCCCGGCTTCAGATCGCGGTGCAACACGCCTCGGCTGTGCGCATGCGCCATCGCGCTGCCGAGCATCACCATCAACTCGATCAACGATCGCAGCTTCTCCGTCAACAGGATTCCACGCTGGCGAGCGAGATCGATCTCCTTCGGCTGGGGTTGCGACCAATCGGGCAGACCGAGATTGCGCAAGTAATCCGCCAGGCTGCCGCCCTCGGCATACTCCATCACGAAGTACGGCCTGCGCTGATACTCGCCGAAATCGTAGATCGCGATGATGTTCTGGTGCTTCAGCGCCGCCAGCGCTTGAATCTCACGATGAAAACGTGCCCGCAGATTCGGCTCGTCTTGGAGCAATCGCTTGATGGCGACGGTCCAGGTCCCGTGTTGCCGATGGCGCGCCTGATGCACCACGCCCATCCCGCCGCGGCCGAGTAGCTTTACGATTTCATAGTTGCCGATGATTTCGCCGATGCTCTCGGAATCGTGCTCGTTCGGCGCCGAAGGCGGGAGTCCGATCGTTGCATCGGGCAGCACGCGCACGGCGTCGGCGACTTCGTTGAGATTGGTATGATCGTCGAAAAACTGCCGCAGCTTCGCGTCGAGCGAAACCAGTTGCTCCTGATCGCCTCGATATTGCTCCGCCAGCTGGCGGCGCAAGCGCTGTTGCGTCTCGCGAAGTTGGTTCACGCCCGCGCCGGAATCGATGGTACGCAGATACTCGGCAAAATACGGCTCTAACGGATCGGGCCGCGACGCGCTGGATTCCTGGTGCATCGGCTACTCCTTCAAGTCCGCCAGACGCTGCTGCAGTTTCCGCGTCGCCCGCGCCACTCGGCCGGCGACGGCGCCTTCGGTCTCGCCGAGTTTCTCGGCTATTTCGTGGAGTTTGAGCCCGTCGAATAGCCGCAGCCGAATGACCGCCTGTTCCGCGTTTGAGAGTCCAGCGACGGCTTCGAGGAATCGCGCCAGGCGTTCTTCGCGTTCGAGCTTGGCCAGGGGATCTTGGCCTTTGCCGAAGAACATCACGTCGACATTCGCCCAGGATTTGTCGACGCGATCAGGAATGGCGACTTCGCGCTGCAGGCCGCGTTTTTGCGTTGAATGAAAGCGCAGCACTGTGGCCAACTTGTTTCGCAGAATGCCGCGCAGCCAGGCGTCGCGTTCTTCGGGAGAGGCGCCCTGAAAATTCTCGCGGCCTTCCCATGCCGCGGTCCATGCTTCCTGGGCGAGGTCGGATTCGTCCAGGCGACGGCGCAGGCGCGGTCCGACGAGGAAGCCGGCCCATTCACGCAGCGAGCGGTAGTAGCCGTTCCAGCGCTGCTGTTCCTCGTGCGACATTTCCGCATCCATCATTTGGCTCCCGATCCGAGGCGATTCCGAATTGAATCAGAACGCGAAATCGGTCGCGCCGCCATGAATCGCTTCATGCCGACGCAACCTGGATCACGGTGACTGGGGTATTGTAGGGCCTTACAGTTTCTGCTTGTATTGCAGAAGCAACAGAAGCGCCTGCCGGCCGTCGCGCACTTCGAGAATTTGCATGCCGAGCGGATCTTGCCGCATTTTCGGATCGTTGCGGACCTGGGTCTTGATCAGTTCGAGCACCAAACCCGAGGCGAGAAAGGGAGGCACGAAGCCGGTGCCGGGACCATCGGCGATGCCGATCAACTTTCCCTGATTGTCGAAGGTGAACCGGAAGGTGCGGTAACCCTGCTCGCGATCGCTGTCGAGGTAGTCGTAGGTAGCCGTCACCTGGTAGCTGCCGTTGGTGAAGACTTTGACGCCATCGATATCGGACCGGGTCAGATTGCAGGTCGGATGAGCGAGGAAGAGAACGAGCTTCCCTTCGCCCTTGAGAAGCCGCTGCGCCGCCTTGACGCCGACGGGTTCACCTGCCGTCGACGAGCTAGCCAGGCCAATCGTGAGCAAAAGGACGGCGAACGGTATGGTTCGGGGCAAATGACGTGAAAGCATGGAAGCATCTCCCGAGTAAAGGTGAGTGAATCAAGGAACCGTGTTATTCCCTGAGATTCCAGTAACCAAACGCGGGATTTTTTTGCGCGGTTGGTGGAGAGAATTTGTTCGGTCAGCAGAACCCTCGGCCAACAGGGCGCCTGGCCGACCACTCGTTCGCCATTTTTTCGCATTCTGGATGTGTCGGCCTCTACGCAGATCGAAAGGGGATGTCTGGCGAGCCTAGCCGCGTAAGCGGCACGTTGAATTAACAATCGTAGGCTCAACCTGCCGCTTACGCGGCTAGGCTCGCCTACCGCAAATCGGATTCGAATCTTGTCCTCGACCGTGCTCGCCCCGTATACTTCTAATGAGCGTAATTTCCCACCCTGCCCGCCCGTCGGCCCCGTGCTGATTTTCTCCGTCGAGGTTCTCCATGAGAATTTCCCTGCTTGCAATTCTTGGATTGCTATTCGTCGTTTCGCGTTCTCAGGCCGAAGATTGGCCCCAATTCCGCGGTCCCGATCGCAGCGGCGTGTCGAAGGAAAAGGGTCTGCTCAAGCAATGGCCGAAAGAAGGCCCGAAGCTTGCGTGGACGTTCAAGGACGCCGGGCTGGGTTTTTCGAGCGTCGCCGTGGCCAAGGGCGTCGTCTACACGCTGGGCACGGATATGAAATTCACGGAGGAATATGTCATCGCCATCGACGAAAAATCTGGCAAGGAGCTGTGGCGGACGAAAATCGGTCCGCTCTTCACGTTCAAGGGAAACACCTGGGGCGACGGCCCTCGCAGCACGCCGACGGTTGACGGCAACCTGGTGTACGCTCTCGGCGGCACGGGCGAACTTGTTTGCGTGGACGCTTCGGCTAAGGGAAAAGTCCTCTGGCGCAAGAGCTACGAAAAAGACTTCGGCGGCGCCATGATGACCCAGTGGGGTTTTAGCGAGTCGCCGCTCGTCGATGGCAAGCTCCTCATCTGCACGCCAGGCGGCAAAGGCGGCACGCTCCTGGCACTCGATAAATTGACCGGAGCGACCGTTTGGCGCACGAAAGACTGGAGCGAATCCGCGCCTTATTCCTCGCCTATCGCGGCCACCTTTCACGGCGTTCGCCAGTATATTCAGATAGGCTTTAGCGGCGGCAACAAAGGTGCTTCACTCGCCGGAGTGGATGCGAAAACCGGCACAACGCTCTGGAAGTCCCAGATCGTTCCGGGCGACAGTTACTCCATCTCGCCAACGCCGGTTGTCAAGGGAAACCTGGTCTATTCCACGACGTCCGACGCAAGCCATTGCTTCGAGATCGGCGCCAAGCAAGGCGCCGAGGAAAAATTCGCCAAGAAGAATTGGAAGAAACTGAAAAATCGCGACGGTGGCGTGGTGCTCGTTGGCGACCATATTTATGGTCATTCCGAACCGGGAATGTGGGTTTGCCAGGAATTCAATACTGGCGACCAAATCTGGTCCGAGCGCAACGACTTTAAATGCACCAGCGGTTCCGTCATCGCGGCTGACGGCATGCTTTACCTCTACACCGATCAGGGAACGGTCGGACTCGTCGATGCCGATCCCAAGGCGTTCAATCTGGTAAGCCAGTTCAAAATCGCGGCACGGTCGAACATCCCCCAGATGAGGCAGACGAGCAAAGACAGCCTTACGTGGGCGAATCCGGCGATCGCGAATGGGCATCTGTACGTTCGCGATCACGAGTATATCTTTGCGTACAAGCTGACCAAGTAACCCCGTTTAGTACTACATCGCTAAGTTCTATGGTGATCGATCCATAAATTAAGCAATCGCCGGCATTTACTCCCCTCTCCCCC
>CAZAFH010000016.1:0-87174 GCA_964484265.1 uncultured Singulisphaera sp.
TATGTTCATAGCAACGCAGAGGCGCGAAGAGTGAGGTCAATACGTGTCTTTACACTTCCAAATCCTCTGTATTTCTTTGCGGCCTTTGCGCCGTTGCGTGAGCTTGCATTTTTCCACAAAAATGAGGGATAGTCATTTTTCTTTCCAAGCCCAAGGGTGAGATGCGCCGAACCCTTGGGTTTGGCACAGCCGTTTTTTGGAAGCCAACCGATGCTGCACCGCACCGCCGAGGAATTGACAACGCAAGAATTCGCCTGGGGCACCCTGCGCTGGGTGTGCAACGCGGACCTGTTGCCCGGAACCACGCAAACTGTCGGCGTTTGCGAGATGTTCGCGGGGCAATCGAACCCGACGCACTACCACCCGAATTGCGAGGAGATTCTCTACGTTCTAAAGGGCCGAGGGAGGCATCGCCTGGGCGATGATTGGATTGCCGTCGGTCCCGGCAGTGTCGTGCGGATACCGCAAGGTATGGTGCATCAACTCGTCAACGAGAGCGACGAAACCATGGTGACGCTCATCGCTTTCAACGCCGCCGATCGGCAATCGGTGTTTCTGGAGTAATCTGGTACGATAGGCATTCGTGCGAGGCTGTCCTGTATAATGGCAGCGGAGGTACATCATGCCGATACATGATTGGACTGAAGTTCCGTCGGGAGTTTTCCATCATTTCCACCAAGTTTGGTCCGTGGAGATTGCGCGCAACCTCAATCGCGGCATTCTACCCGCTGGCCTCTCGGCTCTCGTCGAGCAGCGTGCTGGCCCCATGATTGGCGACGTCCTCGCGGTCGAATCGCGGACTAGATCGAAAAAAAATCTGTCGGATGCCGGCGGCGTGCTTACCATCGAAAGGCCAAAGGCAAAGATTGTCGAGAAGGCATCGAACGCCACTTATGCCGAACGGGCTAACCGGGTCGTGGTGCGGCATCATCTCGGCAGGATCGTCGCGGTGATCGAAATACTCTCGCCCGGAAACAAGGACAGTCGGGCCGCCTTTCGGGATTTCGTCGAGAATACGCTCGATTTCATGCAAGCTGGCTTTCACGTCTTGCTGATTGATTTGTTCCCGCCGACGCCGCGGGATCCGCTCGGCGTGCACAAGGCGATCTGGGACGAATTGGCCGATGCACCGTTCGAATTTCCGCCGGGCAAGGATCGTATCTTGGCGTCGTACGAAATGGATGACGAGCGGACGGCTTTCGTCGAACCGGTTGGCGTTGGCGATGTGTTGCCGTCGATGCCGCTGTTTTTATTCCCGGGCATGCACGTCTTGGTTCCACTGGAACCGACCTATCTGGAAGCGTGGAATTCAAGCCCCGCCGACATGCGCCAGGCCGTGGAAACGGGCGTCATGCCCGACCCGGATGCGGAATAATTCTTTGGCCGCTCATCTCTGGCGAGCGCGGAGTTGCAGTTGCGACACATCCGCGCTCGGCAGAGGCGAGCGGCTAAGCAGTGCTATCTCAATGATTGTGCGAGAACTCGGAGCTATTCAATAGCGCCCAGTAGATGTCGCTGACGGCATCGCCGAGATTGTTCGTCGCGCCACCGCGTTCGAGATACGGAACCAGGCGTGCGATTTCGTCGGGCCGAGCGGGCCGCGACAGCACCAGCCGATACAGCGACATGACGCGAGCCGGATGGCCATCGCGCAGTTTCGGATTCGCGAGCGTCTTCAGGTCCTTGTTATTGGCGGCATTCGTTCGCTTCCGCAAGAATTCCCCGTTCATCATGAACAACGCCTGCAAGATCGATGTCTGCGGCTCGTAACGGCGATCCTGCAGCGGGAACTTCAACGAGAATTTCGCACGCTCCGACTGGAAACGCGGATCGAAAAACTGCCGCGGCTGATTCGGCTGACCGAGCAGATCCCGCCGCGTTTCGACCTCGTGCGGCGGCACCGTGGCGACCACCCCGCTGCCGACAATCTGCCCCGGCGAGAGCGCCCGGATCGGCATGCGGACGAAGAGATGGTAGTCCTCCTTGTCAGCAAGCTTGGCCCCGCCGCTGCCGCGTTGATACGCCTGCGAATGCACGATCGCGCGGACCAGAAAGCGAGCGTCGAAATTATTGGCCGCCAGCGCCTTCGCCAATTCGTCCAGCAACTCCGGATGCGTGAGCGGAATATCGTCGCTCGGTTCGTTGATTGGCTCCAGCAAGCTCACGCCCATCAGGTACGACCAGACATGATCCGCCATTGTCTGCGCGAAGAACGGGTTCTCCTTGGCGACGACCCATTCCGCCAGCGTCTTTCGCGAGTTCGTCGAATTCTCCCAGTCGGGCATCTTGCCATTCAAAAACTTCGCCTTGACCACGCGTTCCGTGCCGGGGATCAATATCTCTCGGCCGGGCGTGTACGACGGCAGCTTCGGCGGGTTCACCTTGTTCGGCTGGCGGAAAATCTGCGGCGTCTGCGAAAAGAACGCGGCGAATTCCCAGAACTGGTCCTGCTTCCACTTCGCAAACGGGTGCGCGTGGCATTGAGCGCATTCGATCTTCACGCCCAAAAACACCCGCGATGTCGCTGCCGCGAGATTCTCGGCCTTGTTTTCGTTCGCCTGGAAAAAGAGCTGCGGACTGGTGACGCCTTGCGTCATTCGGCCAAAGCCCATGTTCGGCGTGCTGCCCTGGCTGGTCAGCAGTTGCAGCGCCATCGTATTCAGCGGGACATTATCCTTGATCCGATCGCGCAGCCAGCCTTCAAACTGCGGCATCAGGAATTGAAACTGCGGATTGGTCTGGTAGCCGAGCATGATGTTGCGCCACACATGCGCGAAATGCTGCGAATACTCGGGGCTTTCGAGCATCCTGTCAACCCACATCCAGCGCTTGTCGGCATCCTCATTGTCGGTGAAATCGACGATGTCGCTCAGCTCCGGAATTCGCCCGCGCAGATCGAGATTGAGCCGGCGGAAGTAGACATAGTCGTCCGCTTTCGGCGCGGGCGCGACCTTGGCCTTCGCCCAAACCTTGGCGAGATGGTCATCGATTCGCCGGCTGAGCGCTTCGATCGCCTTTTTGTTGTACCCAGGTTCCTGCCCAAGGGATGAACCAAGAGGCATGGCAAAGAAACCCAAAACCGCAAGGATGCAGATTCGGTGCAGCATGTGACCGCTCTCCTCAGATCTGGGAAAAGAGTATCCTGCCATTATGACGAACGGCAATTCGTTTGTGAACTAAATTCTGGCGAAAAAGAGACAGGATATCCGGGATCGTGAATTGTCCGCTTGCGGCTCCGCGCTCGACATGCCCTCATGTCGGTGGACCGTGGCCGGGGTTGTACCCAACCCCGGCGCAGCAGGAGCGACTGAGGTTGCGTCACCCGTTCGTCGCCACGGAGAGGTTTCTCGTAGCGCCTACATCGTTAGTCGATGCCGGGACCGTCGGCTTTGTTTTTGTTCAAGTCGGAGAGGCCACGAGGCGGTTCGGCGTCCGGCCCCTCACCCGCCGGCGGCCTCGAACTCAAAAAGGAACTGGCGGGTGGCGGCCATGGCCGCCTCGCCCAGCAGCCACCCGGATTCTCGCCAGTCTCGGCTACTGACCAGCTCGACCTCGACCACTTCGGCTCGGAACGCCGACCGGCCCACCCGGGGCATCTCACCTGCCACGTTGGCCATGGCGATCTGGCAGGCCACCCCGGACAGGACACATTGGCAGCCGTGCTCGAAGTGCTCTCCGAACAGCGCCCGGAGTCGGTCCGCCACTGCGGGACCGAGCGCCACCTCCGTCACGCCCGCAGCTGGCTCGACGGTGAGTTTGACCCGTGCCCAGCACCGCGGGCGGTCCTCCGTTCCCGAGTATTGTTTCGACGCGTCCATGCGCCCTCCGCCAGCGAACGTCAAGGATTATATCCGTCGTGCTCCGCGTGCAAGCGGCGGTGCTTTCGCGAGCGCTTCGTGGCGGAGCACGACCGAGAAAATCTTGTTGGACTGAATCGCGGAACCCATCTCCTATCGACACGGAGTCCGCGGACTCCTTTCATTATCCCTTGGCAATCGCCTGCGTCAAGCGGATTCCAGGCCTTACCCCGTATAGCTGATTGGTGCCGCCTCGGTGTTTTTGCTTACAGGCAAAAACACGGACGAATGGAAGCCGTTGCTCGAATCATCCCGGCGCAGTGAACGACGGATTCGGCGAGTGAACCTGACCCGATGCATTTCACTCGCCCCTCGCCCCTCTTCACTCACCCCTACCTCCGGAACAAACCTCAATCTTCATGGGCTAGATAACGGTTCGGCGGCTATCGGACTGGAACTCGGGCAAGTCGGAAGCCTATGGACTGGGACTGACTCGTCGGCGCACTCCAGCTCCGGTACCCCGCCTGGCAGAAGACACCAGCGTGGATACAGCTGCCCCCCCGGATCACCCGGATCGTGTCGCCTTTATTCCAGAGGGAGTCGGTCCATTGCCAGACGTTGCCATGCATGTCGTACAGCCCCAACTTGTTCGGCTCGTATGACCCCACCTTTGTCGTCCGCCCAAGGTAAGGTCCAACCCCACCCTTCCCGAACGGACTTCTCCCAGCAAAGTTTGCCTGCTTTGAGGACAGGTCGTTTGTCGGCTTCGCGAAGTAGAAATGATACGAACACTCCTCCCGCGTCGTCGCACCGCCGCGGCACGCATACTCCCACTCCGTTTCCGTCGGCAACCGGTACACGTAGCCCTTGCCCATTTCCACCTCGTTCAGCTTTTTGATAAACTCCTGCGTTTCATTCCAGGACACACCTTCCACCGGAAACTGCTTCAATTCCGCGTCTTTGATGTCTTTCACCTTGTCCTTTTCACGGCCTGTGCGGGAGTACAAACTCGGGTTGTTGCCCATCAGATCCTGCCACTGCCCCTGCGTCACCGTGTGTACCGCGATCTCAAAACCCTCCTTGATTTCCGTTTTCGGCCCATTCGTGCCATCGCCGCCACCTAAGTAGGTCGTCCCCTTGGGGAGCGGCACGAACTTCATCCCAAGCGGGCCGTCCTTCGCCTTCGGGGGCAGCTCGTCGCCGGATCCGACGCTTGCAAATACTGCGAGTATGGGGAAAAAGACCCACGACGCAAATGGGAAGGATGACTTCATAGAACGCCCTCATCTGCTGCCGAACCAAATCCGCCGAAACGTTAAGGATTTTATCCGTCGTGCTCTGCGTGCAGGCGTCGGTGCTTTCGCAAGCGCCTCGTGGCGGACCACGACGGATAAAATCTTGCTGGACTGAACCGCGGAACCCATCTCCCATGGACACGGAATCTGCGGACTCCGTTCATTATCCCTTGGCAATCGCTCGCGTCAATCAAATTCTGGCTTCATTAACCTACAGATTCGTGTCCCTTCGTTTCTCGCCGATTTACGGCAAAATTCACCTTGGCGCGAACTACGAACGCTCGGGCGCGTGGCTCGTTGTTTTTCGCCGAACTCGTCTCCTCCGCTAACTCGTGTTGGCGTTGAAATGCATCACGCGGAGCGTGATGCCTACGGTAATCGCGTGCTTCGCATAAGCCCGCAGGCTCGCTGCGGACTTGCGGGTACTATTTTTGATCGTAACGCGCCGGGGTTGGCGTTGTCAAAGTCGGTAGCGGAATTATTTTCGATTGCACGTTTGGCGCGAACGCTAAACGAGGCCCCCCCCTCTCCCCCTCGGCTTGTTGGCCAACACCCCCCAAAAGTGCAAAAAAAGGCCGAAAAAGTGGCAGAGCGCTTGGCCAACAGCAAATGGCCAAGCGCCCTGTTGGCCAAGGGGTCGGTGCGCTGAAATTGCGCGGCTACCTCCGAATCTGGTATAATCTCACTACCCCCGACACGCATTCGCGGAGACCTCTCCATGCTGTTTCTTGGACGTACCGGCAGAGGCATTAGTCGTCGCGCGTTCCTCCAGATCGGCGGATCGACAGCCCTCGGGTTGACGTTGGCGGATTTGCTTCGACTGAAGGCGAGCAGTTCCCTCACCCCCAACCCCTCTCCCGGAGGGCGAGGGGAGCAATTGGTCGGCTCCGCGCGTGCCGTCATCTTTCTTTGGCTCTGGGGTGGGCCGTCGCAGCTTGATACGTGGGATCCGAAACCGAATGCGGCGGCGGAGTATCGCGGGCCATTTTCGTCGATTCACACGCGCGTTGTTGGCACGCGGATTGGCGAGTTGTTTCCCAATATTGCTGAGTGGACCGATCGGCTGGCGATCATTCGCTCGCTGCATTCCACGTCCAACGATCACGGCGTGGCCGGCACGGTCGGTCTCACGGGCAGCGCGACGGGCAGCATCAATCTCGGCGGAGCGTCGGCAGCGGGCAACGTCAGGCCGTGCATCGGCTCGCTGGTCGCCCGGGCCAAGGGGTTTCACTCGGACATGCCGCCGTTCATGGTCGTCGGCGGGCGTTTGCATCAAGGCAAACGCGCCATCGCCGGCGAAGGCGGCGGCACGCTCGGAGCGCTTTACGATCCGTTCCGTCTCGTCTACGATGCCGAGCGTGGCACGCAGATTCCCGCGCTGCAACTGCCGGCCAATCTTTCGCCAGCGCGCTTACAAAATCGCCAGCAGCTCCTGCAAGTGCTCGCGCGTGGCCGATCGCTCGACACCGGCAGCCAGCGTACCATCGACGACTATCGCGCGCAGGCGCTGGCGCTGTTGACCTCGCCCGATGCGAGCCGAATGTTCGATTTATCGCGCGAACGGCCCGAATTGGCGGACCGCTATGGCCGGACGCGCTTCGGGCAATCGTGCCTCCTGGCGCGACGCCTGGTCGAGCATGGCGTACCGTTCGTGCAGGTGAACTGGAGCGATCATGTCGAGGCCGAGGAGGACGCAGGCGACGGCGGGTGGGACAATCATTATCGCAACTTTCAGTTGATGCAGGATCGCCAGGCGCCGTGGCTGGATGAGACGCTGCCTGCACTGCTCACCGATTTGCAGGAGCGCGGCATGCTGCAATCGACGCTGGTCGTCGCCATCGGCGAGTTTGGTAGAACGCCGAGGATCAACGACAAGGCCGGCCGCGATCACTGGGAGCATTGCTACAGTGCGCTGATAGCGGGCGGCGGCGTTCGCGGCGGTCAGGTGATCGGCGAAAGCGACGCGCGCGCGGAACGCCCGAGGCTGCGGCCAGTCACGCCCGCAGACCTGGCGGCGTCGATCATGCACGCCGTCGGCATCACCACCGAGCAATCCGCAACGCTTGGCATCAACATCGGCGGGCAGGTCGTGTCGGAGTTGTTTTGAACGAAAGGATCCAACGCCATGACTATACTGGACATTCAACAGGTTGACGGACATCTGACAGATATTCTCGATAAACTCCCGCCAGGCGAGGAAGTAATCGTGACTCGCAATGACAAACCGATTGCGACGATTCATGTGACTCCAAAGCCACGACAAGCGCCTCAATTCGGAACCATGCGCGGCTCCATTCTGTACATCGCGCCCGATTTCGACGAAATTCCCGAGGGTTTCGAGGAATATTTGCCATGAGGTTATTGGTTGACACCCACACTCTTTTGTGGTCCGTTGAAGAGCCGGCAAAGATTAGTACGCCGGCGATGGCGGTACTTCAAGATCCGAGTAATTATCGGTTCGTAAGTGCCGCCACACTTTGGGAATTGGCCATTAAAGTTGGTTTTGGAAAGCTAAAATTGTTGAAGCCTTACCGGGCGTGGATCGTAGAAGCGATCTCTGATCTCGCATTGAATATTCTGCCAATCAACTTTGTATACTCTGATTTTCTGGTCACGCTGCCGACACACCACAAAGATCCCTTTGATCGAATGATGATCTCACAATCACTCGTTGACGACATCCCGATTGTCAGTATCGATGCATTATTCGATTTGTAGGGCGTTTCTCGCATTTGGTGAGCCAAGGAGATTGATCAATGACCACCCCCACCGAAATCTACTCTCCCGGACTCGAAGGCGTCATCGCTGGCGAGACGGCGATTTCGACCATCGCCACCGGCCTGCAATATCGCGGCTATCCCGTCGGCGAGCTGTGCGAGCGCTCGACTTTCGATGAAGTCGCGTACCTGCTCCTGCACGGCGATCTGCCGACGCGCACTCAGCTTGCCGATTTCAACAGCCGTCTCGCCTCGGCACAGAAGTTGCCGGAGGTGTTGAGCGACTTGCTTTGCAAGCTGCCGAAGAACGCGGTGCCGATGGATGTCGTGCGGACGGGTGTCAGCATCCTCGCGAGCTATGACGCCGATCTTTCGGACAACAGCAAGGCGGCGAACCTGCGCAAGGCCGAGCGATTGCTCGCGCAGATTCCGCTCGTCATCGCCGAGGCGTTCCGCGCGACGAAGGGGTTGCCCGTTGTTCCGCCGAAGCCGTCCCTCGGTTTCGCGGCCAATTTGTTGTACATGCTCCGCGGCACGGAGCCGGACACGTTCGACACGAAGGCGTTCGACGTTTCGCTGATTCTCTACGCCGAGCACGAGTTCAATGCGTCCACGTTCACGGCTCGTGTTGTCTGCTCGACGGAGGCCGACCTGCATTCGAGCATCACCGCGGCGATCGGCGCCTTGAAAGGGCCCTTGCACGGCGGAGCGAATGAAAAGGTGATGGACCTGCTGCTGAGCACCGGCGGGCCTGACCAGGCCGATGCGTGGATTCGGTCGGCATTGGCGCGAAAAGCGAAGATCATGGGATTCGGGCATCGCGTTTACAAGGCAGGCGATGTTCGGGCCCGAATATTGAAGGAATACGCGAAGCAAGCCGCCGAGCGAGCGGGCACGCAACAGTGGGAAGCCGCGGCGGAGACGATCGAGAAGGTGATGGAAGCGGAGAAAAAACTCTTCCCCAACCTGGATTGGCCGGCGGGTCGGCTGTATCATGCAATGGGGCTTGAGGTGCCGTTGTACACGCCGTTCTTCGTGGCGTCACGCATCACGGGGTGGGCAGCCCACGTCATCGAGCAACTGGAGCATAACCGCATCATTCGCCCACGCAGCCGGTATGTCGGACCGGCGGAAAAGACCGTGAAACCGATCAACGACCGTGCGTAGATAAGTTCAAGAACATTCATCGGGAGCAAACCATGATCCCCTATCGATTGCAGCTTTGTCTAGGCGCGTTCTTCATCACGGCCGTCGTCGGCTGTACCGTGGATTCGGACGCAAAATCGAATTCGTCGGACGCCGCCCAGGGCGACAAGGCGAATACGGGCGCTCCGGTCGAGGAGACCAAGAAGGTCAAACTGAGCAAGAGCATCACGCTCGAGATTCAGGGAAAGAAGAAACGCGTCCTTGTTGACTCCGAGGTTTGCTTGCGGGAAGGCTTGATCGAGCAACTACTGACTCGAAAGCGGACGAAGGAACACGAGGCGATACTCGCCGCCGAGATGGATGTGCGCGATCTGCACCTGGCGTTGACGCTCGCCGGCGCGGAAGCGGGAAAGACGGTGCAGTTCCGCCCGAAACTCGTGCCGCCGTCGGGCACGCCGATCAAGATCTATCTGGAATACAAGAAGGATGGCAAAATCGTCCGCGTGCGTGCACAGGAATGGCTGCGTAATATCAAGACGAAAAAAGACCTTCACACCGATTGGGTTTTCGCTGGCAGTGTGTTCATTCCCGATCCGATCGACAAGACGAAGAAGCCATACTATGGCGCCAACGATGGCGACGTCGTTGCCGTCGTCAATTTCGAATCCGCGTGCATCGACGTGCCATTTCTTAGCACAAAGGATAACGACGACTTGAACTTCGAAGCCCACACGGCCCGTATCCCGCCGCTGAAGACGCCAGTCACTGTCATCCTGGAACCGCAGACGAAGTAGTGGGAACCTGCGCGTACGCACTTTGATTCTCACCGGAGTGAATTTAATGTCTCGCAAAACGCTCAAGGAATCCACGAAAGGCGCAAATAAGAAGTTAGCTGCCGAACCGGTGAAACTGCTCTCCGGCGGAAATCCGCAGATCGCCAAGGGCTACGGCGACGGGCCAGTGCAGGCCTACATCGCGGCGATGCCGGGCTGGAAGGGCGACGTCGGCCGACGCCTGGACGAACTGATCGAGCGTGCCGTCCCCGGCGTGTGCAAGGCGGTGAAGTGGAACACGCCCTTTTACGGAGTCGAAGAGGGCATCTGGTTTCTCGGCTTCCACTGCATCACGAAATACATCAAAGTCTCTTTCTTCCGCGGCACATCGCTCGACCCCGTCCCGCCCGTCGAGTCCAAGCAACCGGAAGTCCGCTACCTTCACATCCACGAAGACGAAGAAATCGACGAAGCTCAATTCACGGCCTGGGTAAAACAAGCCGTCGCCCTGCCCGGACAGCGGATGTAAAGCGTAAAATACGGCAAACGCACTCGAATAGCGGTGAAACCGGCCGCGAGTGCGTCACGCTTGAATCATCTTGTCTGTTTGCCGTAAGTGAATCCTATCAAATATACTCCTGTGCCGTAGGCTTGATGACCAACTCCGGAACCGACACGTGCGGCGGCAGCGTGGCGACGAAACGCACGGCGTCGGCGATGTCCTCGGGTCGCAATATCTTCGCGCGGTGATCCTCCGTGATCGGCTTCGGGCGGAACACCAGGATCGGCGTATCCACCTCGCCGGGATAAATGTTGCAAACGCGGATGCCCGACGCTTTTTCTTCCGCCGCCAAACCTATGCCCAGCGCCGCCTGGCCGAACTTCGACGCGGCATAGGCCACTCCGCCCAGCGGTGAAGCACGTTTGCCCGCGACCGAGACGATGTTGATAATCAGGCCGTCCTTGCGTGCGAGCATCGACGGAAAGACGGCATGGATCGTATAGAACGCGCCATCGAGATTCGTGCGGATGAGCCGATCCCACGATTCGGGCGTCAATTCGCGGAACGTCCGTTCCTTGAGGTTGGTGCCGGCGTTGTTGACGAGAATATCGATCGGGCCGAGCTTCTTCGTGACGGTGTCGATCAGCGACTTGACCTGATCCTTGTCGGACACGTCGCAAGAGACGGCGAGAACGTTACCCAGCGACTTGGCGAGCTCATCGAGTTTTTTCTGATCGCGGCCCGCGATGGCGACGCTGGCGCCTTCGTCGAGCAGCGCCTTGGCCGACGCGGCTCCGATGCCGCTGCCGCCGCCGGTGACGAGGACAGTTTTTCCTTTGAGTTTTGACATAGATGGATCCTGAAATCGAATTATGGTTTAAATGTTACTGTTTGCGAGTAGTGTTCGAGTCATTCGATGCGAGCGCTAAACGCAAGCGATGATATCAATCCACAATAATCACGTGCAATTCTCCGGGCCCGTGCACGCCGGTGACGAGCCTGAGCTCGATGTCGCCCGTCTTGCTCGGACCGGTGATCAGCGTCAAGCACGCGGGCGGCAGCGACTGAGTCGGGCTGTAGAGATCGAACAGGTCGAACAGGTCAGGCAATAGCTGCGAACGCTCGGCAATCGCAATGTGCACCGGCGGCAGCAGGCTGACCGAGCGAGGTTCGCCTGGACTTGTCGCGACTACGACCGAACCGGTTTCTGCGATCAGCCGATGAACGTTCGTGATGCCGATGTCAGCCGCGAAGAGTTCGTCGCGCGTCGGCGACTCGCTCATCGCCCGCACTTCGTAGTTACGTTCAAGCAGCATTTTCGAAAGCTCAAGCCGTTCAACGATGCCGCCGGAGCTTAGAATCAACTTGCGGTCTTTCAACGGTTGCATGATCGATTCAAGAATGGGCAAGACGTCGGTAGCAACGGCGGCGCGATGAGCCTTCCCGCCAGCGTTAGCAAGCTCCGTGCAAAATTTCTGAACGATATCCACGCCCGCACCTTGATAGCCGACACTTCCGCGCCGGGGCAAAGGCGGAGCAGCGCCGGCGCGGTTGCCTTCCGCCACCGCTAGCTTGATCCGTTGCAGCATCATTTCTCGCGTCGCCATTGATTTCGTTCCATGCATATACCGTAGGCCTCACGCTCCGCGTGATGGAGGGGTGACAAAGGAAAAATCCATCACGCGGAGCGTGATGGCTACGGTAATACGAATCCTCACCGCAAGATCCAGTTCACCACCGCGACCGGATCGGATCGGCTTTCCACTTGCTGCAATTTCTCGGCCAGGCGCGACACCTGGTACGCGGCCTGAAGGTGCGCTGATGAGCCTGCTCCCTTGGTGTTGTGCAGGTACAATTCGTTCGGCGCGATGATGCTGGCGAGCGTCAGCAATCCGCCGTACTTGAGAGCCCCGGGCAGCATGTTCTCGTGGTCGAAGTCTGCAATCGAGCCGAAGTTGAAACCATTGACGTCGGCGGCGGTACGCACGATGGTGTCGCCGCACAGGCCGCTGGCGAGCATGACCCACGGGCCGGCGTTCTCGAAACCGACGATGCTGATCGACTTCACCTTGTCGTTAGCCTTCGCATAAGCGACTGCGGTGAGGATGTCATGCACGCGCTCGGCGATGAGGGCACGGTTGTAGCCGTAAAAGTAACCGGCGTAGGCGAGGCTGGCGACCTTCATATTCGTCGTCGGGCGTTCCGCCTTGGCCGACGCGCCGGTGCGGAAAACTTCGATGGCCATGAACGCGCTGCCCTTATCCACGATCGCTCGCGCCGCGGGCACGAGTTTGTCGTCCTTCCAAATACTGGCGATGCCGTCCGGGTGGACCCAGATCACGCCTCGGCCATCAAAGGTGTTGCCATGCACGATCAGCCCGCGCACGCGTTCGCCTTTTCCCTTGCGGCTCAGCACCACTTCATGGGTGATCACGCCGTCCTTCTCGACCTTGTCGCCGCTGCTGACGACTTCGACATCGCCTTCCTTCGGCAGCTCATCGGTAATCATCGCTCGCAGGGCCGCGTGTTCGATGTGCCGAAACTTGGCGAGACTGGACGCATCCTTGGGCAATAGCGCTTGCAGCTGCTTGTCCTGGGCAGCTGACAGCGTCCGTTTGAGGGTGAGGGCATCGGCGGCGTCCTTCGGCAGCGGGTGCTTCGCGTCGTACACCGACAGTTCCTTCGGATCAATCGGGCGGAACGGCGTCTCGCTGATCTTGCCTGAAACGCCGAATTTCAGGTGCTTGTTGAAGAAGTTGTACATCACCTCGCGGCTCGGCTGATTGTAGTTGTGCGGGAAGCTGAGGTACTTCGCCATCACTTTGTCCTCGGCGCCGTATAGCTTGTAGATCGCCTTGAGTTCGGGCAAGCCCTTGGTTTCGATCTCCTTGGTCCAGTCGTTGGCGCCGGTCATGCCGAGCGGGCGCGGCGCGATGAGTGCCGATAGCTCGATGTTGGTGGTACCGACGCGCAGATACGCGCAGTTCTCGCATATGCAGCCGCCCTGCATGCCGGTCGAAACCATGACGGCTGGAAACGCCGCCGCGATGCGGTCATCGACCGCGGCAAGGACGAACGATTGCGTCCCGCCACCCGAAGCGCCGGTGATGCCGATGCGCGTCGGATCGACTTCGGGCAGCGTCAGCAGGAAGTCCACGACGCGCATGCTGTTCCAGGTCTGCAGGTTCATGAACGTTTGCAGTCGAAGCTGAGCTTCGATGTCCTTGAAGCCTTCGCGATGGGTGATCTGCTTGCTGTCGGAATTGCCGACCATATCGTAGTGGAACACGACACAGCCAAGTCGGGCGAGCATCGCGCAGCCGGCCTGGTGGAAATACTTCGAGCTTTCTTCGGTTGCCTCGGCTCCGGTCTTCTTGTCGTTGTTCCAGCTATTGGCGGTGGAAAGGCGAGCATTGGACCAATGGCCGTGAGCGTAGAGCACCGCCGGCAGCTTGCCCGATTTGCCCGTCGGACGATAGAGATTGCCCGTGACGTAGTGGCCCGGATGCGAGACGAAGAAGACCTTCTCGACCGTGTACCCGTCTCGCTCGATCTTGCCATGCACGACGGCATTGAGCGGAACTTTCTCCGGCATGGGCAGAAGACCCTGCGATAGGAGCAGCTGTTCCTTCAGGACTTTCCGGCGTGCCTCCCACGCTTCCTTCGTCGTCGGCGGGGTCCAGGGATGGTACGGCAAGTTGTAATGCTTCGGCTTCTCGACGAGCCGACGGTCTTTCTCCTGAGCGGCGATCGGCAATGTGGCGACCGCGGCAACGATCACGGTTAAAAGGATGCGAATCATGAGAGTCCCCCCCAAGCCCCACCATGAGCGCAGCGATTGGTGGGGGTGATGCCCCGGAAATAACGACCCCCACGAATCGCTGCGCTCATCGTGGGGCTTGGGATGAATTTACAGTTGCTTCAACACGATATTGCGAAACTCGACGCGCTTGTTGTAACTCTGAAAGCCGATGTGGCCGTCCTTGCGCAAGAGGCCCGGATGGCGTTTAGCGTGTTCCTTGACATAGTCGTCGAGGTTGGCGTCCACCAGGGTCGCGCCGTTGTTGATGACGGTAATCTGTCGGCCCTTGGCGATGATGGTCATCTGGTTCCATTCGCCGATGGCTTTGTTCTTAATGGTCTTGGGTGGAACGACGTTGTAGATTCCGCCGGTGTTCTGCCAATTTTGGAGCTTGCCTGGCCAACCTTCGTCGTCGATGAGTTGGATTTCCATGCCTGCATAGGCGGGGTCGCCTTTGAAAGGGGTGCGAATGCCGACGCCGGAGTTGCCGCCCTTGGGCATTTTGTATTCGAGGCGGAGTTCGTAATCGCCGTACTCCTTTTCGGTCATGAGATACCCGCCACCGCCGCCCTGGCAGTAGATGACGCCTTTTTCCGCGCCCCAGACCTTGGCGTTGTTGGTCGATTTCCAGCCGGTGAGGTCTTTGCCGTTGAAGAGCGGCATGAACCCTTTTGGCGTATCGCCCGCAAGCAGCGGCGCGGAGAGCAGAATGAGGACAATCAACGGGAGAGAGCGTTTCATGAGGATACCTCGAGTGGGAGGAACGTTTGGCGAGCAGCGAAAGAACATCAAACTGAAACCACGCGGAAATTGTAGGAGAAAGCACGCGCAAAGGCACAAGCAACTCGGCGAGGGGGACCCGTCAGCGCCCCTCCTTCTTGGGTTCTGACAGGTTGAGCGCCACGGCCTCGCGAATCAGCGCCGCGAGGGCTTCTTCGTTGATCGTGTCGCCTTCATGGAAATCGATGGCGCGCCGGGTATTGCCTTCGAGGCTGGAGTTGAACAGGCCCGCAGGGTCCGGAAGCGAGGCGCCCTTCGCGAAGGTCATCTTCACGGCGTTCTTGTACGTCTCCCCGGTGCAGAGAATCCCGTCATGCGACCATACCGGAACACCAGCCGGATTGGAGGGTTTCCGCCACTTCACTTCCTCGACAGCCTCAGGATCGGCCTGAAGGATGATCGCACGAATCCGCGTCAGCGTTTCTGCCCGCCAGTCGCGCGGTTGGGCGAGATTGCCATCCTTTGGCGTCAATCGCTCGAGCTTTCCCTTGCGCTTGATGATGTTCTTGTAATCCCACTGGATCTCGATGGCTTTCTTGAGCCACCGCTTGAGATCCGAGGCGGAAATCTGGTCCACATCAGTGAACCGTGCCTCGGCGGCCTTGAAGCTGCCTTCAACGGCAAGGCCGGGTTCGTCAAACGATTGACCGCTCCAGAACAGCAGGCGGATGCAATCTTTGAGTTTGCTGTAGCCGACGATCGGATTGCCATCGAGGAACCAAACCGGCTGGCGATGCCAAATCTTGCACTCGGATTTCTTCAGGTGCTTGTCAATCGCCTCGGCCAGGGCATCGCAGATGCGCCGGTCGCCAGCCGACTGTGCCACATTGTAGGCTCGGATGTCTTCATGGATTGGCATCTGATTTCTCCGTCCTGCCGGCAACGTGCTTCATTTGTTTTTATTGCTTGGGTAGTCCGTCGCATTATTGTCGTCAAGAATCCATCCTTATTCGATGCATGCAAGAAATGATCTTGCCGTGAGGTCGGCGAATGGATGTGCCATTATGCCGCCATGATGAGCACTAAACCGCGTGCGGCAGAATACCGACGGCGGCGGCGAGCACCATCGCGGCGGTTTCGGTGCGCAGGATGCGCGGGCCGAGATTCACGGCATTCCAGCCGAGGGCGACCGCGTGAGCCACCTCGGCGTCGGTTAGTCCGCCTTCGGGGCCGACGAGGATGCGTACCGCGCTGCCGAATTCCGGCGTCACCGATTCCTTTGAAACATACGGATGCGCGACCAGGCCGATTTCGGTAAGCTTGCGCGTTTCGCAAAAGCTGCGTACGGGCATCGGGTCGGCGATTGTCATTAGGCGATTTCGGCCACATTGTTTGCTGGCTTCGATGACGTATCTCTCCAGTTTATCCCGTTTGCCGTCGCGCGGAAAATTTGCCGAGTGTTCGCATTCAATTGGCGTGAAGCTGGCGACACCGAGTTCGGTGAGTTTTTCGATCAGGAATTGCACGCGATCGCCCTTCGGAAGAGCGACGCCAGCATGTACGGGCGTTTTGCGCTCGCGCTCGGGAGATTCAAACGTGTCGATTTCGAGCAGAACTTCACGGCGGTCTGCGTAGACGACGCGGGCGGGGTATTGGTTTCCATCGCCGTTGAATAGGCAAACGAGGTCGCCGGCGCGGAGTCGGCATACCGTCGCAAGATGGTGAGCCTCGGGTCCGTCCAGTTGGACTTGACCCGGCGCGAGAGGCAAATTGACGTAAAATCTTTCTGACATTTATGGTAAGCTATGATCCGGACCTTGCCTGGACGAGAGTAGATCGTCCCTACTTTTGCTGAACGGATTCGCAAGTCGGGATGGGCATCATGGCGAAGAAATCGAATGACGGGTCGCTGCAAACGACCAAGCAAATGCTGGATGAGTTGGATGCCTTGATGGAGCAGATGCTTGCGCTGCCCGTCAATGAGCCCGACGCCGTGCCGCCGTTTCCGAAGAGCGTTGTGAAAGGCCCGAATTTGGCCGCCACGCTGACGCTTTTGAATCCGCCGCCGGAGGAAAAACCGGCGATCGAATTAGCGGCGCAACCCGAAGCGAAATCGCCTCCGCAACCCTCGGCAACCGTCGAGCCGAAGAAGCCGAAGCAGAAATTGGCCGATGCCCCCGTCGCCGCACCGCCGGCTCCGCCGCCGAAGGCCAAGCCTGAACAATGGAAGACGCACCCGGTCCTGAATCCGCCGCACGTATTCAATCAGCCGAGCGAATCGGACGATGAATCCGAAGAAACCGAGCAGCCCCAACCGTTGACGAACACGGTCCTGCCGCCCAGTGCGCTGGCGCGGATCGAGCCCCTGTTGGCCGAGGTGCCTGAGACCTCGACGCCCACGGCATCAAACGTGCTCCACGCGCCGCTGGTCTGGGTGAATGAGGCTTTCGACGCCGTCACATCGATCTTTTGGGGAACCGGGTGGACGCGCGTAGCTGCGGGCCGATTGTTCCTGGGCGTTTCAGGTATCGTGTTGATCCTTGTCGCCATCGGCTGGGCACTGGTCGATTGGAAAGGCTGGCATTGGTAGCACAAGTTCATAACATGTTTGCATAGCAACGCATAGAGAGTGGCGAGTAGGACGTGAATTCCGGAAAAATCCGCTGACCGTCAAAGAACCCTTCCGCTCCGGCGAATTACCCTCTATCGGCTAATATTTTCCCGCTACTTTGTTTTGGCTTCGTGGAGTTGCAAGATCATGAGTTCGGCTCCGACTGGCAGTCCAACAATCGCGCCGCGGGAGCCTGAGCCATGGGCCGCATTTCTTAGCTACTTGATCCCGGGTCTCGGTCAGATCGTGCAGGGGCGTTACGGCAAAGGCGCGTTGTTC
The DNA here is from genome assembly GCA_964484265.1 of uncultured Singulisphaera sp. Taxonomy (GTDB): domain Bacteria; phylum Planctomycetota; class Planctomycetia; order Gemmatales; family Gemmataceae; genus SIAQ01. Next base: position 17,643 of record CAZAFH010000016.1, read on the forward strand.
ATGACGGCGCTTCTGGGCATGTTCATGCTCGGCCAGGCGATGGGCGACTGGAGCAACGTCTACATCTACGCAGATGCGAACGACGTGAACCGCGGCCCCAAGACTGCAGGCGCTCTCGCGAATCGCTGGCATTTCGCCGGGCAGTTCTGGATCGGCGTCGCAGCCTGGCCGGCCCTCTTGCAGCATTTCGAAGTCTGGATTCCAGGCCGCGATAAGTACCCGCTCATCGACAATTATCAGCGCATGCCCAAGGAGGCCGACGTCAACGCACTCTTCCAGAATAGCGACAAGACGCCGGACCTCGGCTGGGTCTACACGGTCATCGCAGGCATGCTGAACCTGCTGGTGATCTACGACGCCTACGCTGGTCCGATGTTTCCGTCCAACAAACGCCGAACCGGTGATGACAATCCGACTCCCCCTGCTGAGACCAAACCGGAGGGAACGGCATGATCCTGTTCGCCATGTCGATTTACTGGCATTTGCCCTTCATGCTATTGCTCATCAGCCTGGTCTACAGCGCGACGCGCCACGAAGATTGGGACGACATCCTCGTCGAGGCCTTTCGCTGGGGCATCCGCATGTTCGGTTTCATGGCTCTGGTCGGAATCGTTCTTTTTGGCGTCACCTACCTTTTGTGATCGTTCTTGTCCAAGCTCCGTAGGCGGTCGCGGTGTCCGAGAATAGCAACGACACATTCCGCTGGCAGGCATTTTTTCAGCACGCCGGGCAACCGGTGTTTCTGCTCAATCGGCGTCGCCAGGTTCTCTTTGTCAATCGAGCCTGGGAAGCCTGTACCGGACTGAAATTCTCCGAGGTTCGCGGCCGTGCTTGCCGGCGCCGGGCAGCATCCGCAAGGCTCGATCGCGCCGACGGATTGCTCGCAGCGTGCGCTCCGCCGATCGAATCGCTTCACGGGCAAACGTTGACGAGTCGGCGGCGCGTACCGGGCAGCGCTAACTGGTGGGAGATCCAGTTCATTCCACTCGCCGACAGCGAGCATCTCCTGGGTATTCTCGGCATCATCCGCGTTTTGCCGGCGCCGACGGCACCAGCATTCACTCTGCCGCCAAAACTTGTCGCCTTGCGTGATCGTTTGGCGTCGCGATTTCAATGGACGGAAAGCGCCGACAGCACGCCTGCAGTCGCGCGCATGCACGCTCAGGCGTCACTCGCAAGCAAGCTGGATGTGCCGATCTGTATCGTCGGCGAACCAGGCACGGGCAAGGAATGGCTGGCGCGAGCGATCCATCAAGCCAGCGGGCGACGCCAGCATCCGTTCGCGTGTCTCGATGCCCGTCTGATTCCCGCCGAACTCTTGAGTGACGTGTTGTTTGGCTCGCGCAGCCGGCAGGCGGCGTTGGGAACCGTTCTATTGCGTTCCGCGAGTTCGATGCCTCGCGAATTGCAGGCGAGGCTGGCGGAGAGACTGCAGTCGCGGGAGTTCGCCGATTTCCCGCGTGTTATCGTTAGCCAGAGTGGCGATCCGAGCGTCGAGATTCGAGCAGGCCGGCTGTTGGCGGAATTCCATTACGCCGCCAGCGCCTTGACGATCGAGATTCCACCGTTGCGGGAGCGATTGGATGAGCTTGATCGTCATCTCGATGCCTTTCTTCAACGAGTGGGTCGATTGCAACCGCATGCCGTGACGGGCCTCTCCAAGGAGGCGATCCAATCGCTCCGCACCTACGCCTGGCCGGAGAACTTCCGCGAGTTGCTGGAAGTGGTGGCCGAGGCGTGTCGGCGTGCCAAGACCGAGCAAATCGAATTGGCCGATCTACCGTTCTACATGAAACAGGGTAAACTCCCTGCGGAGAGGCGGCTGCCCCTCGATACTCTGCTGGAGCAGGTGGAGCGCCGGTTGATCGGCCTGGCGATGCGTTTGACGCAGGACAATCACACGCGGGCGGCGGAGCTTCTGGAAATATGGCGTCCGCGTTTGATTCGCCGCCTGGAGAAATTCGGCGAACAGGAGCCAGTGCCGAAACCGGAGGACGGATCGAGCTAACGTGCCGTTCCACCATGCAACAAACGCAAATCCTGACATTTGGACTCACTGGCATCGCCATCGAGAGCTTGCGCGAGTTGGCAACCTCTCGGCGAATTTGGCTGCGCGAGACGAGTCACGCCGAGGCGTGTCAGAATCTGCTCCAGGAAGGTCCGACCGTTTTCATCGTGCAGCTGGGTCGCGATCTGGAGCGGGAATTGTCGCTCGTCGAATTGGCCCATGAGTGCTCGCCGCGCTCGGCGACGATCGTCATCGGCGAAACCGACAACGCCGCCCTCGCCGGCCTGGCGTGGGAAATTGGCGCGGCATATGTGTTGTTTCCGCCGACGCCCGTGGAAAGGCTGGCCGAGATCGTGACGTTCATGCTTCGGGAGCCGAATTGATGGCGAACGACAGGAACCGCCGAGTCGTCGAGACCCACTGGCGCCGCGTCGAGTTGCCGATGGTCAGGGCGTCGCTTTGCACGGGGTGCGGTTGGTGCGTCGAGACCTGTCCCACGCAATGTTTGGCGATGGGCAAGCACTTGCCTCGGCTGCCGAGACCGCTGGATTGCGTGAGCTGCACGCTCTGCGCGTTGATCTGCCCTGCGGATGCAATCGAAATGCGAGCGGCCGCGGCTTAGCTCGGATTTCTCACCACAGAGAGCACCGAGAGCACAGAGAGAGGAAAAGAGGAAAACGAAGAACATAGGGAGGATCGATGAAAAGCACATCGTCTTTTTCTCGATCAGAGGTTCAATGTTGCTAGTTGCCGCGTGTCAATTACTTCGCATTTCTCCGTGTTCTCAGTGTTCTCTGTGGTGAGAAATGCAGGTGAGTACCCACACAGGCAAGAATGTCTGTGCCTCTTTTCATCCCGCGAAATGTAAAGCGAAACTCCAAATCCTACCACTCGCCGCTGCCGACGCGTTCAAAGGCGCTGCCGACGCCAAGGCGATAGCAAAACTGATCGAAGTTCTCGCGATGGCTCGGATCGGTGCTGTGCAGATGCTCGGCTTCGGTGATGAGCTTCATCTTGTCGTTTCGGCGAATGCCGTGCTCGCGCATCACCCGTTCGAATGGTTTGAGATCCGATGCATACACAACGAGAAGCTTGTGCTCGTCGAACTGGACCTCCATCGGTCCATCGGTGGACATGATGGCGATGCCGGTGCAGCCATCGTGAGTCAGAAGTTCTTCGTAGTCGCAGCAGTGGCTTTTGAGGACGGGCAGATCCATCGCTTCGCGGAAGAGGTCGAGATGCTGATTGCCCTTGGCGTCGTGGCTCGTTTCGAGAACGACATCGACGACCTCGCCCAGCGGATCGAGCAGATCGAGAAACATTTCAAAAAGCCGCTCGCGCGAAATCGATGCCGCGAGGACAGGCACCTCGAAATTCGCTTTCGCGTCACGGTAGGTCTCGATGCGATAACCCTGCGTCGGTTTTACCGTCAGCGATTGGCCGGGACGGATCGCGTCGGTCAGCCAAAAATCGCCGTATCGATCCACATGCAAATGATCGGACATGGATGTAGTTTCCATAACGCTGGCACCTCGCGCTCGGTTTTCGAGGACTTGGCCGTTCTGCTCAGTTCCGACCGCGAGGGGAAAGGCGGCACATTAAACATAGCTCGCGAATCGCACCAAGGCCAACCCTCCGCACAAATTCTACGCATGAACTGGAGGAAAAATAGAAATTCGTCGCGAAATGTTCGAATGTTCCGTGTAGACCCTATCGGCTAGGTAATTTTGCGACAAAATCTCCAAATAACATGCGAAAATTGCGACAAGATGCGCGGTAATACGAATTGTGCGGAATCTAGCGAATTTGAGGATTTTGCCCGAGGCGATACCATGCGGTTACTCATCGTCGGCGGCGGTCTGTTTGGCTCGCTTGCGGCTGTGCTGGCGCGATCGCGCGGCATCGAAACGCTCGTCTTCGATCCCGCGCTGCAGGGTGCGGCGTCGTCGGCGGCGGCAGGCATCTTCTCGCCGAACTGGGTCAGCGCCAAGATGAAGCCGCAATTCGACCGCGCCCTCCCGATGCTCGATCGCCATTTCGGCATTCGCCAGCTCGAATTGATTCGCGACGACGGCTTGGCGGAATCCTATTCGTGCGTCTCGCCGACGCAGATTCTGGATCCCGCTCCGATTCGAAAAACCGTCACGGCCGTGGGCGATGGCTGGCTCGAAACCGACGGCGAACGCCACGAAGGCTGGGTCTACATCGCGGCCGGCGTGTGGTGCCGCCAATTCGCGCCGGACCTGCAACTCACGAGCAAAGCCGGGGCGGCCTTCGTGTATTCCGGTGAGAAGCAGGGTCGTATTCGGCAGATCGCGTACGGCCGGCAAGCGATTGGCTTCGTGCGCGATGCGGGTACGACGCACTTCACCGACGGCACCGCGGAAGTGGAGTACCGCGAATCTCACGACCAAATCACGCTCGATCGGGCGCGTCAACTCGGATTGACCGATCCGCCATTGAAGCGAATCTGGGGACGCCGACCTTACACGCCAGGCGGGCCGGTCTTCAAGCAGCTTGGCGAACGGACCTGGCTAGCGACCGGCGGCAGAAAAATGGGAACCATCCTCGGCGCGTCTTTCGCCCGGCGACTCGTGGAGGAGGAATTGCTCCGCCACTGATTCGCTTACCTGCTCACGCCCAGATGCTTGTCGAACCAGTCGGCCATCAATCTCACGTCGTCGGCCATTTTGGTCCAGCCGTGACCGTGCCGCTTGCGCACGACCAGTTCGAATGGAATCTCGGCTTCTTTGTACTTTGCCATGATTAACTCGGATTGTTGAATCGGAACAAGCCAGTCGGCGTCGCCGTGGAAGATGAGCGTCGGAGCCGACGATTTCGACACGCGGTAGACGGGTGACACCTTCTTGATGAGGGCGATTCGCTCCTCGGCACTCACAGGGACGTAGAGATTTTTCGTAAGCTCGAGTTTACGGTAATCGAATGCCGGGGCGACAGGACGAAAGAGATCGCCGGTGATGCTGACGCCGGATTTGCCGAAATTGAGAAAATCGGTCGGCGGGCAGAAGCAACCGACAGCCGCCACTCTGCCCACGCCCGTGGCCGTCCCCTGCAAAAGCGCGAGGTGCCCGCCTGCAGACATCCCGGCGGCAGCGAGTTTTTCGGGGTCCACGCCGTATTTCTTCGCGTATTTCTTCACGAACTGAACCGAGGCATCGATGTCTTCCGCCGCGTCGAGATTCGTAAAGAACGGCTGGCTGCGATGGATGACCGCGAACACCGTATACCCACGGGCAACGAGCGGCGGCACGAACACGGGCCGATACACTGCAAGCATGTTCTTGTCCGAAACCCAGCCGCCACTAACGCACAGAATGACGCCTCGGCCAACGGACTTCTCTTTCGGAGCGAACACGTCGAGCGTCAGCGAGACACCCTGTTTGCGGGCATAGATCACATCCTCTGTGTGGGCTAGAGTCTCAACCGCGTCCTTCTTCGCGGTCGGCTCCGCGGCGGCGATCAACGGTAGTAGCAACAATGCAATTGAAAGAAGTCGGTGCAGCATCGATTGTTCTCAACCAAGTAGGTCCCGCGAGCCGAGCGGTACCTGGGGACGCTAGGACATTTTAGGTTCTACAGGTCCGGCTCGGCTCGCCGAATCCTTCCTCTGAAGCGTCAGTTCTTGCCGTGAAGAATCTTCGCCAGCAGACCAGGGTGATGGAACTTTCGCCGAAAATCGTCGTCTTCGCGGAGGGTTCCGGTTGCCAGCTCGCGGTACGAAATCTCTTTCCACGCCGCGGGTGGGCCATCGAAGCGGCCGTCCGGCGTGGCGACAAGCCAATGCGGGGAGTCACCAATGGCTTCGTACAGCCGGCACAATTCCTTGCCGGTCTTGACATCCCAGAGCCGGATCGAGCCAAAGCTGGTGCTTGTCCACAGGTGTTTTCCGTCGCTGGTGAGGGCCACGGCCGTCACGTCATCGCCTTGCCGAAGGACCATGCGTTCCTGCTTGTCGCCGGCGAATTTGACGAGTTCGCCATGGTGGAACGACTGGATTTCTTTGGCCGACCTGGTGTCCCACAGGTGGGCGAGACCCGCAAGGTCGCCCGTGACCAGATGCTTGAGGTCGGCACTGAGCTGGAGGCAAGTCACGTTGACCTGGTGCGGATAGGTTCTGATGACTTTGCCATCAATCTTGCTCCACATGACGGCTCGTTTGTCGCCGGCGCTGATGACGAAGGCGTTTTTATTGTCGAAGCCCTGGGCCAGGCCATTGATCCCGTTGCTATGGCGAAAGCCTTTCATCGCGCCGCCGCTGCTAATGCCCCAGAGCACGGCGCCGCCCTGAAGAGAACCGGTGAGCAGCGAGAAATCATCGTGCAGGGCGACGCGTAGGATGGGGTCAAAGCGCTTCCCCTTGAAAGTCTTGATTTGCTTGCCAGTGGCGGCATCCCACAGAATCGCAGTTCCGTATGCCGAACCAGTCAGCGCCCAGTTCGTCTTGGTTCGAGCCGTGATGTTGGACCCACTCAGGGCGACCGCGCGGACATATCCGTCATCACCTTTCAGGTCGAACAATTTCTTGCCGGTGATCGCATCCCAGAGGGTGGCGTCGTTGTCGTCGGTCGTGATGGCGAGTTTGCCGTCGCCGCTGAGAGCCGCACTGCTGACGGCGGAGCCGAACGACGGATTGTATTTTCGCACGAGCACGTGGCTGCGCTTGGCCTGGGCGAGGTCCCACACGCTTGCGCCCCAGCCGTGGCCGACGAGCAGCGTTCTGTTGTCTTCGCTGAGAGCAAGGCTGTGAATGGCCGAGTGCGAGCGGAAGACGATGCGAAACGGGTTCGGCGGCGGCGAAGCGTTTGGCCCGGGAAACAATTGCGTCCGCTTGCCCGTCGTCGCATCCCATAGCACGGCGGGTTTCCGATCGAACGAACTGGATAGCGCGACCTTTCCGTCTCGGCTCAGCGCGAACCGATGGAACGTCTGTTTGGGATCGTCGCTCTTGTCAAGAGGCACGGCAATCTTGGCGTTTTCGGTGTCCCAGATGCCGGTGACGCCCAGGCCGATCATCAGGGCGCGTTTGCCGTCGCCGCTGAGGGCGATGTTGCCGGCGCCGGCGGGAAAGTTGTGGAGCACCTTGCCAGTGGTCGTGTCCCAGAAGTTGCGATAATTGACGCCGTTGGCCAGGGCGAACTTACCGTCGCCGCTGAGGGCGACGCCAAGGATTCGGCTCTTTCTGCCGACACTGGTGAGGGTGCGGATTTTTTTGCCGTCCGCGCCCCAGAGGGCCGCGGTTTCGTCAAGCGAACCGGTGAGCGCCAACTTGCCGTCGGCACTGAGGGCGACGCCGGTGACTTTGTTCGTGTGGCCTTCGAGGAGGTGCAACTGCTTGCCGGTGGCGGCATCCCAAAGGATGGCGGTTTTGTCGTCGGATCCGGTGAGCGCGAGCTTGCCGTCGCCGCTGAGGGCGACGCTTGTGATCTTGTCTTTGTGTCCGTCGAAGCTGTGCAGCTTGGCGCCGTTGCTGGCGTCCCAGAGGATGACCGATTTGCCGGCGGAAATTGTGAGGGCGAACTTGCCATCGCCGCTCAGGGCGACGGCAGAGACACTGTTCGCATGCCCCTCGAGCGTTCGCAACCTTCTGCCGCTCGCCGCGTCCCAGAGCGTGGCAGTGCCGTCGATGGAACCCGTCAGGACGATCTTGCCATCGCCGCTGATCGCGATGCTGCTGACAACATCGGGAAGTTTGAATTTTTTGGGCTGGGCACTGGCGGCCGGGCCACAGGCGAGCAACACGCCGACGATAATGGGGAAAATTTTCACGGGAAGACTCTCATGGCATTTGAGAACTAGTACCTCAATCGCAGGGCAATTATATCGGCGGACGCAACCTAAACACTCACGATTCGGGTCACCAGACGAAAGTCCGCCAACAAACCCTTGCCTTTGCACTAAATAGGATATATATATCCAATTAAGCCCAACTTACATTTTTCCACACAACGGGAGGTATCATGAAACGGCACATTCGATTCCTGTCACTTGGTCTTATCGCTCTTGGATTGCTGGCGTTTCGCGGCGTCGCGCCGGCGGAAGGCAAGAAAGGGCCCGACAAGGCCGCCCTTGAACGCACGCGCGATCAGGTCAAAATGCTCGACGATCTCTACAAGACCGCCGTCGTCAGCATCACCAACAACTACATCGAAGGGCAAGCCAGTGTCCCGGCGGCCATGATCGCGCAGGATGTCTTTGCCGCCATGCAGAAAAAGGGCTACCACACAGCCCGCCTCATCGATGCGACGGGCAAGCCAAAGAACAAAATGAATGTCGCCAAGACCGCCTTCGAGAAAAAAGCCGTCGAAGAAATGAAGGCGGGCAAGGGCTACTACGAAGAAGTCGCCGAGGTGAATGGCAAACCCGTGCTGCGCGTCGCGACGATCGTTCCCGTGGTGCTAAAACAGTGTGCCGCCTGCCACGGGAAAAAGGAAGGCGCATTGCTCGGCGCGATCGTTTACGAACTGCCCGTGAAGTGAAGCTTTCTCGCCGTTGGATCGCAACTGGCGAGTGGGGGGGCGTAAGCCCCCTGATTCTGCGTTTCTTGAAGTTGAAAAGCTATACTACGCGCCGCCGGGTTTGACACATTGTCCGAGCCGCGCACGCAGCGCAGCGGAGTAAGCGGTTTGGCTGGCAGGCGCTTACTCCGCTTCGCTGCGTGCGCGGCTCGGAAGCGTCAATTTCACCCGCGTGACGAATAACAGAACCAGGGGACTTACGTCCCCCCCGCTCGCCGATCTCACCCACCCGCTTTTCGCAGCACCGTCGGCAGCGCGATCAGGCCTCCGATGACCACCAGCAGAACGACGAAGACGATGTGGCTCATCTCCGCGACCACCAGTCCCCGGCGTAGGTAGCTGCCGGTCAGTTCCGTGAGCACATTTTCCCCGCCTTCGCCGAAGCGGATCAATTTAAGCGTGACGTTACGCTGTTTGCCGTCGGCGCGTTGGTTGAGGCTGGCGAAGACGATTTCGTGCGATTCGCGTTGGATGTTCTGCGTCACCTGTTCGAAGATGAGTTGAAGATCCTTGACATTTTTTGCAGGGTAATATTTTCCGCCGGTCTCGCGCGCGATGCGTTTGAGCGCGATTTCGTCGATGCCGTCGTCGTGCAGCTGGATCGAGAGATTCTCGAAGATCTCGATCAGCGAGGCTTTGTTTTTGGCGTGATAGTACTTGCCTCCCGTCTGGTCGGCCATGTACTTCATGGTACGGTCGTCGAGTTCATTGGGTCGGCCGAAGCCGAGCATGTGCAGCGGGATTTTCGTTTCCTTGGCGCGAGTGATGACTTCGTCCACCCTGCGCCGGCTGGAGTTGTCGATGCCATCGGTCATGGCGACGACGGATCGCTTGCCTTTCCCGCCGTCGGCTTCGAGCAGGCAGATGGCGTCGTAAGTCGCGTCGAGCAATGCCGTCTCGCCGACGGGCCGCAGAGCCTTGATGTTCGCCTTGATCTCCCAGCCACGCGTCTTGTTCAAGAACGGTTCCGGCACGCCGACGTGCGTGCTAAACGGGATGATGCTGGCCCTGCCAACGCTCGACATGGAATCGACGAAGCGTTCGCCGGCGAGGTGCAGCGCTTCGATTTTGGAGGTAATGTCCACGTCGTCGGCGGGCGGCTTCATGCTGCCGCTATGATCGAGCACGAGCACGGAATTGACCTGTTCGAGTTTTCCGGGTTCGCCGATGCCGATCGTGTAGACGCGAACGCGTTCCAGTTTCGCTTCTTCGATGACTTCCTCGATCCGCTTCTTGCTGTTGAGGTCGATGCCATCGGTGACAATGACGAGCGCACGCTCGCGGCCGCGCTGCGCTCCCTGGAGCATTTTGACGCCAACGGAGGCCGCGTCGAGGTAGCCCGTGCCGCCGCGCGGCTGGACCGACTGGATTTTCGCAAGCAACGGCTCGCGGTCGAAGATCGGGGCGAGCGTGTCGCGAATTTCGTGATCGAACAGGATCAACCCGCAGTCGGCCTGCTTTGGTAGTTTGCGAAGAAACACGCCGGCGGCGGCCCTCGCTTGCTCCATTCGCCCATGCTCCTTCATGCTGCCCGACGTGTCGAGCGCGAGCATCACCGTCAAATCCTCGGAGGCGACCGGCCTGGGCACGCCGACTTCTTTAACGCGATGGCCGTCTTCTTCGATGACGATCTTGTAGTCGTCGCCGAGATTGTCGACCTTGTCGCCATCGAGCGTGATGCCGAACCGCACTTTGATGTAGATGCCCTCTTTGCCGTCGGGCGAGCGGTCGGACTGCGAGACATCCTTGTCGCGGTCGAAGTCGAGTTGATACGGCTGCTTTCCCGCGGGCGGCTGTGCCGTCGTGGAGAGCACGCAGAGAGCAAGGACACATCCCGCGATCGCTACTGACGAACGCATGGCAATTCTCCCGTCAGCTTTCAGCTTTCAGCCGTCAGTTTCCAGCCATACAAGACCCGCGACCCGGCGGGCCGCGCCGCGTAAGCGGCAGGTTGAAGTAACGAATGCTGATAGGTATTGTACCGGATTTTCGGATCGCACCACTACAGAAATCGCGACCGAATTTGGTCGCGCCGACCATGGCGCGTCGGTTTCGAGGAATCCGCTCCGAAGCCAGCGATTCAACAGGTGAACGCAACTGGTGCTCGCGTATTGTGTTACCGGATCGTTGCTCGCGGCTATGCGTATCGGCATGCGCGTTGCGTTGAGAGATCTATTACCTTCGCCCGGAACCTTTCAGGAGATTGTCATGGCGTATGTCGTTTGCGAACCGTGTCGGGATTGCAAGTACACCGATTGCGTGGTGGTTTGTCCCATGGAGTGTTTCTATGAGGATGGCCGAATGCTCTACATCGATCCGATTGATTGCATTGATTGCGATGGATGCAAACAGGAATGCCCGGTCGATGCGATCTACCCGGACGTGGAAGTGCCTGCCGTTTGGTCGGCGTATATCGAGCTGAACGCGGAACGATCCGCGGCAATTCGATCGAGCGGGCAGCCATCTCTGAAGGAGAAACAAGACGCCCTCGAGGCCGCCGGTTGCCCGCGGAGAAAGTAGCCGTTACGTGCGCTAAGCGTTGGGGGGCGCCGGCGGCGGGACTGGCGGTAATGGAATCTCGCTTTGCGGTGGAGGGTCTTCCGAACTCATCAAATTGGCCCAGGGCCGCCATTCGGGAACGTGGTAGAGGATTGCCTTTAGGCCAGCCATGATGGGCATCGCCAGGAACAGACCGGTCATGCCCCAGACGAGGTCCCAGAATAAACACGCGATCATGACGGTTGTCGCGTTCAGGTCCATGCTTCGTCCCATGACGAGCGGCACGACGATATGCCCCTCGAAGAGTATCACCACGACATACAAAATCGTCAGCACCACCGCCGCGGCTGGATCGACGAAGATGAACGCATCCAAAAACGGCGGAAGAACTGCGAGTAACGGACCGAGGTAGGGAATGTAATTGAGCACCGCGAGCAAGATCGCCCAGGTCCAGGCCTGGGTCAGGCCAAACATGTGGTAGATTACACCCATGACGATCGCCAAACCGAGATTCACGATCGTGCGCCAAACGAGGTAATTCTGCACCTGTTTGGCCATCTCAAGCAAGACGGACGTCGCCTTGCCCTGAATATCCTGGGCGGGCCCAAATATCTCGACGAAGCGTCTCGCCAGCATTTTGCCCTCTAGCAAAACGAAAAAAGTGATGACGAGCACCACCATCATCTGCCACGACCAGTTGGCGGTGTATTTGGCGCTCTCGCGCAAAATATACGGAGCGGCATCGATGAGGTAGCGCAGCACGCCGATGCGCTGAATGTTCTCGGGATTCTTTGGAAACAGATCGGGATCCAGTTCAATAGGAGACACTTTCTCGAGTTTTTCCCTGAACCGGTTGAAGACCTCTCGGATTTGTTTCTCGTCATTGAGGCGAGCAACCAACACCGTTACGGAAGCGGAGAAATAGGTGATAAGCAGCAAGTTCGTGAGCACGAGCGTGGCGACGACCGTCATGCACGCGAAACCCCAGCGCATCTTGAACGTTTCGTGCAGCCAGGTCGCCGCCGGCCCAAGAACCGTGGCGAGCAATAGGGCGACGAACAACGGCACGAACACCGTTTCGCCCAGGCGAAGCGCCACCACTCCCGCGAGCAAGAGCAGAATATTCAACCCGACGCGAGTGGCCGTATTCAGCGGTATCATCAATCTCTCCGCGCCCCGCGGGTGGGGACGTTAATCGCCTGATTTTGAATCGTGACTTTGCCACTGGCTCTATCGAAGAATCAGGAGATCCCTCCCCGCGACTCGCGAAGCGCGTGCAATTTATCCGTGCTGTAGTATGGCCGCTCGCAGCGTGTTCTGCAACAGCATTGTGATCGTCATCGGCCCGATTCCACCCGGAACCGGGGTGATCGCGGACGCAATTTCCTTAACAGCGTCAAAGTCTACGTCGCCGACCAACTTTCCCTCGGCGGTGCGGTTGATGCCAACATCCACGACGACCGCGCCTGGTTTGATCATATCACGTTTAAGGAACCGCTCCTTGCCGATGGCGACAACGACGATATCCGCCTGCCGGGTCAACGCCCCGATGTCGCGCGATCGGCTATGGCACACGGTGACCGTCGCGTTGGCGCCGTCGGCTTTTTGCATCAGCATCATCGCCAGCGGTTTGCCGACGATATTGCTTCGCCCGACGATGACCACGTGCTGCCCATCGATGGCGATGCCGTTGCGCACGAGAATCTGCTGCACGCCGTACGGGGTGCATGGCAGATAGCGAGGCTGGCCCGAGGTGAGCAAGCCCAGGCTCACGGGGCTAAAGCCATCGACATCCTTGAGCGGAGCAACAGCATCGATCACCGCGCTTTCGTCGATCTGCCTGGGCAGAGGCAGCTGAACGAGGATGCCGCTCACCTGGATTTCGGTGTTCAGCTGCGCGATGAGGTGGAGGAGAGATTCTTGTGTTGTATCGGCTGGCAGGGCGTGCAGCCAGCTTTGCATGCCGACGTTCTCGCACGCCTTGCGTTTGTTGCGCACATAAACTTGGCTCGCGGGATCGTCGCCGACGAGCACGGCCGCGAGACCTGGTGCGAAGCCGTGTTTTTTCACGAAGTCAGCGACGCCCGTGCCGATCTCGGCCTGCATCGTCTGCGCCAGTTGTTTGCCATCGAGGATGAGGGTCATAGGAGGTTCCGAGTCCCTGGTTCGGTGTCGAAAAACAACTTCCCGATTTGTGTTTTCCGCTTGCGGCTTAGCGCTCCACATGGCGCCATGTGGAGCGCTAAGCCGCAAGCGGCGCGAATTACAGCCGTTTTATCAGTTCGGGCAAGATGCTCCCAGAGGGGCCGAGCAGGGTGACGGACGTGCGCGAACTGGCGGCAGAGGGTTGGATATTCACTTCGATCACGTCGGCGCCTTGCATTCGCGCGACTTCGATCAATCCCGCGGCGGGGTAGACGACCGCGCTCGTGCCGACGATGAGAAAGCAATCGCATACTTCGACGGCTCGGCAGGCGCGGTTCCAGATGAGATCGGGCAGCTCTTCCTCGAACCAGACGACATCGGGCCGAAGCATCTTTCCACACGCGCCGCAGTGCGGCAGGTCCGGCAGCGGTTCGACGGCGCGATCCGTCACGATGCCGCAACCGACGCAGCGCACCCGGCGAAGCGAGCCGTGAATTTCGAGGACATTTCGGCTGCCCGCGGCCTGGTGCAGGCCATCGACATTCTGCGTGACGAGCGTGAAGCCGGCGCCGAGGCGAGCTTCGATTTCCACCAGTGCGACGTGGCCGGGGTTCGGCGATACGGATGCGAGGTTGGCGCGGCGTAGGTTGTAGAATCGCCAAACCAGCGAGGGATCGCGCGCAAAAGCACGCGGCGTGGCGACATCCTCGACGCGGTGCCCTTCCCAAAGCCCGCCGGCGCCGCGAAACGTCGCCAGCCCGCTCTCGGCCGACACGCCCGCGCCGGTCAATACGGCGACCTTTTCCGCGGGCCGCAACAATCGAGCGGCATGTTCGAGTTGGTGCTGAAGCGAATCTGTGTCCATGAAAGAATAATATTAAGGGCAAGCCCAGAGGTGGGCTGATCAAAACCAATCGATGCGTTCATCCGAAAAGTGTTGCGCATTTTCTCCCCCTCCGGGAGAGGGGGCGGGGGTGAGGGCAACCTGACGCACGGGCAAGTGATTTTTCGCTTGCAAAAGGCCGAGTAGCCCTCACCCCAACCCTCTCCCGGAGGGAGAGGGAGCACTTCTCTCAACGATTTCGGACGTTGGATACTGTCTCGTCAGTGCGAGTTTTCAATAGTTTTCACCAGCCCAGCCCAGGGGTGAAGGTACTCACGAACCCCTGAGATTCGGAGTGCGAATTACCGGCTAATTGACAGGATTGATCCTGAATCCTGCAGCAAGGTTCGGCTATCGGGGCTGACGATGATTCTGCCAGGCACGAAATAATCGCGGATCCAGGTTTCACGATGGGTCATCGCCATCACCGCCGGTTCCGACGGAATCGAGCAGACGTGAACTCGGCGATCGCCGGAGAAGAGCACCGCACGCTGGTCCGGCAGCAACTGCACGAACATCGAATGCGTGCCGATCGGCTGCGGCATTACTGATACGGGGTCCGGCCGTTTTTTCCGCAGATCGACGGCGTAGGCGTTGCCATGCGAAAAACCGTCGCCTCGTTGGCCGACGAAGAAGATGATGCCGTCGTTCGTCGCGGCGATGTCGAACGGTTGGCCTTTGTTGAGGGAAACGGAGTGGGAGAGTTTGAAGTCGGCGGTATCGATGACATCGATTCGATTGGTCGTCGAGCAGCAGTAGATGCGTTTGCCGTCAGGCGTCAGACAGAAGTTGGCGGCGCTCGTGGAGAGTCCGTCGATGGTTTTGTCGATGGCGACTTTCTCGACATCGATTCTGCCAAGCATGCGGTTGTGGGTGTCGAGATAGTAGATCCACTTGCCGTCGGGCGAATTGAGCAGCCGAGCGGCGATGCCGCCAATCTTGAGGGAACGCGTCGCCGCCGGCAGGTTGGCGCCGTTGGCGACGGGCGTCAGGTTCTCGAAGACGCTGATGTCGCCGACGTTTCTTTTTTGGATGCTGACGACGCCGCTGCGATCGGCCGGCGAGGTCTGGGCATACAATCGGCCGACCTTATCGACGCACATGGCGTCGAAACGCGAGGTGACGCGGTACTCGCCTTTTTTCTCGAATCCGGGATGCTCCCAGAGCGAAAGCGTCTTGTCGCCATGCGCGATCCAGAAGAATTTGCTATCGGGCGAGAAGGCGGCACTCGAGAATTGTTTGTCGTAAACATTCAGACTGATCGCGGTCTCGATCTTGGGAAGGTCTGCAACTCCGGGTCTGATTTTGAGGTTCTCGGGCAGGGCGATGTCGCCATTCATCTCGCGAATTTCAAGATTGCACCATTGCTGATCGAACGGCGCGCAGCGGACGACGGCCGTGAAGACGCCGGCCTTCGGCGCCATGAAGGCGAGTTGCCAGCGGTTGTTGTTCTGGCCTTCTTGCGAGAAGGCATCTGGACCTTCGACGCGCATTTCGATACGGAAGTTGTCCTTGGCTTGAAGCCAGTAAACCGTCTTCGCCTTGGCCTCGAACTCGAATCGCTTGACGCAGCGGAAATCGCCTGGCGCGACGATGTTCTTGTCGAAATCGACCTTGGATTGGTAGACGCCGTCAGTCAACGCGACACGGACGGGTGGTTCAAGAACGATCTTTTTCTCCTCGACAATATTGGGCGGCGGCGCGTTCCACGGGCCGGGTCCATTTTTCTCGACCTCATCAATGGGAAATTTCTGAGCATCGTCGGCAATGGCATGCTCCACACGGTGATTGTCTTGCTCGACATGGTTCAGCGTTGTGAACGAAACAATCAAGACGGCAAGCCCGCCAACGAGACAGAGACCCACCACCGCGACGGCGCCGATGATGAGAGCAATCGGCAAAGCGCTTGAGCCGCTACTACGAGGTTGGGAGCGCGACGGCGACGTGCTGCGGCTCTTCATCGGCGGCGGGCCTTTCGGACTCGCCGCCGGCGCGGGTTTCGGCGGTTCCGCCGTCACTGCTGCTGCTGCCGCACCGGGTGAGGCCGGGGCCGGTTCGGACACGACCGTTATGGGTGGAAGCGGCGCGGGTGGCGGGATCGCCGCTGTCGAGAGTGCCTGACATTTTCCGCAACGAACCTGTTTACCTGCGTGTTCGTCCGGAACTTCCAGCGTCGCTTTGCAACCGGTGCACGGAAATCGCAATGCCATGGCCGAGATCCTCAAATCGGAAAGATGAGGACATTATTCACTGCATCACCAATGAAGGCAAGCGCGAAATCGCACGCCGTTGTGGCATGGTCACCTGACGTCATGCTACGGCAGTAATAATGAAGCGAGTTTTCATCGACATCCTCATTTTCGCGGAGAAGGATGAACCGCTGTCCCCAGAATGAATGCTGAGACCCCAAATATTAACTGGAACTATCTCGATTGGGAATGAGCCGCTGATCGCGTGGAATTGGGTCTTTGCTGCTTGCGGCTTAGCGCTAAGCAAGGCGCCTTGCGGAGCGCAGAAGCTGCAAGCTGGAAAAAGCGGGCGGAAGGCATGCTTACTTTTTATCGCTCGATTTTTCCTTGGTGGACGGGACCGCGATGCCCTTGGATTTGAAGTACTTTGTCCGTTGCTCTTCCGTCAGGACGGAAAAGACTTCTTTCTGTTCCGCGGCCTTCAGGTCCTTGATCTTCTTCTCAAGCTCGTCGATCTTTCCGCGGTAATCGGTCTGGATGCTGTAGATTTTGGCTTTTTGCTCGGCGGTGATATTCAGATCCTTAAATCCCGCGGGAAGCATGCCGCGGACCTTGTCGGTCTTTTTCGATTTGTCTTGCGACGTGCCGGTGCCAACCAGCAGCGTCAACCCGAGAAGCAATGAACCACCCATGCAGCAAAGGCGAAGCATATCTCACCTCGAATGAAAGAGTTCGTTGAAAATTTTGCGCCGAGTTAACATGAGTTTACGTGCTCGTAATGCTCGGCGTCAACAAGAAAACGGATGATTTTCGCACATTCGCCAATTGAGCCTCAGCAAACCTGCATTTCTCACCACAGAGAACACCAAGAACACAGAGCAATGAAAAGGTAGTGACCAAAGACATTCATAGGTCGTCCGAGCGAAATTGACGATTCCAAGCCGCTTACTCCGCTGTGCTGCGTGCGAGGCTCGGACAATGTGTCAAACCCGGCCGCGAGTTGTTTTACCACATTGAGGCTATGATCAAAAACGAGATGAAGTGTTTCTCATCGATCCTCCCTATTCCCGTTTTGTTTCTTTCTCTGTGCTCTCGGTGATCTCTGTGGTGAGAAATCCGGGCTAGCCGCGACGATCCATGCGACACATATATCATGATAACCAAGGGAACTGCGTCTTGCCGATCGCTATTTCGCGTGGACCTTTCGAAACCTCCGATCATGACTCAAGCACATCGCTGGCTGCTCAAGTGGGCGCGTACCCTGCACGTGTATCTCACGCTGTTCGGGTTCATGCTGCTGCTGTTTTTCGCGGCAACCGGATTCATGCTCAATCACGAGGACTGGTTTCTGCCCCAGCAAATCACCACCGGCACGATCCCGGTCGAGCTTTGCGATCCCGAAAAACGCGACAACCTCGTGGATCGATTGGCGAAGGATTTCTCGGTCCCCGGCAATTTGGAGTCGGCCGACCCCGCCGAGGATGGCTCGACCCTGCAGCTCGCTTTCCGCTACGAAGATGCCGTGAGCGGAAAGATCCTCGTCACGGATGTGGAGATTCGCCGCGACGACGGCCACACCACGGCCAAACAAAACCGCGCCAGCCTGCGCGAGACGAAAAGGCTGGGCAAGCTGCCCGTCGACCTCTTCGCGCCGGAGGACCGCTCCAAGGATCTGTTGATCGTCGAAGCGCTGCGAAAAGATTTCGGCCTGCGCGGCGCCATCACGGGACCACCGAGTTATGAAACCGAAGACGGGATCGACAAGGTCTACGTCCAGTTCAAAAGCCCCGGATATGAGGCAGAAGTGCGCATCCGAACCAGCGACGGCGAAGCTCGCATCGTCGAACGTTCAAAAGGGCTGGTAGGCGTCATGCTCGACCTGCATCGCGGCAAGGAAAGCGGCATGGCCTGGAGCGTCGTCATCGACGCCATCGCCATCCTGATGGTCATCGTCTCCATCACGGGCTTCATCCTCTGGACCTCGCTGAAAAGCCGAGCGCATTATGGACTGTGGATTCTCCTCGCCGGCACCGCCGTCGGCTTTGCGGTCTACTTCGCCTACGTGCCGCGCTAGAAAGTCCGCTTGCGGCTTAGCGCTCAGCATGGCGCTCTGTTGAGCGCTAAGCCGCAAGCGGAGATCAGGGAAGTTATCTTTCGAAGATCGCTTCGTAAAATGAACTCTGGGTAAATTCACCGGAGTGTACCGCAATGGCGCGATCGAAACCTATCGTCGAGGACGTCGAGCTTCAGGGCCACATCATCGACTCGCTGCTCCTGCCCAAGGTGCTCGACGAGATTCTGACGCGCGGCGGGACCTATGTCATCAAGGAAATCAAGCTCGGCAAACGGCAGGTCGATCCGAGCCATGTCCGCATCGAGATCAAGGCCGACACACAGGAACGGCTCGACGACATTCTCCGCAGCGTCCACGAGCACGGCGCCGCTCCGACGGCGCAGCGCGATTGCGAGATCGAGAATGCCGACATGGACGGCGCTTTCCCCGAACGTTTCTACAGCACCACCAACTACCGCACCCAGGTCCGCATCGCCAAGGAATGGATCGACGTGGACGATCAGGAGATGGACTGCGGCATCATCCTCGATGGGAAGAAGAAAACGGCTCGCTGCATCGCCATGGTGCATGTGAAGAAAGGCGACGCGATCGTGGTCGGCCATCATGGCGTGCGTGTGTTGCCCGCGGAGACGGCGGCGCGCACGAGTCTGTTCGAGTTCATGTCGAGCGCCGTTTCGAGCGAGAAGCCCAAAGGCGTGACGGTGCGCGAGATCGCCGCCGCCATGAAACGCACCAAGGCCGCCGGCGAGAAGATACTCGCCGTGCTCGGCCCCGCCGTCGTACATACGGGCAGCGTCGAGCATATCTGCGAATTGATTCGCCGGGGCTACCTCAACGTGCTCTTCGCGGGCAACGCCCTGGCGACACACGACATCGAGCAGGCCCTGTTTGGCACGAGCCTGGGCGTTTGGCTGGATCGCGGCCTCCCGGCGGAGGAAGGTCACGAGCATCATCTGCGTGCCATCAATACCATTCGGCGGCTTGGCGGAATCGAGTCGGCGGTGAAGCAGAACGTGCTCAAGAGCGGCATCATGTACGAGTGCGTGCGCCATGGGATTCCGTACGTGCTCGCAGGCAGCATCCGCGACGATGGGCCGTTGCCCGAAGTGATTACGGACACGCTTGTGGCCCAAGATGCGATGCGCGACAAGATCAAGGGCGTGGGTTTTTGCCTGATGATGGCGACGATGCTGCACTCGATCGCGACGGGCAATCTGCTGCCTGCATGGGTCCGCGTTGCCTGTGTTGACATCAATCCTGCGACTGTCACCAAGTTGGCCGATCGCGGCAGCCATCAAACCGTCGGCGTCGTGACGGATGCCGAGCCGTTCCTGCGTTCGCTCGTCGCGGAACTGAAAGAGTGACTTGAACCGGCAGCTTTTCCCTCCATATCCCGCGAGGTCGTGCGACTTGGCTGAAGAGAACCTGGATTCCGATTCGGCGCCTTCCACGGCCGCTTCTCTGAAGCAACGCGCGGTGCGCGGCGGCGCCATCCTCGTCATCGCTCGACTCGTCGCGCAGGTCTTTCAGTGGTCGATCACGCTGTTCGTGGCGCGCTGGCTGGCGCCCGAGGACTACGGCATGATGACCTCGGGCACGCTTTTCCTCGTGCTCGCCGATCTCTTTGCCGAGGCGGGTATTGGCAGAGCGCTCGTGCAGAAAAAGGAACTCACCCGCGAAGATCTCGCCCAGGGGTTCACGCTCACCTTCATCCTGTCGGCCGCGCTTTACAGCGTGCTCTTTCTGCTCGCCGACCCCGCGGCGGACTTCCTCGGCAATCCGGATTTCGCGACGTTCTTGCGCGTGCTGGCGCTGGCGTTATTCCTCACGCCCTGGCGTTCGACCGCTGGCGCCGCGCTTGAGCGCAATCTGCAGCTGGGCAAATCATCGTCGATGCAACTGGCGGCGGCATTCGTTCAGGCGGTCATCGTGTTCAGCCTGGCCTACACGGGCTTCGGATACTGGGCGCTGGCGGCCGGCGCGCTAATCGGCCGAGCGGTGGAGACGGTGCTGCTCTGCATGGCCGTCGGCTGGCGATTTCGTCTGGCATGGCCCTCGCGTGAATCCGCCGGGCTTTTGCGCTATGGACTGCAAATCAGCGCGAGCAGCCTGTGCTGGTATTCCTACAGCAATTCCGATTTCGCCGCCATCGGCGCTCTGCTGTCGGCCGAGGCACTAGGCTATTACTCCCTGGCGTTTCAGCTCATTTCGCTGCCGGTGCAAAAAATATCGGCGACGGCGAATCAAATCATGTTCGCGGTCTATTGCCGAATGCAAGACGATCCCGATCGGCTGCGAGACTGGTTCCTTCGGCTGACAGTTTTGCAGAACTTCGTGGCGATGCCGGCACTCGCGGGAATGGGGCTTGTGGCGTCCGACGGGATACCGGCATTGCTCGGAGAGAAGTGGTCCGCCGCAGTGCTGCCGTTGCAGCTACTCTGCCCCGTCGGCGCGATCATGATGATCGCCACGCCGCTGCCGCCGCTGTTTAACGCAATCGGCCGGCCGGACATCAACGCCAAGTATTCGGGAACCTGTGCTGTATTCTTTCCCGCGAGTTTCTTCGGCGTCGGTTGGCTGGGTCACGAACTCGACGGCGCGCGCGGGTGCATCATCGCGGTCTGCCTGGTTTGGCTTGTGCTTTATCCGATCATCGTTGCTGGGTTGATCACGCTTACCACGCACCTCACGCGCGTGAATCTGCTCGATCTCTTCCGGGCGAACCTCCTCGTGACTGCAGGCGTGGCACTCATGATCGGCGCCGTGCTGGCGGTCCAATGGACGCTCGCGGATACGAGCCGCACCGCGCGCCTCGGCGCAAGCATTGCCGCTGGCGCCGTGACTTATGCGACCTGGATGCTGGCAACAGCGCGAGGCACGATCCTCGCCGACATCCTCGCGCTTTGGCGCGAACTCCGCCCGAAGCCCTCACCACAAGCGCCGGACTCCTGATGGCCAAAGGTTCACAATGCTTCTGGTTCCTCGGTCCGCAGAATCTTCTCCATCGCCTTACCCTTCGCCAATTCGTCGATCAACTTGTCCAAATATCGGATCTCTCGCATCAACGGCTCTTGAATATCTTCCACGCGAACTCCGCAAACAACGCCCTTGATCAGGCTTCGCGCAGGGTTGAGCCTGGGAGCCTTTTGGAAGAACGTTTCGAAATCCACCTCGTTCTTCAGCTGCTTCTCGAATGCCTTCTGGGTGTAACCGGTCAGCCAACAGATGACCGAATCGACCTCGGCTTTCGTCCGCCCCTTCTTCTCCGCCTTGGCGACATAGTGAGGATAAACGCTGGAGAATTTCATCGCGAATATTCGATGTTGACCGGTCATAGTTGCTCCAAAAACAGGCATGGAAAGGAATTCGCCATTCCAGTCCGCTCTCTTCTCGCTCTACGTTCCCGAGACATTTCGTGCAGGAGGCTCTCGCCACGGTTCGGCGACGAACCGTGGCGGGTTAGGTTGTTCAACGTTTCGGGAAATTATTTCTCGACCGTTACTTGGCTGCGGGGATCTCGTTCACCGTGTAATATGCTTTGCGATGCAACAACGGATCGCCATCGTTGGCTCGCAGGGCCTCCAGGTCAAAATCATAGACATGTCCGCGAGATAGTGCGTTCAGGACGAGGATGGCGGATTTGCCGTCTTTGGATATTTGCACTGATTCGATGCCTGGCTTTGTTTGCTCGATTTCCGGGCCGCCGTAGCCGGCATGGTAGGGATGGGTGAAGGTGCTGATCTTGTAGGACTTCGGGTCGCCGCCCGTCTTCGGATCGACGGGTTTCGTGAACGCGATCTTGAAGCCGGTGGGTTCGATGGAGATGCGTTGAATTTCGAACGGTAGCCTGCCGTTCCATTCGATCCGTTCGAGAGCGAAGGGTTTGGCGCCGCGCACGGGCCAGCCGCGATTGGTGCCGCCGCACAGCAGGTTGCCTTCCGGAGTGAAGACTACGTTCAAGATGCCCGTCGCAAGTCCCTCGCGGAATTGATAGCACGCCCCTTGCCACACGCCCTTGACCTGCTCGGTGGTGGCACGCATGATGATCGACTGGGTATAATCGCCGACGAAAATCTGATCCTCGAAGGGGCCGAACTTCCCCTGGGTGCGATTCAACGTGAAGCCGGTGATCGAACGCCCCATTCGGATATAGGGAAAAACAACTGCGGGCGGGACGAGCTGCTTGACGCGCTCCTTCTCGATAAGGATTCGCGAACCGGATTTTGGCATGGGGGGCACGGGCCCCATTTCGGGAGCGTACTTGTACCAGTTGAAACTAGCCGGATGCCCTTGAAAGCTGCGGGGCGTGACGGCTTTCAAGCTGCACGAGCAATTCCACGGGCCCTGACTTTCGACGTAGAACAGATCGCCGCTCTCATTGAAACCAATGCCGCCGGGGCTGCGCAAGCCGCTCGCCACGGCAGTCGTCTTGCCCTGGGGCGTGACTTTCAATATGAAGCCGCGGTACAGGGCCCGCGATTCGTAAGACAACGACAGGCCCAGGGCCACGTATTGATTTCCTGCCCGGTCGAAGCGAGAGCCGAAGGCGTATTCGTGGTAATTCGCGTAGCCCCATGCATCCGATAGTGTTTCAAACTTGTTGGCTTTGCCAGTCTTTTTGGTGTCGCTGACGCGCGTCAGTTCGCAGCTCTGAGTGACGTAGAATGCGTTGTCCTTGTATTCGAGGCCGAAGATTTCATCGAGGCCGGTTGCGAACCGATGATAAGACGGATTGGGCCGCCGGGCATCGACACCGCTGACGAGGTAAATCTCGCCGTGGCGTGTGCCGACCGCGACCCTACCGTCGGGCAGGACACAGAACGCCCCTGCCTCGATCACCAGTCCCTTTGGGACGGGAATGCTGACGAGCGGATAGTATTCGCGCTCGCGCTCTTCGGTGCCCCAGCGGGCGCCGACTTCCTCCGCCCAGGTGACGGAACTGCTCGGCGCACCCATCGCGAGAAGTGTCAGGAATAGTGGAAGGATCCTATTTGAGCAATTCATAGGTCATGGTCCGCGTGGATATGCCTTTGGGAATTTCGAATTTGAGCAAGAGTTCCAGCGTGCCCTTGTCGGCTGAGTTCGCACGCAGGACAGCATGGACGGGCGGAACGAACAGACGAATCTGGTCCGTCTTGAACCGATCCTTGGATTCAGCCTCAATTCTGCCGGTGAGCGCGCGAAACCAGAGCGTCTGGTCTCGAGGAGATTGAAACGTCCACTGCCGGCGCAGGCGGTTATCCTTGCCGACGTCCGTTGGGACGGCTCGGTCTTCAATCTCAATCGTGCCGGTGCGATACAGGAAGGTCGGAATCGATGCATCGTCGAGTTGATATCCCTTGAATTGGTAGCCCCGATTCTTGGGATAAAGCGGATCGGGATTGACCGGCGCCTCCTTGGTCATCATCGGGCGCAACGGCCAGGGCGATCGCTCGTCCGCGAGCTCGAAGAACGACAGATCCTGCGGCAGCGCGAGGAACTTGCCTGCCGGGTGAAAGGCGCCGGACCCCTGGCCGCCGCGATTCACCTGGATGAAATCGCCGCGCCAGAGGGCGGACAGGGCGCCGGTTTCCGCATTGAAGGCGTAGCTCAGTTTCTCCGGAAAGCCGACCGCGATGCCACGATAACCGGCCACGCTGCTACGGCCGCGGTAGGTGTGAGCGGCGTCGGTCACGACGAGTTTGGTTGCGAGATTCTGAATGCCCGCTGGATCGGCGGCAGAGGTTCCCAGGGAGAGGTAATACCAGATCGCCTCGATTTGCCGATCCGTTTGCCCATTCAGGACGGTCTTCAGCAGCGCTCGACCGTCGGGCCAGGAGGTGGGCATGATGGTGCGCGGGCGAAAGGCGTTGGGATCGCGCAGGTAGTGATAAAACCAGCTTGGCTGCAACCGCTGGTAGGAGATCATCAGGTCGATCCCTTTGAAGTTGCTTGATTTGCCATTGAAGGTATGGCAGGCGATGCAGTTCAGCGCCTTGTTGCCAAGCAATTCTCGCCCGGCGGCGCGCAGTTCTTTTTCGCGTTCGCGTTCTTTGGCATTGGGGCTCTCGCCTCTTGGCATGTACAACTCGACTTTTGCCACCGAATCGAGACTTGCAAACAGCTTTGGCAGATGCTCCAGGTTGGGCTCGCCGAACTGCGGCATGCGCGTTGACATGTAGGGGCGCACGCTCTCGCCATCGAAGAGCATCTTTTTCAATGCAACGGGACGCAACTTGGCGCCGACCAGCGTGAGTGGCGGCGGAATGCGAGCCTCTTCGCCGAGATTGATTTCGGTCGTCTTGAAATGGGGATTGAGTTCTGCCGAGACGCCGCCGTAATCCTCCCGCGCATGACAGGCGATGCAGTTGAAGGCGGTCAATGTTGTCGCCAGCTGAGTCCTGGCGGGGATTGGAATCGCCTTCTCGGCAAGCGCGGCGCGGATTGCTTTGACCTGGACGTCGCTCAGATCGTGTCGCGGGGCTTTGCCCGGCTTCGCGGACAGGCAGCCGCCGGTCAAATTCGAGAGGCTCAATACAGAAACCGGCGCCGCGGCGGGAATATCGCCGACTTTGTGACAGGCAGCGCAGTTGAGGCGATGAAAATGCTGCTTGCCAAGCGCAACCAGATTCGCCTGTGGTTCCAACGGCTTGACTGGCGCGTCAACTCGGCCCAGCAAGTAACTGGCCAGGTTGCGGGCTTCGACCTGAGTCAACTTCATGTCCGGCATCCGGCCCGAGGGTCGTACCCGTAGGGGATCTTGAAGAAACTCCGCCAGCGATGCCAGGCTGTATTTCGCCGATACGTGTGCGAGCCCAATCACTCCAGTCTGCGTCGCTTCCTTGCCCTTTTCATCGCGAGGCGAATGACAGGCGACACACCCGATCGTGTGGTAAAGCGCCTTTCCCGCATCGGCATCTTGAGCCTTTGTCACGTTGCTTTGAAATTTTCGCGGAGATTGCGCGATCAGGAAATGGGTAATCGCTTCCGCGATCTTTTCACGCTGTTCTGCAGGTTCCGCGTGCAGAAGATCGGGCATGGTCGTGCCCGGGTGCGCAGACGATGGCGACAGAACAAACCTTCGCAGATACTCCGGCGCCAAACGCGAGCCGACATCGGCCAGGTTCGGCGCCGCCTTCTCGAGCGGTTGGATGTCTTTGAGGCCGTGACACGCGGCGCAGCGCATTTCGCCCAGAAGCAGCCGTCCCACTTCGGGTTCCTTGAGGGGATGTTTGTTCGCCAGTCCGGGCAGCCGTGGCGAGGCGGCGCCTGTCGCAGTGTACAGCGCCGCAATCAGTAGGGCCAATAGCCAAGCACGCAGCATTCTCACACAAAACCCTCGCGAATGGATCGGATCGAAGACCCGGTTCTTGACGCAGTCAGGTCACAATCAACCGCAACGCAGGCCCGACGCCTGACATTCGTCCATTTAGAGAACAGGGGACGACATCAGCATGCAAGATTGTCGCCGGGGCGGCGATCTCCCGACCCGTTTGATTACACGCGGATAGGTGAAGGTCGGGATTGCTTCCTCGATTCGCTCCAGATGAATCTTATGGAACCAGTCGTCGCCAAAGTCGAACCAGTAGCCGAAAGCCTATTTTCGCTTCGGCAGATCGAGGTCGTCTAGCGTCGTATTGCGAGCGTCTCCCTGGTGGGGTTTCTTCTCATGAGGATCCGCAATGTCACAGTTCGGCCCGTCCGAATCAAACGGTGGTTCGCCCGAATGGAACTTGAAGGCGTGCGCTTCCCGCCGATCGTACGCTGGAGAATCTTCTTGTGCAAATCCTAAAGGGTTTGGTCGCCGCGCGGTTGCCTCCCGCGTCGTAGTCGTGCTCGTCGTATCTGAAGTTGGCCGCGGCCAGCGTGCGGCCATTGCGACAAAGAAAATGGGAATGCTCGTAATACAACTGCTCGAACGGATCAGAAGAATGCGGAACAGATCGTAACTTCGTGCTTCGTAGTGATAGACTTCACGGCCTCCAAAGAGAGTATTGTCGTTTCAACATGTGTTGCAGCTCCGGGACAAAAGTAGGTCTCGGTTTCATGCACGGTATTTTGGCCGAGACTATTTTTAAAAATTAACTGAATATGAGACTCTCGCGTGGGCACCAGTATTACTTTTCTTGCTTCGCCTGGATCAAGATCCCAGACAATGTACGAATTGTCTCCTAATCTTATCTCAATTAATTCAATTCGTGCGCTCGCCGAGTTTTTCAAAATGACATATGACCGAGAATCTAAATAATAACTTGCAGACAGCCATACACAAGCAACCAAGAATAAAACAATCGCTATGCCCTTGACTGTGTTTTTCACAACTGATCCTCCATCTGTGCGTGACCTGGGCTGTACACAGCCCCGGTGAAACGGCAGCGGCGGAGGCTGGGCTGATGAAATAGGACACCTGGATTCATCTCAAATTTATTGCGCGATTGCTCCCCTCTCCCCCACGAATGTGGGGGAGAGGGGCCAGGGGGTGAGGGGCGGATCAGCATCGCTGGCCAAGGACTGAGCCTTCTGCAAAGTTTCCTGACCCCTCACCCCCTCCCCACATTCGTGGGGGAGAGGGTGCTCTGCGCGCACCGAATATTGACTGGGCACGACGCCATGAATCGACGAATTACCAATAGTTTTCATCAGCCCAGGCCACGGTTCCGGTTAGAATGTACCGCGCCGGGTGTTAGATTTGCAACGTGGTTGCGGCAATTTTTTTGAAAAAATGCAGAGCGTGGCCAACCCCCCTCTCCCCCTCGGGAATTTGGCCAACACCCCCCAAAAAATGCGAAAAAAGGCCGAAAAAGTGCGAAAGCGCTTGGCCATTTGCTGTTGGCCAAGCGCCCTGTTGGCCAGGGGGAAAGTGCGGACCGGTCATGCCGCGGCGCGGGTGCGCTGGGAGACCTCGGCGAGGATAGGGCCGAGCAGTTCGCGTTCGACTTCCTTTGAGATCCAGCAGCTCATTTTGCCGTCGAAGACGCGGTGGTCGATCATCGCTCGCACGGTGACGCCGCCGGTTTTGTCGAAGATGTCGTAGAAGATGGTCATCGTCCACGGAGTGATGAGCGACAGCGCGACACCGCCCATGCCGGCAGTCAGGCTCACGCCCAGTGTGCCCACGACGCGGGCACGCAGGCGTGGCATCCAGTTCATGACGAGACGCCAGAACATTCGACGCAGAAAGAGCGGCAACTTGGCGAGCCGCATCGCGGTGCGGAACTGCGGGATCTCCTCGAGCGGCGTGTCCTTGAAATAGCGGAGCTTGGCGTCGATCTCGGAAAGGGACATTTTTTCGGGTGAGTGCAGGCGTGCGATGAACAGGCCGGGTTCGCCGCCGCAATCGCGCTCGATGATGATGCTGATGACATTTTCGTCGTACTCGAACAGCTGATGCCAGGGCCGTTCGACGAAGACGCGGCGTAATTCGGGTCGCCTTACGGCGACATTGGCCAGCGCCTTGATGAACATGGCCAACCAGCTTGGGCGTGGAAAGGACGCGTTGCGTGCCGACACGAGCGGCGCGAGCTCCATTCGCCGTTCGCCCGGGACGAGCGCGAGCTGTTTGCTCGCATACAGGAAATCACCTATCATACGCCGCGGCAGAGACAGGGGAATAAAGTGGCCTTTGCCCTTGCCCATGGCTAACATCCTCCGTGCTTGCTCATTTTTCACCGAACGCGCGAATCGAAACGACTAGGCCGCGATGGCGCGGCGCAAAATCGGCATCGCGCGCGGTTTGAGATCGACCATTTCGTTAATGTTTCCACGTATCGGCGACGCCTCGAGCTGGCGGTCCTGGGGTTGCACGATAACGGGAATGCCGTCTTGGGCGCCAAGGGATATTCCAAGGTGCCGATCGATCTGCGTATTGGGCACGACCGTCAATCGCCAGGCCGGCACGATCATCGTGAGCGCGATGCGGATGACGAACTGGGCCATGGCCGCGCCGAGGCAGGTGCGCGCGCCAGCGCCAAACGGCATATACTCCGCGGGCGATGGCTTGATCGTCTCCCATCGCTCCGGAGAAAAGCGCTCCGGCTCGGTAAATAACTCGGGCATGTGATGCGTGATGTAATGGCTGAAAACGACACGCGCTCCCTTGGGCACCCAGTAGCGACCCATCGGCCCGGGGCACGAGGTGATTCGGCGGTTGTAGGGAACCGCAGGCAGAATCCGCGTGCTTTCCTTCAGGATGCGATTGAGCACCGGCAAGCGTTCGAGCTTGTCGATGGGTGGCGGCGCTCCTCGAAACGGGGCCAATTCGTCGAGCAGGGCATGCTGAATGTCGGGATGCTGGGCCAGGAGAAACAGCGTCCACATCAAGGTGTTGCCGGTGGTCTCGTAGGCGACCAGGAACAACGTGACCGCGTGCCCGAGCAAGCGATGGTTCGGAATTGGATGGCCATTCTCCATGCGTGCATTTATTAGCTGGCTGAGTGCGTCTCTCTGCACTCCTCCCGCGGCGCGCTTGCTGGCGATGATGGCCAGGAATTGCTTTTCAAGATTTTCCGCACGACGCAACATTCGTCGAAACGGCGTGAAAGGCAAATTGAACGGAAGTCCGCGCACCCACGGCGAGAACGTGTCGAACATCCATTCTTCCATCGAGTGATGAAGAGCCTCGGTCGCTGCCGATTCTTCCAGGCCGTAGAGCAAGCCTCGCACGACTCCCCAGACCATCATGTGCATGTCGCGCTGCAGGTTGCGGACCTGCCCCGGCCTCCACTCGCCAGTCGTGCGATCGACGAGACCAACCAGCGTTTCGTAATAATGCGGAAGGGCGGTGCGCTGGAACGGCGGCAGCAAATGGTGCCGCATGTTGTGGTGATCGCTGCCGTTGAGGCGAAACAAGCTATGTCGCAGTCGGCTCTGGGCGGAGCCATCCGGACCAGGCAGAACGAATGGCCGCGAGTGGAATCGATCCGTTTCCGCATGAATGATGCGGTTGTATTCGGGCCCGAAGGCGAAGAGCGTCAGATCGCCGGTGTGTTCGTGTCGGATCAGGTTGCCGTAGCGTGCTCGCTGCTTGGTCATGTACTTGATCGGATCGCGGTCGAACTGCGTCTGCTTGGCGACGACGCCAAAGATATTGCCCGCTGGGGGACCTGGAATTTTCCAGGTTGGTTCGAATTTTGAATCTGCGCGAACACTCATCGGGCCACCCCTCACGGTTTGTTCCTTGTTCCTTTCATCGGCATTACAACCGGAGTAATTGAGACAAACCATTCGTTTTGCCGCTCGCCTTTGGCGAGCGCGGAAGCTGATAGAATGAAGGTCGTGGTGCTCCTTGTTCTCGCTACCCGATTCTGGAATACTCCCGCATGACTCTTGCCATTGAAACGTCGCAGCTTTCCCGCAGCTTTGGCGATTTTCGTGCCGTCGATGGCATTGATCTCCGCGTCGAGCGCGGCACGTTCTACGGCTTTCTCGGGCCGAACGGCGCGGGCAAATCGACGACCATAAAAATGCTCACCGGGTTGCTTGCACCCTCCAGCGGCGAGATGCGCGTGCTCGGCTTCAACATGGCCGACCGGGGCGAATCGATCGAGGCGAAGAAGCGCGTCGGCGTGATCCCTGAAGATCTCGCGCTGTTCGACAACCTCACCGCGCGCGAATATCTCACGTTCGTGGGCCGCATGTACCTGGTGCCTCGCGAAACGATTCGCACGCGCATCGATGAGTTGCTGCATCTCTTGGGCTTGGAAGCGGACGAGGAGAAGCTGGCGATGGAATATTCGCACGGCATGAAGAAGAAGCTCGCGCTGGCGGCGGCGCTGCTGTCCAACCCCGACTTATTGTTTTTGGATGAGCCGTTCGAGGGCGTCGATGCCGTCACCTCGCGGATCATACGCGATCTCTTGGCGGGATTTGTCGCCCGCGGTTCGACGGTGTTCCTCACGTCGCACGTGCTCGAAATCGTCGAGCGGCTGTGCACGCACGTCGGCATTATCGTCAAGGGCAAGCTCGTCGAGCAATCGTCGCTGGAAGAGCTTCGCCAGGGCAGCACGCTCGAGACGCGCTTTCTCGAAAAGGCCGGCGCTGGCGCCGAGGGCGAGGGATCGCACAAGCTGCAATGGCTCGAAGGAGAGACGCGATGAATGTCGAACACCTGCGTGCGTTTGTCTGGCTGCGCTGGCGGCTGTTCGTCAATCAGGTCACGCGCGGCGGGACCGTGAATCTCATCATCATGGCGATTCTCGGCATTCTCGCGATTCCGAGTGCCGTGATTCTCTTCGCGGGCGCTTTTGCAATCGGTTACTACGTCGTGCCCGAAGCGCCGCCGGATGCCGCGCCGACGATTCACTTGCTGATGTGGGATGGCTTCGCGCTGGCGTTTCTCTTCATGTGGTCGATTGGCATGCTGCAAGAGTTGCAGCGATCCGAGGGGATTTCGCTGAGTAAGTTCCTGCACCTGCCGGTATCGGTGGCGGGCGTGTTTTTTTTGAATTACCTCAGTTCGCTGGCAAGTCTGAGCCTGGCCCTCTTCGTGCCAGTGATGACCGGCCTGGTGCTAGGGATGGCATTCGCGATGGGCCCGATGCTGCTGTTTGCTTTGTTGCCGATCGCTGCGTTTTTGTTCGTGGTGACGGCATTGACGTATCACTTTCAGGGATGGCTTGCGTCGATGATGACAAACCCGCGGCGTCGGCGGACGGTGATCGTGTTCGCGACGCTGTTTTTCGTGGTCATCGCCAATGCGCCGAATGCGATCAACATCCTGCAACCATGGCGCGGAGCCATCGATGAGTTCAGCAGCCAACTTGCCAAGGATCAGAAGGAACTGGACGCCAAGCTGGCGGCGGGAAAACTCACCGCCGTGCAACACCAGGCAGAGATGCAAGAACTTCTGCGCAAGCACGCATCCGACGCAAAGAACCGGGGCACGCAGCTCTGGTCGCAGGTCGCGGAATACGCCTGGCCGGCTAACGTCGCGATTCCGATCGGGTGGATGGCGCTCGGCGCCGCGTGGTGCCGAGAGGGGACGCCGCTGCCAGCGCTGTTGTCCGCGCTCGCGCTGACCTGTGTCGGTTCGGCGAGCCTGTGGCGGTCCTATCGCATGACGCTGCGGATGTACCTCGGCGAATTCACTGCCGGCGACGCGGCACCTACTCCTGCGGCGACACCTCGCGCGGAACCGCTGGATCCGCGTGCAAAGACCACGTTTCTCGAAACGCAAGTTCCGCTGCTTTCAGAGCATGCCGCGGTCGTCGCCCTGGCGACTCTACGTTCCATATTACGGGCGCCGGAAACCAAGATGCTGTTGCTGTCGCCGATCATCATGATGCTGATCTTCGGCACCATGATGTATCGCGGCACGGCGGAAATTCCGCTGGAGGCTCGGCCATTAATATTCGTGGGCGCCATTGGTATCGGGTTTCTCACGACCTGGCAGCTCGTTGCGAACCAGTTCGCCCTCGATCGCGCCGGTTTTCGCGCCTACGTGCTGTGTCCCGCTCCTCGACGAGAAATTTTGCTGGGCAAAAATCTCGCCGTCGCGCCGATCATCATCGCTCTCGCGCTGCCGATGGTCCTGATCTTGGCAATCGCGCTGCCGATGCGCATCGACCATCTCGCGGCCGTGCCGTTCCAGTTCGCCGCGATGTTCGCGATCTTCGCCATGGCGGCAAACATCTGCTCCATCGTCGCGCCAATCCCGCTTGCACCGGGCACGATGAAACCTGCCAACACGCGATTTCTCTCCGGAATCATCCAGTTCGGCATGTTCGCCGCGCATACCGCCCTGCAGATGGTCGTGCTTGTGCCGATCGGCGTCGAGGCGGTGCTCGCCCATTTTGCGTCGCTGGAAGGCTGGCCGATCGCCCTGCCGTTGACGATTCTCGAATGCGGTGTCATTGCGGTCATCTATCGATGGACGCTCGGCTGGCAGGGCGATTGGCTGATGACGCGCGAGCAGCGAATCCTCGAGGAAGTTACTGCGAAGACGCAGTGAATCGCGCGCGGACAATAATGTCTGTGCCACCATGCCTGAATCCATGCCGTTGCTCTTCTGCGGAACAAACGAAGGACCTCGCCGATGACGATTCTCTCCGCTGCCGTGCTGTTGTTTCTCGTCATGGATCCGCTGGGCAATATTCCGTTCTTTCTGTCGGCACTGAAAACCGTCGAGCCGGCGAGGCAGACGCGCGTCATCATCCGCGAGTTGCTAATTGCTCTGGGGGTCCTCGTGGCGTTTCTCTTCATGGGACGCAACATTCTTGGCATCCTTGGCATTTCGGAGCCGGCGTTGAGTCTGTCGGGCGGGGTAATTCTTTTTCTGATTGCACTGCGAATGATCTTTCCGAGTGCCGAGAAATCGCTTAAGGAAGAATCGCACGGCGAACCGTTTATCGTGCCGCTGGCGATTCCGTATGTGGCCGGTCCCTCGACGCTGGCGACGGAATTGCTAATGATGAGCCGCGAGCCGGACCGCTGGCTGGATTGGCTGGTTGCGCTCGCGGCGGCGTGGCTGGCGGCGAGCGTCATCATTCTGAGTTCGAGCTGGCTACGCCGCGTGATGAGCGAAAAAGTCATGACCGCGATGGAACGGCTGATGGGCATGATTCTTGTCGCGGTCTCGATCCAGATGCTCCTCGCCGGACTCCGCGCGGCTATCGAAACCATGGAGGTAGGCGGCGGGAAAGCATAGCTTCTCGCGCACTGCGTAATATCATTTCGCGAACAACTCATTTTCCCGCGTCGCGCTCGACGACTTCGCGCGGCAAAAGCAGCTCGCGTTCGTTGCGTGCCAGGCATGGGGGCACGGTCATCAATAAACGTTGCCCGGCGGTGTTCTGGAATTTCCAGAGTTTGCCGTCCTGTCCGGCCGGCACGGGGATGCTGAAATAGCCCGCCTTCTTGTCGAAGATGTGCACTTTCTTTCCGCTGCTATCGAGTAGATCTCCCATGCCCGAGGCGTAGCCGCCGATAATCTTGGTTCCTTTGGGAACGTAAAAATACATGCTCCATCGGCCGAGCAGTTTCGGTTGATTATCGAGGCACGAGATGATCGTCATCGGCGTGCCATCAAGCCAGCGGGTGCGCGTGCCGGCACTCTGATCGGTGACGACGATGCGGTGCAACCCCTTGAACGTCGTCGCCAGCACGAGATCGTGATCGAGCTTATCCGGCGGCACTTTCGCTTCACTGACCGACTTACCCTCGACCTCATCGGCCGGGAAGAGATTGAAGGTGGCATCGCCCTTGTTCGCATAAACGACCCCAGCCGAGGCTTGCAACTTGAACTGCGTCGGCGCCTGGTCCACCCAGGTTTGAAATTCGCGCAGTCCGCGGCTGTATAGCCCCGCGCTTCCCGTCTTGACAGCGGCGAGTTTCAGCTTCGATGCCGGGATGAGATTGTCGCTAAAGGCGACGGGCTCGAAATCGAAGAGTTTTCGCGTTGCGATTCCGTTCGCCAGGATTCCGCGAATGTCGGCCTCGCTGAATGCGTCGCTCGACAGCCAGGGATTCTTGCCTTCCTTGGCGATCTTTGCTTCTTTGGGCATCGTCACGCTCTTGTCGCGATTGGCGAGGTCGCGCATCAGGCCGTACGTGTGGATCATCATCGATTTCCGCATCCGCAGCGCATGTTTGATGACAGCCTCGAAGCCCTTCTGCCGCTCATCGCCTTGCACAGAAGCGTAATCGGTCCACAATTCGACGTAGCGCGTGTAGAGCACAAGATCGTTGATGCGTGCAAGAATTTTCGCGTCAGCCGTCAGGCTGCGGGCTTCATCCAGTTTTCGGTACATGCGGCCAATGAGGTCGTCGGTTAGCAGCGGTTTGCTCTTGGCGTCGATCAGGCGGTAGAAATCCGCCATCGGTTTTTTCGCGGGGCCGAACGCCTTGTCGAGAAAGTCAGCTCGCAGCGAATCGATGCTCTTCGCCTCGCGGACATCCCACAGCATGCGAGCCGAGAGGTAATAGCCCAGGCCGTTGCATCCCCAGTTGTCGCTCGATTCGGCCGACATGAAGCGAGCGCCGTTTTGATGGAAATGCGGGATGGTGCGGGCGAGGTATTCGATGTTCGTGCCCCGCGCCTTGCCAGGTAGATCGCGATCCCAGGTATTGACGCTGTAATATTCGCGAACGCCGGTGGTCGCGCCCTGCCGCTGCCAGCCCGACATGAGTTGATCGACGGAGAAGCCGCCTTGAATAAAAGCCGTGGCCACATTGATGATGACGCGCGGGTGGACTTTGATCGTGGGCGGCGGTGAATGGCTGCTGTAGGCATAAAGGCCGATGAATTTGTCGGGATGTTTCGCGTTCACCGCCTCGGCGACTTGATTGGCGAGCGTGATGACGCGGTCGCTCACGCTGCCCATTTTCTTGCACTCCTTGCACTCGCACCACCCGCCGCCGTCGGCCGGCTCCAGCGAAACGCATTGCCGGGTCGGATCCTTGGCGAACTGGTCGAGCGAGTCTTGCACCACGAGCTTTCGCAGATTGGCATTGGAGATACAGAATTGGTGCGAGCGGCGTTCGCCCTTGATAAGCCCGCGATACTCGGGATGCTTCTCGAATTCCGCCTTGTGCCGCGACGCGATGCCCTGGTAGGCATGTCCCGTGTTCAGCACGATGCCCGACGTCGCGCGGTTCTTGGCACACCAGTCGGCGTAGGGCTTGGCCGCCCAGCTCGCCGCGCCGAAGCCGTACCAGATTCGCCGCATGTAGTAGGCAGGATGTTCGAGCGCATCGACGGCGATGGCGAGGTTCCGCTCACTCGGTACGACTTCCCACGTCGGCCCCGGAAAAAACTGGCGATAGCCGACGCGGTGCAACATGTCCCACGTTGCATGCTCCACGGCCAGGTCGCTGGCGCCGAGCAGGTGCAGGCCCTTCGTATGGGAGTGTAGCCAATAGTCCTCCTTGCGAGTGGGATCGGCGGAGACGAGCTCCTTGGGCGAGGTGACACCGGGAAAATCCTTCGCCAGCCCGACGGCGATTCCCGAGGCGCCATCGCCGGTTTGGACCTGATATTTTCCGCCCGTGATCTTTCCGAGAGTGTCGGCCAAATTCCGCGCTGCCTCGCGTGTTCGCTCGCTGGCTTTTTCGCCGACGATAATGGGAAGCGCCGGTTTGCCCTCCTTGGCAAGCAAGACGCGCGTCGATTGCGTTTGTAGGGGCACCGCTGCGGTGACGAGCAAGCCAGAGGCCAATACCGCGAGCAGCATTTTTTTGAAGGTGCTCATCGTCAGTCTCCTGATGGTTTCCATCACCATATGACCCATCTCAAACGTAAGCAATACTCGGTCTAACACCTGCGCAAAGCACATGATCGTTTGGCGACTACCGTAGGCATCACGCTCCGCGTGATGCATTTCATCATGCCAAGCGTCGTAGAGCCTTAGCCGCAGTGGTGATTCAAAGGTATACAACGCGCGGCCGGGTTTGACATATAGTCCGAGTCGCGCACGCAGCGCAGCGGAGTAAGCGCCTGGCAGCCAAACCGCTTACTCCGCTGCGCTGCGTGCGCGGCTCGGAAACGTCTATTTGATTGCGGCTCACCCGCTCACATGCGATGCCAGGTGGAGCGGTTTTGCAAGAACCAATCGATCGTCGCACGCAGGCCATCTCGCAGCGCGATGCGCGGCCGCCAGCCGAGCGAGGTGATCCGGGAAACATCGAGCAGTTTTCGCGGCATGCCGTCGGGTTGCGACGGATCCCAGCGAACCTCGCCCTGGAAGCCGACGAGTTCGGCGATCAGCGTCGCTAACTCGCGAATCGTGACATCCGATCCGTACCCGATATTGAGCAGTTCGCCCGAATCGTACGTGTCCATCACAAACCTGCAAGCCTCGGCCAGGTCGTCCACGTGCAGGAATTCCCGCCGAGCGGAACCGGTGCCCCAGAGCGTGACCTGATCCTGCCCGGAATCCCTGGCGTCGCAGAATTTGCGGACGAGAGCGGGTACGACATGCGACGAATCGATCGCGAAGTTGTCGAAGGGACCGTAGAGATTGGTCGGCATCACCGAAAGGAAATTGCAACCATGCTGCGAGCGGAAGGCGCGGGCAAGCGTTATCCCAGCAATTTTCGCGATCGCGTACGGTTCATTGGTCGGTTCGAGTTTGCCGTCGAGGAATGCGTCTTCACGGATCGGCTGCGGGGCCAGGCGGGGGTAAATGCACGAGCTGCCGAGAAACAATAACTTGCGCACCCCATATTCATGGGAAGCCGTCAGGACGTTGTTTTGGATTTGAAGGTTCTCGAGCAAGAAATCGACGGGAAACCGCATGTTCGCGCGGATTCCGCCGACTCTGGCGGCCGCGAGGATGACTTCATCCGGCCTATGCTCGGCAAAGAAGCGGTGGACCGCGGCGGGATCGCGGAGATCGAGTTCCGCGCGTGTTCGCATGATGAGACGACGCGCGGAATCCTGGGCGAGACACCGGACCATGGCCGACCCGACAAGCCCTTCGTGCCCAGCCACATAGGTGATGGCGACGCCCATCCGATCGCTCCCTCGCCTGACTTCAGCGGTCGAGACCAAGGCGATTCGCCACGATTCGGCGAGTGTCGGGCACGATCAGCCAGCGCCAATTTGGAGGCAATTCTCCATCGGGTGTATCGGTCCTCGTCAGATATAGGTATTCGATATTCGGGAATGGAATCCTATTCACGACGGCGCCATTTTGCACGGCCGTCAAGCCTGAGGCCCAGGAAAGCAGAAGCTTCTCTTTGATCTCCGTGGCATGTGGCCCATCGTAATAGCAGACCGTATCAAGCGGGCCCGTGGTGCGTTTAATTGGCACGATGCGGTTGGCGAGTTGTTCTGTCTTTTCGACCTTGGAGATTGCCGCACAGGTCGCCAGCGCGTCCACCCAGGTGGTTGCAGGGAAAATCGACTGTTTCACTGCTCCGAGCGCGGTCTTTTTGAACAGCTCGCGATGGATCGACTGCGATGCGCGGAGATACTTTTGGTAGACCTCGTATAGGTCTTCCTGCATGCTCGACACCTGAGCGAACTTGGGATACTTCAAGCACCCGAGCGTGTAGTAGCGCCAACCCTCCTCGTAAAGCTCGAGCATGCGCTCCGTGGCGGCGCTGCGCTTTCTACGTTGTTCAGCCTGGAAAAGCACCTTGCGAGCGGCGAGGATCAACGGATCGCTCTCGCCCTCGGATTGGTACAAGAACGTGTCATAGTTCGTGATGGTGCGATAGCTGTTGTTGTAATATAGCTTCAGATGCGCTTCGAGGCCTTTACCCAGTTCGCCCTGCCGATCGTCAGCGCGAATTTGGGGCAACTGCCCGGCTTCGATCTTTCTCGCCTTGCGATAGACATCGGCCTGCTTGTTCAGTTCCGCCATTTCGTCCGGCGTGATGTACAGGCCGTTTCTGATGCCGTACTTGCGATACAGATCGTAGCCTTTCTTCCACGCTCGGCCCGAGTGGTACTTCGCCTCCCTGCCGACGGCCTTGTTGTCGGTCACGTTGTCGAACCAATCCTTGACGATCCAGCCCTCGCTGTCGAAGAATCCCTCCTGTTCAAGCGTCTCCGCGACGAAGACCTGGCCGCGGGCGGGATATTGACGGAAAATCTGCGCCATCATCTGCTTGGGCAGACGATACTTGCGCTTGTCGTAATCCAGCACGACGGGCCCGGGATTGCGCGAAGGCGGCGGCAGCGGCAGCTGAGCGAACTCGTACCACGTGCGCGATACCAGAAAAACGTCGATCGACTCGTCGATCCGATACGTGCGCTCGCGCGGGTCGGGCCAATCCTCTTCCTTCGGAGGCGGTAGAATCGGAAACTGCTCCTGCGGCCTTTTCAACTCCGATTGCTTGACGTCTTTGCCAACCTCTTGAAAGCGATGCGGTATTTTCTGGTTGCGCTCCAGAAACCGCACGATATCTCCGGGGTCATACAGCAATGCCTCGCGCAATCGCCGAATGAGTCGGGGATATTTCGCGGTGAACCTCGACAACTCCTCCATGTTGACCTTGCCCGGCGAACTCGCCAGCCAAAAGCGTTCCGGCCGACGTTCGATCGGGTCGATGCAGCTCATTTCAAGCAAGCAGCGCATGGTCAGGCGTTCGTCGCTGGAACCGATCTTCAGTTGATACGTGAAGCCCATGAAATGCCGAAGTTCCGGATTGCCCGGATAGATCGCCCGATCCTTGTCGTCGTCGGCGTAGTCATCGCCCGTGCCGCGATTACGGCGTTCTCCTTCCGCGAGCAGTTCCAGACCACGGCTGATGTAGTAATACTTGTCGCGCGGTTGATCGCTTTCGACGGCCACGTTGAACGCGATGTTCCAGCTTTGGTAAAGCCACGGCGTGATGAAATAGGGTTGCAGCTTGGTGATCGATTTGACGATCAGTTCCAGTTCGTGCCATTCGTTCTTTTTCTGTTTGTCCATCGCGTTGTACCAGAGCAACGTGACGGCCAGGCCGCGCGAGCCAGTCAGAAGCAAGCGGACGGCGGAGCTGGTCAGTTCGACTTCACCGCGCGCGGTTTCGCGCAATTGAAGATAAAGTGCTTGCGGCTTGATGACGAATTCGCGATGCATCAACGACAGCGTGAAGAGCGCGATGATGGCGCCGAAGTAGATCATCTTGCGTTGCCGAGTCTGTTGCAGCACGGGAGTCGCCATGCGTCACGCTCCGTCAAATGAGTCAAAAGTACAAGCATCCGCGATCAGGTCGGATTCGCCGTCTCGCGCATTTTCATCAAATAGTACGCCAGTATCGCCCAGGGCAGCAAATAGGCGGCCATGGGCAAGAGGTTGTCCACGAAGAGAACATCGACCCAGCTAATGTCGAAGCCGTTGGCCACGTAGAGGTGCAGGTCATGGCGATTGACATCGGGGAACATGTTCATGATGCGCCCGATCCACCAGCTAAAGATCTGATCGAGCGATTTGATGACGGTGTTCGTCGGCGTCGCCTCGTCGAAGCGTGCCGCCACGGGCAGCCCGCGCGTGATGCGCACCGCCGCCTCGGTCGGGCCGCCGCCATCGAGTCGGCCCTCGGCGATTTCACGCATGTAATCGAGCGACATGCCGCACAGGTACAGGAAGATCGTGCCGATGAAGCTGATGACGCTGCTGAAATAGGTGCTCATCGCCAGGGCGATCGCCAGTACTAGCATGTGCGTGCACCACATGCCGATCGCGCCTTTCAAAAAGTTCTGCCAAAACGGCATCACGTGCGGGACCATGTAAAAGTCCGGCTGCGCGACGCCGAGCATCTGGGCCTCGTCGGCCTTGTCCACGCTGACGAACACGCGCAGCATCGGCAGGGCGTTTTCACCCTCGGTCACGCGATTATCGTTATCGATCAGGAACGACTTGAAAGCCGACGGCGGGACCAGCACGCGCTGGGTGTGATAGTCGAACACCTCCACGCCGGTTTCCTGGTGGACGCGATACTGGTCGCGGTACTTCTCGCGTACTTTTTCCTCGTCTTGTTTTTTCTTTTCCATCAGTTCTTTGGCTTGAGCTTCGCTTGCCCCTTGCACGGCATTGCTATACTTGGTGTAGATGTCGTTAAAATCCTTCTCGCGTTCGTCCTGCATGCGCTTTACGAGTTCACCGAGTTCGATCGACTCACGGTCAGCATTCGCGCTTTTGAAGATGCGTGGATCGACAAAGGTGAAGGTGACTTTGACGCCCTTGCCTTCCTCTGTACCTTTGGACAAACGGAAAATATCGAACGAGAACTCGAAAAGCACTTCCTCGGCTCGCGTGCCGAGTTCCTCGGGAAATCTCTCGAAATCCCACACTGCATACTGACGAAATTTCCCTGCGGATTGGCGCGTCGGGCCTGTGATGTAGCTGCGATAGCTCCACTCTCGGCCAACGGATTCACCTTTCTGGGCGTTCTTCGTGCCGACGAATTGCAGCTTGCCATAGATCGGCATCCGCGCGGTAAAGCTCTCTTGAGCCGCTTCCTCGGTCACGCCTCGGACGACGTACAGGAGGCTCAGCGAAGTCACGGCAAACAAGCCGACCGTGAGCAAGCTGCCGAAGCCCAGAAATCGCCCGAGGACGATTTCGAAGGTTTCCACCGGCTTGGTCACGACGGTATGGATCGAGTTGTTCTTCACATCGTTGGGAATGCTGAACGCGCCGAGCAGCGCAGCCAAGATCAGGAAGAGCGGCGTCATCGACCAGAAGACGACGCGCACGTAGTTTCGCAACTGATCTTCGGCCTTGTACGGAACGAACCAGTGAGCGAACAAAAAGATCAACGCCATCGCCCCGAAGACCCACACGACCCGGCCTCGAATCGCTTCTTTCCAGCTCAGCAGCGCGAGCGCCCAGATACGCCCGAAACTGAGCCGGGAGAAAACATCGAGCAGCACGGGCGTGATGACGACGGCGAGAGCGATCGTTCCGCCGGCCGTGAGGATGGCGTCGCCAATCGTGCTGGGCATGTTCGCATTCAGTCGCGGCAAGAGGACCTCGGCACGAGGCACGCCCATCCATCGGCCTATCCACGCAATAATGATGACGCTGTAACACCCGGCGGCGACGAAGAAACCGTAGAGAAGATACGTCCAAAACGCGACCGTCCGACCGGCGATGTGAAGGAAATTGTAATCCTTCCGACTGCGCTGGACGTAGCTGGACAGCGCGACGAGCGCAATCGCAAACGCCGCCGCCCCGCCGGCGTTTTGCAGCCATCCCACGAGCGAAGCGGGCAGGTGCGCCCAGTTCAACGGCTCGCGTTCCAGATATAAGCTGGCGAACAACATAATTGTTTCCGCGCCTCCAACTTTACAGACTTCCGTGTTCTGCCGCTAGCGGCTTAGCGCTCAACAGAGCGCCATACTGAGCGTTAAGCCGCACGCGGAGGAACTATTTGATATGCGTCTTCAGGTCCGCTGGCGTCTTGCCGTCGGCTGCGGGCTTGGCCGGCTCGGCTTTTTCCGGCATGTAGCGCCGGCCCGGGTGCGCCTTGCTTTCCTCGATAATCCGCAGGAACAACGCCTCGAGCGTCGTCGTCGGATGGCCGATGAATTCCAGCTTCCCGCCGTGCTTCTCTAGCACGTTCTCAAGATCACGGCGAAGGTCGTCATTGAGCTGTACGCCCGTCGCTCGCAGTTCCAGGCGAAGGACGTCTTCGAGCAATTTTTTGACGCTGTCGAGTTTTCGCAACTCGCCCTCGCTCAAGATCGCGACGCGGTCGCAGATGTCCTGCACATCCTCCAGGCGATGGCTGCACATGATGATCGTCTTGCCTTCGTCGCGCAGCTTGATGATGAGGTCCTTCATCCACCGCGTGCCGAGCGGATCGAGACCGGAAGTAGGCTCGTCGAGAATCACCAGCTCGGGATCGTTGATTAACGCCTGAGCCAGGCCGATGCGCTGGCGCATGCCCTTGGAGTATTCCTTCAGGATGCGTTTCTTGTCGTTTTTCAAACCCACGGTTTCGATGAGTTTCTCCGCCCGGCTGCGGCGCAAGGCCGGATCGAGATTGAACAGTCGGCCATAAAAATCGAGCGTCTCTTCGGCATTGAGAAAACGGTACAGA
This sequence comes from uncultured Singulisphaera sp., assembly GCA_964484265.1. Lineage (GTDB taxonomy): Bacteria > Planctomycetota > Planctomycetia > Gemmatales > Gemmataceae > SIAQ01. Next base: position 59,431 of record CAZAFH010000016.1, read on the forward strand.
TAAGATTCCTCGGGCAGATAGCCGATGCGCTCATTCTTGCGAACCTCGCCCGAAGGCATGTTGAACACCAGCGCGTCGCCGTCGGTCGGGAAGAGCAGGCCGAGGAGCAGCTTGATGGTCGTGGTCTTGCCGGACCCGTTCGGACCGAGCAGGCCGAAGATTTCGCCGCGCATGACCTGGAGGTTCAACGCTCGGAGGGCGACTTTCTTTTCACGGCCCCAGAAATCGCGATAGATTTTGGTCAGTTTGCGGATTTCGACGACAACTTCTTTGTCGATCATGGAAAGTCAACCTGTGTGGTGTCGCGGGGAGCTTCTGTTTCATTACGCAAAAGATTAAGTGATCGTTCACCGTTTGCAGACCAAAGCTAACGAAATGATAGGTGCAGCCGGGCGGAGCAACAAGAAGGGCGAGAATACCTTTGGATTTTGGCGTTAGGCCCACCGTAGCCATCTCGCTCCGCGAGATGGATTTTGAATCGGCCGGCGAAAAAATCCATCACGCGGAGCGTGATGGTTACGGTGAACGCGCTCTTGCAGGAAAGTCGGTGGTCTGTATACTTATGAGACTGATGGCAACACAATTATTTCGCGCGCACCGCGCGCCTTGATATTACCGTGAGGAGAGGAAGATGAACGGACGTCCGCGTACCAAAGCATCGAAGAAACGCCGCTTGAAAGTCAAGCTGGAGCGCCGCCTGAAGAAGACCGTCAGCCGAGTCATGCCAATGCTTTCGCGCCCGAAAAAGAACGACTAAGCTAGTGGAGGTTTGAGCAGTAGCTTTTGCATCTGCCGCTTGCGGCTTAGCGCTCAGCGTGGCACCCTGTTGAGCGCTAAGCCGCAAGCGGCAAATGCAAATCAGGAAACGCTCGAAAACGAACATTTAGCGCTCAGCAGCATCTCACGCGGCGATGAACGCCAAATCCCAGTGCAAGGACGCACGCCATGGTCTCGATGCCAATTCGCTCGGAGTCGCCGTTCCGCCGTCAGATTCCGTTGGCGGCGCTTGTGTGCATCTTTGCATGTTTTCTCGTGCAATACTCGCTGAAGATTCGCCACGCCGACCAACCCAATCGCTCGGCGTTTTTGCGCTGGCGCGGGCAACTCGACGAACTCGCCGACGGCGTGAACGTCTGGGACAAGCACGCCTACCCCAATCCGCCGATCATGGCATTGATCCTTCGGCCGTTTCACCTCCTGCCGCCCTATTGGGGCGCGACGACGTGGTTCTTGTGCAAGGCCGTGCTCGCGCTGGCGGCGATTTGGGGCGTATTATCCCTGCTTGATTCGCCGGAACGCGAATTTCCACTCTGGGGCAAGGCGCTGGCGGTCCTCGCGTGCCTACGACCCATCGAGGGCGACCTCGTTCATGGCAACGTCAATCTCTTCCTGCTCGCCCTCGTGGTCGGCTGTCTGTTCGCCTTTGTCCGACGGCGCGACGGTCTCGCTGGCTGGCTGCTTGGCCTGGCGATCGCCTGCAAGCTGACGCCAGCACTTCTGCTCGGCTATTTCCTCTGGAAGCGCGCCTGGCACGCAGCCGCGGCGACTCTGGCAAGCCTTCTCACATTCACGCTGCTCGTTCCCGCGATCTTCTTCGGGTGGCAGGAAAATTTGGACTACCTCCGCAGCTGGCATGAGCAGATGGTCGCCCCGTATGCCGCCGGCGTCGTCTCGAGCGAGCACAAGAACCAGTCGCTGCCTGGATTGGTCCATCGCCTGCTGAGCGACGAGCCGTCGTTCTCGGACTACGAAGAAGATCGTAAGATTATTCTCGATAAGCACAATATCGTATCTCTGCCGAAGCCGGCGCTTCACGCCATCATCCTCGCGTGCATGGCGGGGTTTGTCGCGCTTTCGCTTTGGCATATTCGCGCGGGATGTGAGGAACGCGATACCCTCGTGATCGTCGCGGAGTTTGGGATCGTGGTGCTCGGCATGCTTCTGTTCTGCGAGCGGACCTGGAAACATCACTGCGTGACTCTGCTGATTCCATTCGCCGTCTGCGCGTATTGCGTGAGCGCACGGGGCTTCCCCCGATCGACGCGCTGGCAGGTCGGGGCAGCGGCGGCGGCAGCCCTGGCGTTGATGCTGCTGACGACGAGCGGCATCTTCGACCGTCACATCGATTCGGATGAACGCATCGGCAAGCTTGCCCAGGTATACGGCGCCTACGTCTGGGCGTTCCTGCTCCTGCTCTTCGCGATGTGCCGAGTGCTTAAAGCCCGCGCATTGTTTAGCTGCTCGCCTTTGGCGAGCGCGGGCGCGGCGGCTTGGTGAATAATTCGGAACAACGCGGCGCTCGCGCTCGCCGAAGGCGAGCGGCAAAACGAAAATCATCTCGTTTGTCAGGATTCGCCATCTCGAACGCGCTTTTCCCAGTCGGTCATTTGCTCGACGAGGAAACCGAACGGCACGTCGACCTGCGGCACATGGAACGCGGACTCCGCGAGATGGCTGAGGTCGGAATGCGTCGCCTGCACGCGTTCAAGTTCATTCTGCAGCCGAACAAGCCAGGCCGGCAGGTCAAGACCGACGCCGCTGGGCTTGTTCGCGAATGGTTCGAGTTCTTTCTCCAGCGGCGGAATTTCCGTGGAGTCGTGCGGCTTCTTGGCGTCGTCGAGTGCCGGCTCGATCAAGGCGCAGAGCCGATCGATAATCATCGGCTTGACAAAGCGTTCGTCGATACGGTCGCGGATCGTTGCCAGCCGGATGCCGTGAGTGCGTTCGAGTTTGGCCAGCTCTTGCAAGTATTTTTCGGCGCTTTGCTCCGTGATCGATTCGACGCGCTGGCGCCAAAGCGCCGCAGCCGCGCCATCGCGTCGGGCGAGCACCTCGTGAACCATGCTGAGCGGTTTGAGCAGCCAGGCAGAACGATCGTAGCGAGCTTTCAGCCGAAGATAATCGAACAAGCGGTAGATATTCTCCCCGTAGTCCGATTGCGTGGTGGTCGCGTTGTAATCGCGCAGGTGGTCGTAGTTCTCGACAAGCGTTTGCAAGATCACCTGCAGGACTCGCTCGGCATCCTCGCGGGAGATCGAACGGTCGAGATCGTCCACGAGTTTCAGCGGCCTGAGCGGATCGGGTTCTTCCTGGATGTCGCGCAAGTACTGCCCGACGCCGCGCAGGAGGATGCCGCGAAGATTGCCCATCGCCAGGAAGCGGGCGTGAAATAACTCTCGGCCATAGCGTTTGATGAAATCGATCAGCTTGAGCCAATCGCGTTCGTTCGTGACCAGTTCCAAGGTGGCGACGCGCAGCGTTTGGCTGTGGTCGCGCCAGGTGACGGCGAACGGCTCGACGATCGTCTCCAGCGCGTCCATGAGTTTTTCCGGCGCAATCGTTTCTTTCTTGGCGCTGGCCATCACCGCCTCCACGGCTGCCTGGAGACCGAATTGAAAGAGGCGGTCGTATTCGGTGATGCGCGGTCCGTTTAGTGTTTGATTCGCCTCCATCGAACGCGCGAAACGCAACAGTTGGTAGGTTTCGCGGATCAGCCCCTGCTTCGGCAGATTATGCACCAGGCCGCGGAGCATCATCTGCGCGAGGCTTGCGCGGAGAATCAGATGCGGATGCCCCCCATGCGCGAGCGGCGTGTACAGCAACGGCTCGTCGCCGAATCGTTCGATGAACTGAGGCAGAATTTTCCGGGCGGCATCGACCTCCGCCTGCATCAGGGCGCGTTCCAGCCGAAGCGCGAATGGATGCCAAAGCTCGCCCTCGTAATGGGTATCGTCACGCTCGATCAGCCCACGCATGGCGCCGAGCGCGAGGGCATGGTCGAGGCAGGTCGCGATGGCTTGATTGAGCAAGCGCTCCTTCGTGCTGCGATGACGCTCGTACTCGCTCATGGCATCAAACGCGCCGCCCGGCTTGGGCACGTCGTGCTCGTGTATCCGCTGCAACAGATCGCGCAGCTCGCGGTCGTTTTGCTGAGCGCGCTTGAGCCAACCGCGCACGGCCCCAGGCGCACTCGGCACGACGCCCGCCTCGGCCTGGAGCGTTCGAGCTGCGATGTTCCAGAGCCTGGCCAGCGTCGAAAGAAACTGCAGGCGTTTCTCCAACCGTTCGGCCTCGTACATCAAGTCGAATTCGCGTGCCGGGGCGGCATCCATCACCGATCCTTCGACGTCGTCATCGGTGGAATCCTGATAGGTCATCTCGGCATAGGCGGCGCCATAGATGTCGTCATCGTCGTCGTCATCGCCGGCTTCCACGTCTTCGACCTCTTCGCCAGCGACCACGTCTTCGCCAACGCCGAGCAGATCGAGACGTGGGACGTTCCAGGATTCATCCGCGTTTGCTTCGAGGTAGTCGAAGAACTTGATGCCAAGTTCGAGCAGCGGGCGCTTGGCGGCGAGATCAGCCGCTTCGCCGACGGCGAGACTCAGGCCGAGCATCCACCGCAATGCCAGGGGGTGGAAGGAATGCTCGCCCTGGAGCAGCGGCGTCTCCTCGCTTTGGCCCAGCCAGGTCATGAGCAGCGAAGCCGAGGCACGAAAGTCGTGCTTCGCCAGGAGCGCCTCGACGACGAGCGCGAACGCCTTGGGGGAACGGAACCCGTCGATCTGCTCGCGCCAGAACGCCAGGTCGGCCGTTTCGCTGCCGCGTTCGCGCCAGCGCGTCAAGGACCGTGCGACATGCTCGGCGGATTGCGTCGCCTCGGCGCCATGCACATGCTCGATGTCGCTGACCGTCGTCGTGGCGAAGCGGTCCCACCATTCCGCGAGACGCTGCATCTCCTTCGCCAAGTCTTTGTCCGGCTTGAACGTGCCCGAGTAGGCGCCTTCGCTCATCAATCGTGCGAAGAGATTGAAAAGCTGATCGATCAAATGAATCAAGTCGTCGATGCGTATATCGCGCACGGCATCTTCGACCGCCTGGAAACGCGGATATTGGCCCGAGAAGCCGAGAATGTTCCAGGGATCCGGCAGCGCGCCGCACAGGATGCCTCGCTTGAGCAGATCCTCGATCCGCGGCAGCAGCTTGGCGGCTTCTGCAAGCCGGCCTTGCTCGACGAAAATCTGGCCCGTCGTCAGCAGTAACTGCATCTCGGTCTGTACGCGGATCGAGACGACCGGGATCCGCGCCGCCTGGCGCCTGGCCGCGTCGGCGTAGCCGATCTCGGCCAGCAATTCCGCGAGATGCCGTTGCTGGAGTTGCAGCGCCCGCTGGTTGGCAAGGTGCTGATTGAGCGACTGGCGAACTCCGCCAAACGGCTGTTTGAGTTGCTTGGCCTCCTTCTGAAGGCGCTCCGCGTGTTTGCCCGCCACCGTGGGCAGAAGATACGCATAAAACGACTCGCGCATCTTGGCGACACGCGGCACGACCGTCGCCAGCGTCACCGTCGAATCGTGCGTTTGCGGCGACGAGCCGCACACTGCCGACGCCATCAGTATCGTCCCCGCGAGCACTGCTGCCGACTCGTAAAGCATCTCTTCGGGATCCGGACCTTGAGATGCTCGATGCGCCAGCCCATCCAGCAACACTTTGCGAACGACGAACCGCCGATACCGCCCCTGATTGTCCAGAAAATGCGGATCCCACTCGCCGAAGCAGTAGTTGGGCCTTTTGTCGGCTGGGTGGTTGAAGTCGTAGGCTCGCGGATCGAGCGCCAGTTCGTCGAGCAGGTCGAGGTCGAAGTACGCCTCTGAACGGATTTCTTCTGGCGTCGCGGCAAGAATGCTCAGAGCAATTTCCACGAGCCTTTGGTATCGGCCCGAAGCGGCTCCGAGGTCGCGGATATAGAGCGGAATAGGCCGAATTCGCTCGTGCGAATAAATCTCGCCGCGTCGTTCGTTTTCGAGAACTGCGATCGGGCGATGGCCGACGTAGTCGTTGAGTTGTTTGAGCGTATTTTCGGCCGCGAGTTGGACATCATCCCACGGACCGCGCTGATGAAGCAGCGCTTCGATGCCTCGCAAGAAAAAAAACGGCTGGCAGAGGTCGTCTTCGGAAAGATGGCCAAGCAAGTCGGCGTGAAACGCGCGATAGGCATCGGGAAAATGATCCAGGGCGATGGCAATGCAAGCCTCGGCCTGCGTGGAGTCCGCAAAAGCCGCCGCCCCAGATTGCTTGAGCTTGCCCAGGCGGTCGCGCAGCACCACCGAGAGATCACGCCAGGGTTTCTCCGAGCCGTGCTCGGCGATAAAGCACCAGGCGTCGTGGAATTGCTTCTGAAAACGCGGATCTGGTTTGCCGGTGGAAAAGTTGAGATAGCCCAACAACGCCGAGAAGGCGATCCGCTCGTCGATACCTTGGAAGCGTTCGTCTTGCGTCATAATCGATCCGATACGGGCGGCGTGGTTTGCTGATGCGCCTATTGTATCACGGATTCAGCGATGGTATTTCAGAAAAGCGCGATCGCGAAAAATCAGTCTGGGCTGGGCATTAGGGTCGCCCGACGTCTTGACAACGAATCGATTGATGTTTATTATTTCATTGAATGATGAAATAGTAAAATGAGGTGTCCTATCAAGATTCACGAACACGAATGCGATCCCCGCGAACACTCGCAAGAGCCTGCGCCCGCGGTGGATTGCGAAGCCGTCGAGCAAGCCAGCCGGCTGTTTCGCGCCCTCGGCGATCCGGCTCGATTGCGTTTGCTCCATCTGCTGATTGACCAGGAACGCTGCGTCGGCGAGATCGTCGAATTCACCAGCGAGAAATTCTCGGCCGTCTCGCAACGCCTTCGACTGCTGCGAGCCGAGCGACTGGTCGTTCGGCGGCGAAAAGGCACGCATCTTTACTACACCCTGGCGGATCGACACGTCGTCGATCTCATCCTGAACGCCCTGGCCCATGCAACGGAACCGGAGAAAGTCTCCGCTTCCAAGTCAAATCGAGTACCCAAGAAAGGAACCAAGAAATGAGCAAGCATCACCACGGCAGCCACGATCATGTCCACGGCAAAGATTGCGGGCATACGGCAGTCAAACATGGCGATCACGTCGATTTCCTGCACGACGGCCACCTGCATCATCCCGCCGGCGGATCGATCGAAGAACACACGCTCGACGTCACCGGCACGAACCCGGCGGGATGCACGCCCGCACATGCTTGCGGCGCTCACGGCAAGGATCACGTCCATGGCGCGGGGTGCGGCCATGAAGCCGTCCCGCATGGCGATCACGTCGATTATCTCGTCAACGGCCATCTGCATCATCCGCACGGCGATCACTGCGACGATCACGGCCCGGTCGATGTCGTGAAGTGATCGTCAATCGGGCACGGTTACCGGTTCATTGCCAGCGCGCGTGGCGAGAGCCTGATAAAGTGCCGGGTTGATGGATGACACGATGCCTCGCACGGTTCCGTCGGCATAGAGAAAATTCACGCCATTCGTGTGCCTGCTGGCGAAGTCATCCTCATGGCCAAGCGGATTGTTTGGCGTGTGGTCGCAGGTGCCCAGCACGAGTGCCTGCGCCTCGCTGATGCCGGCGATGACGGCAGTCCAGGTGGCGGTGAAGCGCGTGCTGCAGCGTTCGCCGACCATGAGCGTGTTGCTCGTGCCATCGGTGATTTGCGTTAGTTTAAGAGCGGAGTTTCGGAAGAATATGCCATTCCCCGCGCTGGGATCGGTTTCGATGTCGTTGTTGCCAAACACACCGACATAATCGCTATGAGCCACGCCGATCGTTGCCCCGGGCGGGGTGAAAGTGCTGACGTAATCATCGGAGGGACAGATGAAGACGGCCACCCGCTGAGTTCGAGCGCTCGCATTCATTGCATTCGTGACGTTTTGACCGAAAGTGATCTGCGAGTGCAACGGAACCTGGTCAAGCTGTGGCAAGATGTGCGCCGCCCAACCCCAACCGGGTCCGGTTTCGACTCCCGCACCGTTGACGTTCATCGCGTAGCCCGGCGGCAGTTTTTTGTTGACATCGTGATAGGAATGCAGCGCGATGCCGATTTGCTTCAAATTGTTGTTGCATGTAGTCCGGGCGGCGGCCTCGCGTACCTTCTGAACCGCCGGCACCAGCAGCGCGATCAGAATCGCGACGATAGCAATAACCACCAGTAACTCAATTAGAGTGAAAGCGTTACGACGATTTGCCAACATCGAATCACCTCGATTATACGTTGTACAACCTTGGTATGACGACGTTTTACCTGATCGGCAAGTCTTTTTTTTGTTTCCCTCTTAAATTCTGCGGAATTCAATCTTCCACGCATGGGTACAGCGCGGGCCTTGGCGGCAAACATCCTGAATGTTTAGCCGCGACGCGCCAGCGGAGCGCTTGACCAGTATTCCGCGCTCCGCTGGCGCGTCGCGGCCAAACGAACGATCGGAAATATTGCGGAATCGCGCCGACGCGAAAATTCCTACAATGATCGCGACCCACCGGGATAAGCTCCCTTTTTTCCAACTTTCATGAGGTGTTGCAATGCGTTCACTTTGTTTTGGCGTTTTCGTTGTCGGATTGACGGTTGCCCTTCCGTACGTACACGCCGGAGAATTCAAGCTAGAGCCAGGCTTTTCTTTGATCTTTAACGGCAAGGATCTCACGGGCTGGCAGACACAGTCCAAAAAGGACAAAAAAGGCGTCGTCACCAAGGGCGAGACGCTCGAAGGCAAAACCGAAGCGTTGAAAGGTAAGTTCAAAGTCGCTGACGGCGTCATCTCTTTCAACGCAGGGAACGCCTACATCGACACCGTCACCAAATATGGCAAGGACGTTCACTTCAAGTTCGATTTCCGACCCGGTCCCAAATGCAACAACGACATTCTCTTCCGCGGCACCAAGTTCGACATCGTCCCGGGCAATAAAGAAAACAAGGACGTCAAGGAAGGCGAATGGTACACCTTCGAGCTCGTTGCCACCGGCGACCAGATCGAACACAAAATCAACGGCGTGACGGCTCGCAAGACCAAGGCCGCGGCCAAGGATAGCGCGTTCACGCTTCGCGCCGAGATTGGCAAAATGGACGTCAAGAATATTCGAGTAAAAAACTAATACGTTCGAAACGATGCATTCCGTGAATTGGCGAGTCGCGGCGCGGGTTCCTTACTCGCCCGGCTCGCCCGTTTCTTTGTTCCATCAAATCTCAACGTTCTCAATCCATGGTCATGACATTGCGAAGCCGCCCTTGCTCGCTCTTCGCGCAAGCTCTATAAAAATAGTAGAAGACAATCTTCACCCACGACCAAAGCATCGGACCTACGCATGATAGCCTGGTTTCGCAATATCAAGGCGGCGGTACAGACGGTGGGCCAAGGGCTCTGGATCACCCTCTGGTACTTCCTGCAAACGTACAAGCGCAAAGCGTTCACGCAGCATTTTGAGTATCCCGAGCTTCCCGTTCCGGTGAAGCCTCGCTATCGCGGTTTTCATCGCTTCGATCTGACGACGTGCATCGGCTGCGACAAGTGCGCCAAGGCATGCCCTGTCGATTGCATCTACATCGACAAGATCAAGAATCCGGTCGGCAAGGGGTTTCGCGTCAACGGCTTCAAGATTGATTACACCAAGTGCATGTTTTGTGCACTGTGCGTTGATCCGTGCCCGGTCGATTGCATCTTCATGGGATCGTCGCACGACCAAAGCTGTTACACGCGTGATGGCTGTGTCGTCGATTTCGCGAAGCTGCCCGTGGAAATCGCCTGGGGCCAGGCCACGCTGAATCCGACGGCGATCGCGGCTTCGAAAGTCGTCGCGGAACCTGTCTGGGTCAAGCCGCCCGACCCGCCGCCGCCGCCGAAACCAGCCGCCCCAGCAGCGGCGCCGCCGCCTCCCGCGCCGACAGCGCCGGCGGCGGGAAGCTGAGTACGGTCGAGTGGGTCAAGTTTTTCTTTCACCGGATCGGACGAAAATGAACGCCACCAAAGGTCGAAAGCCGAAGCACAAGCAATACACCATCGCCGAGGCGAACGCGATGCTGCCGCTCTTGCGTTCCATCCTTCGCGACGTGACGGCGCTCGCCAATGAACTTCGGCAACGATTCGAGCATCTCTCCCGCTTGCAAAATACCAAAGGCCTGGACCGCGCTCATGAAGAAGAAGTCCAGCAGCTGGCGGAGGAGTTCGAGCGCGGCCAGGAAAAAATGCACGAATTCGAGCAGGAATTGACGAAGCTCGGCGTCGAACTCAAAGACCATTACACCGGGCTGATCGATTTCCGCCACATGCACGAGGGCCGCGAGGTTTACCTGTGCTGGCGCCTGGGTGAGGCGGAAGTCGAGCACTGGCATGAACTCGATTCCGGGTTTTCAGGACGCAAGAAACTCCAACTCGCTGCCACGAACGGATAAACCTGCATGCAACCGCTCTTCGCGAATTCCCTGTTTCCCGCGCCAAGCGATCCGGTGGCGGCGATGGTGTTTTTCATCGTCGTCTTCGCAGCCGTTGGCGTGATCTTCCTGTTCTTCCACCTCGTCCTGGGAAGCGTGATTCGGCCCAGCATTCCGGACCCCGAAAAGCTCACGATTTACGAGTGCGGCGAGCCGACCGTCGGCAGCGCCTGGGTTCAGTTCGATCTGCGCTATTATGTTGTCGCCCTGCTCTTCGTCATCTTCGACGTGGAAGTCGCGTTCTTCTTCCCCTGGGCGACGGTCTTCGGCAAAGCGAACCAGCTCGCCAATCCTTCGCTCGATGATGCATCACGCCAGGCGATTTCGAAGCAGCTTGTTCCATCCGAAATTAGCCCAGAAGCCAAACGTCGGCTCGGCTTGACTAAACCCGTCGAAGGGGAATCGGACCAAACCATAAGCATTAGCGCGGCAGAAGCGTCCACCTGGGCGAAGATCGTCTTCTGCGATATCGCCATCTTTTTCGGCGTTTTGATGGTCGGCTTCGCCTACGTCTGGCGCCGCGGCGACATCGACTGGGTCCGGGCGTTCGCTCTGCACAAAGAGCCGGCGCCAGATCCCGAAACACCGCTGGAGCAGCATAAGTGACGTCGCCGCTTGCGGCTGAGCGCTCAACGGAATCGCGGGAGCGCTTTGACATTGTTTGCTGAACACACAAAAAAAAGGGGCACCCAATGGGTTGGCTCGAAGGTCGGTTTGAAGAATACGTCGCCGTCACCACGTTGGAACAGGGCATCGCCTGGGCGCGTGAGTCGAGCATGTGGCCGATGACGTTCGGCCTGGCGTGCTGCGCGATCGAGATGATGGCGGTCGGCGGGCCACGCTACGACATCGACCGCTTCGGCGCCGGCGCGTTTCGCGCGACGCCTCGGCAGGCCGATCTCATGATCGTCGCGGGAACCGTCAATTACAAGATGGCCTCGCGCGTTCGCCGGCTTTATAACCAGATGCCCGATCCGAAATTCGTCATCGCGATGGGCGCCTGCACGTGTGGCGGCGGTCCTTATTACAAGTACGGCTACAACGTCGTCAAAGGCGTGGACCTCGTCGTGCCCGTCGATGTGTATGTCCCCGGATGCCCGCCGCGACCGGAAGCGTTGCTCGAAGGCCTGATGCGCATTCAGGACAAGGTTCGCGGCATGCGTTATCTGTCAAAGGGGCAGAACATCGAAATCCCGGTTCCGTCCCGCACGGGCTACGTCCAACTGCCGCCCGAATTGGAAGACGCCGATCCGACCAAGGCGTTGGAAAAACAAATCGCGTGGGCGAAGCTGAACAAAGAGAAGGCAACGCCGACGAAGGCGTGATTAGAAATTCAAGCCCAATCCTGAGCGCAGCGAAGGGTTGGGATCTCAGTCACCGTGATCCCAACCCTTCGCTGCGCTCAGGGTCGGGCTTGGTAATGACTCAATGACCGGAACCGAAATCATCGCCGTGCTTGAAGCCGAGTGCGGCGAGAAGATCAAGAGCAAGAACGCCGAGGCAGCCGATCCGTTCGTGTTCGTCGAACCGGACCATCTCGTCGCGGTTGCTTCGACGCTGCGTGAACATGCCAAGCTCAAGTTCGACATGCTCAACTGCATCTCGGGCGTCGATTACTTGGAACTCGATCCAAAGAAAGCGCCCAAGGCCGGCTTTGAGCCGCATCTCGAAGTCGTTTATCATTTTTCGAGTTTCACGCACAAGCATCGCATCGTCGTGAAGGTTTCGCTTCCACGCTGGAAGGACAACAAGCCCGGCGAACTGCCCGAAGTGCCGACGCTGTCACCATTGTTCCCTGCTGCCGATTGGCATGAACGTGAAGCATTTGACCTGGTCGGCGTGAAATTCGTCGGCCACCCGGACCTGTGCCGAATACTGCTCGCCGACGACTGGGTCGGGCATCCTCTGCGCAAGGATTACGAATTCCCGCTGGAGTATCATGGAATCAGGGGACGGTAAGACGATAGCTATTCGGAGACCACCCAATGGCCGCCACCACGCTACAACGACCATCAGTTCAAGCACCCGATATCCGCAATGACGACCTGTACGAAGTAATTGACGGCAAACGCGTGGAGTTAACCGTGGGTATCTACTCTGTGATGCTTGCGAGTCAATTGTTCAAGCATCTCGCCGTGTTTTTGGATGATGTGCCGATTGGGAGAGCTGTGGCGGAGGGGCTATTTCACCTCCCCGCTCCATTCAATCGTGATCGCCGGCCTGATGTCGCGTTCGTTTCATACGAACGCTGGTCCAAGACGAGATCCCTGCCTCGCACCGACAATGCCTGGGACGTCGTGCCTAATGTCACCGTTGAAGTCGTCAGCCCCACGGACAGTATTTACGAACTCGAGCAAAAGATCGCCGAGTATTTCCAGGTTGGCGTTGAGATGGTTTGGGTCGTGTATCCGTCACAGAGCAAGATCCACGTGCTGGCTTCTCCGACGCAGATCCAGGTACTGACGACGCACGACGTCCTGGACGGCGGCACATTACTGCCGGGCTTTCGACTTCCCGTGAACGAGTTGTTCGTCGAGCCAGCGGAGGATCAGACTTCAGCGTGAACCGAAACTTAGATAGTGGAAGCTGGCGTTATCCCTGAAAAAAGTCCACCCCCGTTGGTTGTTGTGAGGTTGCACTGTAGAAGTGCGTGCTCGGAAAGGGATGGAAAATGGCTGTTAATTGCAATAATCCGACTGACGGCCTGACCAACAAACAGCGCATTCTCCAAATGGTCGAACGCTGGCCGGAGGATATTTCATTCGATCAGGCACTCTATCATTTGCATGTAATGAAAGAAGTAATGGCGTCCATCAAGGAGGTTGAAGAAGGCGGCGAATTAATCGAGCATCACGATTTTTTCGATGAATTAGAGCGGCTTTGCGATGAGGAAGAAAACCAAGCTCAGTTGGTCGCCAAGAGCGAGAAGAAACCTAATAGAGATCCGAAAACGCATCGCCCACGACGAATACCCAAAAATGGCGAAGTCGTTCCTAGCTCGCCTAAGAAAGTCCGCACGCCGACTTCGTGATTCTCCTGAGATCGGATGGATTGTTGAGGAATTTGACGCCCCCAAGATTCGTGAGATCGTTTTTGAAGATTACCGGATCATTTATCGTTATGACAGTTTTACAGTCGTGATCCTGACCGTACATCATGGCTCTCGACCACTTAGTTTTTTTCATCTGTTCGGCGAATAACCTATGTCAACCGCTTCCCTGATGCCGCAAGATCAAACCATCGTCGAGTTCGACGTGCGCACCGACGAGATGCTCGTCAACATGGGGCCGCAGCACCCCAGTACGCACGGCGTGCTTCGGCTCGTGCTTCGCACCGACGGCGAGATCATCTCCGAAGCCGTTCCGCACCTCGGCTACTTGCACCGATGTGCCGAGAAGATCGGCGAAAACGTCCTGCCGATCCAGTACATCCCGTACACCGACCGCATGGATTACCTCGCCGGCATGAACATGAACCTCGGCTACTCGCTCGCCATCGAGAAGCTGTGCAACATGAAGATCCCGGAAAAGGCGAGCGTCATCCGCGTCATCGTCAGCGAACTCAACCGCATCGCCAGCCATCTCGTCGCCATGGGCACGTATGGCCTCGATCTCGGCACGTTCAGTCCATTCCTCTACGCCTTCCGCGAACGCGAAATGATCCTCGACCTTTTCGAGGAAGTTTGCGGCGCCCGCCTCACCTACAGCTATCTCACCATCGGCGGCGCCCATGACGACCTGCCCGATGGCTGGATCGAGCATTGCAAACAGTTCCTCGACTACTTCGAGCCGCGTATCCCCGAATATCACACGCTGCTGACGACGAACCATATCTTCGTCAATCGCACGGCTAACATCGGCGTGTGTTCGAAGGAACTCGCCATCGAACACGCCTGCTCCGGGCCGATGCTGCGCGGCTCCCTTGATGCACGAAAGAACGACACGGCGTGGGATCTACGCAAAATCGAACCCTACTGCGACTACGACAAGTACGACTTCAAGGCCGTCATCCCACCCTTCGACATGGCGCCGCCCGAAGCGGTGATCGGCGATTGCTGGCACCGTTACATGGTGCGCATGTTGGAAGTCGTGGAAAGCATAAAGATTCTGCGCCAGGCGATTGACCGCTACCCGAAGGCCGCCGGCTCGCACCGCGTCGAAGTACCGAAACACCTCTCTGCGGGCGATGCGTATGTCGAGACTGAATGCCCGCGTGGGCAGATGGGCTTCTACGTGGTCGGCAGTTACGCCAAAGGCCAAGTACCGTTGCGTGTCCGCGCTCGCTCCTCCAGCATGGCGAACCTGAGCCTCGCCAGCAAACTTTGCGAAGGCTGCCTCATCGCCGACATTCCCGCGATTATCGGCTCCATCGACATTGTCATGGGAGAGATCGACAGGTAAGCCGGAGTTCGGAGGGGTGGCAGAGTGGCCGATTGCACCGGTCTTGAAAACCGGAGATGGGGAAACCCATTCGCGAGTTCGAATCTCGCCCCCTCCGCTTTGCAATTCAATGCAGGTTGGTGCAGAGTAGCGCGAGAACCCCCGTCTTTGTCGGGGTTTTTTGCGTTTTCTAGCCTCCTCGCCCCCTCTCCTTCGTCGCGGTTCTCGGTGCAATCCGGCGCGATCTGTAACGAAGGCGATGCGGGCAGAATGGCACCTATTTCGGCACCCGACGGCACCACTGTGGGCACCTTTTTTTGGCCATCCGTTCCCGTTGCTTGGAGCGCGGCCACGCTCGGTTCCTTCCCGTTCAGGCCCGGTATCGGCGGCAAAAACGCCAACGCCGAGGCCTGGTCGTTCATGGTCAGCGACGTGTACACGTTCATCGTGAGGTCGATGGTCGAATGTCGAGCCAGCGACTGCGCTGCCTTCGGCGAGATACCAGATTTGACCATGTTCGTGATAAAGGTGTGCCGCAACGCATGGAAATCAGCGTAGCGCCCGTCCTCGTTCTTGTAGGCCAGAAAGCTCGAACGTTTGCGGCGTTTCATCTCATCCTCGTCCTTGGCAGCTTCCTCGATCCATGCCTTCCGAGCTCGGTCCAGGTCAGCCCTGAGCATGGCGCCTGCTTTCTTGTCCTTCGCCCAGTTGCCGGGCCAGACCGATTGGCCTTCTGGTTTTGCAGCCAGCCACGGGCGAAGCAACCCGACCAGGCTGGCGTGAAGCGGCAGCACGTCTTGTCGCCGGTGTTTTGAATAAGCCGCTTCGACCGTAACCGTTGCGTGGTCTCCGTCAAGGTCGAAGCTCTCCGGCATCAGGCTTGCAAGCTCGCTCGCTCTTAATCCAGTATACCCTGCTACGGCGTAAAGCATCGCGCGGTCTGGACCGTTCAGGTGCCGGACGACTGGCCCGGTGCAAGCAGCGTGCAGGATCGTCGAAAGCTCCTGCTCGGTGAACGGGCGTCGGTCATGTCGGCGATCGGTGGACACATTGAGCATGGCAATGTGCGCCAGCACGTCTTCGGACGCACGCCGATCTTTTACGAGCCAGCGGGTGAATTGCTTGATGGCGCGAAGGTAATGGTTGCTGGTCTGCGTGCTCTTGTTTTCCTTGTCGCGCAAATCCGCAAGGTAACCCTGAACCCGGCTTGCTGAGAGGTCTCCGATGAACGAGACCTTGCAAGCGGCGATAATGCGTCGGCAGCGCATTGCGACCAATTTGACCTGCTCCGGGCTGTTGCCTTTGGCCGTCATGTGGTTCTCGAAGTCTGCAAGGTGTTCCGTGATCGGCCGCTTGCGATGCTCGTCGAACCGATCAATGATCCCGGCCTCCCGCTGTTCGGCCTTCTTGACAAGTTCGTTCAGCATCGCCTGAGCAGCCGTCTTGTCCGTCGCCAGGGGCACCCGCTTCTCCGTGCCAAATTCATCGCGGTAACGGCCCCACCACTTCTTCGATTTCGTCTTGATCTTCTTCCCGGTTTTCGGGTCGGTCACGATGACCGGCTTCTTGTACAGACTCGCCATGTTTGCCCTCCGCATCGGGTAAAGTTTCGACCACGTCCACACTTGCTCGTTTCCGGGTAGACCTCAAGGCAATTCTCGATCAGTTTTGGCCGACCGCGATCAATAACGGTCGGGATTCCACGGTTCGCCGGGGCTTGCGTCATCTGCGTCACCCGCGTCATGCTGGCCGGTTCCGAGCCAATCTGCATTGCTTGGCATCGAATCGCACGGCCCGTCGGATGACGGTCCCGATGACGGTGGAGGCGAAGCATCGGAACGTCGGATGGACCAGGAACGCTTCTTCGAGCTGCGATCTTGCACCAAGACCCAACCCGCCTCGCGGAGGTTGGGCGCCAATCGCTTCAGGTGCCCCGACAGCGACCGCGGGTTCTTTGGCCACCCCGCCTGCTTGCGTGCCTGCTCGCCTTCGCGCTCCTCCAATGCCTTCAGCAGCTCGCCGGCAGAGCCGTTCCATTCACTCTGGGCCTCGAGCAGGTCGAGCAGCGGACGGGCGATCACGGACGCTTCCAGCGCAACCTCGTTGGCGGATTCGCGGTTGCCCTGGTAGGCCTCGACGAACGTCCCGCTGGGCCAACCGAAAGCCGTTTCTGCTGCGGTTGCCCATATCGCGAAGTCGGCCATGCGAGGAAGACTGGAGGGTTTGATCAACGGGAGGCGATGAAGGGCGATAGCTACGGCGTCGAGCAAAGCGCCAAGGATCTGCG
This sequence comes from uncultured Singulisphaera sp., assembly GCA_964484265.1. GTDB lineage: Bacteria > Planctomycetota > Planctomycetia > Gemmatales > Gemmataceae > SIAQ01. The sequence goes on from CAZAFH010000016.1 coordinate 76,384, forward strand.
GGCGGACCTTCCGAAAGGCATCGACCAACTCGGCTTCTGATCGGCGCCGGTCTTCAGGGATCGCTGGCAGCCAGACAATCAAGCACCGATCGAGCAGGTCCGAGCGCGACGCCACTTCTTCAATGCTCGTCAGTAGCAACGGACGCTGCGAGTCGAAGATGATCTCGTCCTGGTCCGTGTACAGCTCGCGCGTTGCGAACCCGCCGCCAGTGCTGAGCCGGCAAAGCGCATCGGACAACCACGGCTGCACATGCGATAGGTTGTCGTAGGCCAGGCACCACGCGTTGTTGGCGGCGATCATCAAATCGCGGCCATCATTCGGTTCGGCCCGCAGCGGCGCTGCATTCGGATCGACGAGTTCCCGCAGCAACCGGCCGATGGTGCTCTTGCCCGAACCTTGCTCCGCAAACAGGGCGAGGATCGGATATGGACCACGAGGGCGCAGAGTGGCCACGAGCCAGGAGATGACCAGTCGCCATGCGTTTTCATCGAGGTTCAGAAAGCCGCGAAGCTGATCCGCGCTGCCGCCGCGTTCGGGTGCTGGCAGGGCAAGCATGCCGCGCGATCGCCGAAAACGAACGGGAGGATCATCAACGACAGTCCATCCCTGCGACGTGATCTGCACGGCGTGCCATTCGGCGTTGCACAGGTCGAGGAAGATGCTGCCCTCGTGCTCGGCGACGCGCACATGGACCAAATGCTCCTCACCCTCGAACAGAGCCTTCGCTTCGAGCAGATTCACAGCCGCCGACAGCGCCTCGGAATTGATGGCCTTGCCCTGCCCGTCGTAAAACTGCTTGGCGAGAAACCGCTTGAATGTCTGGGACTTTACGGACCAGTTTTCCTTGTGGTTGTCCACGAGGATGGTCGCATAGGCTTCCTTTGATGGCGTGTGCCACAATTCCCAATCCGTGGCCATGTTCGCCGCCAGCGTCGCTTGGCTTTGTGTCTCGTCATCGCCTTGGCTTGCTTGGGCTGGATTCTTTTGGTCAATCTCACCGGCAAGCCTTGCGAGCTGAGATTCCACGAGCGGGGCCAGGATCTCGCGTTCGACGCCGATCTTGATCGCCAGCTTATTGATGAAGCGCTCCCGCGAATTGCTACTGTCGGTGTTGATCCGGTCGCGGTGCTCGACCGTCCCACGGATCGCCACGACCAATCGCTGCGGCTGTCGTCCCGCCGGTGACACCGCGAGCTTAATCGGATCGCCTTCGGGAAGCGCGATGTCGGCCGAAGCGACCGCCGGTGCTGAGGCATCCTTCACTGGCTCGACATCCCATCCATCAGGCTGCCGGGCGTCCGTGATTGCTTGCAAGACTTGCTCGCGCCCATGGGGCCCGCGCAACACGTCGCGGACATCGGCACCATCGCTTTCCTTGAACTCGGCCGGCAGCACGGCGATCCGCACCGATTTGGCAACGCCGCGGAGCACTCGTGCTGAGAACTGGCTGCCATCCTCGCCGGCACGGTCGCGGTCAGGGATGAGAACGATCTCGACGCCGGCGAACAGCCGGGTAAACTTTGCCGCCAACCGGGATGTGTTCAAGCCGCACGCCAGTAGACCCATGCCCTGAAGCGCGGCAGCGTCCTTGGGGCCTTCGACCAGATGCCAGATCTCGCCAGCCTTGGGCAAGCGCACCTTGCCATCGGCATGCGGAAGAAACAGCCCCGCCGGCTTGCCTTTGGCGAACATGCCCTTGCCCCCTTGGACGTTCATGGAGAAACTCGTGCAGGTCTTGCCATCGGGGCCGTAACACGGAAGACGGATCAGGTGTGCCGAGATCGTTTGGGCGCCGAATGTTCTGAGCGACTCCGGCGTGATTCCCTTCGAGCGCGCGATAGCCGTGATGGGATCCAGCGTGGGTGTCGAATTGTTGTTGGTCGGTTGAAACGCACCTATTTCTACAAGCAGGGCCTTGGCTTGCTCTCGGTCTTTTAGGACGACCTCCGCGACGTGAAATGGCGACCACTTGCCGCTGCACGAGTAACAGTGGCCGACGCCAGTTTGCTGGTGAAGACGGAATGCATCGCTCGATTTGCATGCTATGCACGGACCGGCAAGATCATGCCCTTCCCGTCGAGGAAGTTGGAGGCCGAGGCGATCAGCCAGCAGTACGCCGATCTGGCTGTTGGGATTAATGGAAATTGTCATTGGCGCGCCTCCCATTCCGGTCGGCGTGGGCACCCAGCGACAACCCATTCGCGCAACTCGTCGGCCCGCCAAAGCGTCGAACGACCAATTCGCACGGGCCGAGGAATCCAACCCGCTGCGTCCCACGTGCGCCAAGTCCGCAGGGACTTGCCGCACATCAACGCTGCTTGCCGGGCCGTCAAGAGGAGTGGACCGTGCCCTTGATCAGCAGGTGAATCAGGAACATCAATTGCATCCGTTCCAGGCGGACGCCGCATCGTCGCCATGATCTGATCTCCAGACCCACGTCCGCATTGCCCACGGCAGCTGCGTCGCGTAGAATGCAGAAATAGGAAGTCTCTCTTGGCCGCGTCTCGTGATCTCGCCAGGCGTTGCCGTTTCACTGGACCGCCGGGGACTTGAACCCCGCGTGGGAAGATAGGAAGCCTCCCCTAGCCCATCGCCGCAGCCCGGGGTCACTCAATTTCGCATGTGCTCCCATGTCGCCATATCGGGCGCACCAGCAGCAAGCCACTCCCGCAACTCCTCGACGTTCCATCGAACGGAGCGGCCGAGTCGGACCGGACGCGGCAACCGATTCTGGGCCAAAAGGGTCCAGACGTGGCGGACCGAGATCCCGAGGATTCGGGCCACTTCAGTGACCGGCACGGCGATGCAACTTGTCTCGCGGGGATTCGCAATTGTGCTCATGCTCGCATTATGCGCGCGCATGTTTGCGCCACGATTGCGCGGGCATTGCGCTAGATTGACATTTTGATTGCGCTCAAGAAATGAAGAGACCGTAGTAGCCTGTTTGCTTCCGGATCAGGCCGGCAAGTTCTTGCAGCCCAAGATCCTTCAGCACCTTTACGAGACGACTCTTAACATGCGTGACAGTATCGTTCTCGTCGCCGCCGATCCTCTCAGCCAAGGTGCCGTGCTCAACGTATTTACCGCGTGCTAACCACAGTTGGTGAAGCAAGTGAAACGCCTTCGTGTTGCCGAGGTGGTGTGGCCCATTGCCATTCCATGTGATCTCGAACCGTTCCTGGTCAACAATCAGCAATCCGGTCCGGTCGTTTGACGCACCTGCGTTCGCCAATTCCGTTTCAGGTATCGTTGACGTGTCTGCGGCACCGGCCGCAAAGACCGCATCCGCCCTGTGCACCACTGGCGCATCTGCTGACTTGGTTTTTCTTCTGGCCTGTGCCGTTGCCAAGATCATTCGGCAGCACGAGTCGATTTCACGTATCAGGTTCGACGCAATCTCGATCTGCTTGCTGACGACGTTCGCTGCCATTACGGCACGAGGATCGTCGGACCTGGCTTTGGGCGGGCCGGAAGTGAAAACGTAACTAATCGCGTGCTGGCTCTCCGCAACCTTCGCGAGTAGCTGGACGACCCATTGCTCGCTGTTGACTCCAACGGGCGGAACGATCTCGGCAACCAGTTTCGTCCCGGCAAGGCGCTCGACGTTTTCATATGCATGTTTCAGGTGCGATTGTCGCTTGGTGGTCCAGTTAATGGCGTCTTCGAACGACTCGATCTCTGAATGATTTGCCTCAAGGATGATCTCATTCACCAAGCTTGTATAGGCTCCCAGCACACCGGCGAACTGCTCTAGCGTCCCTTCATTGCTCACGGTCGAACCTACCGCATTCTGGCTCGTGGCTACTCCACACTCTCCGCCATCGGCCTGAACATCGGAACGCGTCTGTCGGGCGCTCGTCGGCCCAAGCAAACCGGCCAGTCGATCCAGATAGTCCACCAGCGATAGCGCCTGCCCTTTGATTCCTTTTCGAATCTCATCGAGCGAGATCATTCCCAGCGCGTCCTCACCCCGGTGCTGAACCGTATACCGAACGACCAGCCTGGCAAACTTGAGCCTCGCTTCAAATAGCGGCTCAAAACGTTCTGCAAAGCTGTCCGCGTATTCAACCCCCTTGTGGAACTCGAGAGCGTCGCGAACCTCGATTCGGCCCATCCATTCGCGCATGATCCATGTATCGAGGAACTCGAATGGCGCATCTCCAGGGACGTCGGCCATTCGAACGAACATCGGGTCTGAAGCACAATGGGAAACGTGGTGGATCAAATGCGGCTTTAGATTCGTGGCCCAAAGGCAAAGATCCTCAGCCAGAACTCGAATTTGGCCTGCAACGTCCCCGGCGTCGACCGCAGCAGCAAAACGCTTCCACATGGCCTCCCGCTGCTCGATCTCCTCCAACACGAACGCGCGGTATTCCTCGCCGGATTTTTCTCGCTTGGCAAATGCCAAAGATTCGTCGAGCGCCTCTCGGTCCCACTGATTTTTCGGTTCAAACCGACCATTCACGCAATGAAGCTCGCAGGCTCGGGACATCCGTTTGTCAACAGTCACGTCTGGCTCGTCCCCCACCTGCACAAGCCAATGGACCTTGACAGCCGCACCGTCCGTTGGCACTGCGCTCGAATCTCCTGCTGTCAACCGAGCCAGATCGAACTCGACGCCGTAGCTGTAATGGTGATCCGCGCGCTCGTCGTACTTTCCGGCCGCATACAGGCAGGCATCTCTTGGGCTTGCCAGCTTCTTTGCGCCCTTGAATCTGTTGTCGGAAAAATCGAACGGACGCCTCTGGCCGTCAACGATCACGATGTACGCGCGATGACCTTCAGGGTAGTGCAGAAAGAATCGACAAAGGGTCTGTGCTTGATCCTTGGCTTCCATTGAGCAACTACTCGCATGTGCGGTTCGTTCGTTTGATTTGTCTAGTCCCGGCGATTCCTGCCAGCCAGGGCGGTGACGTTTCCGCTCACGATATTGTAGCGTGTCGCGGTCCGGTACTGTCCTTTGCGACCACCCCCTGGTAAACTTTCCCCTATCCCTCACCCATTCCAAAGCATGGGTGTCCCTAACCCGAAATCCAGCAACATTCGCACGCCTTCAATTGTCGTCGGCGAGGAGTGAGCATGTCCAACCACTTCTTCGAACGCCCGATCCTGAACTCCCCCTATGAATGTCCAATTCGACATTGGGAACTCGACGACCAGGGCCAGCCCACTCAGCAGATCATCGAAACGCGTCGCCAAGCGGATTTTATTACTCCGATTCCCAAGCCCAAGAAGAGGAAGGGTTCTGCGCTTCAGCCCACGCTCGGCTTCGGGGAAGTCGCGGAACTGGCAACGAAGGATCAGAAATACGATATCACGTCGATCATCAACGAAGTACGCGGTCTGGTTGACCGTTGGCGAGCGTTACCTGCCATCGAATGGCAAGTGACGCCGGAGACCGGACGTCTCCTTCAGCATTGGCGCCATCATAAGTTCAGTGGACATCGCCCCTTTTTTTGCCAAGTGGAAGCTGTCGAAACCGCGATCTGGCTGACTGAGGTCGCGCCGGAGTCCAAGATCGGCAAGAAGTTCATCGATCATCTCGCCGACGCCAACAGGGACGCGAACCCCGAACTGTTTCGCCTGGCATTAAAGCTAGCGACCGGCGCTGGCAAGACCACCGTGATGGCAATGTTGATCGCCTGGCAAACGATCAACGCCGTCCGCCGTCCGGGGAGCAAGCGTTTCACGCGGGGTTTTCTTGTCGTTGCGCCCGGTCTGACCATCCGCGACCGCCTCCGTGTGCTTCAACCGAACGACCCCGATAGTTATTACGCCAGCCGCGAACTCGTCCCTAGCGACATGTTGGATGAGGTGAACCGCGCCAAGATCGTCATCACCAACTTCCACGCCTTCAAACTCCGCGAGCGCATCGAGTTGTCCGCCGGCGGCCGTTCCCTCTTGCAAGGTCGCGGCGAGGAACTGAACACGGTCGAGACGGAGGGGCAGATGCTTCAGCGCGTCATGCCCGATCTGATGGGCATGAAGAACATCCTCGTCCTAAATGACGAAGCGCATCACTGCTATCGAGAGAAACCGAAGGAACCCGATGACGAAGACCTAAAAGGCGATGATCGGAAGGAAGCCGAGAAAAACAACGAGGCCGCCCGCCTTTGGATTAGCGGCCTGGAATCGGTGAACCGCAAGCTCGGCCTGGCCCGTGTGATTGACCTGTCGGCGACCCCGTTCTTCCTGCGCGGTTCAGGCTATGCCGAAGGCACTTTGTTCCCGTGGACGATGAGCGATTTCTCGCTGATGGATGCCATCGAGTGCGGCATCGTCAAGCTGCCGCGCGTGCCGGTGGCCGACAATATCCCAGGCAATGACATGCCGATGTACCGCGATTTGTGGAAGCATGTCGGAAAGGACATGCCGAAGAAGGGCCGCGGCAAGGCCAGCACGCTCGATCCTCTGCAGATTCCACCGCAGCTGCAAACTGCACTCGACGCCCTGTACGGACATTACAAGAAAACGTTCGAGCTGTGGAGCAAGCACGGCATTCTGGTACCGCCGTGCTTTATCGTGGTTTGCAATAACACATCCACCTCCAAGCTCGTCTACGATTACATTTCCGGCTTCTACCGTGAAGGAGAGGACGGTCAATCGAAACTCGTAGAGGGTCGTCTGGAGCTCTTTCGCAATTTCGACGAGCATGGCAATCCCCTGGCCCGGCCAAATACGCTCCTGATTGACAGCGAGCAACTCGAATCTGGCGACGCGCTCGACGATACCTTTCGCGCCATCGCTGCCAAGGAAATCGAACAATTCCGACGCGACGTTCTGGAGCGGGGTGGCAAACTCGCGGATGAGTTGCGCCGCGGCAAGGAACTTGACGATGTGACAATTCTCCGCGAAGTCATGAACACGGTTGGCAAACCGGGCACGCTGGGCGAATCCATTCGTTGTGTTGTCTCCGTATCCATGCTCACCGAGGGCTGGGACGCCAATACCGTCACTCATGTGCTCGGCGTGCGTGCGTTCGGCACACAGCTATTGTGTGAGCAAGTCATCGGCCGCGCGCTCCGGCGTCAGTCCTACGACTTGAACGAAGAAGGGCTATTCAACGTCGAATACGCCGACGTGCTAGGGATTCCATTCGATTTCACCGCCAAGCCGGTCGTGGCGCCACCTCAACCTCCCCGCGAGACGATTCAGGTCAAGGCGGTACGGCCCGAGCGCGACCACCTCGAAATCACTTTTCCCCGAGTCGAAGGTTACCGGATCGAGCTTCCCGAGGATCGTCTTGAAGCGACGTTCGATAGTTCTGCCACATTGGTGTTGACACCCGAACTGGTCGGCGCGACCGAAACCCGCAACTCGGGCATCATCGGCGCCCAGGTTGACCTCAACCTCGCACATACGGGGGACGTTCGCCCCTCGCAAGTCCTCTATGAGTTGACTTCTCATCTGGTCCTGAACCAGTGGCGCGAGCATGGTGAAGACCCGCCACTGCACCTGTTCGGCCAGCTCAAGCGCATCGCGAAGGAATGGCTCGATAATCACCTCGTGTGCAAGGGAGGCACCTATCCGGCCCAGCTCAAGTACAAAACCTTGGCTGACATGGCCTGCAACAAGATCACCCGCGCCATCACCCAGAAGTTCTTGGGCGAAAAGCCGATCAAGGCTCTGCTTTCTCCGTTCAATCCGACTGGCTCGACCCGGCACGTCCGGTTCAACACATCCAAGACCGATCGCTGGCAAACCAGCTCGGATCGTTGCCACGTCAACTGGATTATCCTCGACAGCGACTGGGAAGCCGAATTCTGCCGCGTCGCCGAAGGGCACCCGAAGGTCAAAGCGTATGTCAAGAACCACGGACTCGACTTCGAAGTACCTTACAATTTTGGTTCCGAGAAACGCATCTACCGCCCCGACTTCATCGTGCTTGTAGACGACGGCCACGGCCCGGACGACCTTCTGCGTCTCGTCGTCGAGATCAAGGGTTACCGCCGCGAAGACGCAAACGAGAAGAAGGGCACGATGGACGCATTCTGGATTCCTGGCGTGAATAATCTGAAGACCTATGGCCGGTGGGCATTCGCGGAGTTTACCGAAGTCTATCAGATCGAAGCCGATTTCAAGACGAAGGTCGAAGGCAGTTTCAACAAAATGATCGAATCGGCGATCGGCAAATAGCCAGGTCCCCGTTTAGCGCCCGCAGGCTCTGTGCAATTGCAGTATCCAAAGGACGACGACAATGGCCAAGAAGCCAGCCCAAAAAAAGATGGTTGCCACGCTCACGCATTCCACCGACAAGCGGAAGAACATCCCCACTGCGGAATTTCAGCCTGTCGTGACGGAGCAGCAGCAGACGCCGATCCGCGTCGCCTATGAACGTCGTAATCGCGATCTCGATCCGCAGCTCGTCTGGCGCGGCAAGGATGAGCAGGACTGGAGCGATCTCGTTGTCCATGCGCCGCCGCTCTACATCCAGGACAAGGTGCATCCCAAGGTGCTGATTGACGATCTCCTGAAGCAGACGCAAGAGCAGGAGCAGCAGGGCAAGGTTGTGCAGTTCGATCTGTTCGCCGACTTCAACGGCATCCCGCTCGGCGTGGACAAGACCGACTTTTACCAGCACGATCAAAACTGGTCGAACCGCATGATCCTCGGCGATTCGCTCCAGGTGATGGCCAGCCTGGCCGAACGCGAGGGCCTGCGCGGCAAGGTGCAGTGCATCTACTTCGACCCGCCCTACGGCATCAAGTTCAACTCGAATTTCCAGTGGAGCACTACCAGCCGCGAAGTCGAGGATGGCAAGCGTGCTCACATCACGCGCGAACCAGAACAAGTGAAAGCGTTCCGTGACACTTGGAGGGATGGAATCCACTCGTATCTGACCTATCTCCGAGATCGTCTAACTGCGTCGCGAGACTTGCTGGCTCAGAGTGGATCCATCTTCATTCAGATTGGAGACGAAAATCTCCACCTGGTCAGAAGTGTGTTGGAAGAGGTCTTCGGTACTGACAACTTCTGTGCTTGCATCAGTTTTGCAAAAACCGTTGGTGCGACTTCGGAGTTGTTGCCCGGCACGCTCGATTATGTCCTTTGGTACGCCAAAGATCGGACGGCCGTAAAATACCGTGCTCTTCTTCGCGAAAAAGAGGCTGGTGCTGAGGGCGCTTCAGCGTACACGAAGGTTGAACTTTGCGACGGCGTGAGACGCCCAATGACGCCAGATGAAAAAGCAGGCCGTACTCAAATCCCTGAGGGTGCTCGAATATTTACAGTCGGCGACCTAACCTCTGCTCGCGTAAGACCCGGACGAAGCGGGTATTTTCCAATCGAAATTGAAGGCAGAGAATTTCTACCGCCAAAGCGGGAGTGGAGCACTAACCGCGAAGGTATCGCCCGCGCGAAGGCTGCCTCTCGAATCGAACGCATCGGGCAGGATCGGCTGGGCTATGTTCGCTTTTTGGATGATTTTCCGGCAATTCCGCTGACAAATCTCTGGTCTGGTACAGTCGGCCAGAATCAATTAGGAGGTGACAAAGTATACGTCGTGCAGACCGCATTGATCGTTGTCCGGCGGTGCATCATTATGACTACCGACCCTGGCGACCTAGTGCTGGATCCAACATGCGGCTCCGGCACGACTGCGTATGTCGCCGAACAGTGGGGGCGGCGCTGGATTACCATCGACACGTCGCGCGTGGCGACGGCGCTTGCGCGGGCTCGGATCATGGGCGCGCGTTTTCCTTATTATCTGCTGGCCGATTCGCGCGACGGGCAACAGAAGGAAGCCGAGATCACTGGCAAGCCGGCGTCGTTGCAAGCGACTGTTGGCAATATCCGTCAAGGTTTCGTCTATGAACGTGTGCCGCACATCTCGCTCAAGTCGATTGCCAACAATGCCGAGATCGACGTGATTTGGGAGAAATGGCAGGTGAAGCTGGAGCCGCTTCGTGAGGCGCTGAACAAGGTTCTCAAAAAATCCTGGCACGAATGGGAGATTCCGCGCGAGTCCGACGACAAATGGTCGGACGCGGCCAAGGAGGCACACGCGGAATGGTGGAAAGCCCGCATTGCCCGCCAGAAGGAGATCGACGCCAGTATCGCTGCCAAGGCCGAGTTCGAATACCTGTACGACAAGCCCTACGAGGACAAGAAGAAGGTCCGCGTCGCCGGGCCGTTCACTGTCGAGAGCCTGTCGCCGCACCGCATGCTGGGCGTGGACGAGAATGACGAACTGATCGATCCATTGGCCAAGGCAAGCACCGAGGGGACCAAACAGAGCTTCCCCGAAATGATCCTGGAGAATCTCAAGACCGCCGGCGTGCAGCAGGCTCACAAGGAGGACAAGATCACGTTTACCGCGCTGACGCCGTGGCCGGGGACCTACGTCTGCGCCGAGGGCCGCTACCTGGAAGGCGCGAAGGAAAAGCGAGCCGCGATTTTCATCGGCCCCGAGTTTGGCACCGTCCAGCGCCAGGATTTGGTTCTCGCCGCTCGCGAAGCCAGCGATGCCGGTTTCGATGTGTTGATCGCCTGCGCCTTCAACTACGAGGCCCACACCACGGAGTTCAACAAGCTTGGCCGCGTCCCAGTCTTGAAGGCCCGGATGAACGCCGACCTGCACATGTCGGATCAACTAAAGAACACCGGCAAGGGCAATCTCTTCGTGATCTTCGGCGAACCGGACATCGACATTTTGCCGGAGAAGGACGGCAAGGTGCGCGTGAAGGTCAACGGCGTCGATGTGTTCCATCCGAACACGGGCGAAGTCCGCAGCGATGGCGCCGACGGCATCGCCTGCTGGTTCATCGACACCGACTACAACGAGGAAAGCT
>CAZAFH010000017.1:0-86611 GCA_964484265.1 uncultured Singulisphaera sp.
CCCTCTCCCCCACATTCGTGGGGGAGAGGGTGCTCTTCGCGCAACGAATATTGCCCGTGCATGACGCCAAGAATCGACGAATTCCCAATAGTTTTCATCAGCCCAGGGAAGGGGTGAGGGCCGCTTGACGATGGTAATGCCAGGAAAATAAATGCACTGCAAACAACCTGCGTCCCTCACCCCCAACCCCTCTCCCGGTGGGAGCGGGGAGTTCCAACCGTGAACGACAACCAATACTTGAGAGGTGTGTCCATGTACTTTCGCTATATGATTGGATTTTTCGCCATCGCATTGTTCACGCTGTCGGTGCGAGCGGATGCCGTCTTCGTCAAGAACCGCGAGAAGGCCATTTTCGGTACCGTCAAGTTCGAGGACGGCAAGGGCATCACTGTTGCCGTTCTGGTCAAGGGCAAAAAGGTAGATGAGCAAATACCCGCCGCGGACCTCATCGACATTCACTACGACGACATCACCCCGGCCGAGTTGCGATTGGCGGGCGGCGCTTACCGCGATGCCAGGGACTACGACCGCGTCGCCATGGAGACGACCGACCCCGTCAAGAGACGAGTCGCCGCGAACAACGCCATCGCGCGCTACACCGCGGCCCTCGCGAAGATGGCGCCGCACAAATACGCCATCCGCACGATCGAGTTTCGCATCGCCTCGCTGTTGGCTCGGCAAGCCGATCTCGAAGGCACGTCGTCCGCGAAGGCGCTGGCGAGTTTGCAGAGCTACAAGAAGAAATTCCCGACGAGTTGGCAGATGAATCACGTCATGCCAAAGATCGCGTTGATCCAGATGGCGGAAAAGGACTACAAAGGCGCCGAGGAGACCTATCGCGAAATCGCCGATCTGGAAACGTTGCCCATCGACGTCAGGCACGATGCCGAGCTGATGGTGATCCAGGTAAACCTCAAGGCAGGCAAGGCGGATCTCGCGACGAAAAAGCTCGACGAACTGGAAGCGAAGGCCAAGAACAATCCCGGATTCCACTCGCGAGTCATCATGACACGAGCGGAACTTCTCGTTGGCCAAAAGAAGATGAACCAGGCAATCCCGCTGCTTCAGAACGTCATCAAGACCAACAAGGATCGAACCGTCAAGGCGATGGCGCACAATACTCTCGGCGAATGCCTTTTCAACGACGGCAAATACGGCGAAGCGTTGTGGGAGTTTCTCTGGGTGGACACCGTCTTCAACGAGGACAAGCATCAGCGGGCCAAGGCGCTCTATTTCCTGTGGAAATGCTTCGAGCAGACGAACAACGCCGAGCGTGCCCAGGAATGTCGCGAGATGCTCGTGAGCGAAGCCCAATTCGCCGGCACGCAGTATCAGGCGCTCGCCATCGCCAGCGGAAAAACGAAGTAGCGTATGTGACCGCGTTTCTGCATCGCCCAGATCGTTCTTGGAGGGCCCGATGTTCTCGATCTCGCAACGCCGGGCCATCGCGATTGGAGTGCTTCTCTGCGTCGCTGCCTCGATGACCTGGAGAAAGACTCCCATCGCCGCTGGCGGCAAGCAAACCGACGGGCTTGGGCCTAACGTCAGCCTCAAGGGCATGCGCTTGTTCCCCGACGATAATCCCTGGAACCGGGATATTTCCAGGGAGCCTGTCGATCCCAATTCGGAAAACCTCATCAAGAGCATCGGCTGGAATAAGCCGTTGCATCCCGATTTTGGCACAACCTACCGCGGCGCGCCGAACGGGATTCCGTATGTCGTCGTATCCGGTCAGCAGAAAAAGGTGCCGATCACGTTTCGCTATGCCGACGAGAGCGATCCCGGCCCCTACCCAATCCCGCCGGATGCACCAATCGAAGGTGGGCCCACGAGCGACGGCGACCGCCATATCCTCGTGCTCGATCGCGATAATCACAGGCTGTACGAAGTCTTCTCGGCTTATCCCGACGGCAAGGGCGGTTGGAAGTCCGGCGGCGGCGCGATCTTCGACCTCAAATCGAATCGGCTTCGACCCGCGGGTTGGACCTCCGCCGACGCCGCCGGCCTGCCGATCCTGCCAGGTTTGGTGCGCTACGACGAGGTGATCGAACAGAAAAAGATCGAGCACGCCTTGCGATTCACCGTCGTGAAGTCTCGTCGTGCGTATGTCGCGCCGGCGACCCATTTCGCCAGTCCGCACAAAGATCCCAACCTTCCGCCGATGGGCATGCGCGTTCGGCTCAAGGCGAGCTTCAACGTCTTGCCGTACCCCCCAGAGGCACAGGTAATCCTGCGGGCGCTCCAGAAGTACGGCATGTTCGTGGCCGACAATGGCAGCGACTGGTTCTTAAGCGGTGCACCTGACCCGCGCTGGAACGACGCCAATCTGCGCACGCTCAAAAAAGTCAAAGGCAGCGACTTCGAAGTAGTCCGCATGGGCACGATGGTAACGAAATAGATCTCCGCGCAAGCGGCGAACGAGGAAGCAATGACCTTTCGCACGATAATCACGCTCGCCATCTTCGCATTGATTGCTTCGGCGTCAACAGTTCAGGCGCAGGCGAAACGGTCCATCGACTTCAATCGCGACGTTCGGCCCATTCTTTCCGACGCATGCTTCCACTGCCACGGCCCCGACAAGGCGAAGCGCAAAGCCGGCCTGGGCTTCGACAGCGAGGATGCCGCCAAGATTGACCTCGGCGGGTACCGCGCGATCGTGCCTGGCAAACCCGCGGATAGTGAACTGGTAAAACGCATCACGACTGCGGACAAGACTAAACTCATGCCGCCTGCGTCCTCGCCTCACAAGCTCACGCCGGCGCAGATTCAAACGCTGACGCGTTGGATTGCTGAGGGCGCGAAGTGGGAAAAGCACTGGGCGTTTCTTCCGCCGGTACGTGCGCCCTTGCCCGCAGTAAAGAACAAGGTCTGGCCGCGCAACCCGATCGACCGCTTCATCCTTGCGCGACTCGAGGCCGAGGGGCTTACGCCATCGCCCGAAGCCGACCCCGTCACGCTCATCCGCCGGCTCTCGCTCGACCTGACGGGAGTTCCACCCACACTTCAGGAAGTTGATGATTTTCGCCTGAAGATTGCGGTGTGGAAGAAAAAAAGGCCAAAAAGCCCAGGGGTGAGCGCAGCGAACCCCTGGGATAAAGGAGATAATCTGATTCCCCAGGAAGCCGTCGAGGAACTCGTCGATCGGCTGCTCGCTTCGCCGCGCTATGGCGAACGCATGGCGCAGCGCTGGCTGGACGCAGCACGGTACGCCGATACCAATGGCTATCAGAACGACGGAGAGCGCACGATGTGGCGCTGGCGCGACTGGGTCATCGACGCGTTCAATTCAAATATGCCGTTCGATCAGTTCACCATCGAACAAATCGCCGGCGACATGTTGCCCAACCCCACGCTGGATCAACGTATCGCCACCGGATTCAACCGCAACCACCGGGGCAATAGCGAGGGCGGAGTCATTCCCGAAGAGTTCGCGGCCGAGTATGTCGTCGATCGCGTCGATACCACGTCCACGGTTTGGCTTGGCTTGACTGTCGGCTGCGCGAAATGCCACAATCACAAATACGACCCGATCAGCCAGAAGGAGTTCTACCAGCTCTTCGCCTACTTCAACAACGTGCCCGAACGAGGCAAAGCGATCAAGTATGGCAACTCGCCGCCGTTCATCAAATCGCCGACGCGCGAACAGGCGAAACAACTTGCCCTGCTTACAAAAGTCTTGCAAAGTAAGGAACGAGCCTTTCAGGATCTCAAAGGCGAACTCAACGTGGAACAGGCGAAGTGGGAAAAATCCGTACTTCCGCTGACCCAGATCGACTGGACCTACTCGCGCGGCCTGGTTCGCAGCTATCCCCTGATGGACGGGGCCAATCGCGATTTCACCAGCAACGTCATTCACTTTGGGCCGATCCGGCAAAACAGCACGCAATGGGCACGCTATTTCGACGGCACGCGCTACTTCGACGGAGGCAATGCCGCGCGATTTGGCTTCTTCGACAAGTTCAGCATCGGCGCCTGGATCGCGCCGGTCGGAAAGAAGGGCGGCACCATCGTCTCGCGCATGGCCGACACCGATCGCGCCGACGGTTACAGCTTCGTGCTCGAAGACGGCAAGCTGCATCTCAATCTCGTCAAACGCTGGCTGGACGACGCCATCCGCGTCGAGACCGTTGAAACCGTGCCGACGGACGGCTGGCGGCATGTCGCGTTCTCTTACGACGGAACCCGGCTCGCTTCCGGCATCCGGATCTACATTGACGGCAAGCCCGCGAAAATCAAGGTGAACCTCGATGACCTCAACCAATCCTTCGTAACCGAGCAACCGTTCCGCGTCGGCGCCGGCGGCGGGAAGGATAGCCGATTCGTCGGAAGCATCTCCCACGTGCTCGTCTACAATCATGTCGTCGCGCCAGAGGATGTCGCCGCACTGGGCAATGCCGACCCGATCGAACGCATCGTATTCATCCCGGCCGCGAAGCGATCCCCTGCCCAGGCCCACAAGCTGGCGTCGTATTATCTCGATCAAAAAGCGCCGAAGGCGATCCGCCAGGCCTACGCCGAGCTGCTCGCTGCGAGTGCCGAGCTGGAACGCTTCGACGAAACCATCCCGACGACGATGGTCATGCAAGAAATGCCCACGCCGCGCGCCACGCATATTCTCCTTCGCGGCGAATACGACAAGCTCGGCCCGAAGGTTCAACCCGGCGTGCCCGCGGCCTTCTCTCCGTTGCCCAAGGGGGCGCCCAACAATCGGCTCGGATTCGCCCGCTGGCTGATCGCGCCGGAGAACCCGCTGACCGCCCGCGTGGCCGTCAATCGCCATTGGCAGATGCTGTTTGGGACCGGCATCGTAAAAACCGTCGAGGATTTCGGCTCGCAAGGCGATTGGCCAAGCCATCACGATTTACTCGATTGGCTTGCGGTGGAATACATGGAAGGCTTCGCCGCGACGCGCAGCGGAGCGCGGGACGATGATCGCGCTCCGCTGCGCGTCGCGGCTAAGCCGTGGGACACCAAGCGCCTGCTAAAACTTATCGCCACCAGCGCGACGTATCGCCAGTCGTCGCGCGTCACGCCTGCTTTGCTCCAGCGCGATCCCGACAATCGCTTGCTGGCGCGTGGCCCGCGCTTTCGGCTATCCGCCGACGTCATCCGGGATCAGGCGTTGGCCGTCAGCGGGTTGCTCGTCGAAACAATCGGTGGTCCGTCGGTGAAGCCGTATCAACCCGCGGGGCTGGCCAAGGAACTGACCGGCACGGAGGATTACGAGCAGGACCACGGCAAGAGTTTGTATCGCCGCAGCCTTTATGTCTTCTGGAAACGCACGATCGCTCCGCCGACGCTGACGAATTTCGACGCTGCCAATCGCGAGACCTGCGTGGTGCGTGAATCGCGCACGAACACGCCGTTGCAAGCGCTGAACCTGATGAACGACGTGACGTTCGTGGAAGCCGCTCGCGTGCTGGCCGAGCGCGTGATGCATGCAGAGAAGACGCCGGCTTCGCGTTTAGCGCTCGCGTGGCGCCTTGCCACGTCGCGCGCTCCTGCCGAGATCGAGGCGAAGATCATGCGAGCCGCGTTCGATGCGCACCTCGCACACTATCGCGCCAACCGCGTCGCAGCCGCCAAGCTTGCGTCCACCGGAGAGTCGCCTCGCGATGCGTTCCTCGACGTCGCCGAGCACGCGGCCTACACCGCTGTGTGCAACCTGGTGCTGAATCTGGATGAGGTGATTACGAAGGAGTGAAGCCATCAGCTATTGGCTGTCAGCTTTCAGCTAGAGATAACAAAAATGGCCACAGGCATTATCACACCGATACCCGATCTATGGGAACGCTACACCATGGCTGTGGATAAACTCACCGATCGGCTCAATCGCATTACGGGAGCACTCACCCAACTGGGCGTTCCCTACGCGCTCGTCGGCGGGCAAGCGGTCATCTTTTGGGTTGCGACCAAAGATCCGGCAGCCGTCCGGACTACGAAAGATGTAGACATTTTGCTTAGTCGCGATGATCTGCCGCAGGCGAGAAAGGCCGCTCGGTCGGTTGGCCTGGACTATGTCGAAGTCGTCGATGTCGGCATGTTTCTGGAGCCGAGCGACCCGAATCCGAGGCATGGCGTTCATCTGATCTGGGCCGGTGAAAAGGTGAAAGCCGACGATCCGCTGCCGACACCGATGATCGCGGAACGCCAGGAATTGGAGCCTGGCAAATCGGTAGTGACGCTTGCAGGCCTGGTGCAGATGAAGCTCACCGCCAACCGTGACAAGGACCGTGTCCACCTGCGCGACATGATCGACGTCGGTCTAATTGATCGCGCGATGCTGGTCGGATTGCCTGCGGAACTGGCGACGAGGTTGGACGCGTTGCTGGCGGATGCGGGATATTGATAATCCGATCGGAAGTTCATGCTCCGCGTTTAGCGTTCGATGGATGCCATGCCAGCGATGTATCCATCGGACGCTAAACGTGATACATTTCCTGGTGAGTTCTATCCATGTCCCCCCGCGAAGTTCACGTTCACCTAGTTCCCAAATTTGCCGAGGCCGAACGATTGCGAGGCTCGGTCGCTCTTGCAATCGACGTGCTGCGCGCGACGACGACGATCGTCCACGCGCTCGCGGCCGGTTGCCTCAGCGTCAGGCCGTGCGCGGAAATCGACGACGCCAAATCGCTCTCGGCCAGCTTCCCGGCATCGCTGGCCATCCTCGCCGGCGAGCGCGGCGGGTTGCCCGTCGCTGGCTTCGACCTCGGCAATTCGCCGCGCGAATGCACGCCGGCTCGGCTTTACGACAAGACGCTGATCTTCACGACGAGCAACGGCACGCGTGCCATCCTCGCCGCTTCTTCAGCAGAACGCGTGCTCATTGCGAGCTTCGTCAATTTCAGTGCCGTGTGCGAACAACTTCTGGGCGATGCGCGTCCTATTCATATCGTCTGTGCCGGCGACAACGGCGAGCCTTGCCTGGAGGACACCATGCTCGCCGGGGCGTTCGTCGAGGTGCTCAGCGAAAAGACAAACATCCGCCCCAACGATAGCGCCAGGCTTGCGTGGGACTGTTTCGAGAATCACGGCCAAATCCTGCTCGGTGCGCTCGAAGTCAGCTCCGGCGGCGAACGCCTGCGAGAAATCGGCTGCGGCGCTGACCTGCCGATTGCTGCGGAGGTGGACAAGTTCACGCTCGTGCCCGAGCTTCGCCGCGATCCGCTGCGTATCGAGGTCGCCGCCGCGGGCATCGTCAAACGCCATTGGCCGCGATAAGATTGACGCAAACAAACACTCAAGCCCACGGGTGAGGTACTCCGAACCCTTGGGATATCCCAGAGGTTCGGAGTACCTCACCTCTGGGCTTCAACAACAAAGGTCGAATTCAATGGACATGTCGAAAATGGACAAGCTCGTCTCGCTGTGCAAACGGCGTGGTTTCATCTTCCAATCGAGCGAAATCTACGGCGGACTCAACGGCTTCTGGGACTACGGCCCGCTCGGCGTCGAACTCAAACGCAACATCAAAGAAGCCTGGTGGCGCGACATGGTCACCGGGCATGACGACCTCGACACGCTACCCGGAGCGCCGACGCCATTCGAGATGGTCGGGCTGGATTGCGCCATCGTCATGCATCCGCAGGTGTGGAAGTGTTCGGGCCATTACGATCTGTTCCACGATTACAAAGTCGAATGCAAGGAATCGAAGAAACGCTATCGCTACGATCAGGTTTGGGGCCGGTGGGTCGAGGCGAAGGGCCAGCGCGTCTTTGTCGCCGTCGCCGATCCGGGCGACGAAGGCGTGAAGGAAGCCGAGCAGAAGGCGCTCAAATTTTTCAATCTACGTGCGAAGAATGCGGAGGAACTCAGGTGGGATGGCGATGTGCTATGCCTGACAGCGGTCAAGGATTTTTCGCAGGTTCTCGGCCCCGAGGCCAAGACGCTGGGCACGCTCGGCGAGCCGCGCGAATTCAACCTCATGATGAAGACGATCATCGGCGCGCTCGGCGGCGAAGACGACGCGGCGTTTTTGCGGCCCGAGACGGCGCAGGGCATCTTCGTCAACTACAAGAACGTCGTCGATTCGAGCCGGGTGAAGGTTCCGTTCGGCATCGCGCAGATCGGCAAGAGCTTTCGCAACGAAATCACGCCGCGCAATTTCACGTTCCGTTCTCGCGAGTTCGAGCAGATGGAGATCGAGTTCTTTTGCAAGCCGGCCAGTTCGCCCGACTGGTATAAGTTCTGGCGCGATCGCCGTTATCAGTGGTATCTCAACCTCGGCCTTGCAAAGGATCGATTGCGGCTCCGCGATCACCATCCGGATGAGCTTAGCCATTATTCGTGCGGCACTGCCGACATCGAGTATGCGTTTCCGTTTCTCGCCGACGGCGATTTCGGCGAACTCGAAGGCATAGCGCATCGCGGCGATTTCGATCTACGAAGCCATTCCGAAGGCAAACTGAGAAAGGACGGTACGAGCCTCGTCGTCGAACTCGGCCCCGATGGCAAGCCGAAGTACAAAGGTTCCGGGAAGGACCTGTCGTACTTCGAAGAAGCAACGAAGGAACGATTCGTGCCGCACGTCATCGAACCGAGCGCCGGGGCCGACCGGGCGACGCTGGCGTTTTTGTGCGAGGCGTATCACGAGGAAGAGGTCAAAGGCGAGCAGCGCGTCGTACTGAAACTGCATCCGCGCATTGCGCCATTCAAGGCCGCGATCTTGCCGTTGGTGAACAAGGATGGCATGCCCGATATCGCCAAGAAGATTTACCGCGATTTGAAGCCGCACTTCAACGTCTTCTACGACGACGGCGGCGCGGTCGGCCGACGTTATCGTCGGCAAGATGAAGCCGGCACGCCTTACTGCGTCACCGTGGATGGCCAGACGTTGCAGGATCAAACCGTGACGATCCGCGACCGCGACACGCTAAAGCAAGACCGGGTGCCAA
Organism: uncultured Singulisphaera sp.; assembly: GCA_964484265.1. Classification (GTDB taxonomy): domain Bacteria; phylum Planctomycetota; class Planctomycetia; order Gemmatales; family Gemmataceae; genus SIAQ01. The sequence goes on from CAZAFH010000017.1 coordinate 8,895, forward strand.
TCGCGGAACTGGCGGTGATTGTAAATGCGCGGATTAGGAGTTGATATGCTCAAGCGAATTGCAATCAAAGGGTACAAGTCACTCGACGGAGTGAATGTAGGCTTGAATCAGCTCTGCGTTTTGATCGGGCCAAATGCAGCTGGAAAGAGTAACTTTCTTGACGCTTTGCAACTGCTTTCACGGATTGCGTGTTCGCGCACATTAAAGGATGCTTTTGAGCCGCCTTATCGCGGCAAGCCACTTGAGTCGTTTGCTTTCGGCATCGGTGGCATCGAAGAAATCTTGAAAGCCGATTCTGCTGCCTTCTCGATTGAAGTCGATGTTCGACTTTCGGATGTCGTCGTAAAAACGGTTGACGCGCAAATTCGCGAAATGCGCCGCTCTACCGAGGATGGTAGTTCAGGCAACGGCCACGGAAAAGATAATACCTATGTAAAGGAGAGGTATTTACGTTACCGAATTGAATTGGAAATTCTACCGCGAACCGGAATATTGCAGGTGACGGACGAATACCTAGCGGCCCTGAATCAAAAAGGTGAACCGACAGGGAAGAGGGCAGCTTTTTTGGAAAAAGTCAAAAGCCGACTTCACTTGCGTATGGAGGGGCAGGCTCACCCGAAGTATTACGAGTTACATCTTGATCATAGCATTCTCTCCCTCCCGCACTATCCACCACATTATCCGCATCTGGCGGCGATGAATCGCGAATTTGCGAGCTGGAAGTTCTTCTACCTCGAGCCACGCGAGCGCATGCGAGCGCTGAATCCGGTGAAGGAATCAAGGCACATCGGTCTAATGGGCGAAGATCTGGCTTCGTTTCTGAACACACTCAAAGTGCTCGACCCCGCGCGGTTTCGCGGTGTCGAGAAGGCGATTCACAACCTTATCCCGTCAATTACCGGTATCGACCTCGCCATCAATTCGGTGGGCGAGGTCGAATTGCGTTTGCTCGAAGGCTCGACTCCCGTTCCCGCGCGAATACTCTCGGAGGGCACGCTGCGTCTGCTCGGTCTGCTCGCGCTCAGCGGAGCGAAAGAAACACCGTCGTTGATCGGTTTCGAGGAGCCCGAGAACGGCATCCATCCGCGACGTATTCGATTGATTGCGGAGTTCTTGCGAAATTTGTCGTTCCAGACGCAGGTAATTGTAACGTCGCACTCACCGTTGCTGGCTGACCTTGTTCCCGAGACCGACCTATTTGTTTGTCGTCGAAAGGATCGCCAGTCCGAGATATTTGCGTTTGATTCTCCTGAGGGACCGCTCTGGCGCAGCCAACATGTAAATGATTCGCTGGACGACTCAGATATTCCCGCACCGATTTCGCAGCGAATCATGCGAGGTGACCTCGATGCGTAAAATCGTCCTTTATTGCGAGGATATCGCTCATGAGACGGTCCTGTCTTCTTTGATTCGCCGACTCTCGGAGGAAACGAACGTGCCCACGGAAGTCTTGGTCCGCAGCGCAACAGGCGGCGTAGGACGTGTCATCCGCGAACTTAGACAATTCATTCGTCAATTCAGCCGGGAGTCCAATCCTGAACCGATCCCAGATCTCATGATCATCGCCAGAGACGCTAACTGCCAAGGAGTGATGGACCGCGAACGCGAATTGACAGACGTGATGAAGGATTATTCGGGCGGACATGCCTTTGCCATCCCTGATCCCCATATTGAGCGCTGGTTGTTGCTGGATTCCGCAGCTTTCAAAATGGTATTCGGCAAAGGCTGTAGCCCGCCCGATCAAAAATGTGACAAGGATCGCTACAAAGAACTGCTCCGCCATGCAATTCGAGACGCGGATCAGGTGGCATTGCTCGGAGGAATTGAGTACGCCGAGGACATTGTGAAGGCAATGGACTTCAGCCGAATCGAAGCCGCGGATTCGAATTCATTCGGGCGCTTCTTGAAAGAGATGAGACGCCACCTGAAACAGTGGCAGAAATGATAGTTACCCCTTCTCCGCCAGCCGCATCTGGTTCACATGCAGGTGGGCCTGGCGAGTCGGTTCGGGGATGCGGTAGCCTTTGCAGGTGGCCAGGGTCCAGTGTGTCGCACTTTTCAGATTGATGCGATGGCCGGGCGAGATGTAGACCGGCTTGGTTCGTCGCTTCGTTCGAAGAAAGTTCGCGACGACTTCGCCTTTGTCAATCACGCTGGTCATCGCGCCGGCCTCCTCTTCGGGTTCGTCGTGGTTGCCGATCAGGCGAGTCTTGGCACAGCCGAAACACGGTAGGTCCAGCCACAGGCCAAGATGGCACGCCAGGCCGAATCGGCGTGGATGCGCCAGGCCTTGGCCATCCACCATCACGGCATCGGGGCGGTGTTCGAGCTTCGCGAAAGCTTCGAGCAGCATCGGCAATTCGCGAAAGGACAGCAAGCCGGGAATGTACGGAAACGGACTTTCGCCGACGACGCCCTGCGTCTCGACGATGCTGCAATCGCTTACCCGAAGAACGACAATCGCGGCATAAAACTTCGGCGAGAAACGGTTGTACGAACAATCCGTTCCCGCGATGAGTTCGCATTTCTCAAGCGGAGGCGAAACATCGATACGATTCGCCAATTCTCGCTGCAGGGCGACCGCTTCGGTCGGTGTGAGAGCCCAAGAGTGGAGCGGTGAAATCTTCATGGCATCTCAAAAAAAAAAGCCCCGCCAAGAGTAGATCCTGGCAGAGCTTACTTGCTAGTGTTGGCAAGGTCAGGAGACCGTCCACGTTTCGCCGGCGCGGAGCAGGGAGTCGATGTCGTTTTTGCCTGGCTTCTCGGCCTGTGCTCGCCGAACCTGGCCGACGACGTCGTCCTCGAAGCAGTTGCGCTCGGTTTTGTAGAGGACGCCAATGGGCAACGGCAGGCCATCCTTGCCGCTGATGCGCGACAGAGCCAGCGCCTGGTTCAAGTCGCTGGAATCAGCCTTCATGAGGTCTTCGACCTTGGCTTCGCCCTTGGACAAATCCACCGCTTCGAGCGAGAAGCGATTGAGGCGAATTCCGCGATCTTTGTTTTGGCCATAGACGAGCGGCTTGCCGTCTTCGAGGCGGACGGTTGACATTGGCTTGGTGGCCTTGTCGGTGTATTCGAGCCATTCGCCGTCGTTGAAGACGTTGCAGTTTTGCAGGATTTCGACGAAAGCGGTCCCTTTGTGCTTTGCGGCCTCGTGGAGAATCAGGCCAAGGTGCTCGAGATCGCGGTCAAGAGCGCGAGCGACGAAAGTCGCTTCGCAGCCGAGAGCGAGCAAGAGCGGGTTGAGCGGATGATCGGGCGAGCCGACCGGCGTGGAAGCCGTGAGCTTGCCGAACGAGGACGTGGGCGAATATTGGCCCTTCGTCAAGCCGTAGATACGGTTATTGAAGAGCAGAATCTTCACGCCGACATTTCGGCGAATGACGTGCATGAGGTGGTTGCCGCCGATGGAGAGCGCATCGCCGTCGCCGGTGGCGATCCAGACGGTGAGGTCCGGCTGCACGCATTTGATGCCGGTGGCGAATGCGGGGGCGCGGCCATGAATCGTGTGGAAGCCGTAGGTGTTCATGTAATACGGGAATCGGCTGGAGCAACCGATGCCCGAGACGAAGACGTGCTTTTCACGCGGCACGTCGAGGTCGGCGAGGACCTTTTGCGTCTGCCGAAGAATGGCGTAATCGCCGCACCCGGGGCACCAGCGCACCTCCTGGTCGGACTCGTAGTCTTTGTTCGTCAGCTTGACGGATGATAGTGGAACCGTGGTCGCGGTGCTCATGGTTATTTCCCCCCCAGGGTCGCTTCGATGGCGTTGCTGATTTCGGTAATGGTAAAGGGTTGTCCTTTGACTTTGTTTAACGGTTTGGCGGGCAGCACATACTTGGCGCGGATCAGCGTCGAAAGCTGACCGAGGTTCATCTCGGGGACCAGGACGTGCTTGAACCGCTTGAGGATATCGCCCAAGTCGGGCGGGAGTGGATTGAGGAAACGCAGGTGAATCTGCGAGATGCCGGTTTGGCCTTTCGCGCGCTGCCTTTCCATCGCGCTTTTGATGGCGCCGTGAGTGCTGCCCCAGCCGACGAGCAGGAGATCGCCGGAGGCAGGGCCGTCAATCTCGGTTGGCGGAATTTCGCGCTGGATACGATCGATCTTCGCTTGACGAAGATGGCCCATGGCTTCGTGGTTGTCGGGATCGTAGCTGATATTGCCGGTCTTCTGATCCTTTTCCAGGCCACCGACGCGATATTCCAGGCCTGGCGTGCCGATGCGCACCCACTGGCGGGCCATCGTTTCAGGATCGCGGTCGAACGGCTTGACGCCATTGCGTTCGACGAGTTGCTTGTGCGTGATTGGGGCGAGCGTCTTGGAGGATGGGATGAGCCAGGGTTCGGCTCCGTTGGCCAGGTAGCCGTCCGTCAGAAAGATCACTGGCGTGCGATACTTGATGGCGATACGAGAAGCTTCGTAAACCGCGAAAAAGCAATCCGAAGGACTGCTCGCCGCGATGATCGGCGCCGGGCATTCGCCGTGGCGTCCGAACAGGGCGGCCAACAAATCCGCTTGTTCAGTTTTTGTCGGCAAGCCGGTGCTGGGCCCGCCGCGCTGCACGTCCACGACGACCAGCGGCAGTTCGGTGCTGATCGCCAGGCTCAGCGCTTCCTGCTTCAAGTCGAGGCCCGGGCCGCTTGTCGAAGTGCACCCCAGCGCCCCGGCAAATGAAGCTCCGATCGCCATGCAGGCAGCCGCGATCTCGTCCTCGGCCTGCACAGTCGTCACGTTCATGTTTTTGTAGCGCGAAAGCTGATGGAGAATATCGCTCGCCGGCGTAATCGGGTAGCTCGCCAAAAAGACCGGCAACTCCGCTTTCTGACCGGCGGCCACGAGACCGAGCGCCGTCGCCTGGTTACCCGTGATGTGGCGATACAACCCAGGCGCCTGCTTGGCGGCGGCGATTTCAAACGAACTCGCAAACGTCTCCGTGTTTTCGCAATAGATCCAGCCGGCCCGCAAGGCTCGTTGGTTCGCTTCGGAGACTTCCGGCCGTTTGCCGAATTTCGATTTGATGTACTGTACCGTCGGTTCCAGCGAGCGCTGGTACAGCCAGCAAACCATGCCCAACGCGAAGAAGTTTTGGCATCGATCGCCTTCGCGGGTCGAAAGCGTCGCAGGCAACGGCGACTCGAACACCGCGGCACGGGTCAGCTTCGTCAGGTCAACACGGAAGACCTGGTAAGCATCGAGCGAATGATCTTCGAGCGGATTCGTCTTGCATTGGGCCTTCTTGAGATCGTTTTCGCGGAACTTGTCAACATTGACGATGAGCAGGCCGTTCGTCTTCAACCCCTTGACGCGGGCTTGCAACGCGGCAGGATTCAAGGCGATGAGCGCGTCATAGCTATCGCCTGGTGTAAGAACCTCACCCGAGCCAAAGCGAAGTTGGTAACCGCTAACGCCCGCTTGCGTGCCTGCGGGAGCGCGAATCTCGGCCGGGAAGTCGGGAAACGTGACGATATCGTTGCCCATGCGAACACAAGTATGACCGAACTGCCCGCCGATGGCCTGAATGCCGTCGCCTGAGTCGCCTGCGAAATAGATAACAACGTCTTTACTTGTCTGTACCGGCTTCACCGTTTTTTTAACGGGAGCGGTCTCTGTGCTGGTGGACATAATAACCCTCTCCTGGTTGGCCGGAGAGATGCGTTCAAATACGCAAACGCAATCGTGCCGACCATGAGTCGCTTGATGGATTGAGATTGTCGCTAGAGAACGTCCGCTCGAAGTCGGACAAGCGTTCGTGTGGCGGGGTGAGACGATCCCTCGGTGTGCCGCGCGAGCGGTCATCCGAATGATGTCGTGGAATGTCGCGGTCAAAGGCTGCCGGCAGGCAACCGTCAAAGCGGTATTTTCCGAACCAAAGTCGGTTCGGTGGCCTCGATATTCTTGTCACAGCCGACTTAGTCGGCTTGTGTTAAAACTCCTTCGCAATTCCGCAGCTAACGCTCTCCCGAAATCTCTTTCTATTTTTTTATTGTACAACAATCTCGCTTTCGGGTATACCGATCAGAAAAATCTTGCGGATTAGTAAAGATCGCCCCGTTCCGCCTGTGACGGAAAGAGCATCATTGCCGCGAATGCGGCCCGCGAAAGCTCCCCGTTCCCTTCCTGGTAAAGTCCCGAAACCCGCCTGGCCAGGGGGCGCTTGGCCAACAGCAAATGGCCAAGCGCTTTCGCACTTTTTTGGCCTTTTTTTGCATTTTTAGGGGGTGTTGGCCAAGTTGCAAAGGGGGAGAGGGGGGTGCATCTGCATGCAGATTTTTTCGGGAAAAACAAAAAACGCCTCGCAACCGACTTTGCATTCCTCTCTACCAGCGCGTTACGATGGATTTTCGCGAACGATGAGCCCTATCGCGCTACTTGACCACAACAGGTGCGCTCCAGTGACTGCAGCGGCCGGTTTCGTCACGCCAGCGAGCACGGACACGATGCTCACCCGGTGCGTTGAAGAACTCCGGAGCGATTTCGTATTCGACCCCGTCCACGATGTCCTTTCGCCAATGCTCCGCCAGTTCGTACAGCCCCGGACCGCCGACCCGACCGATTCGCCATTCCAGCACGGCAGCCTTGGCCTTTGCTGGTGACGCAAACGCCGACGCCTTGAATCGCATACCGTCGCGCACGATCGTCGGCGTGGAAGGGATGCGGCTATCGTTCGCTTCGTGGGCGAGGTAGCCCCAGCCGTAGCCGCGTTGGTCGCCGTCGTTGGGTTTGTAGTTTTTCGTGGGGCGGGAATCAGTGCAGAAATCGACGATGTACTTGCGCAGGCCGGCGAAATCATTCGTGGCGATAGTCCGCTTCCACGGACCGCCGCCATGAGAAGCGTTGAACGGGTTGACGTAGAACGTGCCTTTCTGATTCATGCGCGGGTGGCGATTCCACAGCGCCTCATCCAGGCGCGGCCAATCGACCGCGTGCCCTTTCGGCGTCAAACCAGCGCTGAGATCTGCTGCAAGCTGACCGATCTGCCCGCCGCGCTCGCTGGCGTCGCTGGCGAAGAGATCGAGTATTTCGCGGGCGCGATTGCGGTATTCCAGTGCGATCGCCGGGTGCGACAGGCAGCGAACCACCTCGATGTAACCAGGCTGATGATGCCGCGGCACGAACATCATGTCCATATCCCACGGGATCGGCGACCACCGGCCATCGGGATGGCGGTAGTAGCCGTGATTGCCGTCGGGGCGAAGGTCAACATTGCCAAGCAGCCGATTGAGAGCGTGGAAACTGAAGTAAGCGTGCAAATCGAGGTTTTTCCGCCACCAGTCTTCCTTGGGATTGGCCCGCACGGCATTGATGAAATCGCCCCACACCTTGGGTGCATCGGTCATGCCCTTCGGCGTGTGCTTGATGCCGCTCTGGATGCTTACCGTCAGGCCATCGGGCAGTTTGCCATCGGCGAGGATGTTGGGGTCCATTTCACCGATGGCGACGTAAGGGCCCCAGAGATCGGTTTTGAACTGGTTCTTTGGGTCCATCTCGTCGGCATCTTGCACAACGCGCCACTGCACCCATGTCGCCGGCGGAGTCGGCACGCCGGCCAGGCGATACGCCCGCAGCGACAGCACTTCATCCAAACCTGTGATGCCGCGAAAGACCGGGATGTACGGCGTCGATCCGCCGGGATTCAGATTCAGGCTGCGGATGGCATCGGGAAACGGCATGCCCTCGTGATCCTGCAACGGCAGCGTGCGCTCATTGAACTTCAGGCCCCACTTGTTCTTGCCGGCGATATGGGCGCTGCCCTGGCCGCGATTGCTGAACTGGATGTGATCGTAAACGACACCGCGATAGACGATCGTGCCCAGCAGCCTCTTGCGATGGAAACCGCCATCCCACTGGCTGCGCGTGACATCTTCGCCTTTCGCAACAAGGTGCATCGCTTGCATGGTGCCGAGGAACTCGGACGAAAAATTGAGCATGGGCGTCTTGCCCGGATCGCGCGTTCCCGCCCACGCTGCCGGGCCGGCATCGCACCACCAGGCGAAGTTTGGACTCGTTTCGTCAGCCGCCGGCATATGCGTGGTCTTGCCTGCCTTGTCCGTTGCAACGATGCGGTAGCGCACCAGCCAACGATGCTTCTGCCACGCCGCCGGGACGCGCACGCTAAAGACGCCGTTCCCATCGTCGCGCATTGGCAGTTCGGTCCAGTCCTTGGCGTAGGCCGGATCGCTCTTGCGTATATACCTGCCCGGCGCGACGGCCTGTAACTGCAACATCGCCTTGGTCGTGCCCGCCGGCATCCGCGCGGCGACGACAACCACCGCGTCCGGCTTCGGCTGAATCGGCTGGTGCTGAACGTCATACGTTCTCGCCGGCTTCTTCGGCGGTTCGACCAATCCGACATCGATATACCGCCCGCCGCCCGTATCCCGGCAAGTCACGGCCAACACATTCGAGCCCGGACGCAGCGTTTTTCGGGCATCTTCGGAGATAGGGAATTCCTGATAGTCCGGCGTACACTTGGTCACCTTGGCCGCCAGTACGCCGTTGAGGTAAACATCGGCATAGTCGTCAGCATGAATCGTTAGCCGAAGACGTGCGAAGGAGCGATCGGGCAAAACGATTTCACGCCGCAGCCAAATCTCGGAAGTGTGCCACGGCGTGCGATCGACGCTATTGGGCGTGCCCTTGTTGCCAAACCCGCCGGGAGCGGTCTTCCACGACAAATCGTTAAAGTCCGCCTTGTACCATTTCCCCGCCGGCCGCGTGAGCGTGTAACGCCAATCCTGCGGCGAGTCCTTCGAGCTGGGAATGACAATGATCTGTGCCGTCGCCGTCGTTTGGCCGAGTGTAATGAGGGACAAAGCAAAGCCGAGGAGACATCGGGACATGACAACGCCTCATGGATCGATTGGGCTGCGCAATGCCACCTACCATTCAAGCGTATGGAGTGATGGTGAGCCGCCAAGATTGTTTGATAAGTGCCCAGTCAGCAGGTGTCCCTCTCGATTTTAGCAGTGCTGTATTACCGTGGTCACCACGCTCAGCGTGATGGATTGGCCTCACGTGAAATTATCGGGCAATTTCGGCATTCAAAAGCAATCCATCTCGCGGAGCGAGAGGGCTGCGATAATGCGAGGAGGGAGGAAAAATCGGAAAGCGAACCCCGCTGATTTGCCGGAACGGGGTAGTGCTGTCTCTCGCCCTTTTGGCCATGCTCAAGCGTTGACGTGGCCTGCTTCCGCGCGTCGGCGCTCGAGGTGCGGATCGCTGAGCAGGAAATTCAGCAACGTCGTGTTGGTGTGCTCGTTGCAAAGGCGGGCCTGCTCGGCATCCACGGACTTTTTCGAGCGTCGCCAGCGGTGGAACAGGTTCTGCACGTAGCCGCGAGTTTGGACCTCGGACCAATCGCCGACGATATCCATGCCGACCACTTCATCGCCCGATGCCTTCAGGAAGAATTGCAGGACTTCGCGAAGTTCCTGAAGGTCCAGTTGGCCCGGAGCGCCGTTGGCGACCGATTCCGGCAACCAGAGGACGCTTTTGTCGAGCGTCACGTACAACGGCCAGCGGTCGAGATCATCGAGGTAAGGCCAAAGCACGTCCTCGAGCCGATCGCCATCGAGCATCGCCTGCGGCCTGGCGCGCAGCGGTTGATGATGGTTCCGTTTCCAGAAGCCGTTTGTAAGACTGCGAACGGCTGGGATCGTGACGATCTTGCCTGCCTTGATTGCGTCGGATGGGGCCAGCCAGCGCATCCAGTTGTCGAAATTGGTATCGCCGCCGACGTGAAATACCCGCCGCACGTTCTGCAGTCTTGCCGCGTGGTGCAGCCAGGTTCCGCAGTGCAGCATCGGCACGCCGCGGGCCCAATCGGGCTGATTGTCCAAAACGAGCAAGTTGAACGGTTGGTTGATTCGGCGGAGCAGCGCCAGCGAAAGATGATGGAAATCGCTCGAACCCAACAGGTGGACCGTCGGCGAGTTTCCTCGTTCGATGACCTGATCCAGCCGTTGCTCAAAGCGATAGAACCGCGACCATCGGCAACCCAGCCGCAGGGCTGGCCCGGCCGAGCGCATGTCGATCACCTCGGGACGAAACGCACGCAGCAAGCGTTCCTGGGAAGTGATGCTGCCATCCAAATCGAGCACACGCAAACGCATATCTAGCTCCGCATGAAATCCATTCATCCATCGGCGAGGCATGTTAGCGAGTTCGACCGATAATACAAGCGGAAGTTGCAGGCGATGGTGTGGACAGATCCTCAGTGCCGATCGAACTAGCAAAAATGCGGTATCGTCTATGCCGCCCGGCTCCTGGCGCCTTCGAGATGTTCTTCGAGGAAGGTTCCGACCTTGCGTCGATACAATTCGCCGCCGCGCGTGTAGGTGTCATCGTGTTCGGCGCCGGGAATCACGACAAACTGGCTGGAAGCGGGAATCTGGGATGCGAGTTTCTCGACTTCGTCGGGCGAGGCGTAAGGGTCCGCGTCGCCTGTCAACAGCAGAACGGGCGTGGGGGCGAGATCGGCGATTCGCGCAATTGGGGCGGCATCGGCAAGGCGCATCCCCAGCCGCTTCTCGCACAGCCAAACCACGCCGTGCCGAAAGTACCGAACCCAGCCCGGGTAGCCGCACCCGATCCGGCTATCAAACGCCCTTGCCAGATCGAGGTACAGATTTTCGAGCACGATCGCGTCATACAACCGCGCCGCCTCGCCCGCATAGCAAAGCGCGGCTGCGCCCATCGAGTAGCCCAGCGCCAAGCGTTGCTGCGCCGGCCAGCGCTCGGCAGTGAAGCGCGCGATCGCAATGGCGTCCCACCTTTCATGCCAGCCGAAACTCGTGAGCTTTCCCTCGCTCTCGCCGTGGGCGCGATGGTCGAAGATCACACAGCGGAATCCCAGCTCCGCGAGCCATTCGGCACGTTCGAGCATCTGCAGTCGGCTGCCGCGCATGCCGTGATGCAGGACGACAGTCGCTCTCGGTTCGGGTGGTTCGATGCACCAGCCGTGCAGGCGAATGCCGTCATCGGTGATCGTGTCGATGGCGTCGAGATTGAGATGGGCAGGCAGGTTTGGATTGGGTATCGGCGTCGGCGTGCAGCGCGTCAACCAATGCGAGATGGTATACGCAACCGCGAAATACCCGAAGCCGGAAGCGATGGTCGGGATAGGCCAAATCTCATGGAACCAGTCCGCGTAGCGTGAGGGCGCTGCCATGACAGTCGCCTCCGAGGGTGTCGAGCGAGAGGTTTATCGATGCGAGCCGAGTCATCTTCCCCATTTACGTTATTCGTTCATGCTTGGGTTAGAGAATCTATACTTCGCACATTCCGAATTGACACAATCTTGGAAAGGTGGCACAGACAGGAATGTCTGTGCCACCTATGTGTCAATCCTGCCTGCGCGGAGTATATACTTCACGCGGTGGAGATTGTCGCATTTGCCGACGGACCAAAACATTTCCGAGCCGCGACCGTGAGGGAGCGGCCGACAATATCTGTTCCGGCAAGGTATCCGGCTGGCCGCTCCCTCACGGTCGCGGCTCGGAAAAGCGTCAATGTCACCCGTCGAAGGTATAAAGGTTTCGTTATTTGGGTGTTTTACCTATCGGCCCAAGTTGGGCGGAATTTGAGTGGATTTCGCGCTAATTTCATCGAGATTGGGTCGAATGTTCGCGTTGTGCGTTCCGTGGGTTGGATCGAAGTTACTCATGCGGCTCGGCGTTCGGTTTCATTGGTAAAGACTTGGCCAGAGTGCTTTTGAACTGCAGATGACTTCGTGAAAACGATCACGAACCAGAAGGCGAGCACGCCTGCGACGGCAGCCAGGCCGACGTGGAACATCGCCGATTCGCCCCAGAGATCGCGAGCCTGGCCCATCGCTGCGGCGCCAAGTTGACTGCCGAAACATTCGATCGCGAGGTACCAGGCGTAGGCGCGTGCGAGATCGCTTTCCACGGTCCGTTCGCCCAGTAGCGCCAGGCCTAACGGATACATCGCGCCCGAGCAGGCGCCGAAGCAGAAGAGCATCGCCGCCAGTGCCGTCGATTCGCCGATCAGCGGAATCGCCAGAAGACCGACGGCGACGACGCCGTAGCACGCGAGCAGCGTCGGCGTCTTGCCCCAGCGGTCGGCGAACCACGAAATGGGAATCTGGAAGAGGATGACGCCGACCATCGTCGCGCCCATCAACATGCCGCTCATCTCGGCCGAGAATCCGCGAGCTGTAATTAGAAACGATGCGAGAAATGCAAGCATGCCGCCTTCGAGAAAGCCCTGGCACCAGGCCGTGCCGAAGCTGAGCGTGTTGCCTCGCCAGTCGAGCGGCGATTGCGAATTGGCCTCGGATGAGTTTCCGTCGGGAACGCGAAGGCTCAGTATCACGGCGACGGCGGCCACGAACGTGACGCTGCCGCCGAGCGGAAAAATCCACGCCGCGGTCGATTCCAATAACGCCAGCCCGCTGCCAATTCCGAGTGCGCCGCCGAGCGTCAGCGCGACGCCATAGCAGGCGAAGTTGCGCGTCTTCTGTGTGGAGGGTGAATACTGGCTGACGATCGTTTCCATCGGCACCAGGCTGAGTGCCCCGGCGCAGCCGTTGATGAAGCGTAGCAAATAGCCGCCGTACACGACATCCACGCACGGGAATAGCGCGAGACTCACGCTCGATGCAACCAGTCCGCCACCCGAACAAGCGATAGCGCCGAATCGGCGCGACACCCTCGGCACGGCAAACGACGCCAGCGCCAAGCCGAAATAATAGCACGAATGATTCAGCCCGATGACCGATTCCGACGCGCCATTTCCGCGCAGCCAGTGCGTCGCGCTCTGCGAACCCAGGCCGAAACTGAACGCCCAGAATGCCGTCGCAAGACAAAGAACGACGAGTTGTCGAATGCCAAAGTGCACCGCAGTACTCCGAGCCGTCGGAATGCGCGCGAGAACGCGCTACTCGGATTATCGGATCGGCAATATCGACAGAATCAGCAAACTCGACGAAAAATGCGCCATCTGCCGGAATCGGAATTATTCGTTTCCCCTATCTTGCCCAAATTCGACCCAGGCCGTCTGGAGCGATTCGATGGCTTCGTCGATTGGATATGCGATGTAGCGTTCGCCCTCACGTCTAACGAGGCGGAAGCGTTCGAGTTTGGCGAGCGCGTCGGAAATCTCGAAATCAACCTTCAAGCCGGAGAGTCGTTCGAGGTCCTTTTCGACGAAATTATCGAGTTCCGCGACCGTCCATCCGTCCGATCCAGCGCGGCGCCAAAGATAATAGTAGCCCAACATCGCCTCGCGGCATTCTTGCACGGCGGCCTCGTCGAGGAGGTGAAATAGCACGGTCTTGTTGCTGCCGAGCGTGCGGTAGTAAAGGCTCTGCGTGAGTTGCAGGTGGAACATGTTGCGCGTGCTCCAGTAGCCGTACCATTGCTTGTAGCCGTAACCCGCGAGCGCGATGAGCGGGCCGAGAATGATGTTGGTGCTGAACCGTGCAATCGCAATGAGTTCCTGAAAGACGTTGTAAAGGATCCACGCTCCGCTGCCGATGAGCGACGAACCGATTTGCAGGCGGTTGAATGTGGGCATCTTCAGGCGTGCGCCGGGCAGGAGCATCTCGACGTCCATCTTCGGGATGTCCTTGAAAATCTTCAGGTAGACGCGACTGGTGTCGATTTCGGGAGGCAATCGCGTGCTCGGTCGAAGTTTCACCAACAAGACCAGCCGGCTGATGTTGGGAAACGAAATGTCGCGTTTGAGCCAAAGGTTGTACCAGCGGCGAATCGAGCGAGAACCGACGCCTTCGCCTCGTGCGAAGATTTCGAGTTTTTCGAAGATGCTAAAATCCACATCCATGTTCAGTCCCCAGTAGCTGACGCCTTTCGACATCTCGCGAACTTCATCCAGGGTGTAACGCTTGAAGTTGGCACGCTCCATCAGAAAAGTGAATCGATCGACAAAGGAATCGATCGAATCGGAACCAGGCAAATTCGCCGGGCGCACCGTGCCGACGTCTGGATCGAACGGGGCATAATCGTCCTTGAGTTCGCTCAGCAGTTTGAAATGATCGTGGTTGATTACTGCGGACAACAAGCCGACGAGACGCCGAAACCGCGAAACATCAGCGGTTTCATTGCCAATATCGGAAATGAGCAATGCAAGCAAATCGGCGTGTCGAATGGGGATGTAGTGTTCGCGATCGGAATACTGTGCCATGCGAAGCTTCTCTCGTTGATGGCAGCGCACTTTTTGGGGACGATTGGAGTCGTATCAAAGTTTTGTCAGAGCGAATCGTTGGCACCGATAAGTACGTCCGTGCAACCGATTTCATTTACCACCCCAGGGCTTCGAGGCGGTCGTCGTCGGATTGCACGAGCGCCTCGACCAGGCGATTGAGTTCGTCCAGTATCTGTCCCACGCGGTCCGGGCGATCTTTCGGATCGTATTCCAGGCAGCGGTTGATGATCGTCGCCAGCATCGGCGGGGTCTTTGGCATCAATTCTTCCACGGGCTTGAACATGGCTCGAAATATCCGCCTGTTCATCGCAGGTTCACCGGGACCGGGCACCGTGCTTGGCGGCAACTTGCCCGTGGTCATGCGGTACATGGTGGCGCCGAAGTTGTAAATGTCCGTCTTTTCGTTGGCGATTGTCTGCTTCGATTGCTCCGGCGCCATGTACTCCGGCGTTCCTTGCACGCGCTCCTTGGACTCGCCCTTTATCCACGCCAGACCGTAATCGATGATCTTGACGTCGCCGCTTCGGCTTAGCATGATGTTGTTCGGCTTCAAATCGGCATGATAGACGCCCCGGCGATGCATGTGCATCAAGCCCGCGCCAATCTTGGCGAAGACCTGCACGAGCCGAGGGTTCGAAAGCTTGATCGACTGATCGAGCGTCTTGCCGTTGACGAACTCGATGAGAAGCTGGACCTTTTTGACGCGAAACAACCAATCGCGCTGTGTTTCGAGCGTGTACACTTTGATCAGGTTCACGTGGTCGAGCATTTCGCCGACGCGTAATTCGTGGGCGGCCTGGTCGTAGAACTTCATCTCCTCCTTACCATCGATAGGCACGACTTTGAGCGCGAACTGGCGCTGATCGCTCTCTCGGCGAATATGGTAGATCGTGCTGTGAGCGCCTTTCCCAAGTTCGCCAAGGATCTTGAAGGCGCCGATGGTATCTGCCATGAAATTTACCCGCTTCGGCGAGCGCGGGGCGCAGGCCCCCCTGATTCTCATTTGATTATTGGGGCCGCGTCAAAGAATCAGAAGGCATTAACCCCTGGCCCGTCTTTTACTGATATTATGAAAGAAGTGAAATGAAAACACCCAATCGCTCCGACTGGAGCGGATGATTCTCGACGAACGGAGTTCGCGTGGCATCATCTCGTATCGATACGAAAAAGCTCGAAACGCTGACTCGCGCCATCGGACAGGAAATGTTCGCCCGGGTGGGCCAGCGCGGCCCCGTGCTATTCTCCCCGAGTTGGTGGGACGAACGCTTCATGGACTGGACCATGCACGACGAGATCGTGAAGGTTCAACTCTTCCGCTTCATCGATGCCTTGCCGCAATTGCACACCGACGAAAGCATCGCCCGGCATCTTGCCGAATACTTCGGCGAGACGCGCGAACATCTGCCAGGTTGGGCGCGCGTCGGCATGCGTTTTATTCCTCGGCAAGGTGCATTGGCGTCGCTATTGGCCTGGCTGGCACGCACGAACGCTCGCAACCTGGCACGCAAATTCATCGCCGGGTCGAACCTCGAAGAAGCGCTCGACGCCGTCGCCCGGCTTCGACGCAAGCAATTGACGTTCACCGTCGATCTGCTCGGCGAGGCAACGATCACTGAGCGCGAAGCCGAGAAAAGCCAGCAAGATTATCTGGATCTGATCGAGGGCCTGAGCCGCGAGGTCAACGCCTGGCAACCGCTCGACCTGATCGACCGCGATCCGGCAGGGCCGCTGCCTCGCGTCAATGTGTCCATCAAGCTGTCGTCGCTGTTCAGCCAATTCGACCCGATGGCGCCGGATCATACTAGCACTCAGGTCCGTGCGCGGTTGCGGCCCATTCTGCGGTCGGCCATCCAGCATCGCGCGTTCGTCAATATCGACATGGAGCAGCACGCTTTCAAGAACCTGACGCTGCGCATCTTTCGCGAAATCCTTGGCGAGGACGAATTCCGCGATTGGCCGGACGTCGGCATCGCAATCCAGGCGTACCTTCAGTCGTGTGAACGGGATCTGCACGAATTGCTCGATTTCGCGAGAACACGTGCGACGCCGATCTGGGTTCGGCTCATCAAGGGCGCGTACTGGGACTTCGAGACCATCGTCTCCGCACAGGAAGGCTGGCCCTCGCCCGTGTTCGCCAAGAAATGGCAGACCGACGCCAACTATGAGCGCATGACCGAATTCCTGTTCGCGAATCACGAATGGCTGCGTCCTGCGTTTGGCAGTCACAACGTCCGCAGCCTGGCGCATGCCATGGCGCTGGCCGAGCAGTTTGGCGTGCCTCCCACGGGCTACGAAATTCAGATGCTCTTCGGCATGGCTGACCCGATCAAGGAAGCGCTGGCCCGCATGGGTCGGCGCGTGCGCGTTTATACGCCGTATGGACAGCTTCTGCCGGGGATGGCGTATCTCGTGCGTCGACTGCTGGAAAACACAGCGAACACGTCGTTTTTGCGGGCGAGTTTTGCCGATCATGTGCCCGAGGAGAAATTGCTGATGAACCCCGCGACTCATGCGAGCAATCACGCCGCGGCAAAGAATGGCCATGCCGAGAAGCCCAAGGCCGAAGTCGGCTTCCAGAATGAGCCGCTGGCTGACTTCAGCGACGAAGACAATCGTCAGGCGATGCAAGACGCGATGGCGCAGGTGCGGCGCCAGCTGGGACAGACCTATCCGCTTGTCATCGCGGGCAAGACGGTTGCCACGGCCGAGACCATCGCATCGCACAATCCGTCTCACCTGCGCGAGGTCGTCGGCCAATGCGGAAAGGCGACGCCGGATTTGGCACTGGCGGCGATCGAGTCGGCGCGCTCGGCGTTTGCGTCGTGGCGCGATGTCGATCCGGGCGTGCGGGCCGACTATTGCGTCAAGGCGGCGGGCATCATGCGGCGGCGACGCTTTGAGCTGGCGGCATGGCAGGTCTTTGAATGCGCCAAGAACTGGCGCGAAGCCGACGCCGACGTTTGCGAGGCGATCGACTTTCTTGAATATTACGCCCTCGAAATGCGCAGGCTGGCGGCGCCGTTCGGCCGATCACTTCCCGGAGAGGAAAACGTCAACAGCTACGAACCGCGCGGCGTGGCTGTGGTGATCGCGCCGTGGAATTTTCCGCTCGCCATCCTGTGCGGCATGACCACGGCGGCGCTGGTCACGGGCAACACCGTCATCATGAAGCCGGCAGAGCAATCGTCGGTCATCGCGGCCAAGTTGATGGAAATCTTTACCGAGGCCGGCTTGCCTGCGGGAGTCGTCAACTATCTGCCCGGTGTCGGCGAAGAAATCGGGCCAACGCTTGCCGAGCACCCCGACGTCGCATTGGTTGCGTTTACGGGGTCGCGCGGGGTTGGCATGTTGTTGAACAAACAAACCGCGATTCTGGCGGATGGCCAATCCCACATCAAACGCCTCATCGCGGAACTCGGCGGCAAAAACGCCATCGTCATTGACGACGATGCCGACCTCGATGAAGCCGTCAATGGCGTCGTCAGCAGCGCGTTTGGCTATCAAGGCCAAAAGTGTTCCGCGTGCTCGCGCGCGATCGTACTGGCGCCGCTCTACGATGTTTTTCTCGAAAGACTTGTCGAAGCGACCAAAAGCCTGAAGATCGGCCCGGCGGAGGATCCGAGTTGCAAAATCGGCCCGGTCATCGACGAGGAGTCGCGCCGGCGCATCCTGGGGTACGTCGAAAAAGGCAAGCAGCAGGCCAGGCTCGCGTTCGCCGGCGAACTCGGTTTTTTGGCGAGCGAGGGGACCTACGTCGCGCCGCACATCTTCGCCGACGTCGCGCCGAATGCCGCGATTGCGCAGGAAGAAATCTTTGGTCCGGTGCTAGCCGTCATGAAGGCTGCGAATCTCGACGAAGCCTTGCGTATCGCCAACGGTACGGCCTACGCGCTCACGGGCGGATTTTACTCGCGCAGCCCAGAGAATATCCGGCGTGTGAAACGCGAGTTTCGCGTGGGGAATCTCTACATCAACCGAAAGATCACCGGCGCTCTTGTGTCGCGCCAGCCGTTCGGCGGATTCAAAATGTCCGGCGTCGGTTCCAAGGCGGGCGGGCCAGATTACCTGTTGCAATTCATGATTCCGCGCACTATCACGGAAAATACCATGCGGCGCGGCTTCGCGCCGAATATACTGGCAGAGTAACATCCAAGCCCGGCGGGTGAGCGCAGCGAACCTCTGGGATTGAATACGCCGCGATCCCAAGGGTTCGCTGCGCTCACCATTGGGCTTGGATCCCGCCAAACTTCAACCCACCGATTTTGCATCTGTCACCAAGGAGACGCTTCATGAAACGCTTCGCTATTATCCTGCCGGTGTTTGCGTGTGCCTGCGCAAGCCTGATCTGGGCCCAGACGCCCAGCGAATTCAAAGGCCACGACGGCTTGGTTTTCTCCGTAGTGTTCTCCAACGATGGCAAGAGCATGGCCACCGCCAGCTTTGACGGCACAGTCAAGATTTGGGACTTCGCCACCGGCAAAGAAGCTCACATCCTCAAGGGACATACCGGCCCGGTTTACGGCGTCGCCTTCAACAACGATGGCTCGATCATCGCCACCGGCGGGCAAGACAAAGGCATCAAACTCTGGAACCCCAAGGACGGCAAGATGACGAAAGAATTCGCCAAGGCGCACGGCGATATCGTCGGCTCCCTCGTCTTCAGCCCCGATGGCAAGCTGCTCGCCTCCGCCGGCGCCGACAAAGTCGTCAAACTCTGGGACGTCGCCTCGGGCAAGGAAGTCAAAGCTTTCTCCTCGCACAAGGAATCGGTCTATAGCGTCGCGTTCAACAAAGCCGGCACGCAACTCGCCTCCTGTGGCAACGACGGCCTGATCAAGGTCTACGACGTCAAGGGCCTGACCGAGAGCAAGACCTTCCTCGTCGACCTGCCCAAGAAAAAAGAAGAAGAAAAGAAAGAAGAACCCAAAGTCGAGCCGAAAAAAGACAAGAAGGACAAAAAAGACGCCAAGAAAGCCATGGGCAAAAAAGTCGAACCCCGTGAAATTCGCGACGCCTTCACCGTCGTCGCCTTCACGCCCGATGGCAAACAGGTTCTCTCCGTCGGCCACGACAAATTCCTCCGCTACTGGAATATCGCCGACGGCAAAGAAGCCAAAAAAATCGGCCCGACTCCTGACTACATCTTCGGCCTGGCCATCTCCAACGACGGCAAACATGTCGCCACCGCAGGCTACGGCGGCAGTTTGCGCGTCTACGAAACCGACACCGGCAAGGAAATCCTCAAGACCCAGCAAAAAGGCTGGATCACCTACTGCGTTGCCTTCTCGCCCGACGGCAAGAGCGTCATCACCGGCCACGAAAAGTCCCAAAAAGGCGTCGTCCGCGTGACGGCGATTGGAAAGTAGACAAAGCTATCAGCTCTCAGCCGTCAGCTATCAGCCAGGCGAATGCCTGCGTGGATGGTAGCTGACTGCTTCTATTTCTTGATTGTTGACCGCTAAAGTGTCTCGCTGGCCGCACTTGTATGGCTGAAAGCTGACGGCTGATAGCTGACAGCTTGCATTCTGGAGATCCACCATGCTAGGCTTCGCCATCATCGGGTGCGGCATGATCGCCCGATTTCACGCTCGCGCACTCGCGGATGTGCCGGGCACGAAAGTCACCGCGCTGGTGAGCCGCAGTGCCGACAGCGCCGTCAAGATGAAGGACGAACTCAAGCTCGACTGCGCGATAGAAACCGACCTCGCCACGACGTTACGTCGGCCCGACGTGGATGTCGTCATCATCACGACGCCTTCCGGCGCGCACATGGAGCCCGCGGTCGCGGCAGCGGAAGCGAAGAAGCACGTCGTCGTCGAAAAGCCGCTGGAGATTTCGCTCGAACGCTGCGATCGCATCATCGACGCCTGCCAGCGCAACAACGTCCAGCTTTGCACCATCTTCCCGTCGCGATTCGGCGACGCCAACATCGAACTCAAGAAGGCCGTCACGCAAGGCCGATTCGGTCGTTTGACCCTGGGCGAGACGACCTGCAAATGGTGGCGCGAGCAATCGTACTACGACCTCGGCGGCTGGAAAGGCACGCAAGCCCTCGACGGCGGCGGCGCTCTCATGAATCAGGCGATCCACAACGTCGATCTCCTCCTCTGGATGATGGGCGATGTCGCGCAGATCATGGGCTTCACCGCCATGCTCGCGCACGAACGTATTGAGGTCGAAGACACGGCCGTGGCGTGCATTCGGTTCAAAAGCGGCGCGCTGGGCGTCATCCAGGCGACGACGTCAGTCTGGCCTGGCTTGCCGAAGACGATCGGCGTACATGGCGATCAGGGTAGCGCGGTCATCGAACAGGACGATCTGCTGCGCTGGGATTTCAAGACAGCGAAAACGGAAGACGACGCAATCCGCCAGCGCTTCGCGCAGAAGGTCGGCGCCTCGGGTGGATCGAGCAACCCGGCCGCGATTTCGCACACTGGGCACGCCAGACAACTCGCCGACTTCGTCGAAGCGATCACGAAAAGCCGACCGCCGCTCGTCGATGGCCGCGAAGGCCGCAAGGCCGTGGAAGTGATCCTGGGAATATACGCTTCAATGCGCGAAGGCAAGGCTGTCGCGGTCGGCGGTTAGGGTTCCGCGCGGCGTCATCTGCCGCAAGCGGGAGACATCCTCAATTCTTTCTCGCACAATTCCATCACTTCGCGGCGACGATGCGCGTCCGCGGTTCGGTCGGCGAGATGCCGTCGGGCAGGTAGACGTTCCACCGCCGTTCCCGGCCATCGATCGACACCATGATCTCCGCCGACGCAGGTTGGTGATCGGTTGGTTCGCGCAGCATGAGGAAATTTGGCGCTAGCTGTGCGATTGGTAGAATGTAACCATTCACCGCCAACTCCATCCGGACTTCAGCGGATCTTCCTGTTCCGATCATAATGGACGCCTCATGGGTTACCGCGACGAACCGCTACGACGGCTGCATGAATACGTGAAAAGAAACAATCTCACATTGGATTCGGAGCTTGGGTTCGGTGTTCATGGTATTGTATATACCACGAAAAGCAGTTCATCGGAACCGCCATCTGCTATCAAGGCTCATGAACGCGACGTCGAGTACTTTCGCGAGCGCGACGCCTATATGCGTTTGCTCGAAAAGGATATTTTTGTTATCCGCGGCTGCGCGGTTCCGCAACTTTTGTACTTTGCCGACGACCTCTGGATCTTGGAAATGACCATCGTTACGCGGCCGTATGTTCTCGATTTCGGCGGCGCGTATCTTGACAATCCACCGGATTTTTCCGAGGAAGTCATTTCCGATTACCTGGCGGAGAAGCGCGAGCAGTTCGGCGACGATTGGCCTTAAGCGCAGGCGATTTTGCGTATCCTGGAGTCGCACGGCATATTCGTCGTGGATGTGAACCCGAATAACATCGCGGTCCGTCCGCTGCCGGCGATCGGGAAAAAGGAACTGTAAGAGGAATCACTTATCATGATGATGTGGCTGTTTTCGGTTCGCACGCAAATCGTCATCGCACTCGCGCTCTGCGGAATCGTCACGCTGGCGTCGTGGTGGTTTCTGACGTCGCACCGAAACCTCTGGTATGTTTGGCTCGGACATTGGCTGATCGTCATCAATGGCGTGACGTTCATCTATTACGGGCTGGATAAATTCCTCGCGCAACGCTCCGGGTATCGCATCCCCGAGGTGGCGCTGCACACGCTCGGTGCACTCGGAGGCAGCCCGGCGGCGCTGCTGGCGATGTGGCTTTTTCGGCACAAGACCCTCAAAGCGTCTTTCCGTATCCTCTTTTGGGGCATCGTGATCGCACAAATCGCCATCCTTGGCTATGTCGCCAAGTTGCTTTGGTGGAGTTGAGTTTGTACAATACGACTTGCCGCAAACCCTGGGGTAAAGCGCTTCGAACCCCTGGGATGTGTACGTAGTTTGTCCCAGGGGTTCGAAGCGCTTCGCCCCGGGCTTTTGAAAACACCAGAAAGTGATCGAAAAATGGCCGTACCAAAAAGGCGTGTATCCAAGGCCCGCAGGGGCAAGCGACGCAGCCATCAACACAAGACGCAACAACAGAATGCGTACTGCTCTCGGTGTGGCGAAGCTGTACGACCGCACTTTGTCTGCTGGAACTGTGGCTGGCAGAATACGCAGGCACGCGAAGCCGTGGTGCTTGAAGAAACGCAGGAGAGCTAACCCATGCGAATCGCGCTCGATGCGATGGGAGGCGATCATGCCCCCGCACCGATCGTTCAAGGCGCGCTCCAGGCTTTGCGCAGCGATGCTGAGATGCATGTCGTCCTCGTCGGTGATCAGGCTCAGATCGAGCCTTTGATCGCCGGGGCCGATGACGTGCGCAGCCGTATCGAGATTTCGCACGCTTCGCAAGTCATCTCCATGGAAGAATCGCCTGCGATGGCGTTTCGCAAGAAGCCTGATAACTCCATCAGCAAGTGCTGGCAGCTGCTGGCGCAGAAAAAAGTTGACGCCATCGTCGGCGCGGGCAACACCGGAGCGATGGTCGCTGGCGGTTTTCTGCTGCGCCTCTTCTTGAAGGGCGTCAAGCGGCCCGGTATCGCCGCGCTCATGCCAACGGCAAAGGGCCTGTCCGTTCTGCTCGACGTCGGCGCCAATGTGCATCCCAAGCCTGAACATCTCTATCAGTATGGCGTGATGGGCAGCATTTTCGCCAAGCACATCCTCAAAATCGACAAGCCGAAGATCGCATTGCTCAACGTCGGTTCCGAGGAAGACAAGGGCAACGAGCTTGCCAAGGACACGCAGGAACTGTTCCGCAACAGCCCGCTCAAGGATCAATTCATCGGCAACATCGAAGGACGCGATATCAACAAGGGCGTCTGCGAGGTCATCGTCACCGATGGTTTCGTGGGCAATGTCGTGCTCAAGGTGTGCGAGGGCGTCTTCGATTTCGTCATGAAGGTCGTCGGCAAGGAAGTCATGAGCACGCTGAAGACCGAAATCCCGCTCGCGCAGCTGGCGCTGCAGAACATTGTCAAACGCTACGACTACCAAGAGCTCGGCGGCGCTCCGCTCCTGGGCGTCGATGGCATCTGCATCATCTGCCACGGCAGCTCCAAGGAACGCGCCATCGAAATCGCGCTGAACGTCGCCGCCAAACACGCGCGTGCGGGGCTTAATGACCTCATCGTCAAGGAACTTGCCGGCACCCCCGCCGGGACAGAATAGATTGCGGAGGATTCCATGAGTATTCTTGCCGCTAGCCCACCTAAACCCAACAAATTTATCTCGCGAAATTCGAGTGACGGCTCAGGAATGCCGACGGAGGGTCGCGTGTACGCCATCGCCTTTGACATGGAAATCGAATCGGTGCGTAAAAATTACGGCGATCCGTACAACAACGCCTATCTCGAAATACGCAAAATCCTCGAGAAGCATGGCTTCGTCTGGCAACAGGGCAGCGTCTACTTCGGCGGCAATCAGGTCAATGCCGTGACGTGCGTCGTTGCCGCCAATGACTTGGCAAAGAAATTGCCATGGTTCATCAAATCGGTTCGCGACATCCGGATGTTGCGGATCGAAGAACTTAACGATCTCATGCCAGCCATCAAACAAGCGGTGAGTTAGATTGATTCGTTTAGCGCCCACATGAACCCATGCGAAATCATAGCCCGCCACATCCGCACGGAGGACTCCCCAGTGCCGAAGATCGCATTCCTCTTCCCCGGTCAAGGCGCCCAGTACGTGGGCATGGCTCAACAACTCTGCGAGACGCTGCCAGCGGCGAAGAAACTTTTCGACGAAGCAGCTTCGATCCTCGGCTACGACCTGCTTGAAGTGTGCGTGAAAGGCCCGAAGGAACGCCTCGACAGCACTGTAGTCAGCCAACCTGCGATTTACGTCGCCAGCCTGGCAGCACTCGAAAGCTTGCGTGCCACTCAACCGCCGCTCGAAGCCGACTGCGTCGCCACGGCAGGCCTGAGCCTCGGCGAGTACACCGCGCTGGCGTTCGCCGGCGCATTCACTTTTGCGGATGGATTACGCCTCGTCAAAACCCGCGGCGAGGCGATGCAAGCCGCGGCCGACGCGACGCCGAGCGGCATGGTCAGCGTGCTCGGAGTCGAACTTGCGAAACTCGAAGAGTTGTGCGCGAAGGCGAGCGCCGTTGGCATGGTGCGCGTCGCCAATCATCTCTGCCCGGGCAATATCGTCGTATCGGGAACCAAGGCTGCGTGCGACGAAGTCGAACGGCTCGCGCCCGAATACGGCGCGATGAAGACGATCCGCCTCGCCGTGGCTGGCGCGTTCCACACCGACATCATGAAACCCGCCGACGAAACTCTGGCGGCGGCCCTCGAAAAGATCGCACTGCAAATGCCGCGTCTGCCCGTCTGGTCGAACGTCGATGCCAAACCGCACACCGACCCCGCCGAGATCCGCGGTCTGCTCGTCAAACAGGTGCTGCAACCGGTGCAATGGGAATCGACGATGCGCGGCTTGCTCGCCGCCGGCATCGACAAATTCTGCGAACTCGGCCCGCAACGCGTTCTCGCCGGCCTTCTGAAGCGAGTCGAACGCAAAATGGAATGCGTGAACGTGCAAGCGTGATGGATTCGGAATGTCGCTCACCATTTTTTTCGCGACGATCAACCGCCGATTTTCTTGCCTTCGTGGCAACTGGAAGGGCGTGTAGAATAACATCGTACGCTCCCTTTCCCAAAAAACCGGAGGATCACCATATGGCGACCCTTGTTATCGACAATATGCCGGCATCGCTGTTTGACCGAATTCAGCGGTTGGCGAAGGCGCAACACCGGACGCCTGCCGATGCTGCGCTCGACGTTCTGGAGAATGCGTTGGGCGATTCGGCAGCGACGCGTACCGAAGCGCCGTTGCCGAGCGAGCCTTTCCTGACAGAGGAAATCTGCGCACCGGTCACTATTCCGTGGCCAGCCGGCGAACTCGTTAACGCAGTGCATGTCGAACCACCCTTGCCAACGGCCCATGACATTCCACCTGAGGAATAGCAATGTTTATTCGCTCGGCGGCGACGACGCCATTGACACAAGGAGACATCATTGAGGATTGTCCTCTCGTCGGAATGAATTTGTCGGCTCTTCCTCTTGATCTCCAGAATCCTCCTATCAAATGGTGGACATCTCGTGTCATTGTGTTGACTCAAGCGTGCGATTTGGCCCAGGCGAAAGTAGAGTCGGTGGTTGTGGCTCAGGTTCATGACGCACAGAAACTGGTCGAATCGGGCGTTCTGAAAGGAGCCGTTGTCCGCGATCAAATGCGCCGCCATCAGGTGTTCGGCTGGTATTTTCTGCCAGCGGTGACGACGCCGGTTTCGCTGCCGGAATCGTTGATCGACTTGCGAGATATCCATTCGGTGCCGCGTCTCGTATTGGAGCAGTTGATTAAGGGCGGAGAACGAGTCGCAAGTCTGGCGTCGCCTTATCGCGAGCATCTGGCACAGCATTTCGCCGTCACCTACATGCGGGTGGCATTACCTGGAACCTATTCGACGCAGCCTTGACACAGACTGCGAGTCGGCCGTCAGCACAACCGCGAGTGGGGATTATTCGCCCGACGCCGATCAGAATTTCACCACTCACACTTGAATTACCTCGATTATCACCTCAAAAACAGGCGCTGCGTAACGGCACGCGATTTGCCAAGTCGGTTCCGCGACCTTGCTCACGCGGCAGAATCGTTGATTCTTTCAGGATCGCAGGTCTTATTCCTGGCTGCGTCTCATTGGCGCACCCCGGTACTGATCCACAATCCAGAGAGACGAATCATGCGTTTACGGATTCCGCGCCGCGGCTTTACCTTGATCGAACTGCTCGTCGTCATCGCCATCATCGCGATACTCATTTCGCTGCTTGTGCCTGCCGTCCAGAAAGTGCGCGAAGCGGCGTCGCGAACGCAATGCGGGAATAATCTCAAGCAACTCGCGCTCGCGGCTCACAGTTATCATGACGCCAACAAATGCTATTTCTCGGCCCGCGCTTCGTCGTCGCCTCGCTATGGGCATATGGTTCCGCTGTTGCCCTACATTGAGCAAGGCGCTTTGGCCAACAAGTTCGACGTCACGGCTCCCGGCGGATTCGCCGATCCCACGCATCAATCGATCGCCAACACCTATCTTACGATTGTTCGTTGCCCGACCAATCCGACGGCGAAGAGCCCCATCAAGATGCGAGCGTCGAGTTCCACGGGAAAGAGCTACGGGAATTTCATTACAGCGTCGGGATCGACGACCGACCCCAACGACCCGACGATTCTCACGGGCTGGGGGAACGACTACTGGACCAATCATGGAATAAGTAAGCCTACTTATTCGCTCGTCTATCCCAGCGGGCCGAGCCCCACGCCTATTTTCGGCGGGACCAATCCAAAGATGGCCTGGGTGACCGACGGCCTCTCGAACACCACGATGTTCCTCGAACACGCAGGCTACGACACGCACTTCGTTTCGGGAGTCGGAATGCCGATGCCTGACACCGACGTGACGCTGGATCAACCTGGCGCCTGGGGCACCTGGCTGGGTTGGTGCGCGTTCATGGTGCAGGGCTACGACAACTATACGCCTGCCACCTATCCGACGAACCTTTCCAACATCCCGTCTGGGACGGAATGCGCGATCAACTGCAACAATTCGCAGGGTGTGTTCGGCTTTCATCCGGGCGGCGCGCATGTCGCCATGGGCGATGGCACCGTGCGGTTTCTTTCGACGAGCACCTCGGTCGCGACGCTCATGGCCCTGGTAACGCGCAACGGCGAGGAGATAGCCAGTGTCGATTAATGCATTCCACCAGCGGCGATCGCGTTATCAGGCAGCGGCTCTCCTGGCATTCGCCATATTCACGATCTGCGGTTGCGCGCGACCAACGCCGGTCTGTCCTGCGTCCGGGCAACTCCGGCTCAATGGCCGCCCCTTGGAGGGCGCCTACGTCGTGTTTCACGCCCTGGGTAACCCGCAAAAAGAACTCAGCCCTGACACCGCACGTACGCTGCCGGATGGATCATTCATTGCGCGCGTTCGTGGGCCGGGAGAATACGCCGTCACGGTTTTTTGGCCTCAGGTTACGCAGGAAAATGGTGACATCGTGGAAGGCGAAGATCAGTTCAAGGGCAAGTATCGAAAGGTCGATCGGCCTGTCCAAAAAGTGGTTATCCAGAAGGGCGACAACGCACTGCCGCCAATCAATCTGACTTACCCGTGATCATGTTGTTCATCAATAGGAGAAGTTTTTCATGCGGAAATTAAATATTACCAGCCTCGCTGCGATTGCATTCGCGCTGTGTGCCGGCCCTGTTTTCTCGGCGGACTTGCTTTCGAAACAGTCCGGCCCCTGGTCAGGCAAAGAGACGTGGGACGCCGGCCGCGTGCCGCAGAAGGGGGATCGCGTCGTGATTCGTGCGGGGCACACCGTCACGTACGATGTCGATTCGCGCGAAGTGATTCGGCTGGTGCAGGTCGCTGGGACACTTGATTTCGCACGCGATCGCAACACACGCCTCGACGTTGGACTTCTCACGGTAATCGCCAGCGAGTTTCCCTCGGAAGAAGGCTTCGATTGCCACGCCAGCCCCAAGATGGCGGCCCACGGCAAGGAACGCCCCGCCCTCTACGTAGGCAAACCGGGAAATCCGATCCCGGGCAAATTCCAGTCGATTATTCGCTTGCACTACGTTGCAGGCATGGACAAGGATTCCTGTCCCGCCATTGTCTGCTGCGGCGGCCGAATGGAAATTCATGGCGAACCGATGAAGACCACCTGGGTCAAGCTCAAACGCAAGGTCGAACCAGGCGCCACTAGCCTCGCCGTCGCCGAATCGGTCGCCGATTGGAAGGAAGGGGACCAGATCGTCGTCGGCAGCACCCATCGCGCACGCAACGAGGGCAGGCGCGGCGGCTTCGTTGACGCTTCCGAAAACGAACAACGACGAATCATCTCCGTCTCCAGCCGTGATTTCACTGGCGGCTATACGATCAAGCTCGACAGGCCGATAATGTTCAACCATTTCGCCGACGACAGCTTTCAGGCCGAGGTCATCAACTTGAGCCGAAACGTCGTCATCGAATCGGCAGATCCCGACGGCATCCGCGGGCACACGATGTTCCACAAGCATTCCGCCGGTTCAATCAGCTACGCCGAGTTCCGCCATCTCGGCAAGAAGGACACGCTGGGCCGCTATAGCATCCACTTCCACCTGTGCGGCCAAACGATGCGCGGCAGCTCGGTCATCGGCGCCTCCATCTGGGATAGCCACAACCGCTGGATCACGATTCACGGTACCGACGCCCTCGTCATTCGCGATTGCGTCGGCTACAAGAGCCTGGGTCACGGCTATTTCCTCGAAGACGGTACTGAAGTCAATAACGTCCTCGATCATAATGTCGCCATGTTCGTCATCCCCGCCAAAACGCAACCCAAGCAAGTCATCCCGTTCGACCCGAATCGCGGCGCCGGCTTCTGGTGGGCGAACTGCCAGAACAGCTTCACGCGAAATGTCGCCGTCGATTGTGCCGAGTACGGCTATCGCTTCGATTGCAAAAAGACTTCGGACTTCGACCCCGTGCTGCCGATAAGGCAACCCGATGGCACGACCAAACTGCAAGACACGCGTATCATGCCGTTCATCCGCTTCGAGGATAATGAGGCACACACGATGCGTTTCTTCTGCCTGAATCTACGCGGCATCCGACGTCCGGACGGCGGCGGTCTCGCCTTGTACGAGCAGAATGTCACGCTCGCCAGGGAAGCCGCCGAAGCGATGCCGAATCCGGGTCAGCCCTTCTGGATCCGCAATTTCAAGGCCTGGGAGGCGAACTGGTCGGTTCACCTCGGCACCACGGGCGTCTTCATCGACGGCCTGGATTCTTTCCGCAACGATGTCGCCATCTGGCGCTCGATCATGGACCGTTCCGGCTATCGGCGCATGACCTCGAAAGAGATGCGTGTCAACGATATTCACAACCCGATCAGCATGGGCCTGCCCGAAAGCCTCGGTGAATCCGGAAGCAAGAGCGGCTTCGGCGGCGTGTCGAGCTTCAAGGACACACTGCCTCCCGTCACGATAATCACGAGCGCAATCCGCACGGGGAATCTTGTGCGAGTGCGCGGCTCGGTTGCCGACACGAGCGATATCCGCCGCGTCGTCGTCAATGGCCAGCAGGCACGCTCTACGCGCGGCAGTTTTGCGGAGTGGGAGATCACCCTGGAAGCGCCGGCGGGGCAACGATTCGAGGTGGCGGCCTTCGCGGAAGACGTGCGTGGTTATGTCGAGAAAGGTGCGCACAAGGTTGTTGTCGAATGAGTATGATGTGGGGCAAGCTGCTAGCTTGCCCAAAACACCTCAGCATCAACCGAGCAAGCTAGCAGCTTGCTCCACAAAAGAGCGGTGTCACGCCCACGGCGCGGCTTGTTTCGCGAAGAAAGCACGCAGGCCGGCCTGGCATTCTTCCGTCAAACGAGGGGCGGCGCTGGCGCGGGCGGCGTCTTCGATCGACATCGCTTGCCGAGAAAATTGCTGAAGGTGTTCCTTCGTTTTCGCCAGCGCGTTGGGACCGCCCTCGGCACATTCCTTGGCGAGCGATCTGGCGCGATCCATCAACGCCCCCGGTTCGACGACCTCGTTGATGAGGCCGGCGCGAGCGGCTTCGTGAGCGTCGATCAAAAGCCCGGTGAGCAGAAGGTACCGAGCCAGACGCTCGCCGACATGGCGCATCAGATGGGGCATGACCATCGCCGCCACCAGACCGCGGCGAACTTCCGGGTAGCCGAACTTTGCCTGCGGGACGGCGAGTGCTAAATCGCACACGGTGACCAACCCAGCACCGCCGGCGACAGCCGCTCCTTGCACGGCAGCGATGGTCGGCTTCGGCAACGTGTAGATCAGGTCGTACAGCTTCGCCAAACGCAACGCATCGTCCCAGATTGGGGAGCTTTCCGGCGCCGAGCCGACCTTCACAGATTCAAGTGATTCTTGCAATTCCGCTAAATCCATGCCCGCGCAAAACACCGTGCCAGCGGCAGTCAGTATCACACTGCGTGCCGACGCATCATCGCGTGCCCGCTCGAATGCCGTGGTCAACTCGGCGATGAGCGCTCGGCTCAGAGCGTTGCGCTTGTCGGCTCGGTTAATCGTGATGATCGCGGTGGAAGCTGCGATTTCGTAGAGGACGATTGCGTCGGACATGGCCATGTTCCTTTTTTCGCTTGCCGTTTAGCGCTCGGAGAATCTCATGCGAGCGCTAAACGCAAGCGGAGATCAAAGTGGTTTTCGCGTCATGCGTTCGAGTCCGTTCGGGATGTCAATCGGCATTGCCAATAGCGTGAGCGCGAGCGTCTTACCCTGGGTGTCGATGCGCAGCGATCGGCTCGCGCCGCCGGCGAGAATGTCGTAAAGCAGGAAATTCAGCGCGAGTACGTTTGCTGCCTCAAAGCGCTCGACTCGGCTTGGCTGCATCGGAGCGAAATACGCGGCGACAACCTCGGCGGTGAGATTGGCACGCAGCCAATCGAAACCTTCGGGCGTGTAGGCGATGACGGCGATATTGGCGTGGTTGCCCTTGTCGCCGCTTCGGCCATGAGCGATCGTGCTCAACATGATTTTCTCGTTCATGATAAGACCTCCACGCATGCTTGCAGGGCCGATTTTGCGATCAGCGCCGGCCAATACGCGAACACCTCGCGCACGGCGGGGCGTCCGGTCGTGTAGCCCGTGACGCCGGGCGGTCCCGATGTGACCAGCGGCGCGAACTCCTTCGCGAATCGCTCGACCTTCGATTTCTGCGCATCATGCACGGCGACTCGCAGCACTACCTCCGGAGGATTCGCCGGCACGACGGCGACGCCCGGAGCACACGCGCCGGCGCCGAGGCATTCAATATTGCTGCGATCAAACGTGCAGCCCGTCCGCTCGAGCAAGGCGGCGCCTGCGCGTTTCGCCTTGGCGATGGCCTCCGGACCGGCGATGACAAGCGTGCCGCTCGCGCTGAACCCGTCCCGATAGGCGATGGAGACTTTGTACGTGTCGGTTGCCGGCTTGCCTTTGGCAGAATGCACGCGCATTGTCCGTGCTTTGACGGCATCCAGAGCGACGCTCGTGAAATCCACGACGACGTCGGGCGTCATGTACCGCGCGGGGTCGGCGACCTCGTAGAGCAGTTGCTCGATCAGTGTCTCGCGATTGACGCCCGGACCAGAATCGGAACTGATCGTGAAGCTGCCGTCTGGGGCGAAGTCGGCATAGGGATAGCCGATATCCGAATAATCCTGTACTTCCCGCCAGTTGCACCACAGCCCGCCGCATACCTGGGAACCGCATTCGATGAGATGCCCTGCCACGCTGGCGCCGCACAGGCGGTCCCAGTCGGTCCAACCCCAACCGAAGGTGTGCACTACGGGGCCGACCGTCAGCGAGGCGTCGGCGACGCGGCCGGTGATAACGATATCAGCCCCGCGCGATAATGCCTCGGCGATCGGCTGAGCGCCGAGGTAAGCGTTCGCACTGACGACGCGCGGCCTGATCGACGCCAGGGCGGCGCCAGTGTCGAGATTGGTCAACGCGTGATGCTCGAGCAGCGTGTCGAGCCGAGGCAACAAGTCGTCGCCCGAAACGACGGCAACCTTCCTGGCGAGACCTGCCGTGTCAAGGATCGCCTTCGCCTTGCGCGCGCAGCCCAGCGGATTCATGCCGCCGGCATTGGTGACGATCCTTAGCTTCGGTTGTTTGGCGAGAGTCGGCGTCAGGCGTTCGAGCACGTCGAGAAAGTCGCCGGCATAACCCGCGTCGGGGTCACGCTGCTTCTGCAAGGCGAGAATCGACATCGTCAGCTCGGCCAGATATTCGAGCGTCAGGTAGTCGAGGCTGCCACGCTCGGCGAGACGCAGCGGCGCGTCGATATTGTCGCCCCAGAATCCGCAAGCATTGCCAATGCGAAGGGTGGACATTGGGAGAGGTTCCAAATAGGTGATGATTCGGTGCTCATCTTGGAGGAAACAGCTACGAGCCCTTTAGTCCGGCTTTTCGCACGACATCATCGACCCACTTCTTGTCGCGTTTCGACAATGGCGGCGGACATACCTCGTATACCAGGCGCTCATCAAATCGGCCCGCAATGTAACACTCGTTCACGATGCATTGTAGATCAACGGTCAGGTCTGGATCGTTGCCGGCAAGAGGG
This sequence comes from uncultured Singulisphaera sp., assembly GCA_964484265.1. GTDB lineage: Bacteria > Planctomycetota > Planctomycetia > Gemmatales > Gemmataceae > SIAQ01. The sequence continues at coordinate 41,231 of CAZAFH010000017.1, forward strand.
ACCGTGAATCGGGGCAGACGACTTCGAAGGGATGCGGGCCAAACGTTGAACCGGTTCTGCCAACCGCCGCGATGCAGACAGACGAGATACTCGAATCCGTCGGATTGCAATCGTTCCGCAGGAACAGCAACCGTATGCCGCCCGGCGCGCAGCAGGTCAATCTCCACGAAGTGTGCCGTGCTGGCTAGCATCTCTTGTTGTTTTTCAAGGTAGAGATCTCTCCCTCGCCCTGGGTTTTTGTTGGTCGGGCTCAGAATCTCGATCACGGATACAAGCATGCCGGGCTTGCGCGCCAGATGTATTTCGACGAACGACTCTCGAAAATCGGTTGCTGGAAAATGGATGTCAATCGCTGGGTCCGCTTCGAGAACTGCCGTCGCAACTCCGGCATCGCGCGGTCTCTTTCGTTTTCGGCGCGTGACCTGCACATCGGGATAACGAGCGGTAGGCGGTTCAATCAAATAGACGCGTTCCTCGATCGATGCCACATAACCTCGCGGCAAGTTGCGATTCAGGTCCATCCAGAGCAATGAAATGAGCCCGCCATGCACGGTGGGCCAAAGATCAGGCTCCTCAAGGAATGGATTCATTCCCGGAAACGGGTTAGGCATCGGGAACCCCCTTAGCTATCGGCTTTTAGCTATCAGCTTTCAGCCAATCATTACTGCACCGAATCAACACTTCGCGACGTCAATTAAAGCATACCATGTTCGGCTGATAGCTGATAGCTGATAGCTTCTAAACCACCCGACAGAACACCGCCTTGAGGTATCGACTCTCAGGTACGTGCACGAGATACGGATGGTCGGCGGCGGCGCCGGTGATTTTGAGCACCTGTAGCGTTCGCCCTGCTTGCCAGGCGGATCGGCGCAGGGTCTCCAAATACATCTCCTCGCTGATGAGCCCCGTGCACGAGCAGGTCAAGAAGATGCCGCCCGGCGCGACGGCTTGTAGCGCGAGCTTGTTCATGTCGAAGTATTTTTTGAGGGCAAAGTCGATTTCCTCTCGGTCGCGCGTCTGTTTCGACGGATCAAGCACGACGACATCAAAGCGCTGTCCCGAGGGCAGAATGTCGCGCAGCCAGGTGAACAGGTCGCCCTGCACGAACCGTACGCGAGCCTGATTGAGGTTCGCGTTCTGCTTGGCCAGCGCGATGACCTGTTCGTCGAGATCGACGCCGACGACCTCTTCCGCCTTGCCCAGTGCCTTCGCGTAAACCGAAAAGCCTCCCGTGTTGCAGCACAGGTCGAGCACGCTCTTGCCTTGACAGAAGCCGGCGAGATATTTTCGGTTGTCGCGTTGATCGACGAAGAACCCCGTCTTGTGCTTGCTGCCCGGCGCGACACGAAAACGCAATCCATGCTCCGTGATGATGCTCGGCGCCGGCGCTTCCGGCGTATGGCAGTCGAACGATTCCTGCTTCTGCACATGCTCCTCGGCAAACCAATAAAACGAGCTTTCCGGGAATTGCCCGGCGAGAATGTCCATGATCGTTTGCCGAACGCGAAACATGCCGGCGGAGAAAAATTCGACGACGATCATGCTGCCGAAGCGATCGACGACCAAGCCGCTCAATCCGTCGCCTTCGGAGTGGACCAGCCGATAGGCCGTCGTCACCTCGTCGAGTTTGAGCATCTGCCGGCGTAGTTCCACGGCAAGGTTGAGCTTCCGCTGGAAAAAGTCTGCGTCGATCGACTCGTTCTTATCGGAGGTTAGCACGCGCAGCGTGATTCGGGAATGGCCGTTATAGAAACCGCGCCCGACCCAGGTATTATCTCGATCAACAATGTCAACAATGGTCCCGGGCGGCAGCCGCTCGGCCGGTTTCTCGACCATCTTCTGGAAAATCCAGGGATGGGACGATCGCCGGACGATCTTCAGTTTGACTTGTGGCAGGGTTGGAGTCATCATTATCCATTCAAGCCCAATTGGTGAGCGCAGCGAACCCTTGGGATAGCATCGCAGGGAGAATATTCGTATAATTTTCCCAACAAGTTCCAATCGAATCGTCCTACTGATTCGTCTTATGTAAACAGATTTGTGTTTCCAAAGTTTTACGGAGTTTTGCGATGCGTACATGGTTTAAGGGAGCGGCATTGGCGGCTCTCATTGCACTGATGCAGGTCGGGTCGGCTCAGGCGTTGCGAGTCGCGATGCCTGGCTTCAACATGGGGCCACAGCGCCTGGCGGATGCCGATGCAGTCGTCGTTGGCCGGGTCGTTGGCCTGGAGCCAATGGATGTGAAGGCCGATAGCATTGTTCCTGGCCAAGGAAAGATCAATTACCGCATCGCAATCGTCCAGGTAACCGATGCGATTCGCGGCGTCAAGAAAGACGTGCAGACGATTCGCGTCGCCTTCATCGCGCCGGGCAATCCGGTCCCAGGAGTCGGCGGCGGTATCAACGGCGGCGGCGCTGCCGTGGTCGGCGGCGGTATCCAGATCCAGGTTCTCCCAGCCGTTCAACCTGGCCAACCCGCACCGGCTGTTCAGCCTGTCCCGCAACCTGCCATTCAACCCCTTCCCCCGCAGATTGGCGGTCGTCGGCCCTTCATCGGTGGTATTGGCGGCATCCAACTCCAGGTCGGTCAGGACGGCATGTTCCTCCTCGCCAAGCACAAGACGGAAAACTTCTTCGTCGCGACCAATTTCAACACCTTCGTCAGCCGCGAAAACAACCCGAACTTCGACAACGAGGTCAAAGGCGCCAAGGCAATGGTCAGGGTGCTCGACAACCCGATGGCTGCCCTGAAGTCCAATGACCGCGAAGACCGCTACATGGCCGCCGCCGTCATGATCCAGAAGTACCGCATGCCGAGCAATCCGACCGGCATGCCGATGAAGCAAGTCGCCATCGACGCAGCCGAGAGCCGGCTGATCCTCAAGGGTCTTCAAGGCGCCGACTGGAAGACGACCACGTTCAATCGCAGCGTTCCCAACGCCTTTGAGTTGTTCAACAACCTCGGCCTGACGCCGAACGATGGATACAAGCTCGTAAACGTCCGCACGCAGCAAGACATCGCGAGCGCGATGCAGAAATGGCTCGACGAGAACTCGGAAAAGTACGTTATCAAGAAGCTCGTCGTCGATCCGAACGCCAAGGTTCCGGTCATCCAGCCACTACCCGGCGTGATCCGTCCTGGCGTACAACCTCGTCCGGTCATTCGTCCGGGCGTCAAGATTCAGATTCAACCAGGCAAAGCTCAGATTCTGCCCGTGCCGGCCCCGCAACCCCAACCCGCGCCGATCGAACTGAACGACGTGCAGATCGAACGAGCGATTCCGGTCCCAGCCGTTCCTGCACCGGTTCGCCGAAACTAGTTCGCGGAAAGACCTCAACGCAACCAATGAGCCTCGGTCATCGCGACCGGGGCTTTTTTTTGATGATGATCGTAAGCATCATGCTCCGCGTGATGAAATGCATTACGCGGAGTGTGATGCCTACGATAAAGGCTCTGCATCTTTTTGTGCTCTCGTCATTCCACGTTTTCGTTATTCGGTTTTTGGTTTTTCGCTCAAACCTTCTATTCTAAACTCCAACAATCGCACCCCAAACACACTCTCCGGGAGGGCCGACCTCATGGCATCGAAGATTCGTATCACTCGCCGAGCGGCATTGAAGACCGCAGCCGCCGCGGGTATCGCCGCACCGTTTGTCTATTCCTCGATGGCTCACGCCGGCCCGAACGAGACGCTGCAACACGCTAGTTTTGGGGCGAATGGCATGGCGCTGGCCGACATTCGATCCTTGACGGCGAGCAAGAACCTCCGTCTCGTCGCCGTCGCGGAGGTCGATCTCGCTCGTGCCGCGGCTGTTCGCAAGCAATTCCCGACGGTGCGTGTCTACCAGGATTGGCGCCAATTGCTCGATAAGGAAAAAGGCCTGAATTCTTGCAATATCTCGACGCCGGACCACATGCACGCGCCGATCACCATGCGGGCGATGCAGCAGGGGCTGCACGTCTACACGCAGAAACCGCTGACGCAGACGATCTACGAAGCCAGGCAACTGACGCGCGTCGCCCGTGAACGCCGAATCGTCACGCAGATGGGCATTCAGATTCATTCGCACGAAGTGCATCGCACGGTCGTGGCGATGGTGCAGGGCGGCGCGATCGGCAAAGTGCGCGAGGTGCATAGCTGGAGCAACAAGACCTGGGGCGACCGCGGCGTTCGACCCGATCGCCGTGATCCGGTTCCTGGCGATTTCAACTGGGACCACTGGCTGGGTGTCGCGGCCGATCGACCGTTCCTGGGCGGCGGGTACTATCATCCAGGTAACTGGCGCAAGCGTCTCGATTTCGGCACGGGAACGTTTGGCGACATGGGTTGCCATATTCTCGATCCGGTCTTTTCCGCGCTATCGCTGACGGCGCCGCTGTCGGTTCGTGCCGAGAGCGGTCAGGTCAACGCGCACAACTGGGGACTCGATTGCCGGGTGCAGTACACCTTCCCGGGCACGAAAGTCACGACGGATCGCGTCACGCTCACCTGGTACGACGGCGCCCAGCGCCCGCCCATGGAAGTGCGTCAGCGCATCGGCAAGCGACGGTTCAATGATCAGGGATCGATCTACATCGGCACCGATGGCGTTCTCTACTCGCCGTACATCGCTCCGCCAGTTCTGCTGCCTGAAGAGAAATTCCGCGACTATCGCCGGCCGCAACCAGGCGGCAACAACCACTACATCCAATGGGCGGACGCCTGCCGAGGCATGGGACAACCGTCCGCGCCGTTCTCCTACTCCGGCCCATTGACCGAAATGGTGTTGCTCGGCTGCCTGGCGACGCGCTTCCAGAAGACGACGCTCGAATGGGATGCCGCGAAAATGCAGGTCACCAACAACAAGGACGCGACGGCGCTGGTTCGCCGAACCTATCGCAAAGGCTGGGAAGTCAACGGACTGTAATCAAGAACGGCGAGCGGGGGGCGTAAGCCCCCTGATTCTGTCGGGATTATCGAATCAGGGGGCTTACGCCCCCCCCGCTCGCCAAAACTGGCGGGGCCAAAATCATGCCGACTCTCCGCGTTGCCGTCTATCCTGGCACCTTTGACCCGGTGCATCTCGGCCATCTCGACGTCATCAAACGCGGCGCCAGCCTCGTCGATCGACTCGTCGTCGCCGTCGGCGATAATCCGGAGAAAGCGCCGCTTTTCAATCAACAAGAACGCGTCGATCTGATCAAGGCATCCACCAAGAGCTATCCCAACGTCGAGGTCCTCCCCTTTCACGGCCTCGCGGTCCGCTTCGTTCGCGAGATCGGCGCTCGGGTCATGCTTCGCGGCATCCGCACCACCAGCGACATGGAATACGAGTTCACCATGTCGATCATGAATGCCATGATGGACACCGAAATCGAAACGATCTTCCTGATGGCGAAGGAGCATTATTCTCACGTCAGCGGCACGCTCCTGCGCCAGATCGCCTGCATGGGCGGAAATCTCGAGCCGTTCGTCCCGCCCGAAATTCGCGACGTGTTGATCGAGCGCGCGAAAAAATCGCAGCGATGACTTCTTTTCGGAATTCCTTACTAGCGCTCGTCCGGGATATTGATGAGCGCAAAGCCGCAAGCGGAAAATTCACGAGGAAACACCTCATGCTCACTCGCTTTCTTTTCGTCCTCATCGTTCTCGGCGTCGGGACGCGCTCGGCGACGGCGCAACCGCCTCGGGTAGAGTTTCGCCGCATGATCGCGCACTGGACGGACTACGCGCATCCCGATTATCTCGATTTTGTCGCCGAGGCAAGGCCCGAGGTGGTGCAGGTCGGTTTTTACGGCGCGCATTTCTGGAGCCTGGCGCACACGCCGCAATACAAGGGCTATCCCGCGCATTTTCCGGTACGCGGGCTGAACGAATGCGGCAGCTGGTTCAAGGATCTCAACACGAAACTGCACGAGCGGAAGGCCAAAGTCGTCGGCCATTTCAACGTTGAATTCCTGGTCGGCGATCCCGATTCCAAGGACGGCCCGCGCGGGTTCTTCAAATTCTACCGCGAACTCTGGGACGAAAAAACACTCGGCCCGCGCCCCGTCAAGGATCCGCTCGACCTGCTTCAGAAGAACGCCGACGGAACGCCGATCATCCACAACTCCTACTCGATCGGCGGCATGAAGGAATACTGGGGTTGCCTGAACAACCCCCACTGGCGGACCGTGCTCAAGGCCTGGGTGAAGGTCGGCATCGACCGCGGCGTCGATGGTTATGTAGGTAATTATTATTATAGGCATAATTGCTTATGCGAGCATTGTCAGGCTGGGTTCCGCAAGCATCTCGCCGCGCACTATTCGGCTGCCGAGGCGGAAAAGCGATTCGCGATCAAGGATGTCGCGAATCACAAGTTCACGGAGATCGTCGGCTGGCATAATCCGAAAGAATCGACGCCGCTCCGCCGCGAGATGCTGAAGTTCTCGCAGATCGCCTGCAAACGGGCCTTCGAGGAGGTGTTCGTGCAATATGGCCGATCGCTGAAGAAGGACCTGATTTTGGCCCAGTGGAATCACCTGGGCAATTTCAGCCAGATCAACGGCGATGAACGCTGCATGCTGCCGAAGGAAATGTGGGGCCGCGGCGAGGACTACGCCTGGTACTCCACCGGGGCGGCGGCGAGTTCCACCGATTTCACGAAGGGACACTACGGCGAAGGCACGCTGCAAGCCCGCTACCTGCGCGGCGCGTTCGACAACAAGCCGTTCACGCTGGGCAAATACGAAAATACACGTATCCGCGTCGCCATCGCAGAACTGGCGGCCAATGGCGGCGCGCCGATGGGATTCTACACGATCTTCAAGGATCCGCTCGCCCGCAAGGAGATCACCCGTTACTACCAGTTTCTCGCCAAAAACGATGCGCTCTATCGCGGCAGCCGGCCTGCGGGGGAAGTGTTGCTGCTGTTTCCACGCACGCAGGTGCATCAAGGGGATGTCGGCGCCGTCGCGGCGTTTCGCGACAAGGGCAGGGCACTGCTCGACGAGCACGTTCTCTTCGACATCATGCCCGACGATCTCGCCACGCCCGCCATCCGCGAACGCTATGCTGCGGTCATCGACGTTGCCGCGCCTGACGCGAAACTCTCGGCGAAGCTTAGCCGATTCGCCGCTCCGCCGACGGTGCGTGTGTCGCTCGATCGCACGTCCACCGGCGACACGCTCGTGCTGCACTTCGTCAATTATGCACGCGAGGACGGCGCTCCCGACCGGGGTAAAGGTATTGCCGACGAACGCTCGCTCGCCGTCAAGGGTGTCGATGTCGATCTCGTGATCCCCAAGGGAAAGAGCATCGGCAAAGTGGAATGGCTTACGCCGGAGCAGTCGAGCCCGCTCGCCGTCAAGACCCAGACGGCCAACGGCAATCTACGTTTCACGACTCCGGCATTTCTGGCATACGGGGTTGCACGCCTGGAATTGCGGTGATCTCCGTGGAAATGGCGTCCGCCCGCGCGGAGCGTGCACCTCGCGTCTGGGCGATTCGCCCGTTTTCCAGGCGGAAGATCAGATCGCCAAGCTGCTCCGATTCATATCGGCTATGAGTGATATGCAGCACGGTCACATCGGCCTTGCGCGGCAATTCGCGCAACAATTCCATCATGCGGTCGCGCGTCTCCTCGTCGAGCGAACTGAGAGGCTCGTCCATCAGGAGGATGGGCGGATGATTCGCCAACGCGCGTCCAAGCGCGATGCGTTGCGTCTCGCCGCCGCTTAATCCGACTGGATAGCGCGACAGCAAATGTCTCACGCCCAGCCAATCCGCTAACTGTTCGACGCGCGATTCGATGGCTGCCTCGAGATGATTGCGAATCGACAGCGCGAATGCCAGGTTGTCGCGCACGGTCATCGTGCGGAACAAGGCGCCGTCCTGGGGGACGTAACCGATGTCGCGCTCGGCTGGCGGTGAGTAGGTGACATCGCGATGATTGAGCTGAATCCTGCCCGATAGGATAGGCCTTAAGCCAGCGATCGCTTCGAGGATCGTCGTTTTGCCGCATCCAGTTTTGCCCATGAGCAGTGCGTAGTTGCCTTTGGGGACATGCAAGGAGATGTCGGAAATCTCGAAGTTGCCTTGTCGAAGGTGCAGTTGGTCAACGTCGATCATGGTTCCTATTTTTTTCGTTCTCGTTTAGCGTTGGCGCGACGCCGCGCGAACGCTAAACGAAGAAAAGGCAATTCATTTCAACCGCACGCGCGGAAAATCGCAGAGCGGCACGCTTTCGCTCGGTTCGTCGATCACTTCTTGCAGCGTCGTGTCTCGAAACGCTTCTTCGACCATCGCCAGGGCGTTATCCACGCGCCGATGCAGCGGACACAGACGGACGCCGTGACTGGCCAAGTCCAGCGGGCACATGCGGATGCGCTGGATCGGATCGACGGCGTTGACGACTTCCAAAATCGTAAGCTCGGCAGGCGATTTGACCAGCGCCATCCCGCCGCCGATGCCTCGCTGCGAACGCACGACTCCGGCTTGTACCAGGTTTTGCAACACCTTGGAGAGATAGGCCTGCGGCACGCGCGTTGCCTTGGCGATTTCTTCCGTCGTCTGTCCCGTCGGCGATTTGGTCGCAAGGTGCACGACGGCGCGCAGGGCATATTCCACGGTTTGCGAGAACATCGATTCATCCCCCATTGCCGGTAACGTCCGCGCAATCGCCAAAATCGGCACGAAAAAGCAGTGCTCTCTCGGCCACTGCCTTCATTCTATCTGGAAGCCTGCCGCCGGTGTGCGATATTCTCCATGAAGTGAATTAGCAAAGCATGCGAACCGCACCTGGAGAATCTCATGACCCCGAAGGAAGTTTTGGCTCTCATCCGCGAAAAGGACGTCAAGGCCGTCGATATGCGTTTCATGGATTTTCCCGGTCTTTGGCAGCATTTCACCATCCCGGCCGAGGCGCTCTCGGAAAGCACGTTCGAGGAAGGCCTGGGGTTCGACGGTTCGAGCATCCGCGGGTGGAAGGCGATCAACGAGTCCGACATGCTCGTCATTCCGCAACCGGAGACGGCATTCATCGACCCGTTTTGCGACGAATCGACGCTCACGGTCATCTGCAATATCCAGGATCCGCTGACCAAGGAAGATTACTCGCGCGATCCGCGCAACGTCGCGCGCAAAGCCGCCAACTGGATGAAATCGACAGGCATTGCCGATGTCGCCTATTTCGGCCCGGAACTTGAATTCTTCGTCTTTGACAATGTGCGCTTCGATCAGTCGTCGAATTATGGCTTCTACTACCTCGACAGCATCGAAGGCGCGTGGAACTCGGGCCGAGATGAAGCACCAAACCTGGGCCATAAAATCCGCTATAAAGAAGGCTATTTCCCGACGCCTCCGACTGATTCGCTACAAAATATTCGCACCGAGATGATGCTCACCATGATCAAGTGCGGCATTCCCATCGAGGCTCAGCATCACGAAGTCGCCACCGGAGGCCAGTGCGAGATCGATATGCGCTTCAGTCCCCTCGTCGAGATGGCGGACAAGGTGTTGATGTATAAGTACATCGTGAAGAATGTCGCCAAGAAGCACCATAAAACCGCGACGTTCATGCCCAAGCCGATCTTTCAAGACAATGGCTCGGGCATGCACGTACATACTTCGCTGTGGAAGAGCGGCGTCAATCTCTTTGCCGGCTCGGGTTACGCGGGACTTTCCGACATGGGGTTGTACGCCATCGGCGGCCTGCTAAAGCACGCGCCGGCGTTGTGCGCTTTCGCCAATCCCACGACCAACAGCTACAAACGCCTCGTGCCCGGCTATGAGGCGCCGGTCAATCTCGCTTACAGCCGGCGCAATCGTTCCGCGTCGATTCGCATTCCCGTGTACTCGCCGAACCCGAAGGCGAAACGCATCGAGTTCCGATGCCCTGACGGTTCGAGCAACCCGTACCTCGTCTTCTCGTCGATGCTCATGGCAATGATCGATGGCATCAAGAACAAGATCCGCCCCGGCGATCCGCTCGACAAGGATATCTACGATCTTACGCCCGAGCAACTCAAAGACGTGCCAAAAGCTCCCGGCACGCTTGACGAGGCCCTCACCTGCCTGGAGAACGACCACGAGTTCCTTCTTCAGGGCGATGTGTTCACCGACGACGTCATCAGCACCTGGATCTGGTACAAACGCGAAAAAGAAGCCGACGCCATGCGACTTCGGCCTCATCCGTACGAATTCTACCTATACTACGATTGCTGATCGGATTTTCGGATATTCGCCGTGGAGCTGACGTATGCGAGAAGAACAGGTGCTCGTCATTCCCACGGCGGTGCTCAGCGATGCCGGCTTGTTTCAAGGGCTCTGCCGCGATGTCGCGCGGTATGAGCCGTTGCTCCTTGATCCCTCAAGATTCACTTTCGTTTCACGTGAGCTTGCCGAGAACGATCCGAGTCTGAAGCAGCTTATCCCTTATGTCGTGTTGAAGCACGGCGATTCGGTATTTCATTACACTCGAGGCAAGGGCGGCGGCGAGCAACGCCTGAGATCGCTGCGTTCGATCGGCGTCGGCGGGCATATCAATCCGATCGATCATGCAACCGACGAGCATCCATATCGGCAGGGAATGCTGCGCGAGTTGGCCGAGGAAGTCGAGCTTGGGGCTGAATATCGCGAAACCTGTCTGGGTTTCATCAACGACGATTCGACGCCCGTGGGTCAGGTTCATCTTGGCATCGTGCATCTGTTCGAGTTGTCGGCTCCGCTCGTCACGCGGCGGGAGGTCGATCTCGCCCAGGCCGGCTTCGCGCCGATCGCGGAACTATGGCGAATCCGGGAGAAGTTTGAAACCTGGTCGCAATTCGTGCTGGTGGAATTGATGCGGTGAAAGGTTTTCACGCGGTCAGCGACGAATCGCTCGTGTTACTCGGCTTTCGCCCATTTGGTTGTAGGTCCATATCTCTTTGCCGGTGCGATCGACTTCGACGGCGCCGACGGCGGCGTTCATGGAGGTGATCAGCGTGTTGCCATTGGCTAGCCGAACGGCGGCGATGGGTTGGTCGAAGGCGACCTCCCAGACGGCTTTGCCTTTCGTGTCGTACTCGACGACTTTGCCTTCAGAATGATGGGGGACGAGGACACGCCCGCTGGGTGTGCCGTAGATTCGGCCGCCGAAAAGGCGCATGCCGAGGCCGACCTGGAAGCTGTGGATTTCCTTGCCGCGGGCATCGAATCGTGCGACTCGGCTATCGGCGAGCAGGCAGAGAATTTCGCCATTGGGGAGTTTCGAGGCCTTCATGATCTTCCGACCTTCGTCGGGAAAGTCGATGTTGAGGACTTCGCCGCCGTCCTTGTCGAATTCGAGGAGCTGATGATCGGAGGCGACAAAGGTGTTGCCATTGGATAGTCTTTGAGCCGCGAGAGGGCCGGGAACGGCGCGTTGCCAAACGATCTGCCCGCGCGTGTCGCGTTCAGTGACGCGATTGCCATGATACTCGGCAACGAGCACGCGATCATCGGAGACCATCTGGGCATCGAGCGGGAAGACGACATTGCGGATATTCCACAGCGGCGTGTTATCCGGACCGAGTTCCAGCACACGGCCCTGATCGAGCAGCACCACGAGCGTTCGCCCTAGCTGCACCGGAGTCTCTTCGAGCTTCGTGAGATTCACGTCCCCTGCGTGCTTCTTCCACCAGGCTCGCCAGGCGTCGCGGCATTTCGCGCGAGTTTCCGAATCGTTGCCCATCGATATCGCTGCGGGCGGAATTGTGCCTGTAGCCTGCAGCAGCAGGTCCTCCGTCTGCCAGGCTTCGTTTAACGGCAATGTGACGAGGCCTTCGATAAGTACGGGCAACGCGGATTTGTCCCGGGCGTGGAGTCGCGCCTGGGCGATCCGCCAACGCACAATCGGATCGGGATCGTCGGCCAGTTTTTGCAGTCTCTCGTCCCAGGTCTTTTCGCCGCGTCGCGCCAGCACTTCACCCGCACAGGCTCGGCGAAGAGCGGAGCGGTCGGTCAGCGCGGCCAGCAAACGCGGTGACGGTTTACCGTCGATAAAGCCATGCTTGCGAAGTGCGGCACGTATCTCGCCGAGCACGATCTCGTTGTCGGCAAACGGAGCGAAATCGATCAACGTCGCCGCGAGGTCTTTGCTGCCGAGAACGTTCAGGGCACGAATGGCAGCGGCCGTCACTTCGGGGCCGACGTCATTGTCTTGAATCTTCAAGATTGCGGATTCGATGCGGTGAACGACCTCGGCATCCCAATCTCCCTGGGTGTTACGGAGAATCTCGATGCAGACGCTGCCGCGTGCGATGATGTCGCGTGTCGCCTTGTCGCGAGTCGGGTAATGGGCCGAGCCAAATTTGCGAACCAGGCGTTCGATGGCAGGGCGTTCGCTTTCGGGGAGGATCCGTTTGCGAAGAAACGCGAGCAATGCCTCGGCGTCGGTGTTCAGTTTGGCCCGTTGTAGAATGGCGTTGTCAACGGAGTCGATGCTCGGAGTGGCTGGTTTTTTTTCGGCAGGTTTCTTTTCGTCGCCGGCTGGGAGCAGTGAACCGATGCCGACGGCCAATAAGGCGGACAGGCCAAGAATCAACATCCGATGATTGGCACGCATGGTTGGAACCTCGAGACGTACATCCGTGAAACCTGTCCGATCGAGAGAGGCGATCGGGCGTTAGCGTCGGCGGGCGCGGAACGGTCGGCCATCGGTGTGCAGGCTCCAGACCTCGCGGCCTGCGGGATCGAATTCGACGATCCGGTAGTTGAGGCTGCACGTGACGAGCGTGTTGCCATTGCGAAGGCGCGTCGTGCTCACGGGCGTGGGAACCTTCACCTGCCAGTGCCGTTTGCCTTCCCAATCGAATTCGGCAACGATGTTATTGTTGTAGAGAGGCACCAGCACGCGGCCGTTGGGCAGAACCTCGATCTGGCCGCCAAGCGAATAGACGGCGCCGCCGAGCGAGAAACTCTTGAGTTCGCCGCCCTGCGAATTCAGGAGCTGGCAGCGTCCGCCCGAAGTAACGACGACGATCTCGCCGTTGCGTTTGCGGTAGGCTGCCACGATGCTGGCGCCGGGCGACAACCACGTAAATACATCCCGGCCATCGCGGTCCACGATCGCCAAACCCTGGCGCGTCGCGATGAAGGTGGAGCCGTTGTTGATTCGCTGGCAGCATATTGGCATGTTGGCGTGCGCCTGCCAAAGGATGTTGCCCTTGAAGTCGCGCTCCGTCACGCGCCGATCGAAATATTCCGCCACAAGCATACGATTCGGCCCGAGTATCTGGATGTCGACCGCGTAGCGAGGGCCATCGAATTCCCAGCGCGTCGTTTTTTCTTTGTTCACTTCGTAGATCTTGTTCTTCGTGTTCGCCTTGGTGGCTGTTACTCCGAGAATCGTGAACCCAAGCTCCTCGCGGGCAAATTGTTTGGCGAGATCGAGTTTGGCCTGGTTGGCATCATACCATTTCCGCCAGTCGGCGGTAAAGGCCTCGGCGCTGGTTTGGCCGGTATAGATCGAATCCGGGGCATTCTCTCCCGCCACCTGGTAGAGCGCTTCCAGAGCAGCATCGACGCGATCCTCGGGCATGCTGGCGAGCGATTCGATCAGAATCGGCAAACCTGATTTGTCGAATTTTTCGGTCAAGGCAAGCCCAAGCTGAAAGCGGATTCGCGGGTCGGGATCCTTCAACAAGCCACCAAGTCTTTCCTTGGCGGCGATGCCGAGGTTGCGGACCAATGCCTCGCCGGCGGCGGCACGCTGAGAGGCCTCCTTCGAGGTCAGCATCTCGACGACGATCGGCATCGGCGCTTCGTTGACGAATGCGGTCGCATTGATGGCGTGCTGCACGCTTTGACGAACCTCTTCGTTCGTCGCATAGGGGACGAAATCGAACAATACAGCCAGGCTACCAGCGGGTTTGTCGCGCGCGATCAACCGGGCGATGGCGGCGGCGGAGGCATTGTCGCGGTCGGCGGGAAATTTCGCCAGCACCTGACGCAGTCGGCCGGCCGTCTCGGCGTCGGCGAGCGTTTCACGCAGCAATGTCTCCGCCAGCGCTCGCACGACAGGCCCCGACGCCACCAGTTCCCGCTGCGCGATGATGCGTTCGCTGTAGACGCTTTTGCCGAGGTGGGTGACGTGTTGTTTGAAGCGAGCGATCACTTCGGGCGACGGGATGCGTTTCTTGAGGGCATCGACGAGCGGGACGCCTTTCGTCGGAAGATTTTGGCTGCGCAGTATCGCTTCGTCCGCGGCGTAATCGGTGTCCGGCATCGGCTGTGCCTGCACCGCTCGCGCGGTGACGAGGAGAGCAGCGATGACGATTCCCCGATGCATGGAGTGAATCCTCAATGGCGAGCCGAGAGCGTTAGCGACCGGAGTGAGCGGTCAGTAACCTAGCGTTCCTCCGGTCGCTGACGCTCCCGGCTCGCCACGGCGAAGCGGAGTTACCGTCGGCGGGCGACGAAGACGACGCCGTCGGTCGAGTAGTTCCAAATCTGGTTGTTGCCCTGGTATTCGTACACCTGGCGTTGGTTGTAGCTCGTGACGAGGTTGTTGCCGTTCGGCAGACGGACGACGGAGTTGGGCCAATTGATGTTGATCTGGCTGCCGATCTGTTTGCCCGTCTTGTCGTATTCGCGGACTTGCTGCTGTTGGTAGTGAGCCAGCAAGACGTTGCCGTTGGGGAGAACGTCCATGTTGCCGAAGAGCATTTGCACGGCATTGACCTGGAACTGGGCGTTGACTTTTTGCGTGCGCGGATCCATGCGGATGTAGGCGCCGCCGTTGGTGACGAAGGCGATTTCTCCGGTCGGCAGTTTTCGAGCACGGAGCATGTCATTCGTCGGGCGCTGGTAGCTCCAGACTTCTTGTTTGTTGCGGTTGATTTCGAGCAGTCGGCCTTGCATGGCGATGAAGGTGTTGCCATTGGGCAGGCGCTGCACGGAGAATGGATTGCCTCCGCAGGCGAATTCCCATTTGATATCGCCCTTGAGATCGCGCTCGGTGACGCGATTGCCCTGGTACTCGGCCAGGAGCACGCGGTTACCCGCCAGCAGGTGCGCGTCAACGGGATAGCCGACGGGGACGCTAAATTTCCAGCGGATTTTTTTGTCTTTGTCCAGTTCGTAGACTTCGCCCTGGTTGACGGCGCCGCCCGCACCGATGCGGTTGTTGTGCTGGACGATGAGCGTGTAGCCGAGGTACACATTCTCGGCCGTGAGTTTGGCCATGTCGATGGTTTTGAGGTTTGTCTCGTACCATTTGGCCCAGGCATCGCGGCAGGCTTTCTTGCCCTGTTCGTCGTTGCCGAGCGAAACAAGCGGCGCCGATTCACCGGCGAGGCGATGCAGGGCTTCCTCGATGGGCCAGAGTTCGTCGGCCGACATTTTACCGAGCAGGTCGATCATGACGGGGACGACATCTTTGTCCTGCGAATCGAGCAGCGCCAGGCAGACGCGGTAGCGAACGGAGACCGCCTCGTCGGCCAACAACTTCTTGACGTTCGCCAATTCGGCCTGAGCCTTGGCTCGCGCCAGCGCTTCGCCGGCGGCGCCGCGTTTGAGCGGCGTGGCATCCGTCAGCGCCTTGGTCAAGACCGGTTCGACCTTGCCATCGCGGAGAGCCACGGCGCCGAGTGTCTTGCAAATTTCGTCCACCACGGTTGGATCGCTGGCGAGCGGCAGGAACGCCATCAATACTTCGGCGGCGCCTGCGGGTTTGATCCTGGCGATGACGCGCGCCACGGCCGCCTGTAAGATCGGCTCGGCCTTGGTGTCGATCCGTGCCTTGAGGTCGGCGACACGTTTCCGAATTTCCAGGTCAGGGTCGTTTTCGCCGTCCTTCAACCCGGCGACGGCCGCGGCGCCGAGACCGATCAGACTGCTGAACGCTTTCTCGCGAACCGCGAATTCCTCGTCGCCCAGCTTCTTCACGAGATCTGCAATATCCTTGGGATCGGGCGCCTTGAGCGTGCGTTTGCGGAAATATTCGAGGAGATCGGGGCCGTCGCCCTTCATGCCGTTCTCGCGAACGACGCGGAGATCCTCCTTGGACGACTCCATTTCCTGGAACGCTTTCTGGTCGGGCAATTTCGGCGCCTTCTCCGCGGGCTTCTCTTTCGGCTCCTTGCCCGCCTGATTTTGCGACACCGTAAGACCAGCTCCAAGCATCGTGACAACCAGGCTCGCGAAAACAATCTTGTAACGAATCATGAGAAAATAACCTGCAGTGAAGCGATTTGTATTTCCGCTTGCGGCTTAGCGCTCCGCATGGCGCCGTGCGGAGCGCTAAGCCGCAAGCGGAAAAGCAAATCGTGAATTCGTGGTTGAACCTAATTTTCAATTACATCTCACTTGTACATTCTAGCAAGTATCACACCATCAACACAAAGCTTTTCCCTGGCAACTGGCCCTACACGAACGAGTCGAACACGCGCACCTGTTTCCAGTTTGCCTTGTTCTCGGCAATGAACTGATCGTGTCGCGGGGCCGACTGATAGGCGTCGTGGTCGGCTTTCGTCTTGAACACGAGGTGGAGGGCGACGTCGAAACCGCGATCATTCACGGGACGATCCATCTCCGCCGCGAGGATGCCGCAGGCGAAAAACACCGTGCCAACATGATCGGCGAGGTATTTCTTGCAGGCATCGACGAGCGTTTTCTTTGCGGCGTCGCTGGCGTCGTTGAGCGAGAAAAAGACATTGTGTGCGAGCATCGGTGCGGCCACGAGATTCTCCGTTTCAGCAGAAACCAAATTCGGAAGGCTCTTTCATTGCGAACGAATGATTGCCAGAATCATAACGGATTTCTAGCTTGCCAACAGGAATACTTTACGGGTTTGCTGGAGAAGTCCCATTGTGAAATGCCTGCATGCTGCATCCGAGGTAGCCGGTTTTGCGAAGACAGGCGGCCTGGCGGACGTCGTCGGTTCGCTGCCGGCGGCGCTGGCGGGCCGTGGTCTCGACTGCGCCGTCGTCATGCCGCTTTACCGCGTCTGCCGATCCGCCGCCGTGACGCTCACGCCGACGGAGCATCGATTTCGCGTCCCGATCGACGAGCGGATGATCGAGGGCCGGCTTTGGCATGGGAATCTGCCCGGGACCAGCGTGCCAATCTACTTCGTCGAACAGCCCGATCTCTTCGATCGCGATGACGCCAAGTATGGCCGCGGAATCTATCAATTCACCAACGACGCCGGCCAACGCCAGGACTACGACGATAACCACAAACGCTATGCCTTCTTCGCGCGAGCCATTCTCGAAGTGATTCGGCTCACCAACTTTTGGCCCGACATCCTGCACCTTCATGACTGGCAGACCGGACTGGCGCCTGTCTACCTGCGCGAGATCTACCAGCAGCATGGCAAGCCAACCTTGCGCGGCCGATACGCGGCCATCCGCACGGTGTTTACCATCCACAATCTCGCGTACCAAGGTGCGTTTCCGCCTGAGGTCGTGCCAGGCCTAGGGTTGTCGTGGAACCTGTTCACCTACGAGAAACTCGAAAACTACGGCATGCTGAATTTCCTCAAGTCGGGCCTCGTCTTCGCCGACTTGCTCACAACGGTCAGCCCGACCTATGCCAAGGAGATCCAGACTCCCGAACATGGCTGCGGTTTGGAGGCCGTGCTGCAACTTCGCGCGACGCGGTTGCATGGCATCGTCAATGGCATCGATGGCCGAGTGTGGGACCCCGCCACCGACGCCGCCCTGGCAGCGAATTATTCGGCGGAGACGGCGAGTGTCGGCAAGCCGCGCTGCAAGGCGGCGCTCCAGGCGGCGTTCCAACTCGACGTCTCGCCGCGCACGCCGCTGTTGGGCATTGTGTCGCGGCTGGCATCGCAAAAAGGCTTCGACCTCATCGAGCAGGTGCTTCCCGAATTCTTGCAGCGCGGCGCTCAAATGGCGCTGCTCGGCGATGGCGACAAGGGCTACCGCGACATGCTCACCCGCCTACGCGATCGCTTTCCGAAACAGGTCGGCCTGCACCTCGATCAAAGCGAAACCATCGCCCATCAGATCGAGGCGGGCGCCGATATCTTTCTGATGCCGAGCCGATACGAGCCATGTGGGCTTAACCAGCTGTATAGCCTGAAATACGGAACGGTCCCCGTCGTGCATGCCACGGGCGGACTGGCGGATACCGTCGTCGATGCGACATCGAGCCAGGTCGCGATGCGCAAGGCGACCGGCTTCGCGTTCTCTCCGTACAACGCCCCGGCATTCAGCGAAGCATTGCGCCGAGCGATACAAACCTACACCGATTCACGGGCACTCTGGAAGCAACTCCAAGAAACCGGCATGAGCCAAGATTGGTCCTGGAACCGCAGCGCCGGAGAATACGAACGGCTATATCGGCAAAATATGCAGGAGCTGTGAGGCGAATACCAATAAAAAAAACATTGGCACGTAGCCACGTCCTCCAAATCGACCTGCCATTCATAGCGGGTATGCATGTTGGCGTGCGGCGATATGGTTATCAAACCGGCATGGCATCGCGTTTGCCCGCCGTAACCGGCGGGCCGTGTGCGCGGATGTTCTTGCATGCGGATTGAATTTTGCGTAGTATGCGTGAGGCGAAAAAAAGGACTGCGGTTCAGTTCGACCCGAGTTCATTCGTCGTGATTAGCCGCGCTGAGATCACAACACGACGTTCGCTTTTATACTCCGAGCAAGACGGATCATGTCCATTAGGTTCGCCCGCACCAGGTTGAGCTTTGAGAAGGATGACATCCCATGCGGCAATATCTGATCGTCGGCCTAATATTCGCGGCTTGGGGTTGCGCGGGTGAATCCTCGCGGCAAGACGGAGCGAGTACCGGCGCTCCTCCCGCGTTTCAGAAAGGGCAATTTTTTCTCGTGTTCACCACGGAAGCTTCTGTCAAAATGGATAATGAACTCCGAGTGACTCTGCGACGTGGAGATGTAGTACAGGCATTCGACTTTAAGGATATGCCAGATTCTTATCTCGCCTTTGTCCGGATTGGCGGTACCGAAGGGTGGGTTGCCATTGACAATCTGGTTCGGTGCGAACCGCTCCAGCAAGCGGGATGTCAAATCTTACCCTTGGAGGACGATAAGGAATTTGAAATACGGTTCTCGCAGCTCACGGCCCGGCGGCTCAGCGAAAAGCTGCAAAAAATCAATGAGGAACGGGTCGCCGACGTCGTCCGACAGGTAGTTGGTCCCACCGCAAACGCCGCAGGACGCGCAATTGCGGTGGGGGCGACCGGAAACCCGGGTGCGGGAAAAGTGGGCGGCGAAATGGCGGAGTTCGCGTGTGAGGCGGTCATCGCCGCCGCGAAGGGCAATCTTAAAAAATTCAAAGCGGAACTGGCCTCTGCTGCGGACCAGGGCAACGTCGTGATTCACTTCACTCCCAATGTCTCTCTGGCAGGGAAGGTAATCCGCATCCAGGCGGGTCGCGCACCCGACGTGGGACGAGCGGCCGAGCAAATCGGGTTGATTCACAAGGGCTGGAGAGGCGAATGCGATTATGTTGCCCGGATCCAAAAAGTCATGACGATCATCAGTCCGACAACCTTGGTGGACAGCGCATGCTGGAAAATCACATCACTCTCAAATTGAACCAATCGGCGGCGAAGGATTGGCTGTTCATCAACTAGAGTCCAAGGAATTGCATCATGAAAACTTGGAAATGTCCTCACTGCGGCAAGGGTTTCAAGGACGCCAATCAGGGTACGACGAGTGCGGCGGACACTGTAGCCGGCATCTTCGCGCTTACAAAAAATTTAGTTCGCAGCGGCGGGATGAATCTCTTGAAAACCGCAGCGACGCCTCTCATTTGCCCTCACTGCCGCGGAATAGGCAACGTCTGTCCGAACGCGACATGCGGCACTATCATCGGAGTCCATTTGGGCGATGTTGGGTCGGAGATCAGTTGCCATAAGTGTAAACTCAGGTTTATCGCAAATGGCAATTGAACAAAGAAAGTCCGCGAGGTGTCTTGGAGAAGCGAGAACGGTGAGCCCCAAAAAGCAGCCATATTCCTTTCTTCAACCGAGTCGAGAGCATGCTTTTCGACATATTGTTGATTCCGACTTTCTGGTTTCTGCTGCTTGGCGGCTCTACCGTCGTAGCACTAGCCATCTTCGTTATTCAACAAAAGCGGAAGCTTTCCGATGGACTCTCGCCCAGGATCGAATCCGAGAATGCCACCGGCACAAAATTATTATTCTTCCGAGAAATAGGAGACGGGACTTATCTTGCCACGATCTGGGTCATTGTCATTAATCTGCCAATTGCACCTATTTCGACGTGGCGGGTGTTTCCGCGCAGTATCTCGACGCACCGAACGGCTCGCTCAATAGTGACCAGATACAATGTAACCTTTTTAGAGAAGAAGCCAATGCGCCTTGTGTCGGTGGCACTTATGTACTTTGAGGTGCTACTCCACATAACAGTTATTTTCGGACCCTCTGTACTCGTGATAACGCTTCTCGTCGTTGCCACGGAATGGGCAAAAACGCATGGAAACTGGGTGTTGCTTCTGGTTCCGGCCACAGCCGTTAGCGGTTTCGGTTACACGCTGTTCCTGGCGTGGAGGTACAACCGTCGCTATGGAAAAGGCTTATTGTGACGAAGAACCCGCGCTCGTCGAAGTTTAATCCAGGTTCCTTCCAAGTCGATGAAAGTGCGTCGATTTGAGGCATTCGTCAAAGGCGTGAAGGCCACGGGCTTGAGTGAAATTTGGCGGGGCGAATGGGATGAGTTAGAGTTTGAAATATGGTTGAATCAAATTGACGTTCTGCTAGAGTTGGCAATTCGCGAACAGGCGTGGGTGTATCTGTGTTTGAATAAAGTGTCGCGGAAGAATGTTTCGACGCGATACTGAGTGAGCCGCGGGTGGCGAACGCGTTGTAATACACCACGCGAATCGATCGAAACATCGGAGCCAACTGGGTCCTGATATTCACTAAATCTCGCGCCCAAGATCCGCGATACCCAACCAGTGTCGGTTGGGTTAATCACTATTCCCCAACGGATCCTTTGCAGGAGGAGTTTGATCATGTGTCGCATATCGTTCGTGATCGCTGTCTTCATGACTGCGAGTTTGACCTGGTCCATCGAAGCGGGAGATGCCCCGAAACGCTCGGCCGAGTTACAAGTCCTCGACCGCCTTATTGGCGACTGGGAAACCGTGGTCACCGTCAAGGCGACGGGTGAGAAGTCTACCAGCGTTCAGTCTCGCAGATGGTCGCGCAACGGCAAGTTCGTGATCTCGGAAGAGCTAGAGATGGCGGCCAAGAAAGAATCGCACTTCCTGGTCACTTACGACCCGAAGGCCAAGATGTATCGCGCGTGCTTCATCAACGAGCAGTTCACGACGCCGCTTCTCGGAACGTGGGACGATAGCTCCCAGACCATGCGGTGGAAAAGCTCCGACATTGCATACAAGCATGAAGGAGTCACGCGCTACATCAACAAAGATCTCGTCGAGTGGACCATGACCATTTCCAGCCCGGAAGGCAAGGTCGTCATGGAGCTTTCCGCCCGCCAAACTCGGCGCACGAAGTAGAACCTCCCCGGCAATGCAACGCGAATCGATCGAGGGATTCGCGAGACGCGCTCACAACAAAGGGCGGGCGGCGGCTTGCCCTAATCTTTTCTGCACTTTGTGACTTCTTGGAGAAAGCGAACACACAAGGACGTGATCGGAGTCCGTCGAAAGGAGAAACGATGAGCTTCTTGCGAAAGTTTTTCAAAGACCTCGCCGCGACGCCTGCGGAGTTTCCCGTCAGCGCAGCGCCGCCGGATTCAAGCGGAACGGCCGATCCGATTCCAGAGGATGAACCGCGCGAAACTGCCGAGCAGGTCGCTGAAGACGCGGAGTCTGCCGCGGACAGCGAGGCGCAGGCGCAACAGGCTTTCAACGAGGCCGAAACGCTCTATCATCAAGGAGAATATGACCAGGCGGCGGATCAATACTACGCTTCCTACAAGAGCGCCAACACAGATCAGCGCGGTTCGCTCGCCTACAACGCCGCCCAGGCTAATCGGCGCGCCAAGAAATTTTCATACGCACTCGTATGGTACCAGAAGGCCCTCACCCTGGGCGGACCGGATATCGAAGAGCACCGCGCAGAGATCGAGCAGCACATCGCCGAGATGCAGGAAGAAATGCAGAAGAATCCGGCGACGGGGCCAGACGGTGAAAGTCTTGGGGAAGCGATGACGCTCTACCAAGAGGCAGAGATCGCATACGCCGAGCGCGATTTCGCCGGGGCTGTCGCCCTTTACAAGCAGGCGTACTCGCGCTCGAACGAGCCGGCCCTTCTCTTCAATATCGCACAGGCGAGCCGGAACGCGGGCAAGTACGGCGATGCCAAATATTGGTACCGCGAATTCCTAAAGCAGATGCCCGACAGCCCTGACAGAGCGTTTGTGGATGAGAGAATTGAGGAGATGAAGCAAAAAGTTCCCGATCCTCCGGAAGCGGACGGCGAAGAAGCGGCTGCCAGTGCCGAGGAAAAATTCCAGCAAGCCGAACAACTCTATAAAACCGGCAACTATGACCAAGCTGCTGACCTTTATGCCGAGGTGTACCATGATCCAGCCGTGGCGTTTGCACGCGGCGAAATGGCTTTCAACATGGGCCAATGCATGCGAAACCTCGGCAACACGTCGAGCGCCGTCGCATGGTACAGGAAGGCGTCAGAGTTTTTCAACGATGGCGACGCAACTCGTGCGCAGATCGACGAGTTCCTCGCAAAGCTCACAGGCGTCCAATCGCCGCCGACGTAAGCGATATTGGTGGCACCTCAAGTGGCATGGTCTTTTTTGTCCTTAACCATGCCACGCTGATTGAGCGAGAGAATTTACAGAAACGCCCAACCTCAAAAGGAAACGGACAAATGACCGCAAATTTCAAGGCGAGATGCTTTCTAGTCATGGTCCTCGCATCATCGGCGCCAAAGCTCGCGGCCGCTCAGGAGCCTACCGAGGCGAGCTTGACCGAGTTGATCGGGCGGCTTATTCAGCTCGATTCCATCGACCTCGCGCCGAACGTCAAGTTTCGCGCTGGCCTCGAGCCTTCGCTCCATGCGTTCGACGCGGATGAATCCGCGATGACTCTGCTCAAGGATCCTTACGCTACCCACGGTAGGGACAAACCCGGCGCGGCGGGCTGGTATCGGCTCAGTTTCGTCGTGCCCGAGAAGATCGGCAAATTCGACGTTCCCAAGGGCGGTTACAACCTGGGTATCGAGAGTAACGTGCTCGGTTCATGGGAAATCTACACGTACAAAAATGGCAAGCCGCACGGTCTTTGGAGCAAGGAAGGCATGAACAAGGCCACGGATCAGTTGCCTACGGTCTGGATGAGCAACGCCCCGCAGCCTGCTCGGCCGGGCGATCAATTCACCGTGGCGATTCTCGCAATGGCGTCGCCATTGGGCCGCGGCAGCCCCGATGGATTCGCTTTGCGTCATCTGCGGCTGCGCTTCGCCTGGGGCCACACGGGAGGCCGACAGCCGTTTTACGGCAGCGTCTACGCTCCCGGCCAGGGAACGGGCCTGCTCGGCGCTCGCGAAATGCTGCGAACGAAAAAAGGGAAAGACCTGCAAGCGCTCCAAGCCAAACTCCAAGGTCCGATCTCGCGCCTGGATGCTGTGTTCGCGGCTGCTGAGACTGGCGTGATCGCGAACCTCACCAAGGCGATGACCGTTGCCAGCAAGGAAATCAATGAAGCGCTCAAGAAATGATTGCTTGGACCCTACCGTTGCCGTTTCATCACGAGCAAGGCGATGCTTGATCCGTCGGGGGACGAGAATTCGCTCGGGCGGTCTTTGCCAAAGACCTTGACGCAAATCCTGAGCTCGTCGCCTTTGAGTTCGTAGATGCCTTCCATGTCCGCGCCCTTTTGAATGCCGGCGCCGACGGTGAGATCGAATAGCTTCGGCGTGGTCGTCGTGTCGATCTTGACCTTGAGCCGGGCGTACTCCACTTTGATCTTGTCGTCTCCCTCGACGACGATCTCGCCGCCCTTGAAGACGAAATTGAACTTGAGCTTGCTGTGATCTTTGCCGTTGTACTTGACCTCGGTGACATTCCAGACACCATCGAACTTGGCCAGTTCTTTCTTGGCGTTCTTGGCATCGCCGGCGCTGATGGTTGAGCCGAGCGTTAAAAGCAAAGCGAAAGCGAGTCTCATGGAATTCTCCAGCGAAAAAGGGACATTCATACGTTCAACTTAATATTAGAGAAACCCGGTTGCACGCAACGCCAGAAATTCGACGAATATTCGTTCCGCTCACGCCAATAAAAAAGAATAAGATGCCTGCATCGAACGTGATTCAAGCTCGGAATCATCCCCAAGCGAGGACAGAAACGTGGTCAATTTCGTGAATCAGAGTCGTCTGGTTAGTCTGACGGGTTTTAGCTTGCTGGTCATCGCTTCCTTCATCGGGTCGGCTGGCGAGAATGCCAAGGCAGCCAAGAAGCCAGAGGCGAAACGCGATCCGCTGCAAGCACTCAGGGATGCTTTTTCCAAGGGCGTCAGCACGACGCCGATCGAGGTGAAGGACCTTCCAAAGGAAATCCGCGACGGCGTGGCCAAGGCGCAGCCAGGCGCGTCGATCACCAAAGCCAAGCGGTTGGAAATCAAGCACACGCTGCAGTATGTCGCCTTCGACAAGCCTCGCGTGCAATCGTACGAGGCCATTCTGGTTGACGGCGACAAGCGGACTCGCGTCCAGGTTTCGCCGGAGGGGAAAAAGCTGCGGTCGCTCCCGGCCATGAAAAGTGAACCAGCCAAGAAGGAAAATGGCGTGAAAGAAATCGCCATCCCGGAGAAAGCGACCCAAGCGGTGAAGGCGATCAAGACGCTTTATCCTGATGCTCGCGTCGTCGCGATCACGACCGAGGTATATCAGGACCCGAGCGGGACGGTCGATGTGTTGACCTACGAGATCGAGTTCATTCATAAAGGTGCGATGCGCGAGATGGTGGCCTCGCCCGCTGGTGTCATCCCTCATCTGTGGAATCCATTTTCAGTGAAGGATCTGCCGCAAAAAGTCGCCCAGACGCTGGAAAAGGAAGCCGGCAAGATTGAAAGTCTAGCACGCTACGAGATCCGTGCCGGTTTGCAGTTCGCGGCGCTGGATAAATCGCGAATCGTCTACCAGCTGGAATTGGAAAAGGATGGTGCGGCGAACAAGCTTAGCCTGCGAGTCGATGGAACCGTCGTGCCGGCCCCGGTCCGGCCTGGCGCTCAGAACCGCAGCTACCTCGGACTGTCGTTCGAAAAAGGCAGCACCACTGTTACCCAAGTCGTCAAGGGCGGTCCAGCCGAACAGGCAGGCATCAAGGCGGGCGACAAAATTCTGAGTGTCGGCAGCGTGAAGATCGGCGCTGTCGCCGACGTGCTGAAGGTGCTGCAGAACACCAAGGCCGGCGTACAAGTAAATGTGCAAATCCAGCGCGGCGACATGGTACTTTCCGTTTCCGTGAAACTCGGCGCGCCCGGGAACTAGCGATTCACGGTCTCACTATTCTGCGGAGTTCAACCATGGCAGACGTGGGTGGCAGCATTCGAGCATGGTATTCTGAAAGGCTAAGAGAATTCACTGATGCACGCTATCAGTTGTATCTCAGCAACAGCGACGCCAACGACGAACTGAATCCAAAGCACCACGAGTTGAGCCCTGCGGCCGAGAAGGTTCAGCGCGACGTGTGGCCGCTTCTGCCCGCAGAGGTGCGCGAGGCTGCTCAGTTCTATTACGGTCGTGTCGAGGCGGAAGATTGGGGATCGGTCGGTGTGTACCGCGTGCCCGCCGGGACGACGGCGACGCTCGCCGTTCGAGTCACGACTGATGGCGACGATGGTTGGCTTGAAGTCTACGATCTGCAAGGCCAACTGTTGGGCGCCGGCCGAACGTACATCGAGCTAATCGCCTGGGCGCCGCGCGAGGAAGTGCGCGAGCAGTTTGGCGACAACTGGCCGGAGGCGCTGGACCGCTCGAAGACGCTGTGGCAGCCTCCCGAATCGCCGCCGCCGGAGCCGCAGTTTCAACCCGGCCAGGCAGTCGAGTGTCGCTGGCAGAGTTCCTGGGTTTGGTACCCGGCGACGGTCACCCAGGCCGAGGTCGAGCGGGTCGAGGTCGAATTTGATGACCGTTCACGCGAGTGGATCGAAGCCGATTATGTGCGCGAGTCTGAGGTTCACGCCGAGCGACCCGTACCGCGCCCCGACATGGCAACGCTTTCACATGGCGACCGAGTGGAGTTTCAGTCCCGTGGCGATACGATCTATTTCCCTGCTACGGTGATCGATAGGCGAGGCTCTCGCTTGATGGTTCGTCAGGACGACGGCGAGGAAGAGTGGACGACGCCGTCGCTATGCCGCCCGCCGACACCGGACGAGCCGGAAGCCGTGCCGCCGCTCGCCGTTGGCGACTACGTGGATTATCGCTGGCGGGGCGGTTCGGAAATTTATCGCGGCTGGATCATCGAACGCACCGGCGATGCGATTCTCATCGTCTCCGAGGAAGGGCTTGAGGAACGGACCACGCCGGGCAAATGCCGCCGACAACCCGAACCGCCGGAACCTGCCGCAGGTGGATGCGACGTCACCGTCGGCGATCGCGTGGAGTGCCTCTACCAGGGCGGGAAGACGTACTACCCCGGCAAGATTGCGTTTCGCCGAGGCAGTCGAATACTCGTTGATTACGACGACGGCTCGCGCGAGTGGACCGGCACGCAGATGTGCCGAAGGCCGACAAAATAGAATATTACAATTCGTTAACTATAGAAAGTTGCCTGTTGCATTTCGGTGCGTGGCGGGTAGAGTGAGGAATGTATTTCCCCCCCCAACTACTCGATATGTTCTCTTAACGAGAACGTGCGCGATTTTCGTTGACTCCTTCTACGATTTTTAATGATACACGCTGGTAAGGGGACTTCCTCCCATGCGATCGATCTGCGTTGTTCTAGCGTTTGCCGTTCTCGCGCCGTCCGTACTTCATGCTGGCGAACCGAAAGCTGGCGAGCCGTTGTTCAGTCGCCACATCATCCCGTTGTTCAGCCGCTTGGGCTGTAACAGCGGCGCATGCCATGGCGCGGTGCAGGGACAGAACGGTTTTCGCCTCTCGCTCTTTGGCGTCGATCCGGCTCTGGATCGCGAACTCCTGCTGCGTGATTCCGGCGGTCGTCGGTTGGATCTGAACAATCCATCCAACAGTCTGTTTTTATTGAAGGCGATCGGGCATGTAGCCCACGAAGGCGGCGTGCGCGTCCGGCTTGCGAGCTGGGAATACGAGATGCTGCAGCGATGGGTCGCCGACGGCGTGCCCCTCGACGATCTCGCCAAGTCGCGTGTCGTGAAATTGACGGTGACGCCTGCATCCAGCACGGTGCAAAAGGGGAATTCGGTAGCCCTTCGCATCGATGCAGCTTTCGCGGATGGGACGACAGAAGACGTGACGAAATTCTGCACCTTCGAAACGCAGGACACGGAAGTTGCCCGCGTAGACGGCGGAGCCAAGATACTCGCAGTGCAGCCAGGGCTGTCGGCGGTTGTCGTTCGCTATGGCGCCGAACCGGTGGTGGCGATGATCACCGTGCCGCGAGTGGATGCGGCTCCGTTTCCCGCGGTGAAGGGCAATAACTTCATCGACGATCACATACTGGCGCAGCTAAAGCGGCTCAATATTCCGCCGTCGGATGTCTGCGACGACGCCGCGTTCCTACGCCGCGCGTCGCTCGACTTGACCGGGGCTCTGCCGACGCCTCAAGAGGTCCGCGCTTTCCTGGCTGATAAGGACCCGCTCCGACGGGACAAGAAAATTGACGAACTGCTGAATCGTCCCGGCTACTCGGCTTTGTGGACGACCAAGTTTTGCGATCTGCTCAAAATCTCGAAATACAACGCCAACAATGCGTTGAACGAACCGGCGGAGACCAAACGCGTCTACGATTGGCTGCGAGCGCGCTTGCAGGAAAATATGCCGTACGATCAGATTGTTGAACGGATTCTGGTGGCAACGAGCCGCGAGGGTCGCAGTCTGGATCAGTGGCTGGATGAAATCAAGGTCTACACCGAAGAGAACGCCCGCGACAAACCCGGCCTGAAACATTATGACCAGCGCAAGACGCTCGACCTCTATTGGCAACGGCAGGAATCGACGGGCATCAAGGGCTCGCTGCAGGTGGCACACTCGTTCCTGGGGCTCCGCCTCGAATGCGCTCAGTGCCATCGGCACCCGCACGATGTCTGGAAGCAAGACGACCTGCTGAGCTTCGCCAACTTCTTCATGCGTATCAAGTCAGGCGGAGGCGGCGGCAATAACGCGAAAGACCTGAACGCCCAGAACGCGGCCTGGCTGAAGAAAGCCCCGGAAGAAGCCAAGAAGCTGCGCGCCCAGACCAAGAAACTCCAGGACAAACTTAATCAACTCACCAAGAAAATCAAAGGCTCCGACGAGGTCAGCAAGCTGAAAGAAGAAATCGATCGCCTGAACCTGCAAGCACGCACGCTCGAAAATACCGGCAAACGCTTCGGCACGGAAGTCGGCATCATCACCGGCAAAGGCGCGCCGACCGCAAGCGTCACCAGCCCTCTCGGCACGCAAAAATCCAGTACGCTCCGCCTGCTCGGTCAAACGCAGGCCATCAAAGTCAAGGACGGCGAAGACGCCCGCCAGGTCGTCATGGATTGGCTGCGAAGGCCTGACAATCCCTTCTTCGCGAGGGCCATCGTCAATCGCGTCTGGGCGCATTATTTCACGCGCGGGATCGTCGATCCACACGATCACCTGTCGCCGCTCAATCCGCCCTCGCACCCCGAACTGCTCGACGCGCTGGCGAAGGGTTTCGTCGACAACAAATTCGACCTCAAATGGCTGCACAAGACGATCCTGATGAGCCGAACCTATCAAACCAGTTCGCAGCCCACGGAGGCGAACAAGGCGGACCGCCGTAATTTCGCCTATTACTATCTCCGTCGGCCGATGACAGAAGTCCTAATCGACGCGGTCAATCAGGCGACGGGCGCTCAGGAAAAATTCCCGGCAAACCTGTTCCTGCCCGATGGAACCAAGGCCGTCGAAGTGCCTGGCCCGACGCGCGGCCCCAACGGCGGGGAAAAGGAATCCGCGTCGCTCAGCTTTGCGTTCCAGGCGCTAGGCCGACCGGCGCGGAATGCCCAGACTCTGTGCGATTGCGAACGCGAATCGAGCGCGACGATGGTCGGTTCGCTCTTCTTGGCCAACCATCCGCAATTGCATCAAAAGATCACCGCCGCCGACGGACGACTGGCGCAGGTCATGAAGGAAATTGTCAAGGACGAAGCACGCATCGACGAACTTTATCTGATCACCCTGAGCCGATTTCCAACGGCGATGGAAAGGCAGACCGTCCTGCGGTATATTGACGGAAGTGCATCGAAGCAGCAAGCAATGGAAGATCTCTTGTGGTCTTTGTTGAACTCCAAAGAATTCCTGTTGAACCATTAATCCGGATTCGCCATCGACTGGCGCGTTCAATCAAAGGGGGG
Organism: uncultured Singulisphaera sp.; assembly: GCA_964484265.1. Taxonomy (GTDB): domain Bacteria; phylum Planctomycetota; class Planctomycetia; order Gemmatales; family Gemmataceae; genus SIAQ01. The sequence goes on from CAZAFH010000017.1 coordinate 70,675, forward strand.
GAATATGAATCGGCGTGATTTCTTTTTTGTCGGCGGCGCTGGGATGTTCGGCCTGACGTTGCCCCAACTGTTGCAAGCACAGGCGGCTCGCCAAAATGCGCCTGCTCGCCAGATGGTCGTCATTTGGCTGGGCGGCGGACCTCCGCACCAGGACATGTGGGATCTCAAGCCCGATGCCCCCGCCAACATCCGCGGCGAGTATCGGCCGATCGACACCAATGTGCCCGGTATCCGCATAAGCGAGAAATTCCCGCGCCTCGCACGATTGGCCGACAAGTTCTCGCTGCTGCGTTCCGTCGGCATCGGTAACGAACGCTGGGAACACGGCGGCGGGCAATACTGGCTGACAGGCAACCCGCGACGCACCGGCGTCACCCCCGCCTGGCCGATGTATGGCAATACCGTCACCAAGCTCCGCACACCGCCGCGCGATGTGCCCTCCTTCGTCGCCTTCGGCGATATTGATAATCATGCCTACGGACTGAAGACCAACTTCTTCGGCCCGGCTTACGATCCGATCGTGCTGCGAAACGACGGCGGCAATCAGCAGCGCGACGAAACCCGCGACATGCTGCTGCCCGCTCCGGGTCTCGACCTCTCGCGTTTCGAACGCCGCACCGAACTGCTGCGCTCCCTCGACTCGCAGCTCAATAATATCGCTACCGCCGACCCTATCATCTCGGGTCTAGATCGCTTCCAACAGACGAGTTTCGACCTGCTCCGCTCGCCGCGCTTGCGCGACGCGCTCGATCTGTCGCGCGAGCAACCCCAGGTTGCCGCTCGCTACGGCGCCAACTCGCATGGCCGCCGCGTGCTCGCCGCTCGGCGTCTCGTGGAGGCTGGCGTGCCGTTCGTGTACACGCACTTCGAATCGAACTGGGACCATCACGGCCAAAACTTCCGCTCGTGCAATTCGAAGCTGCCGAACCTCGATAACGCCGTCGCGTCGCTGATCGAGGATCTCGATCAACGCGGCCTGCTTCGCACGACCATCGTCGCCGTGCTCGGCGAAATGGGCCGCACCCCGCGCATCAACAACCAGGCAGGCCGTGATCACTGGGGCACGACGCAGTCGGTGTTCGTTGCCGGTGGCGGGATTCGGCCAGGCGTCGTCGTCGGCGCCACCGATCGCCATGCGGCCTACGTCGTCGATCGTTACTACAAAGTTGAAAGCTTTGGCCGCACGCTCTACCATCTGCTCGGCATCGATCCGGATCAGACCGTGCAAACGCTCGAAGGCCGGCCGATGCGGCTCATCGCCGAGAACGCGCCGCTGATCCGCGAAGTGCTCGCATAATCACCCAGGCAAGTCCCTAAGAATCTCGTCCGCTCGCGGCTTTGTATCCTACTCAAAGACGCGAGCGGATTTTTTTTGACCCTTTCCCAAGGGTACTTCCATGATCATTTTCGACGCACATCTCGATCTGGCCTGGAACGCTCTCGACTGGAACCGCAACCTGCAGCTTCCCTGTTCGGAAATCCGCAAGATCGAGACTGATTCGGGCGATACCACCAAGGGCCGCGGCGCCAATACTGTGTCGTTTCCGGATCTCCGCCGGGGCAAAGTCGTCACGTTCGTCGCCACGGTGCTCGCCCGCCTGTTCCGCCCGGGCTCGATTCCGCCGATCCAACTCTATTCTCAGGATGAGTCGGCATTCGGCGCCGCCATGGGCCAGCTTCACTATTACCGCGGCATGGAGCAGCAGGGGCATCTCCGCCTCATCAAGGATTGGCCCACGCTCGACGCCCATATCCAGGCCTGGAAAGCCGACGAAGATTCCACGACGCTGCCGCTTGGCTGCATTCTCAGCATGGAAGGCGCCGACGCGATTCTGCGGCCCGATCAGGTCCAGGAATGGTGGGAGGCCGGCCTGCGCATCATCGGCCCGTGCCTGTACGGCGTCAGCCCCTATGGCCACGGCACGGGCACGGAAGGCGGCTTTTTTCCCCAAGGCCGACAGCTTCTGAAAGAGATGGAGCGCGTCGGCATGATCCTCGACGTCACTCATCTCTCCGATCAATGCTTTGACGAGGCCATCAACCTGTTCGGTGGCCGGCTGCTCGCCAGCCATCACAACAACCGCACGCTCGTGCCACACCAGCGCCAGCTCACCGACGACCAGACGAAAAAGATTATCGCCCGTGGCGGCGTCATCGGCCACGCCTTCGACATCTGGATGGTCGTGCCGAACTACGTGCGCGGCGTGACCCAGGCCAAGGTGCCGCTCGAACGCATCTGCGACCACATCGACCGCGTCTGCCAGCTGGCGGGTAACGCGCGTCACGCCGCCATCGGCAGCGACCTCGACGGCGGTTTCGGCCGCGAGCAATCGCCAAGCGATCTCGACACCATCGCCGACCTCCAGTGCCTCGCCGAAATTCTCGCCAAGCGAGGCTACCGGGCTCCGGACATCGAAGGAATCCTCCACGCCAACTGGTTACGCTTCTTCAAAGAATCGTGGGAGGAGTAGCAGCGCCGGAGACGCTGAACCGGCAGCCCGTCTCGTTAGGAACTTAGTGCCATCCGCGAGTTCAATACGGATAGTGCGGCGTGCCGTCGAAGACGTTGCGCGGGCGCAACTCGAAGCCGCTCCAGGCGACGGGCGTGCAACCGCGGAAATCGTTCTTCACGAATCGGCCGTCTTCCGAGCGAGGCTCGTGATGGCATGCGGTGCTGAGCCAAAGCACGACGTCGGCGTTCATGATCTTGTCGCCTTTACGGACGTATTCGTGCACCTTGGGGTAGTAAAGCTGGCCTTTACGGTTGACCGTCACCCAGAAATCGTGGTGCGTGCATTCTTCCTTGGCGCCGAAGTGTCGGCCGTTGCCCATGCGCGAGGTCATCACGTCATACGACACGGGCATATTGCGGGTGTTCTTGCGTTTTTCGGCGGTCACATTGATCGTCGTGAATTTCTCGGCGATGTAATCCTCGAATCCCTCGACGCCTTTGTTAAAGGGCCGAACGACGGTCGTGGCCTTGCCGGCCTGGGCCTTGGTTTCGATATGGTCCTTGGTCCAGACCGAATTTTTCGTGCCATCGAGATTGATATCGACGCGCCAAAGGCCGTTGTGCATGTGGCCTTCGAATTCGCGTGTCGAATAGTTGCGCCCGGTCGAGCCAACGCGGAAGGTGACGACGCCGTCGTCCTGAAAACCGTACTCGATGATATAACGGTAATTGGCGGCATCGAGGCAGCCCCAGAGTTTCATGACCTGGCCGCGATGAACGCCTGTCGCCACGTCAACCCACATGATGCCGCGGTCGTGCACTTCCTTGACGACGGTCGGCGTTTTTCCAAGCAGCTGGCCGTTCGGTCCTGCCGATTCCTTGTTGAGCGTGATGAGGGAAAAATTGTAGGATACGTCCCAGAATCGCGGGCTGCCGGAATGGTACGGCACGAACATCTCGGAAAGGCGGGCATCGCCGAGCACTTGCATCCACGGTTCTTGCGGACTGCGTTTGAACCAGGCCTCCTGGATCGTCAACCCGTAGCCGGTTGATGTCGCATAGCGCACCTTCCATGCTGTCTTCATGTCTTGCGCGCTGGGGAACGCATGCACGACTTCGTTCTCCGGCAACGGCGGCACGGGTTGCTCTTCCGCTCTCGGCCTGGCGGTCAGGCTCACGAGCACCATCAACACCAACAATCCAGCAGCGCGAATCCAGGTCATCGGCAGTCTCCGAGAAATCCAATTGACAGAAAATGCTTCCGCCTCGACGAATGCGGAAGGCATGAAAGGAACAACATCATACGGGCGGCAGCGGCAGCGAAACAGCCGTCTGCGCCACGGTTCGCACGCGCCGATTTTCCGCGACCTGCCCGGCATAGCCGAGCATCATCGGCAGCATCGTCATCGTCATGACCGCCCAAAGGACAATCGCGAGGCCGAGCGCGTGCATCATCTGAAAACGCAAGATCAACCAAAGCGCGACGAACCAACCAAGGAAATGAAACCCGTTGAATAGCAGATTCCAAATCAACAGCAAAAAATGGAACTTTCGCGGCACGCCGGTCGGGCCTTCCTCGAACTCGATCATCGACCAGCCACTCTTGCTCGCGAAGATGCGGTACGGGCCGGTATCGTCACGGACCCAATCGAAGCGCATTTTCGTGCCATCGGTGTTTTCGGTTTCGATGGCGACGATTCCCTGAGGCCGCCAGGGGCGATGGACGAGAGTCGTGTCGGCGTAGTAGAAGCCGCCGCGATCGTTGCGTCGGCTTTCATAGGCGATTCGGTCGCCGTCGCCGGTTTCGCCAGGCTTTTTGGGTTTGATCGCCCAGATTTTCGGGATCGGCCTATCGACCATCTCTTCGATGGGGCTGAAGCGGTGAATGGTGTTGATCGGAATATTGATCGTACTCGCCCGCGCGGACAAAGCGATGGAGAAGCACCAGACCGAGAATCCGGTCGAGAGCATGATGCCTGCAAGCGGTGCCTGCCAGGCGATGCCCTGCGAGGGTTCGGTGTAGATGTAACCTTGAAAGTAATACGTGCCCGCCCAGAGCACGGCCGTGATGCCTATGGTGACGACGATGAGGATCAGGATGAGACTTAGCACCGACAAACTCCGTCGTTTCACCAAAATGAACAAGCCAGTGAGCTCGCTCCATGGTGGTAATATACGCGATGCGGAGGCTTTTGCGAAGCCGGAAAGTGCGTTCGGTGGTTTGCGCGGGCCAAAATCACGCTTGCGTGAAATGGAAAAATTGCTATGGTCTCGCCACGCCTGCATCGCGCCGTTTCGTCGTGCGCGGTTTTTGAACTTCGCTCTCGCAAGAAATTTTGGGTCCATGCTTAAATCCATCTGCCTACTTTCGTGTGCTCTCGCGCTCGGTCAGCCGATCGACCGCACCGAAAGGCAGTTGACTCCGTTGCTCACTCCGGGTCTGGAACTCGAATATCTCGGCACCTACACCGAAGAATCGCTTATTCCCAACGCGCAACAACAAAGGCACTACAGCTTCGAAGGCAAGATGCTCGTTCTTGACACAGGCGTAAAGAGCTGGCAGGTCGCGCTGATGACGACGCTGCGCTTCCAGGACGCCAAGGAGTTCGCCGACACGAAGACGAATGCGCCCTCGTCCGTTCGATTGGAGCTCGCAAAGGTCGATTGGCAGGGCCGATTCCATACGGCAGACCGGAAAATTCTCACGCCAGCGGTGCTTGGTCCACCCACGCTGGAGTGCGGCTTCATTCTGACGACGCCCGTCGCGAAAGTCGGCCATTCCACGATGTGGGACGTCAACGAGACCGGCATGCCGACCCAGCGCTGGCAGGGCGTGGGCACCGAATCGGTGCATGGGATCACCTGCGTCAAGTTCGTCGGCGTTCAGCAATCGCCAGACTGGAACCTGCCGCGTGCTGACCGCTCGGCCTGGCGCAAGCGCGATACCGTTTGGCTGCATCCGCAGTTGCTCGTGGCCCAGCGAGTCGAACGCCAGATCGAGTACCGCGAACCGGCCCGCGAAGTCGCGACGAGCCGATGCGTCATCCGATATAATCTCGAACGATACATCAAATACCCGACGCGTTTTCTTGAGGAACGCCGAAACGAAATCGAGCGAGCCCGGAAAATCGCCGAGGAGGCCAATCCACTCCTACAGCATCCGGGCGGCAAACAGCCACAGATCGATGCTGTGCTGAATCGCGTCGCCTATCACATCGATCGCTACCAACCGACGCCGTATCGGGTTTCGATCTTGCACCTGAAGACGCTGCTGGTCAGCGCGAAGAAAGGCGAGTCGCCCGTCATTCCGAAGACGCAACCGCTGCCGACTGCCGTCTTTCAGGTCGCCACGGTGGGACATCGCGCGCCGGATTTCAGCGTCAGCCGATTGAACAGCAGCGAGACCGAACGCCTACGCCAACACGCGGGTAAGCCGGTGCTGATCTTCTTCTACAATCCGGTGACCGATCTTGGTAAGGAAGTGCTGCGCTACGTGAAGACGCTCCATTCACGAAACGCCGGCCAAATTGCGATCCTGGCGATGGCGGTGACGCGCGATGCCGAGTTGGCATTGAAGCAGCAGAAAGAAATGCTGCTGCCGTTCCCGATTTTGGATGGCACGGGCATGCGGCAGCTGTTTGGCGCGACCGACACGCCCTGTTTCGTCGTTGTCGATTCCGACGGAATTGTCCGCCTCGCCCAGACCGGGTGGGGCTATCAGACGCCCGGCGAAATCGAGTCGGCCATGGGCTTGCTCAAGAATCGCTAATTGCCTGCCTTTGCAAAACCGGACTCACCGCACTTTCAATTCTTACCGGACCAATCGATTCCGTCGGCATTGTCCTCCTTTCCGCTACGCGCCGTGCATGGATTATCGCCAAATCCGATCGGCATCAGCCTCGGGCCTTGATTATCGCACGCAAAAGACGATACGATGAAAATAAGGCGTTCTGCCCATTTTCGCGAAGTAGGCAACCTAGCGGAGAGGGCCAAAGGATGGACTATCAGATTCAGCCGAATTCCCGCCGTTGTGCCGCCACCGGGCGCGAACTCAAGCCCGGGGAGCGATACTTCACGGCTCTGCTGGAAGAAGATCGGCAGTTTGTTCGGCGCGATTTTAGCAACGAAGCCTGGCAAGGTCCGCCGTCCGGTGCGTTTAGCTTCTGGATGGGCCGCGTCCCCACGAGCACTGAGAAGATCAAGCCTCGATTCGACGATGATCTCCTCGAAGACTGTTTCAATCGACTCGAAGGCCAGACCGATCCGAAGCGGGTAAATTTTCGCTACGTGCTCGCTTTGCTCTTGCTAAGACGCCGCCGTTTCCGGTATGAGACCTCCGTCATGCGCGATGGCCGAGAGGTCATGACGCTCCGCTGTCTGCGTACGAATACGAAGCATGAGGTCACTAACCCTCGATTGAACGAAGACGAAATGGCCCAGGCACAAGACGAGGTGTTCGAAGTCCTGGGATGGAAGTAGTTCGAAGGGTCTTGACAGGATCCATTATCGGAAACCGTTGCGTGCAGTGCTCCCTCTCCCACCGGGAGAGGGAAGGGGTGAGGGCCGCTTAACGATGGCAATGCGTGGTAATCCACAGCATTGCAGACAACCTGCGGCCCTCACCCCCGGCCCCTCTCCCGGTGTTAGAGGGGAGGAAATGCGCAAAACCCTCATATACGTCGAAACGAGATCCTCATCATGCAGACCCTAATTCGCGTAACTTTGCTGGGGTTGCTGATTCTCTTTGGCGCCGGCTGCGAAAGCACGCGCTGGAACTGGTTCAAGCCCAAAAACGACACCACTCGACCCGGCGCGGCTCCGACGGTCGCGAATCTCGTCGCCTACCTCAATAGCAATGCCGAGCGCATCCAAAGCGTGCGCGTCGAGGATCTGTCCATCGATGCCACGATGGGCAATCAATCGATCGGTTTGCAGGGCCGGATCTTTGCCGAGAAGCCGCGCAACTTCCGCATGAAGGTGACAGCGTTCGGCAAGGACGAGGTCGATATCGGCTCGAACCAGCAGGAGTTCTGGTTCTGGGCCGCCAAGAATCCTGACCCGTATCAGTATTTCTGCAGCTACAACGATTTCCAGTCCGGCCGAGCGCGCCGTATGCCGCTGCCGATCCAGCCGGAATGGGTGATGGAAGCGATGGGCATGGGGCCGTACGGTCCGCCGGATCGCTACAAACTGGAGCAAGAGGGGCAGGTGGTGAAGCTGGTGGAACGCACGAAGACGCCGCTCGGGCAGGCGGTTCGCAAGGTCATCGTCATGAATCGCCGCGAAGTGCGTTCGCCGGAACCGCAGGTGAAGTCGTTCCTGCTCCTGGACGATGCAACAGGTCAGGAGATCTGCTCAGCCAATATCACGAGCACGACGGTTGATCGCAAGACCGGAGCGATTATTCCTTATCGCATGGAACTGCGCATGCCGACGCAGAAGATGCGCATGAGCCTGAAGATGGATGGCCTGACGACCAACATGCCAACCGGCGGCACGCCGTTTGTGCGCCAACCCATGACGAATGTGGAGCCGTTCAATCTCGCCACCGAGCGCATCGAACCCTGGGGATTGCAGCGAACGGAAGGGTTTGGGAGGCCGTAAAGGCGACGGAGTTTCGTCTTTCAAAAACGTTACATTTCCTGCCGGTGAGTTGCCTCGCCCGGTTCGACTGGCGAAGTTCGCCAGGCGAATACGAAGGTAACCACTCCTGAAGCCAATAGTCCCGCCCCTGCGAGTAGACCGAGGACGTACCCCAGCTGAACGACTTCCAGACTGACGCTATTGACTCGGCGAGCCTGGTGCAGAAATATAAGGACCAGCACCCCGACGATCAGGAACGCAGGCCCCCAATGCCAGGCCACGGAAACCTCCTTGCTGCGGACCAAACCCAGAATGCTTAGCAGATTGACGACAAAGATTCCGCCGGAGAAGACGATGCCGGATTCCGGGTAAATCTCGCTGGAAATCCCTCTGCCCCCGCTTGCGCCGAAGAGCCGCAATGGCCGATCATTTGGCGGTAGGCCGGCTTCGTGCCACATGAGCCAGCACGCGACCAAGCCGAGCACACAGCTAGAGGCCGCCAGCACTTTGCCCACCGTCAAAGTACGCATGCTGCCACCTAGGTTTTTTTTGGAAGCAGGTAAAGGTTCTTATCCGTCTCGCGCAGCGGCTTTTACAAAGGACATGAAATCCCAAACGAGACGTAATGCCTTGCAAAGAAAAAAATGTCCGCGTTTTGCCACTCAGCCTGGCTCCGTGTTGAGCGCTAAGCCGCAAGCGGCGATCACACCGCCTTCGACAGCGCGGCGTAACCCAGGACGGCGTTAGCAAGGCCTTCCGCGCCTTGGCGGCGCGCGGAGAATCCGCTCGCGCCGACCGAACGCAAACGATCGGCCGAGATCTGACGTGTTTCCGAGGCGACCATCACAATTCGCAGATCGGCGTGTTCGGTGTTCAGTTTCGCGCTGGTAAGCCAGCCGCTGAAATCGGCGAGCGATTCCTCCAGAACGACCACATTCGGCTGCCATTCGCGCGCCAATTCCATCGTCTCGGCGCTGCTCGTCACCAGTTGCACTTCCCAACCCAACCGGCGAAAGAATCGGCCACATTCCGAGGCAAACGCGCTGTCGGCATAGGCCAGCAGCAGGCGCGGCCTTCGACTCAGATCAGATTCGAATCTACCGTCCATGTTCCAGCCACCTGGTTTACCTGCATGAATCACTTTACTCAATACTTTCACTTTTTCTCCAACCCAACTCTACGCTGTTTTTTTGTGTTATGGGTTCGCATTTCGAGAATTTCGCTTGAAGAATCGCCTCTCGAAAATCACTATTCGTGGAATAATCGTACCCGGATCGCTAGAAAATTCCTAGCCGACTTACGCCCAATGGCGAGCGCAGCGAGCCGTTGGGATCGTGCGATCAGTGATCCCAACGGCTCGCTGCGCTCGCGATTGGGCTTATTAACTCTCACTCAGGAGCATTGACCGTGGCCAAGAAGACGACCGCCGGGAAGGCGCCGGAAAAAACGAGTCCCTCCATTATACGCGATGCACTCGCCTCGAGCGGCGGAATTTTGCAGCTTGCACCGACCTGGGTGCCGCGTGCCTTCCTCACCCCGGGGCGGCGCCTGAAACTGCACTCCGACGACATCTACGCCTATGGCGCGAACCGAGGCGGCATCGACGAACGTTGGTTCGCGTCCACCACGCCCGCTGCCAACGAAGGCGCCGACTGGGACGAAGGCCTTTCCTATGTCGTCCACGACGGCGAGAAAGCGTTCACGTTTCGCGAGGTCGTCAAGGCCGCCAAGGCCGACCTCATCGGGCCGGACATTTGGGCGAAGTACCAGCGCTGGCCGGTCTACTCGAAGTTCTTTGACAACATGGGACCGATCCCGCATCACATGCACCAGAGCGCCAAGCAGGCCGCGCTCGTCGGTCAACAGGGCAAGCCCGAATCGTACTACTTCCCGCCCCAGATGAACTACATCGGCAACAACTTCCCGTACACGTTCATGGGCCTCGAACCCGGCACGCAGAAATCCGATGTTCGCCGCTGCCTCGAAAATTGGAACAAGGGCGACAACGGCATCCTCGACCTCAGCAAGGCTTACCGCCTCAAGCCAGGCACCGGTTGGCTGATCCCGCCATGCGTTCTCCACGCTCCGGGTTCGCTGGTGACCTACGAACCGCAGTGGGGTTCGGACGTGTTCGGCATGTACCAGTCGATGGTCGAAGGCCGGTATGTGCCCTGGGAACTGCTCGTGAAGGATGTGCCGAAGAAGTATCACAAGGACCTCGATTACCTCGTCGAGCAACTCGACTGGGCGGGTAATGTCGACCCGAACTTCAAGGACAGCCATTACCTCGAACCGATCCTGTGTGAAGGTGGTGAAGATCAAGGCTACGAGGACAAGTGGATCGTCTACGGCAAGATCGACGGCGAGGAACTCTTTAGCGCCAAGGAGTTGACCGTCCAACCGGGCACGAAGGTCACCATCAAGGACAACGGCGCCTACGGCCTGACCGCAGTCCAGGGCAGCGGCACGATCAACGGCAAACGCCTGCAAACGCCGGTGATGATCCGCTTCACCCAACTCACCGAGGACGAGTATTTCGTCAGCCACGGCGCTGCTCGATCTGGCGTGACCTACGACAATACGGGAGATGAGCCGCTCGTGATTCTGCGCTACTTCGGGCCAGGCGTCAACCCGCAGGCGCCGAAGATTGGGAAGGGGAAGTAGTTGTTAGTTGTTGGTTGTTAGTTGTTAGATAAGAAAATGCAGTGAACTCGATTCTCGCTGACGCGGCCGGAGGCCTTATTTGTCTAACAACTTACAACTATCAACCAACAACTTCCCACAACAAGGAGTTGCCTGGATGAAGCAGTCGTACCGAGATCTCATCGTTTGGCAGAAAGCAATTAAACTGGTGGTTGAGGTCTATAAGATTTCGTCAACCTTCCCTAAGGACGAACGGTTTGGCCTAACCAACCAACTTCGCCGTTCCGCAGTTTCCGTTCCCAGTAATGTAGCCGAAGGCCAAGGCCGCCAGTCACGCGGCGAATTCAAACAGTTTCTCGGCATCGCTAAGGGATCGCTTCACGAAATGATAACCCAACTGATCATCGCCCGCGAATTGGGGTATCTCGACACGACAAATCCCGTATTCGAACAAGCAGACGAAGTCGCCCGCCTTCTCAATGGACTTCTAAATTCTCTAACAACTGACAACTGACAACTAACAACTCTCCACGGAGCTACTCATGAGCAACTCCTTCCCCAAACTTCACAATGCCACCTGGCCCGGCGTCGTCGGCAAAGGCTCGGCGGATGGTGAGCCGTTTATCGAACTTGACAAGATGATCGAACTCACGGCCGCGGCTAACGTCAACGGCGTCAAGTTCGATGGCATCGATCTGTTCCTGTTCGCACCGCACGTTAACATCGATTCGACCGACGACGACCTCAAACGCCTCGCCGACAAGGTGCGGGCCAAGAATCTCGCCATCGGGTCCGTCGTCGCGCCTGTCTGGGGCGGGACAGGCGGCGGGTCGGCCATGGGCGGCGAAAGCGATCGCGCCAACTTCCTTACGCAGGTTCGCAAAGGGTGCGGCATCGCCAAACGTCTCCGCGAACTCGGCGCCCGGCCCTATGGCGTCGTCCGCATCGATTCCGCGTGCGGCGTCGGCGACTGGGCCAAGGATCCCGAAGGCAGCCAAAAACGCATCGCCGAGACGTTCCGCCTGGCCTGCGACATCGCGGCCGATCATGGCGAACGCCTCGCTGCCGAGGGCGAAATCTGCTGGGGCGGCATGCATAGCTGGAAACGCATGCTGCAACTGATCGAGTTGACCGATCGGCCCGGCACGCTCGGCTTCCAGGCCGACATGGCTCACACGCTGCTCTACACGCTCGGCTTCAACGCACCGGAAGACCGAATCGTGCCCGAAGGCTTCAACTGGGACGCGAAGACGCTCGATCAATCGCTGGCCACGCTGACTGCCGCACTTCGGCCGTGGACGATCGACTTCCATATCGCCCAGAACGATGCCACGGTCAAAGGCTCCGGTTCGCACGACAAGACGGGCCGGCACTGCCCCGCGGACGATCCGAACGGCAAGCTCAACATCCCGCACCACGCCGGCTTCTGGATGCGCGACGCCTATGGCAACGTGACCAAGAAGTTCAAGCACATCTGCTGGGATGGCTGCATGTTCCCCAACGACATGATGATGAAGCCGCAAACGTGGAACAACATCCTAGCCGCGATGATTGCGGTGCGCGACGAGCACGGGTGGAACTGAGAGTTTATCGTTTAGCGTTCGCTCGATATCTCGCCGCGTAAGTATCCAGCGAGCGCTAAACAGGATTTGGCGGTCCGCGACATCTCGTTCACATACACGCAGTTTTGCAAGGAAATACCATGACAACCGCCCGCCGCCCGTTGATCCCGCTCTGGGCGAAGTTGCCCTATACCGCATTCATGGCGATGCTGATTCCGGTTTACCTGAAGAATTATGGCCCGACCAATTTCCTTTACTTCTGCGATGTCGTCGCGGTCTTGACAGTAATCGCGATCTGGCTGGAAAGCCCGCTGCTCTTATCCGCGGCTTTAATCGGCGCGTTCTTGCCACAGATGGTGTGGGTGGTCGATTTCTGTTTCGAGGCGGTTGGCCTGCACCTGACGGGCATGACAGGCTACATGTTCGACCGCCAGAAGCCGTTCTTCCTGCGGTTTCTGTCGTTCTTTCACTTTTGGCTGCCGTTCTACCTTGTATACGCGGTCTGGTGCGTGGGCTATGATCGGCGGGCACTGGTTTTGTGGTCGGTCGTCATGTGGGTGCTGCTGACGGTGTGCTACGTCTGGATGCCGCCCGCGAGTCCGAGTGTCGATCCGGCGACGGGCGAGCGGACGCGCGATCCGAATATGCCGGTGAATATCAATTATGTCTTTAACCCCGGCAGCGACGAGAAGCCGCAAGAATGGATGGATGGCGACGTCTACTTCGCGCTGTATATGAGCATCCTGATCGTCGGCATCTATCTGCCGACGCATTTTGTGTGCATGAAATTCATGCCCAAGCCGCGTTCGCATTTTCCACAGGCCGTATAGCGTTCGCGCGGCGAGGCGCGAACGCTATACGAATGCAGGGATCACACCGGCCGCCCTTCGATGACACTGACCTCCGTCGGCGTGGGCACGACGCGCGTCAGTTCGAAGCCTGCCTTGGCGTACATTTCGCGGTATTCGGCTTCGGTGCGTTCTCGGCCGCCGGGGATGACCATCATGTTGAGGTCGAGCCATTTCGCCATTTGCGGCTCGTTGCGCGGCTTGACGACCATTTCGATGACGAGCAATTTGCCGGTCTTCGGAATTACCTTGCGAATATGCGTGAGGATGGTGTGGCATTGCTCATCGGTCCAGTCGTGGATGATGTGCCGCATCTGGTAAGCGTCGCCGCCGGGCGGCGCGGACTCGAAGAAACTCCCTGCCACGGTTTGGCAGCGTGAAGCCAGACCGGCGTCGGCGAGGCTTTTCTTGGCACGCTCTACGACATTGGGCAGATCGTAAAGAATGCCTTTCATCGTCGGATTGTGTTTGAGGACCGCAGAGATCACCGTGCCGTTGCCTCCGCCGACATCGACGAGCGTGTTAATGCCGGTGTAATCGTAGGCCTGGATCATCGCCTGCGTTTCGGGACCGTGGAAGCCCGTCATGGCGGCGTCGAAAATCTTGGCATCCTCAGGATGCTCCGCCAGCCATTCGAAGATCGGCTTGCCATAAATGTGATCGAAGCCCGGCATGCCGGTCTGCACGCTGTAGAGCAAATCGCCCCACGATCGATAGTGCTCGTCGCCCATCATTATCGCGACGGCTCGCTGCGAACCATGCACGTCGAGCAGGCATTCGGCCATGGGCGTCAGGCCGAATCGGCCATCGGCGCCTTCCTCGAAGATCTCGACGCTGGCGAGCGCACGCAGCAAGCGAAAGAGGGCTTGCGGCTGCGTGCCCGTGAGTTTCGCCAGCGCCTCCGCAGTCTGCGGACCATCTTTGACGTAGTCGGCGACCTTGAGCTTGGCGGCTACGTGGATCGCCATCGCCTTCCAGTAGCTCGTGATCATGCCAAGCAATTGCTGGCGAGGCGTAGGTTTCTGGTTCGACATGTTCAACCTCCATGGATGGAATTGACGGATCCGCTCACAAGAAACAGATTATGATTGGCTCGAACGAATGAGAAGGTGAAAGAAACCGTGATTACTGAAAGGATGAAGCGGACCAAGTCGATATATCGGCGACCCTGGCTGCATAAGCGGCAGGTTGAACAAACTGATGCTGAGTTCAACCTGCCGCTTATGCAGCCAGGCTCGCCAAGTGTTTCACGACTTGCTTTTTTCTTTGCGTTTGCTTTCGATGAAATCGCGGAACTGATCCAGCGTGACGCCCTTGCTTTCGGGGTCGATCTTGCTGAAGACGGTGGTGAGCTTTTCGCGGGCCATGTCTTTGTTTTTGAGATTATCCGCGAGCCTGAGAAACTCGTCCTTCGTGAGCTTGCCGTCCTTGTTGACGTCGAGTTTCTTGAAGAGAGTTTCGACCGCGATCTTGCCCTTTTTGACACCCTTGGCGCCGTCCTGCGCCACGATGGCGGAGTCGATCAAGAAAAGCGAGGCAGCCAAAATTGCCGCCAATCCGAGTAAACGCGTCATGTCCATTCCTCGTTGTCCGCCCGGCGCTTTGAGTGAAATGCGCCGACCGGAAAAGGCTAACCCCTGCTGAACGCAGCTTATTTCCCTACACTTTTAACAATATCGCAAGACCTACTCTCTGTCAAAAAAAGGATTGGCCAACATGCGCTCTCTTCTCTTCGCGATGGCAGCGGTATCGCTCCTGCCGGCAATCGCGCCTCAACCCGCCCTGGCTCAAGCGGGAGACACGGAAAAGCCGTTCGCGGCTTTCAAAATGCAGGAATTGCCTAAAAAATTGCAGGTCGGCTACGCCGTCATCGCCGCCGACGTCAATCGCGATGGCAAGCCGGACGTCGTCATCGTCGATACGACGCGCGTCATTTGGCTCGAGAATCCGACCTGGAAAGTTCACACAATCATCACGGGATTGACCAAGCCCGACAACGTCTGCATTGCCGGACACGACATTAATGGCGACGGCAAAATCGACTTCGCCCTCGGCGCCGACTGGAAGCCGTTCAACACCAAGTCAGGCGGTACGCTGCAATGGCTCAAGCACCCCGCCAAGCCTGGCGACAAGTGGACCGTGCATCCGATCGACATGGAACCTGTCATCCACCGCATTCGCTTTGCCGACATCGATGGCAACGGCAAACCGGCGCTCATTTCCGTGCCGTTGATGGGCCGAGGCAGCAGCAAGGCGAACAACTGGGTTGACGGCGAACCGGTGCGCGTGACCGCTTACCGTATCCCGAAGGATCCCGTCAACGATCGCTGGCTGCCTGAAGTGCTCGACGCCAGCTTGCACGCTTCCCACAATTTCCACCCGATCCCCGCCGCCAATCGTAAGGGCGAAGACATCCTCACCGCGAGCTATGAAGGCGTCAATCTGCTCAGCCTCGCCAACGGCAAATGGAAACGCACGCACCTCGGCGTGGGCAACCAGGACAACCTCAAAGGCAGCCGCGGCGCCAGCGAAATCAAGACCGGCAAGCTCAAGAACGGCAAACGCTTCATCGTCACCATCGAACCCTGGCATGGCAATCAGGTCGTCGTGTACACTGAACCCACCGCGGCGGGGAAACTATGGTCGCGCCATGTCATCGACGAACAGCTGCGCTGGGGCCACGCTATCAGCTGTGCCGACCTCGATTCCGATGGCTCCGACGAAATCGTCATCGGCGTGCGCGATGAACCGTTCAAAACCGACAAGTTCACCCAGAGCCGAGGCGTGCGTGTTTATAAGGTGCAAGACGACATCGGCGCGAAATGGCAACGCCAAATCCTCGACAACGG
>CAZAFH010000018.1:0-70287 GCA_964484265.1 uncultured Singulisphaera sp.
TTTGCTGGCTTTCGCCCCACCAGGCCGCAGCCTGAGGGTTGGGTGGTCTAACGATTATTAGACAGAATCGATTCTGTATAATAAACGCGTTTTTCTGTGTAATCCGGTTCTGTTTCTGTATAACAGAACCGAAGGCCGCTCGGCGTTTCGTTCCGAATTCCTTCGTCCATTGTAACCGATGTCTTCTCGATTGCAAGGATATTCCGTATGAATCCGCAAAATAACCAACCTCCGAAACTGCTGGATCAGCTGGCGGCGAAAACGCGGCTTCTCCATTACTCCAAACGCACCGAAGATGCCTACGTCGATTGGGTCAAGCGGTTCATTTTATTCCATAACAAACGCCATCCACGCGAGATGGGCGCAGCCGAGATCGAAGCGTTTTTGACCCATCTCGCCGTCGAACGCAATGTCGCCGCCAGCACGCAGAACCAGGCGTTTGCGGCGATTTTGTTCCTGTATCAAAAGGTGCTCGAAATCGAATTGCCCAAAATCGATGCGCTGCGGGCCAAACGGCCGGAACGACTGCCTGTCGTGCTCTCCATCGAAGAGGTTCGTAGTATTTTGGCCGGATTAGACGGAATCGACTTGCTTCAAGCGGAGCTACTGTATGGCACGGGCATGCGGATACTGGAATGTTGCCGGCTGCGCGTCAAGGATGTCGATTTTGACCGTAAACAGATCATCGTGCGCGAGGCGAAAGGCGACAAGGATCGGGCCGTGCCGCTGCCCGAGCGCGTGGAGCGGCGATTGAGGGAGCAGGTGGAGTGTGCGAAGCAGGTTCACGAGGCCGACGTGCAAGCGGGGCATGGGCGGGTTTGGTTGCCTCATGCGTTGAAGGTGAAATATCCAAATGCGGATCGGGAGTTGGGCTGGCAGTATTTGTTTCCGTCGGCACGACTGAGCGTCGATCCGCGTGCGAATCAGGAGGAGGAATGGGAGACCCCCACCAATCGCTGCGCTCATGATGGGGCTTTGGGGGAAAAGATGCGGCATCATCGGCATGAGAATTTATTGCAGAAGCGGGTGAAGGCGGCAGTGCTCGCGTCGGGGATTACGAAGAAGGTGAGTTGCCATACGTTTCGGCACTCGTTTGCGACGCATCTGCTGGAAGCGGGGCATGACATTCGCACGGTGCAAGAGTTGCTGGGCCATGCCGAGGTGAGCACGACGATGATCTACACGCACGTGATGCAGCGCGGCGCGAGCGGGGTGAAGAGTCCGCTGGATCGGTTGTGATGTTCCGACCCGCGCAGGCTCGCTGCGCTCACCTGCGGGCTTGGCGGCATATTTTCAAGCATCGTAACGCGCCTGGGGTGGCGCTGTCAAAGTCGGTTGCGGAATTTTTTTTCGATTGCGTGGTTCGGCGCGAGCGCTAAACGTGGCCCCCCTCTCCCCCTCGGGAATTTGGCCAACACCCCCTAAAAGTGCAAAAAAAGGCCGAAAAAGTGCAAAAGCGCTTGGCCAACGGCTGTTGGCCAAGCGCCCTGCTGGACAACATCTCAATGGTTCGCTGCGCTCACCCTTGGGCTTGGGCCCGGTGATAGGGATTATTGAAAACCGGGCAGCGACTTGGACTTCATCGGCGGCGCGTCGAGGCGGCGCTGGGTCAAGACGGTGAGCTGCGTGAATTGTGCATGCGTCGGCACATTGGGCAGGCGGAAGATTTCATTGTCGGGCTGCAGCGTCTTCAGGTCCTCTTTCAGCAGCCCTAACGATTCCTGGGCGACCTTTCGGCATTCAGTCGATTCCTGCGGCGTTCGATTCGCGGCGACGAGGATCTCGTCCAGCACGCGATGCGCGGCGATCAGCGCCTCGACGGTGCCGCGGTTCTTGTGCTGGATCTCCAGGAAAATGTGAGCCGCCTCGGTGAATTCCTGATTGCCGAGATGGCATTCGCCAAGGCCGAACCATGCGCGGCGCAAGAGGTTTTCTTCGAGAACGGTCAGCTTTCGATTTCGCGCGTCGGCTTCCAGATCGGCTTTCAGCGAGACATAGACATTGGTGGCTCGCGCGAGATAGGCGAATCGCGTCTTTCGGCTCGCGCGAATCGAATCTTCGATACGGGCACGCACGTCCGGAGGCAGATTGGCGGTTCGCGATTTGGCTTGCTCTTCCTCCCGGCTCTTTTCTTGTTTCGCCAGCTGGAGGTTGCACATACCCAGATTTTCGCGAACGCGGTTGATCGCGGGATTGTCGGGGTAAAGCTCCAGGCAATTCTTGAGGTAGATCGAAGCCTCGCTGGGTTCGTTCATGCGCATGCGGAGAAACGCCATCATGAAGAGCGAGCGTTCGTGCGATGGCCGATCGATTTCGACGGACGGCCCTTCAAGGTTCTGCCTCAAGATCTCGACAGCCTGCGAGAAGTTCTTCTTGGTCGCTTCTTCGACGGCGAGGTAGAATCGCGCCCGGCAGGCGTAGATCGTGCTCGAAAATTCCACGCAGCGGACGAATGCCTCGTGGGCGTTGGCCTCGTCGCCGGCGACGCGATACAGGTCGCCGAGCGTGTACCAGGCCTCGGCGAGGCGTGCGTCCTTTTTCTCGATCACCACAAATTGTTTGAGTGCTTTCTTGGCTGCGGCGCCGTCTTTTCCTGCGACGAAACATTCGATAGCGCGCCAGAGCAACGGCGAACGGGATTCCTGCGGTTGGGCCGAGGCGGCGTGTTCAAATGCCACGCCTGCCTGGCGGAACTGGGCAAGCGCTTCGTCGAGGATTGCCTTGTTGTTCGGCGTAAGCTCGGACTTTCGCAGCATTTCGCGGGCGTTGCGTTCCATCAGCTCGGCGACTTGCTTTTCGACAACGCCGCCTTTTGCGACACGGCGATAGAGCTCGGCGATGACCTGGGCCTTTTGCGGTTCGTTGGTTTCCTGGAAATGGTTCAGCCCGCGTTGGAACATTCCCGTAACCTGCTCTAGCGAGAGGTAAGGGTTTTTGTAATCCGCGGGCGATTTGACCGTTTCGAGAGCGCTGGCCCAATCGGCGATGGCGAGGTCGGCCTGGGCGGCGCCAAGCGTGAGACGCAATTCGCCCAGATTCAGCGCCGCCGCCTGACCTTCGGGCCCGGGGATCTTGGCTGCCTCGGACCAGACGCGAATGGTTTCTTTCGGGTTGGGCGGGCGGATCTGGTGATGGCACCAGCCGAGTGCGTACAGGATGCGTGCCCGTCCGCCCTCGACATGGGCTGCGTCCTTCAGCAATTCTTTCCAGATGCTCATCGCGAGAGGCCAATCGCCTTCTTCTTCGTGGCATTGCGCCTGAAGCAGGCGTGCTTTGATTCGCAACGGGCGAGGCGCCTTGGCGTCGATGCGGCGAATCTCGTGGATCGCCTCGGTGCGCTGGCCTTTTTTCATCAACAAGTCGCTGCGTTGAAAACGCGCTTTCGCCAATGCCTCGGGATCGGAGTCGGGCAGAAGCTCGACGACTCGGCCACTCAACGCCAGGGCCGTGTCGAGATTCGGCTTCGCTTGTTTAAGTTGAACGTCGAGCAACATGCGGTAAGCGCTTAGTTTATTGTCGGCTTCGGATTCGATCGTCGGCAGCATCATGTTCAGCGCGCGCGGAATGTCCTTGCGCTCCTGAATCAAGGAATAGCCAAGGCGGTAGTCGAGCGCGGATTTGTCGGAATCGGTTACGCCGATCGCCAATGCACGCTCGAACTGGTCGATGGCGATGGCCCAGTTTTCGTGGGCTTTCTTTCCTGGATTCTTCAGTCCGTGCCAATAGTGGGCAGAACCGACGAGGAAATGCGCCTCGGCGGCATAGGAGCGATAATTTTGCAGCTGCGATTGGAGCTTTCCCGCCAATGATAACAAGGCGTCGGGATCGCTTTTTCGGTTCAGACCATCGCGCAGGGAACGGAGCTGATCGCGGAACGTGACCCATTCCGCGTTCTGCCGCCAGGGGGTGCTGACGGCGACGCCGACGAAGGCTAACAGGCCAAGCAAAAAGGTCGGAACCTGCCAAAGCTGTCCGAAACTTCGGCGAGCGCGGCCAACCTTGCTGGCATGTATCGGTTGCGAGCTGGTCATCGTGTAAGAGTACGCCCTGTCGTCCGTGAGTAGGATCCGTCCCACTCAACGACGCTTTTGGCATATTGACAATATTTATTCAATACCAACATGAAATTGCCGATTCGCGATTCGCTACGATTTGAAATCAGCGATTTTCGCTAGCTTGACCTGCCTGGAAAGACAGGCGAATTTCGATCCGGCCTCGACATTTCGTGATTTTCCGCCAATCTCCCTTGACAGGGGTTAGCTTCTCGTCATATTATAGGGGAGTGGAGTTTGACTCTACATCCTTTCCATCAGGATGGGATTCTGGTCGGTATAGCAGAACATGTCCTTGGTTAACAGCCAAGCCGCTTTACACGATTCAGAATACGTCGGGTTCGTGTGGCAACCATCTCAGCTACCCACACGCGGCGTGATCCCACGAAAGGACATTCTAGCTTTTCATTCGCCGAACCTTCCGGGAGCGTCGTATTGTTCCTAGCCCCCCTGGGACTTGCACGCTTCCGGATGTTCTTTTTCAGCTCTACCCCCGCTTATTCGTTTCTCCCCCCAACTTTATTCGTGAGCGACAATAGGAACGAACAGTTCCCACGCACTTCCTCCAGCAGCTGACGCTCCCGCCTCTCACCGACGCAAATGCATCATAGCCTGGCTTTTTTTCCAGGAACGCGAGAATCTTGGACGATATTTCCTCTCATTGCGGATTTGGGGTGTGTCGATCGCAATCTAAACCCCGCCCGCAATGGAGAATGAGCCATGTACGTAATCACGCAACTTTGTTTTCGGCAGATTCGTTTCGTAGGGAGCCAAAAGGCCCTCCTGATCCTCGCTCTGGTGGCGGGTTCGTTTTTGGTCTCGGGTGTTGCCGCTTCGGCGCAGAGCACCGTAACGCAGACAACGAACCCCAACGGTTCGGTGACACTGACGCAACAGGTCGGCGGCATCAGCTTCACGCTCGGTGGAACGGGGCAGTCGTTCCCATCGACGATGCAGGGGCAGCCTGGGTTTATCATTTCGAACCCACTGCTGCCGCCGATGAATCCGGTACTGCCGCCGATGAACCCTGTGCTTCCGCCGATGAACCCGGTCTATCCGCCGTTAGGACCCGCGATTCCGCCGATGAACCCGGTGCTGCCGCCGATGAATCCTGTGCTGCCGCCGATGAACGTCGTGATTCCGCCGATGAATCCGGTCTATCCGTCGATGAGTTCGGTGATTCCGTCGCCCGGCCCGGTCTATCCGTCGATGAGCTCGGTGATTCCGCCGATGAACGTCGTGATTCCGTCGCCTGGTCCGATTTTGCCGCCTGGATCGATCTATTACACTCCGCCGTTCACGATTAATCCAGAACCGTCTTCGATCACGCCGCCGCCTTTCGTGCTGGATCCGTATCAGGCGCTGGATCCTAATCGGACGGTAGTGACGGGCGACCCGTGGTAAGCTGATAAGCCAAATTGTGGCGGCAGGATTCCAGTCCTGCCGCCACCAGGCTTTGACGGGCAAGCTTGAAACCGAAATGCTTCCTGACAATTCTGGTCAAATTGCCTATATCAACCGTAATGAAATCACGCGTCCCGGCGAAGCCAATCGGGGTTCTCGCCGCCGGCGTTTTGGCGTATCCCACCTGTAGGAGCCTCTCATGTCGCGCGTTTCCAGACTCGTCCTCACCCTCTTTTTCACCGTATTGCTTCTCGGCAGTTTTAGCTTGGTAGACGTTGAGTCGATGGCTCAAAACGCGGCCGCCAAGAAGAAGAAAAAGAAGGATCTGCCCAAAACGGAAGACAAGAAGACCGACAAAAAGGAAGAGGTCAAGAAGGAGGAAAAGAAGGAACCGTTCAAGCCCGATGCCGCTGCATATGAATTCAAGGGCCACACGAACTGGGTTTACGCCGTCCTGTTTGACGCCCAGGGCAAGACCGTCGCCTCGGCAAGCCGGGATCTCACGGTCAAGATCTGGGACCTCGCTGCCAAGAAAGACGTACAGACGCTGAAAGGCCATCCGACGCAGATGAAGGCGTTGGCCTATTTCAAAGACCAGCTGCTGGTGCCGACGGGCAAGTGGAACAAGGAAAAGAAGGCCTGGGAAGGTGAAATCAAGATCTGGGATATCAAGGCGGGCAAGGAAGGAAAATCGATCAAGGGCCACACGGCTGCCATCGAAGCCCTCGCACGATCCAAGGACGGCAAACTCGTCGCCACCGCCAGCGAAGACCAGACCGTGAAGATCTGGGACGTCGCCGCCGGCAAGGAAACGCAGACGATCAAAGGCCATACCGATTCGGTCACCGATGTCGCCTTCAGCCCCGATGGCAAGAGCGTCGTGACCGCCAGTGCCGACCGCACCGTCCGCGTCTGGGATATCGCGACCGCCAAGGAAACCGCCAGCTTCAAGGCGCCGGAATCGGTCATCGACCAAAAAGGCGCGAAAGGCAAAGTTACCAAAGTCAAGGACCCAGGCCGACCATTCAACTGCGCCCTCTTCACTGCCGACGGCAAGAAGATCATCGCAGGCAACCAGGACGGATTCATCGAGATCTACGACATCGAAGCCAAGAAGGAAATCAAGAATATCAAGGCTCACGATGCCGTCTGGTCGCTCGCGCTTAGCCCCGATGGAACCAAATTCGCCACCGGCGGGTACGACCAGATCATCCGCATCTGGGACATCGACGGCAAGGAATTGCGCAGCATCAAGGCCCATCTCGGCAACGTCACCGCACTCGCCTTCAGCCCCGATGGACAATGGCTCGCCTCGGGCAGCATCGATGGCCTCGTCAAAGTCTGGAGTGTGAAGTAGTCTTTCGGAAAACCAACTAGCCACGGATAACACGGATCCGCACGGACAACGTTCTCCGTGGTTAGATTTTTTGACCCAATTCAGGTTATACGCGGGATCGGTTGCCCGTCTTCTTATTGGCCAGCGCGTCATTGCTTAATTCTCGCCGCGGAGATTCCGCCTATGAAACGGCTCACTCTACTCACGATGTTGGTGTTCTCCGTCCCGTTCATGGTCGGTGTCAGTACGGCCCAAGACGCCAAGACGACCGACAAAAAGCCGGAGACCAAGGAAGAACTCATCCTCGGCAAAACCATCGTCGAGTGGATCAAAATCCTGCGTACGCACGACAATCCCAAATTTCGGCGGGCGGCGTTGATCGCACTGGAAGCCAGCAATGCCGCCGGGCGCGTCGGGCTTTTGCCAATCATGGAAGCGATCGAGAAAGACAAGGAGCCAAGGGTACGGCAGGAAGCAGTGCTGCTCCTCGGACGACTGCCTGCCGACACGCGCGGGGCCGGGCGTTTGCTGGCGGTGACGTTGCAAAATGACAAGTCGGAAGCAGTGCGCGAAGCCGCTGCGACGGCGTTGGCGAACACCTATGCCAAGCAAGCATCCGAATTCACCAGCGTGCTCGTGGTGGCACTCAAGGATCCGCATGCTGGCACGCGCACGGCCGTTGGCAATGCCCTGCGGAACATGGGCAGCGACGCCGCGCCCGCCTTCCCCGCAATGCTGGAAGTGCTGCAAAACACGAAGGAACTGTCGGCACTTCGCCTTTCCAGCGTTCACCTGTTGACTCGCCACGACAAGGAAAACACCAAGATCGCGCCTGTATTACTCAAGATCGCCAATGACGCCGACGACGCGCTGACCGTGCGCGAGGCCGCCATCGACGGTCTGGCGAGGCTCGGCGCGGATTCGCCTGAAGTCGTCGCAGCACTATGCGGCGTGCTGGGGCACAAGAGCCTCGAACTACGCAAATCGGCTTCCATCGCCCTGGGCTCCATCGGCGGCAAGGCAAAATCCGGCTGGTTGATTATCAAGGATCGCATCAACCTGAAGAACGAGACCGACGGAAACGTCCGCAATCATCTCATTCGGCTCACGGGCGTGCTGGCGAAGGAGAATCCCGATGCGGTTGCTTCCCTGATCGACATCGCCAAGGCGGATTCGACCGAGAACCGCATCGCGGCGATCCAGGAATTGGCCGAGCTTGGCGCCCTCGCGAAAACCGCGCTGCCGACCTTGACTCAGCTTGAAACGCAGGACGCCCGTGCCGCCGTTCGCGACGCTGCCGGCAAGGCGGTCACGCGCATTCGGGGCAAATAGCTCCGCGAGATACTTTCATTTTGGCGCATCAAAGTAATTACCTGGTCAGCTGTCGCTCGTTCAAGATGGCTTTACCATGCGAATCACGAAAACACGAAAGAATGAAATCACGAAAGAAGGCTGAGAGAATTGGATTCGTCTGAAAATGTTTCGTGTTTTCTTCCTTTCGTGTTTTCGTGATTCGCATTGTGATCGTGATTCCGAGTGGACCAGTCATTTCTTTGAAAGCGCCTTAGCCGGCGCAGGTTATAGACGAGACGCTCTCATGTCCGCGAAGCAATTCTGCTACCCGTATCCGCGCCCGGCGGTCACCGTCGATATCGTAATAGTCACGCGCGAAGTGAAGCGGCGCGTTTTGTTGATTCGCCGCAAGAACGAGCCTTTCGCGCAATGCTGGGCCTTGCCTGGCGGATTCGTGGAGATGGATGAATCGCTCGACGACGCCGCTCGACGCGAGCTGTACGAGGAAACCAACGTACGTGCTGGCACGCTGGTGCAGCTGCACACGTTTGGCGATCCGAAGCGTGATCCGCGCGGGCGAACGATTAGCGTCGCCTATCTGGCGGAACTGAAGGTAGGAGTCGTGCCGGCACGGGCTGGCGACGATGCTGACGAGGTCGGATGGTTTTCGCTCCAGCGTCCGCCGGCGTTGGCGTTCGATCATCGCGAGATCCTTCGCCATGCCCGCGAGTATCTTCGGAAATCGACCGACGAGTAGCGCCTCATGGTCAATCCCATTACCGTGCATATCGCTCTCGGGAGCAATCTCGGCGATCGGCGCGCGCTCCTCGACGCGGCCATACAAATGCTGCGCGATGCCCCCGAAATCGAGGTTGTACGCGTTTCTTCGTATATCGAAACCGAACCGGTCGGCGGGCCGTCGGGACAAGGCGCCTACCTCAACGCCGCGGCGGAACTGCGTACGGCGCTTGACCCCTTCGCCTTGCTGCGCTTGTTGCAGGAAGTTGAAAATCAATTGGGGCGGGTGCGAGCCGAGCGCTATGGGCCGCGAACTCTCGATCTGGATCTGCTGCTCTATGGCACGGAGACGATCAACGCGGAAGAATCGGACCTCGCCCTTGTCGTGCCGCACCCGCGCATGCATGAGCGCTTGTTCGTGCTCGATCCGCTGAGTCAAATCGCGCCGCTGGCGGTTCATCCCTTTCTCGGAAGCACCATCAAAGACTTGCGGGATCGATTGCATGCGCCAGCGATGCATTCGCGGGAGCTAGCGGGCCAAAACGCCGTGGTTACGGGATCGACGAGCGGCATCGGCCGAGCGATCGCTCGCACGCTGGCGCGGGCCGGCGCCAACGTCCTGATCCACGGCCGACGTTCGCGCGACGCCGCCGAACAGGCAGCCGAGGAGTGCCGGGCGGAACGCGTCTCGGCATCGGCACTGTTGGCGGATTTGAGCGTGGAGGCAAACTGCACGAAATTCGCTGACGATGCCTGGCAGCGATTTGGCGCCATCGACATCTGGATCAACAACGCCGGCGCCGATACTTTGACGGGCGAAGCGGCAAGTTGGCCGTTCGAAAGGAAACTTCGCGAACTCTGGGCCGTCGATGTCCAGGCAACGATGCTGCTGTCCCGCGCCATCGGCGCGCGGATGAAGCGGCAAGGGCGAGGCGTAATCATCAATATCGGCTGGGACCAGGCCGAAACCGGCATGGAAGGTGATAGCGGGCAGCTCTTTGCCGCCTGCAAGGGCGCGGCGATGGCGTTTACGAAGAGCCTGTCCGTGTCGCTCGCGCCTGCGGTGCGTGTCAATTGCGTGGCGCCGGGCTGGATCAAGACCGCCTGGGGTGAAGGCGCATCGGCCGCCTGGCAGGAACGCGCGGTCCGCGAGGCGCCGCTCGCACGCTGGGGCACGCCTGACGACATCGCCGCCGCGGCGTTGTGGCTTGCATCGCCTGCGTCGGCATTCATCACCGGTCAAGTTATCCGCGTCAACGGCGGAGCGGTGAGGTGATCGAAACAGGTCCAGACAGGGAATTGGCACGCTCGCCAGAAATTCGGCTGCACATATAATTTTTTCGTATACCATCGTTCGACTCTTAGGCACGGACAGCAGTCCAAGATCCCTCGAAGGAGCATTCTCAATGGCTCAGGAACAAACCGGTTCGCCTGCCCAGTCCACCTGGACGAAGCTTTTTCTTGCGTTCAAAATCGCCCTCGACTTGAAGAAACTCGTCCTTGCTGGCGCGGGAATTTTCCTGACCGCCGCCGGCTGGTGGGCCATGGGATGGACGTTCTATGGCATGCGTGAACTTCCCGAATGGGCCAAATACGACAACGATCCGAACGACCGACCCGCTCGCTGGAACTACTTCAAGGGCAAACGAGCCTCATGGAACCTGATCCACGAGCTGGCAGGACGCCCTGGCGACGAAAAGACCGTGGACGCCGGCGACGTGGCGAACGATCCCGACGAATTCGCCGTGCTGCACAAGTGGGAGCAAGCCTATCGGCGTGCGCTTGAGCCAATCACTTACTCGGATAAGACCGTCAATATTCCCGGCATCGGCGACCTCAAGCTGAGCGTCGTCAAAGAAGCCGGTACTGCGGATCGCCTGCGCGGAAAGAAACTCGAACTGCGCAATATTGACCGGATCGTCATACCAAAATCCACCGACAAAGCGGATCGCACGCTCGATATTCTCGACGTCAAATTCAAGGTTGAAGCCGGTCCGCTGGAAAAATTGAAGGAATATCGCGATGGCGCCATGGATCTGATCGACATCCTGGCCACGCAAGACAAAGACAATTTGGCGACGTTTCAATCGCACCTGGTTCAGCCGGCCATCAAGCCGAGCGGCAAGCTGCGGGTTTGGCCGTGGAGCGAGAATCGCGGCGAAAACCAGTATCTCCTGGCCTCGGATATTGTTCGCGAGAAGGGCGTGTTGAATCTCTCCAAGGGCTCGTTCATCAGCTGGGTGTGCGAAGTACAGGCCCCGGTATTGCTCGAACCGCTTTACAAGTTTTTGATCCCGCTGCAATACCTTGTCCACAAAGACGCCAGTGCGTGGGATCGGCTGTATTTGATCTTCCTGATTCTCTGGACGCTTGCCGTCTGGGGCTTTTTCGGAGGCGCGATCTCGCGAATTGCCGCCCTTCAATTCGCGCGCAATGAACGTATCTCGCTGCGCGAGGCCATCCTGTTCACGCGCGAACGCATGGTGTCTTACGTGGCAGCGCCGGTGTTTCCGCTTCTTTTGCTCGCGGTATTCACGGTGGGGTTGATGATCCTCGGCTGGATCCAGTGGATTCCTGGACTCGGCGAGATCGTCGCCGTCCTTCTTTGGCCCGCGGTACTGTTGGTCGGTTTCATCATGGCCGTGGTGATCGTTGGCCTGATCGGCTGGCCGTTGATGATCGCGACCATAAGCACGGAAGGTACGGACAGCTTCGATGCCCTGAGCCGATCGTACAGCTACGTGTATCAGGCGCCCTGGCGGTTCCTGTGGTATACCATCGTCTCGATCGTCTATGGGGCGGCCATGGTCTTTTTCGTCGGCCTGATGGCGTCGCTCATGGTCTTCATGGGCAAATGGGGCGTCAGCAGCGCGTACGGCCCGGCCAATCTCAACCCCGAACGAGACCGCGAGCCGTCTTACCTGTTCATCTACGCTCCGACATCGTTCGGCTGGCGCGACCTGCTCATCAGCAATAGTCTGCACGTCAACGAAAAGACGGAAAAGGTCGGCGGCCGAACGGTCAAGCATTACGAGTTCAAGAAAAAGTACCAGGAATCGATCAGCAAGTACAACCGCTTTTTCAGCGTACTGATGTGCATCTGGATCTATCCGTTGTTCCTGATTGTGCTCGGCTTCAGTTATAGTTTTTTCTGGAGCGCAAGTACGATCACCTATTTCTTGATTCGCCGGGATGTGGACGAGACCGGGCTTGACGAGGTTCAGCAGGAAGACGAAGAGCTGGATGATCCGTTTTTGAAAGCACCCGTACCACCGGCGCCGGCCGCTCCACCGACTCCGTCAAATGATAGGCCAGGAACGATTAGCCTGAACGTGGTAGATGGGCCGCCGCCTGCTCCTCCTGCACCGCCGCCGGCGCCACCCCCAGCGCCACCGCCCGCGCCGTCCATTGTGCCGCCGGCAAATCCGGACGGTGGTCCGGATGCATCGTAATCGGCCCCAAGCCCAGGGATGAGCGCAGTGAATCCCTGGGACCTAAGCCCTGCGTCATGCCATCCAGTCAATGGCGAGCGGATAGGTGGACGAATCGATTGTGCGGTAGAACGTTTTGCGAAAACGGAAACCGGCTCGGCGATACAGTCGCACTGCATGTTCGTTCTTCGCCGTCACTTCCAGCCGCGTCTTCGCCAGACCATACCGGCGGAAACCATGCATTGCTTGCAACAATAGCGCCCAACCCAACCCACGGCCGCGATATCCGGGAATGACGCCCAGATTCTGTATGCATCCAGTGCCCGAGCGGTCGGACACGCCTTGCACCATTCCGACGTACTCTTCATCGTGCGACAGCAGCCACGTTGCCTCGGGTCGGAATCCAGGTTTCTCCGCAATTTCGCGCATCAGGCGTCGGCAGCCGTCGGCGTCGCGCAAATTCGGGAACACCATCCCATCCAGATCGTCGCGGAAGCATGCGAACGTCACGGCGGCGTGCGTGTCGCTCAGGTCGGTTTGCCATGGATTCCACGCAAAACCAATCGGTAGAAACGGCGCGGGAGGCAACGGCAGCGATAAATCCGTTTCCATCCGATAGCGCTTGAAGTACGCCACGTCGGGAGTTTCGAGGGCTACACTCATGGCACGAACCAGACCGTCCTGAAGTGGAAAACAGAAATCCTATCACGCCGCGTTGGAATGTCAAACGTTTCCCGCCGCAATCCCGCGATTCATGGCCTATACTTCGGATGAACTGTTCCAATGACCTCATCTCGGAATCGCCATGAACTCGCGATCGCGTGTTTTCGTTGTCGGCTTCGTATTCCTGTTTACGGGCGGGTTCGCCTTGCACGTTTGTGCGTCGCCTTCGGAATGCTTCTACGCCCTGGTTCCGCCCGTCTCGCTGGCGATCAACCTCACCGGCGTCCTTTCGTGGCGCGACGCGTTCGAGCAGCGCATTCGGCCAATATTCCGGCTGATCGGCTTCATCTTCGCATTGAGTCTCGCCGCAGCGTTGTTGCTCTTCGGTCCGCGCATCGTGCTCTCATGGCGGTTTTGGCTGGAAGTATCGGCGTGCATCTATTATCTGTCGGCAATGCTTCTCGTTCTGCTGGCGATTCGCGGGGCGATCCTGGCGTTCTCACAGGCGCTGCACGCGAGATGGAATTTCTCTCCGGGCATTCGGCTCGCTCTCTGCGAGGCGCTGCCGTTGGCGCTGCTTGTGCTATTTGCCTTGCCGTTGGCGATTGCCTTCGCCCACGTGCACCGATTCAAGATGCCTAACTTCGCCGATCCGCGAGCGTTTCACGGGCGGGATTTCGAGGAGATCGAGTTCACGAGCAGGGATGGCATCGCTCTCCGCGGCTGGTGGATTCCAGCAAAGACGTCTCGACAGACCGAACGGACCCTGATCATCTGCCACGGCATCGCGGCGAATCGTAGTCTGTTCTTGCCGTTCGTCGAAGTCGGCGATTGGCTCGACGCCAATGTGTTGATGTTCGACCTGCGCGGGCATGGCGATAGCGGGGGCCGGACGATCACGCTTGGCTATCGCGAGAAGGACGACATTCTCGCCGCGGTCGCTTTCGCACGCCGAGAAAAATCGCCGTGCGCCAGGGAGGTTATCGGTCTTGGCATCAGCCTCGGGGCGGCCTCCTTGGCCGAGGCGTCGGCGCTCGCGGATCCGCCGCTCGACGCTGTTATTCTCGACAGCAGTTTCACCTCGACCCGCGATATGACGCATGCCGTGCTCGGCCATTTTCCGTCATCATCGCATCCCTGGCTTCTGACGCTGGGCACGCCTCTCGCCGATTGGCATGCAGGTTGCGCCATGATGAGCGTCAGTCCGGAAGACTCGATCGCCAGGCTGCGTTCGCCGGTGCTGTTCCTTCACTCCCGCGGCGATCCGCTCATCCCGTCCGACCACGCCGTTCGTTTGCACGCCACGGCGCGGACGCAAAAGCGGCTGCGCATCTTCGACCTGCCTGGCCACTGCGACGCCTTCTTCGCTAGCAAGCAACAGTACAGGGCAGAGGTTACGGCATTCGTGTCGAACCTAGGTAAACAGGTCCGAGCCGAGTAGCCTATCTCAACTCTCAGCCACGAGCCGTTAATAGTTTTTAGCCACGGAAGAAGGCAGCAATGATTTGAATGCCAGTGTGCACAAGAACAATTTGGATTTGCAAAAAAAATGTAGACGCTGGCAAACGCACGCGGCCAATGCAAAGCAGTCTGGTCCGAATCGATCCAATTCACCCGAATGCTCCAAGTTTGACGAGAATGCCGAAGAAGAAGGTATGCCGAGTTCGGAGCATCGTGGCGAATTCGCGGCATGGCTACCCTGGCCAAGAGGCGATCCTGGGAGTCCGTTTTTGGTTTATTCGGATTTCAAGGATTAGAAGTATTATCAGCCCAATGGATGAGAGTCTGAGTATTCGAGAGAAGAAGTCGCGGATAGGAACCATTTATTGACTGAATCTCTTGCGTGACCTGGTGAAACTTTAGTATCATTGAGTTGGATGCGAATTTTTTCTAACTAGATCACCCGCCGTAATCGTGTTGATTGATCCATTCGTAGATAGCTACCCTTCCGGAAATATCGACGCAATAAAACCAGATTCTACATGCAGCACAGATTAGGTGGATTTTCCACACTTCTTTACTCGCACCATTTCTCTAACGCGCCGATATTAGGCATATTAGTGGTGAGTACCAATCACCGTTTGTCGATCCAAACCTAGCGGGTGGACCGTCAGGGTAAACCGGATCGGCGTGTATCACCAAGGAGAAGGCATGGTGTGCCAACCTCTTCGTCTCGCTTTGTTGATTGGCGCCATTACCGCCGTAGCGGTTTCACCCGTCAAGGCTGGTTTTAGGGCGCCGAATTGTTGCAACCCCTGTGGACCGTCGACGACGGGCCCGGCGTATCGTTCCGTTGGCTGCACGGAATGGGTGCGTGAAACGTACACGACCAAGAGAACAGCCTACAAGATGGAATGCCGCACGGAAACGTACGACACGTTCAAGACCGAATGCGTGCCGGTCTGTAAAGAACGTACGGTCTGCGTCACGAAACGCGTTCCGGTCGTCACCGAGCAGGTCCGCAAGGTCATGCACAACGTGACGGTTTACGAAGACCGGATCGTCAACAAGACCAGCCACAAGTACGTCCAAGAAACCGTCATGAAGAAACAGCTGGTCCGCCTGGGCCACTGGGAAACCCGGGAAGTCCCGGCTCTCTTCGGCGGCATCGGCGGCGGCCTTGGCGGCGGGCTGTTTGGCGGTCACGGTCACGGCCACTGCGGCAACGCCTGCAGCGACGCCTGCGCCGATCCCTGCAAGACCAGCAACAGCTGCTCCAATCCTTGCCGTACCCGTACGGTCAAGAAGTGGGTTCACTGCCCAGAGTACCGCTGCTGCCCGGTCACCGTCTGCAAGAAGGTTTGCGTGACGGAAGCCGTGAAATGCAAAGTCGCGGTTTGCAAGCAGGAATGCCGTGAAGAGAAGGTCAAGGTCTGCACCTACCAGTGCGTCAAGGAAAACGTCGTGCAGAAGTACACGGCCTATGAAACCCGCAAGGTCGCCTGCAAGGCCACCCGTACGGTTCGCGTCTGCGTCCCCTACGAAGAAACCGTGACGGCTTGCCGTCTCGTTCCCCGCACCGTCGCTCCCGCTTGCGGCCCGACCAACGCCTGTGGCCCGACCACGGCTTGTGGCTCGACCAGCAACTGCGGAGCTAGCAACGACTGCTGCGGTAGCCGATTCGGCAACCTCTTCAGCCGAATTCGCTGCGGCGGCGGCCTGCGTCACAACGCTGGCTGCGGTGCTCGCACCACCTGCTGCAACTAAACAGTAGACTGTAGCGAAAAGAAAAAACCTCGTCACTCCGGTGACGAGGTTTTTTTACGTCCATTGCGATCTGGCAAGAATCAGGACGACGAGCTTCCGATCGCATTGCCTACGGACGTGAACGTCGAATTGGCGTTCTGTCCTAGCGTCGTGATCGCCGCCAGGCATACCACGATGATCAAAGCCAGCATTACCGCATACTCCACAGCCGTCGGGCCATCTTCGCGTGCCATGAATTCTACGAACTGACGTTTCAGGATCGACAACATTGCTATTACCCTTTCGGTCCAGAAAAAGGTCGTTCATCGCGGTGCTTCTGGTTTCACCGCAATGGCCCCGCGACAACAAATCGCGGGACGCACGGCGGCAGCGCGCAACACAGCCGGGCGATCGTTCCAGTGAAAAGAACTCGGATCATGTGGACCACACCGTTCGGTAGCCTGGCGGTCCGCCTTTGGGGAAAAAGACGGATCCATGGCTTTGCGCCCCACCCTTGCGAATGGTTTGCCTTTGTCGTGGATACATGACCACTTGCGTTAGTGCAGTGCCGAATTACCGTCAAAGAATGATGAAAAATACCGAGGCGATATTGCCGTGAGAATCGGAGCAAGCACGACCGAAGACGGGATGGTTAGGCCATGCTAGCGACATTCTCATGCCAAGAAAAAGTAGGTCAGGATTTTTGGGATGTCAAATAATCGCGTAATTATTTTTGAAAATATTTGCGGGTGCAGCGTTCTGGTAGCGCATCTATTGGGAATCCAAAAAGAATCAGGGGGCTTACGCCCCCCGCTCGCCTTTTTCGCTATGCCGCGATGGCGATCTTTTCCTTCATTGGAACGGGCAGATCGCTCTGGTGCACCCAGCGCCCGGAATCGGGAGCGCCCTGCCAGCGCTGCATTGATACGTTCACGACGTGCTGCCGTTCTTCGAGATCGAGCAGATCGAGGTAAGCCGTGCGATAGCCGTTTCGCACGGCCACGGAGGAACGGTTGAGGTAGAGCAGCATTTCGGGTCGATCGTCGAAAACGACCACGGCACGCCAGCATTGGGGTTTGAGTTCGGTTTGGTAGCTCGTCACAGGTGACCCTCCTTGGTCGGTTGGAAAATGTAAGAGAGAATAGAGAACCAGTTTTGGCGATTTGGGTCAAGAGCAATTTGCGAAAATTCCGCCTTGACAGCCCGAAGCGTGCCCGATACCAATAAACAGACGCCGCCCCCATCGTCTAGTGGCCTAGGACATAGCCCTCTCACGGCTAAGACAGGGGTTCGAGTCCCCTTGGGGGTAGTAGGTAAAATTGCCTATATGGGACAGGGATGTCCCAGGGCAGTCACCCGTCAGCACTTGCGACAATTCCAGCAATTCCCGTTCATCCCTGTCAACCGCTGTCTGCACCGCTTTTTGCACCACGATTGCACCGCTTTTTGCAGCGCGGTCAAAGTCGCCGTCGGTCACCTGGAGATAGTGAGCCTGCGCGATCGCTGCCGAGTTGCCGATCCACTCGCAAACGACGTGAATCGGATGTTGGGCGGCCAATTCCGTTTGACGGCTCGCTCGCAGATTGTGAAACGGCTTGGTCCATGCGACAAGCCCCGCACGTTCGATTATCTTCACCATGCGGGTTCTCAGGTTCGCATTCCGATGCGTCGCGATGACGTGAACGGCCCCCGGCGTCGCGGCATCGAAACACGCTTCGAGGTACGGGCGAAGTTCGGGAAAGATCGGCACGGTTCGCGTTCCCGTTTTCGGCGAACGCACGATGAACCGATCTTGATCCCAAAGCACGTCGGCCCACGTCAATACAAACGTCTCGGAAGGGCAACGCAAGCCACCAAAACGGCTCAGGGCGACGATTAGACGCCATTCGGCATCCGGGCAAGCCGATAGAACCTTTTCGATGTCGGCACGGCTCACAAACGCTTTCCGCGATTCGTTCGCCATGCTACCCGGTTTGATTCCCGTGAACGGGTTTTCGGTCAACATTTTGGCGCGAACGGCGGCCTGAAAGAATTGCTTGGCTCGCTTGATCGTTCGTGCCGTCGTCGCCGTCGCGTATCCTTCGGCTTTCATCCAGATCACGAACCCGTCAGCGTCGCCGGCGGTGATGTCTCGCAACGGTAGGTCAGCGCCGAAATGCTCTTTCATGCGACGGGCGACTATTTCAAGGTTCCAGGTCGTTCGCTTCGCCACGTCCGTGCGCCCCGCGATGTAGTCGTCGAGGAACGCCCCCAGCGTCGCCGTTTTGCGAGCCGACACAAGCCCCACGGCGGCCAGCTTCGAACGATCACGTCCCCGGCTTTCGCCAGCCAAGCGGCGGTCTCGCCATCCACGGCCATGCCAGATAACGCGGCGGCGTTCAGATGCTCCACATGCGCCTTGATCGATTCCACCTTGCGAAGCGACAGATTGCCAAGACGAATGCTTCGGCGCTTGCCGTCGGCGGCGGTGAATTGGATCGTGCGGTTGCCGTTCGGGTCGGTTGATAGGCTTGCCATGTTACTTGCTACCCTTTTTCTTCGCTTTGATCGGTTGCAACGCCAGCCCGAAATAGGCGGCGAGTTTGTCGGCCACGTCGAGCCGAAGCGAGTTCGTACCACGGATGAAACGCCCGATGCTGGCGCGTTGGACGCCAGTTTCCTGCGCCAAGGTCAAGAGCGGTATCTTGCTGGCGATAATCGTTTCGCGTAGCAAGTCGGTTATCGGTGCGGGAGGAGTGTTTTGCATGATGAGATAATTATCTCACAAACACAAGCCGTCGTCAACACCCATCGCTATTTTTCTTTGCGTTCCCCCCCTGAAAAGGGGAACGCGATTCTGGTCCCTTCTGGGACATGGATCATAGCTATGATCCCAGTACAGGTCAAAGCTATGATCCCTGCAAAGGATCAAAGCTATGATCCCTGTACCAGGAGCGGATGAACTTGATAAACCGACACCCGGCCCCCCAGCCCCCCGCGATAAGCCACGGTCAACAGTCCCAGCGTTTCAAGTTTTGCGACGGCTCGCTTCACGGTCGGAACGCTCATGCCGATTCGCCGGGCAATGTCCCCCTGTGCAGTACGCGCCAGTCCATCGGGCCTTGTGTCGCGATAGAGAACCAGCCAAACGGATCGGCTCGGATGATCCAGGGATGCAAGCGAGTAGTCCACGAACGCATTCAGCACGGCGAAACGGCCCTTGGTCTTACCCTTCGGCTTGCTTGCTTTGCGGGCAGTCTCTTCAGCCGAGAGCATCGGCGGTGGTTCGTTGCCGACTTTGATCAAGCGCCACCTTCGCTTTCCTCGGCGGCGACGGTCTGGCCCCAGAGGTCCTCCAGGGCACTTTGTAGCTTGCCAGGCGGCGGCTTCTGCGGTGTCGAGGTGCGCGGCGCCGCGGTTCGCGGCGTGAAGCGTTGGCGCGGGCGGTCGAACATCATGGCGATGTCCTTCGCTTCGGCGTGCCTGGCTTTCAAGTGCTTCAGGACAACGCCCGTATCGTCCTCGGGATCGTTGACCAAAATGAAGGCGTCGTCGGCCCCGAATTCCAGTTCGCTTGATTCGCGGAATGATGCCAGGTTCAGATTCTCGCCGTCATAGCTTGAACGTCCCTTGGCATCTTTGCTGCGCGACACAGCGGCAACGACGATGACGGCTACGCCCGCGTCGGCAAACTGGCGAAGGTAATCCATCATTGCATCGACCGCACCGCGTTTGTCGTTATGGTTGCCGGGCGGCTTGATTCGTTGCACGTAATCCATCACGATCAGCCCCGCGTTGAAGGCATCGGCGCTTGCAGCCACGTTATCTAAGTTGAACGGTGGGCGAAGAAAGGTAAGGCGTTCGGCGAGCGGTTCGAGCGTTTGCATTGCTTGGTCGATGCGTTCACCGTGTTCAACGCCGAGCTTGCGAAAGCGGATCGTGTTCAGGTCGATGCCCGATAGCCGAGCGAGTTGCCGATCCATCAACACGCTTGGCGTCATCTCGACATTGCAAACCAGAGCGCGAAGCGTTGGCGTTATTCGCAGAGCATCGACGACGCATTGCATCACGAACGCCGATTTGCCGGCCCCGGGCGCGCCCCCCAGTAGGAGAACGCGCCCCGGCCCGATCTCGATTCGTTCGAGTTCGCCGGTCCCCACGGGATAGAGAACTGGCGGCTTGCCTGAAAGAACGTCGGCACGCCACGAATGGAGCAGATCGGCAGCGGGAAGATAGTTTGCGGTCATAGCCGGCCCCCTTCCTTCGAATATGGGCCATCGCCAGCGCCGAGCCGGTCAAGCGGATGCTCCCATGCGTCACCCCGTTGATCCGGCGGCGGCTCGCCTTCGAGGAAATCAGCGTCAACGGTCGGCGGCGTCTCGGCTGTCTGCCAGAGGGCGGCGAGTTGCTTTTGCACGTCGTCAGCGTTGACCACGGGCAAAGGCGTCGCCGATTGCTCGACAACAAGCGGCGGTTGATCTTTCAGCCCGCATTCGATTTGCCGATGCACGTCCTTCGGAGCTAGCCCTGAATCAAGACCTGCCTCCGAAAGCAACGCATGAGCTAGTGACGGCGGACAACCAAACTCAGCAAGATTGCGGGCAGCGGAAAACAAGAGACGATGCCGGTCCCCTTCGCCGGCCCCTTCACGGATGAAGGCGAAGGTTTGGCGGTTCAACTTTGGCACTCCATTGCTCTTTGCGGTCCGCGTCACCATCGCGGCGGTTGCCTTGCTAACCAGTTCGCCGGCTTCCTTCCAGTCAGCTTTTGCCCGTTCGCAGATCGGCGGCGGATGGGGCAGGTCAAACGGCATGGGCTTGCATGCAAGCAAGCGGATCCCGTCGAGCGAAAGCCCCGTCAATTCGTCGAGTGTCAACCGGCGCTTGTGCAGGCCGGTTTTAGGATGCCGAGAGTTCGGAGCGCGGAACGCTCGCACCCGATCATAAACGCCCGTGTCGATGACAACGCCATTGGCTTCGCCAAGCCCTTCGGCTAGTCGGCGGCAGACGCGATGAAACGACATTGACGGTTCGGGCATCCAGAGTGTCGTAGGTAGACCGACGTGAAAACCTTTGCTGCCACTGTAAAACGCCAGGAGCGCGTCATCGTCGAGCCGATAACGTTCAACCAGCCCGAGCGCCAACCGGCGAGCGTCGCGTAAGGCGGCGTCGAGGTCGGCCCGATCGATGTCGAACCAGAGCCACGGAGAGAAGCAAGCCCCGTCGAATCCACGGCAAGAGCCGGTCGATTGCAAGAGTTCACGAAAGTCGTCGCCGAACGTAAAGGCGCTCAAGTAGGCTTCGTGTTCAACGGTGGCACGGGCATCGCAGGAAACGTAGCCGAGAAACGCGCCGGCATGATCGACCAGCCGGCGCTCTTCGTGACAACTCCCCACGATTCGAAATCCGAAGGGAGCTGCGGTCATGCGGTTCCCCCTTCCTTTGGCGCAAAGGGATCGGCTTCCACGGCGTCAACGCCGATAGTCTCGAACCGTTTGACGACGTTGAATTCGTCGCCGTTGTCGCTCTTGTGGATGCCGACGACAAGCCGACAGCGAATGCGCTTATCCACGGGCAAAGGCATCTCGATTTGCGACTTGTCACGGATGCCGAGCTTCGCGAAATCACGGAGCGCTTGCGGCTTCGCGGCGTCGGTCAGCCAAATGTCGTGCCAGAGCTTGCGGCCTTTGAACGGGCCTTCGGAGAGAGTTGAGAACACCAGCTTCAAACCAGGCGTTCCGGTTCCTGCGGTGAAGGTGAACTTCTCGACTAGATGAGCTTCGTAGGTTCCCTGCGGGATCGGTCCGAATTCCGGCGCGGGCGGAGTATCGCCCCAGTTGGTTGCGGTTCTGCAGATAGACCCGCGCCAACAATGAGAAGGAACCGCGACGTTCACACCACTGTTCGGCACGCGCCCAGGCGCCATCGAGAATCAATGGCCGCAATCCGCGGATCAAGCTCTTCAAGGTTTGGAAGGACCTGAGAAAAACGGCGCCTCGCTCCAGCGTCAGCGTCACTGCGAGAACGAGGCGGCGAGCAACGGCCACATCGTCGGTTCGCCACGTTCCATGAGTTCCCATGGCGAGATTTCCATCACCGCTCCAATTAGCCTTTGCGAATCTCCAGCCGGCAGCAGCCGAGGTCGAGGTGCTCGATCGTATCCGAATCTTTCGCAGGCTGGTAGACCGAGGGGTTCAGCCGATACACGACAAATCGACCGTGCTTCTCGTCCTGAACGACATCGGCCTGTCTGAGAACTCCCAGGTGGTGGGAAACTTTCACGACGACCGAATGCAACTGATCCGCGATTTCGGAAACGTTCTTCGGTCCCGAGCGAAGGCAGTCGATAATTCGCAATCGCTCCGAATCGGCTAGAACGCGCAGTTTGTTCGCACAAACTTGAGGTTGAATAGGACTATTCATTCCGTCCTCTCTCTATTGATAAGGCGTCTTGAGTTCACTTGCCCACTCCCGCTACTCCCTCGTGAAGCACGTTCACATTTACGGCTCCCGCCTGACGTGCAGCGTCCAGCACTTGAACGAACAAATGATATGGGATGCCCCTGTCGCCGCGAAAGGATACGACGCTGTCCTTCTTGCCGGCAATGACATCGCGAAGGCGTTCTTCGAGTTTGTCCGAAGCGACGTTCGATTGGTTTACGAAGAACTGGCCTTTTGCATCAACAGAAACCAGAATGTCGGCAGCGAGCTTGCCATCATTGGATGACGCTCGAGGAAGCGCGAGTTGGATCATGGGCGGCTGAAAACTTGAGCTTAACATGAAGAAAATCAACAACTGAAACACGCAATCGATCATCGGCGTTAGATCAATCGCCAGCTTCGTTCGACGGCGTCTCGGAATCCGCATGGCTCATGCTCCAACCGCACTTGAGGCTTTCGTGGATTTCGCACTGGCAGTCGTATTCGATGGCACGGGCGCGTCTGTCATGGCTGTTGCATTCGGAAGAGGCGATTCGGCTGCCTGGTGGTCCGTCGTTCCTTTCATCGTCAACTCTTTCGTTAAACACACTATCCATTCCAACTGTATGGCTATTGTTGCAATTCGGCTATCGATCCAATGATGTGCCAATTGACAGGGCACAGCAATCACCAGGCCGAAAACGGTCGTCAGAAGTGCTTCCCAAATGCCCGCGGCTAGATCGGCTGGCTGCACCTGACCGGATTTGATTTCGATTTGATGGAAAGCATCGACAAGCCCCGTAACCGTCCCAAGCAAGCCCAACAGAGGCGCAATTTGAGCGATCAGAGCCAAGGTTCCCAGTCTTTTCTCAAGGCGAGTAAGAAGTATCGAGGCTTCGCGGCCTACGATCTCATCACGCAGGCTCTCCGGTCGCTCCAGGTTTTTTAAGTAAATTCCTGCGATATACGATACGGGGTTGCGTGCGTTGCCCCATTCCTGGATCAATCGGTCGATTCGCCCTGCGGCTAAATTGGTTCGCAACGACTCCGCAACAACCTGGTACGCTGCGGAACTCATGAATACGACAAGCCCACGTTCCAAAATTATGGCCACTCCTACTATGGAGCATACCAGAAGAGGCCACATCACAAATCCGCCGCGGTGAAATAGCTCGTCGATTGATTGATCCCACATCTGCTCCTCCGGGGAAAGGCGTTTCCGTTCCATGTGTCGAACATGTCAATGATCTTACGAACGTTAGTTTATAATCCTATCGGAGGTAGCCGAGCAGATTCGCATTTACCGCTTGCGGCTTAGCGATCAACAGGGCGCCATGTTGAGCGCTAAGCCGCAAGCGGCGAAAACCAGGAAATTATTCTTCAACGTTTCCTTAGAACGTCACGCCCAGCGAGGCGCGAACGTTGAACGGCGTTCCAGGAAGGATCGTGGTATTGTCGTAGGAGCCGCTGAAGTATTCGCGGTTGCCGAGGTTTTCCATGTAGACCGATGCATTCCAACGGCCGCGTTTGTAGAACACGCCGGCGTCCCAGCGCGTGTAACTCGGGAGCGAGAAAGTGTTGTCGAGATCGCCCATGCGGTCGCCGACATAGACCAGGCCCAGGCCGACGCCAAAGGTGTGGCGTTCGTTGTCGATGAGGTTGTAGCGCGTCCAGATGTTGAAGGTGTTGTAGGGCACGTTTCGGAACAGGTTGCCTGACTTGATGGCGGAATCGGTGCTGGCGCCGGCGATGATGCGTGAATCCGTGTAAGCGTAGGTGCCGATGACGCTCCAGAGTTCGGTAAGTTTGCCGATGACGCTGAATTCGGCGCCGGTGCTGCGAATCTCGCCAAGCTGCGTGTTGGTTATCAGGCTTTCCTGAGCGATGACGTTTTGTTTGGTGGTGATATAGCCAGCGCCTTGAATGGTCAGCCATTTTTCGAACAGATCGAGCTTGGCGCCGATTTCATAGCTCGTGCCGGTTTCGGGTTTCAACGGCGTCGGGGTCGTGAACAAGCCGGTCAACGGCGGATCGAACGATTGCGTGTAGGCGCCATAGAGCGCCAGCGTTTCCGGTATCGGCTGGTACACGATACCAACGCGTGGCGAAATGCGATAGTCCACGCGATCGTTGCGAATATTGGGGAAGCTGCCGCTCGACAGGCCGAAGTTTGCAAAGGTGGCCGAGTTATTGACGCGTGAATTGACGGCATCGTAGCGGAAGCCGGCCAAGAACTTCCATTTTTCGTTCAACTCCATGGCATCGGACAGATACACGCCATAGCGTTCCTGATCGATGAAGGCGGCGCTGGAGCCG
Organism: uncultured Singulisphaera sp.; assembly: GCA_964484265.1. Classification (GTDB taxonomy): domain Bacteria; phylum Planctomycetota; class Planctomycetia; order Gemmatales; family Gemmataceae; genus SIAQ01. The sequence continues at coordinate 24,818 of CAZAFH010000018.1, forward strand.
GGCAGCGGAATATTGCCGACCTGATTATAAACAGGATTCGCGAAGTTGAAAATATTTGCCGCCGGAATCGGCGCAGCCGCACCGAAGGGAACGCCGCCCGTGGGATCGGAATTGCGGCCGCGGAAATCTGAGTGATACCAGCCCACTTCAGCGCCGACAACTACGTTGTGCTTGAGCAACACGCCATCGAATTTGGCGTTGAGTTCGCCTCGCAAATCGTAAAAATGCTCATCAAGGTGGAATGTTCGGGTTTGGCGGAGAATCTCTGTCGCGCCGAGCTTCGGTAACCCGAAACGCGGAGCGATGCCGTTGTTGAAGCTGTTCGTCGAGCTGATACTCGGCATCGTACCGTACATGTCGGTCGTGTAGCTATCCGTGAAGAAGGAGATTCGGCCCGACAGATTCTCGTCGAACCGGCGATCCAGGGAAATGTACGTCTTGTAGTCGGCCACGCTTATGCGATCGCCAGGCTCATTGAACGAACGATTGATCGGCCCCTGAAATTGTTTGTTGAAATAGATCAATCCTGTGTCGAGATTACGCCGCGAGTCCTGATAGGAGCCTTCCAACGTCAGTACGGTGTCTGGATCAATGAGGAACTGAAAGACGGGCGCCGCAATCGTACGCTGTTCCCAACCAAAATCACGGAAGCTATCCGATTGCTGATACGCAGCATTGGCGCGGTACAGAAATCGGCCTTCGACATCGATCGGCCCAGTGCTATCGACGGCAATGCGCGAGAGATTGTAACTGCCGAACGTATACTCGACATTATTGTACGGCGTGGCCAATGGCTTCTTGGTGATGAAGTTGATCAGACCGGCTGGCGAGACAGCGCCATAGAGTACCGATGCAGGTCCGGACATGACTTCGACGCGTTCGATGTTGGCGAAATCGCGGCGGGCGTAGCTTGGATCGGTGAAGCCGTTCCAGCGGAAGTCGCGCGAGCCAACCTCGAAGCCGCGGAGGATGAATGCCGTACCGCGAAGGTTGCCGAAATCGCTCTGCTTGTTGGCGCCGGGAATGTTGCGCAAAAGATCGTCAACGTTCAGGATGGATTGATCTTTGATGATGTCCTTCGGGATTACGGTGATGGCGCCGGGATAGTCGATGAGCGGCATATCGACTTTCGAGCCGGTGCTGGCCGAACCGGCGCGGTAACCGTCCACGGGCGGACTGCCAAAGACGCCGCCGTTCAGGATCGGATTGCCCAGCGTTGGCACATCGGGCGGCAGCGGTTCCGGCGCGGGCGTCGTCGGCGTCGTGGGCGTGCCTTCGACCTTCGTCGGCGGCAGAACCGGCGGCTTCTTATCGTCCTTCTTCTCCTGGCCCGCCGCACCACCCATGACGAGCGAACCCGTCGTGACGGCAAACGCCAATGCCATCGATAGCCATTTCTTCGTCATCCTGACTTTCATGGAACCCTCGTGGTAATATGTGTGGCGTCGGCACATTCCGTTGGACCGGCGCGGTCTAGAAATCCCTTGGTGACATGGTTGTCTCTGCATGTTAGAATCGGAATCGGCAGAATAACCGGGCGAAACGTTCTTGAGTTATTTCGCCAATTCGTTCTGATCGATATTTGAATAACCGCTACACTCTAACAGTCATAAGAACGACAGAACCGAAAGTGGCTGAATAGGTAAACTTGCAAAATAATAGGCATCGATTTGATGTTACAACGCGGCTACGCCTTACCACGATTTCCTCGGCAATGCAGTCCACCAGCAACCGATCGCCAGGCCGAACGCCAGCGGCGCCATGCCCAGGAACATGGGTAGATACGACCCCGCGTAATCTCGGCAAGCGCCAAACAGCAGCGGTCCGATCGCCGACGCGAACACCGTGAGCATCTGCGCAATGCCCTGAATGCGGCCCACTTCGCGGCGCCCGAAGACCTGGCCCCAGATCGAGAAAAACACCAGCGCCACGACGCCGCCGGATATGCTCATCGCGATAGCATAGAGGTACGCGTGCCAGGCCTCGCGGACCAACGGCAACATCAAAAGCGCACCCATCAATACGGCCATCGAAAGCGCCAGCATTCGATTGATCGCCCAGTAGCCCGATAGCCAGGCAGCACCAAATTTGCTGCCCAGGCCCGCGATGAACGAAATCAGCAGCGCATCGTGGTATGCCGTCCGTGCGATGTTGTTGTCCTGGAATATTTCTTCGTTGAAGAGAAAGATGCCTGAAGAAATCAGTCCGTAGAACGACACCGCCAACGAGAAGACCCAGAACGCCGGCGTCCGCAATGCATCGCCAAGTGACTCGCCTTCCAACTCACCCGGCTGGGCTTTCTCTCCATCGCGGGAACCATTGGCGGCTTCCACCGGCACGCTGCGTGTGAAGATCAGGCTCAACGGTGCAAGCCCCGCCAGCAACGTCCAACCGATGGCCGCCAACGTTTGCCGCCAATCCCAGTCCGACGCCAGAGCAAGACTCACGAGCTTGGTGATGGCAGCGAATACCAGCCCCATCAGTACGGAGTAAACCGCCATGGCCAAGCCCAGACTGCGACCGGGAAACCACTTCGCCACCAGGGTGATGCTGACTACCGATAGCGCGCTCTGTCCAAGCCCGCGTGTCAGGATCAACGCCGCGAAGAACTCCGGCCAATCGCTCGCCTGACTCATCCACACGACCGATGCGCCGAAGGAGACATAGATCGCCGTCAGTACGAGCCGGCTGCCGAGACGGTCGATCATCCAGCCGATGGGCAGGCAGAATAGCGCGCCGAGGAGAGTCGCCCAAAGGTTCAGCGAGCCGTAAAACGCTCGCTGTTCCGTCAAGCCGAAGTCGCCCAGGATCGCCTGCGTGAACATGCCCAGGCCATGCGTGCGGCCCGGAAATGTCGCCCCCATGGCGATGGCCGCGATGACGACATTGACCCAGCCATAATGCAACCAGGCACGGCGAATATCGACATCGCGTTCGGCGACGGTTGTGGTCATAGTTCTTGTTTCTTTCCCACTAGCAAAAAAGAAAGAAAGCGGTGTCAAGCCACCGCAGTCCAAAGTACTTTCGGCGATACTTATCGCACTTAAGTCCGAAGCGCAAGCGAGAGATTTTTGGATTCCCTCGCTTGCGCTTTTTGAAGTTGCGTATTTTGAAGCACTGAAAGTGCGAAAGCCAATAGCCAGGGCCGCAAGGCCCTGGAATTGATCGCGCTGTCGCAAAGAGCCGCGAAGCGGCGATAGATTTCCAGGGCCTTGCGGCCCTGGCTATTGGCTTTCGCCGCTCCGCGGCTTAAATGCGCAGCTTCAAAACTTACGCTTCGGGCTCAGGATTCAATCCAACTATTGACCCGTCAAAATCTGAATGCGCTTGGAAGCATGAGCCGCCAGCGAGTGGGTGGGATGCTTTTTGACTAAATCCTGATATGCGGCGAGCGCCTTCGTATCGGCGCCAAGCGATTCCCAGGCGACGCCGATACTGAACATCGCGATCGGGGTCTGCTCGCTCTTCGGGTGCTCATCGCGAAGCTTCTCGTAATACCCAATCGCTTCCTTGAATTTGCGCGACTTCATCGCAGAGAACCCGGCAATGTAGAGTGCCGGCGCTTGCAAATCCTTGGCGGCGGAATCGAGCACCCATCGGCTGCGCTTCGTTGCTGATTCGTAGTCGCCTGCATCGGCCTGATGGCGAGCCGTCTGCATCTGGGCGTTGGCGGTCCAGACGCTTTTCGGGAATCGTTCGACCATCTTTTCGGTCCACGCTGCCGCCGTCTTGAGGTCCCGCGTCCCGAGCACCGTGAACACGGCTTCGTAGAGCGGTTGGTCGCCGTCGGGACCGTAATCCTTCAGCTTGACGAACTCTGCAAAACGCCGGGCGGCTTCGTCCGGTTTTGTCTTGGCGTCCGCGCACCGCGCCCAGCCCCAGAGAGCCTCACGGCGTAGATCGTCCGAGAGTTGACGATCGAGTGCGGCCTTGAAATGCGGGTCAGCGCGATCCTGCTTGCCGGCCTTCACCAGCGCCCAGCCGAGGCGTACACGCAAATCCGCCTTGTCCGCTTCAGCGGGGTAATCGCGCAGCAGCGTCTCCCACGCTTCGACTGCCTTGGCGTGGTCGGCGAGTTGATTGAGCGTGTCGCCAGCGAGATGCAATCCGCGCGAGCGATATTGGCTCTTTGGATGCGCGTCGAGGAATTGCTTGACACGCCTGGCAGACTCGGCCAGGTCGCCGCGCAGGTTAGCCAACTCGGCCCAGCGGAAGTAGGCGTAATCGACGCCGGTGATCGATTTGAGGTCCTTGAGCGTGGCGAATTCCTTCTCCGCCTCGTTCCATTTCTTCAACTGATACTGGGCTTCCGCGAGGCCGAGCCTTGCTTCGCCTGCGGATCGATCGTTCGGATGATGTTGCAGGAAATCGGCATAACGCTTCGCTGCTTCAGACCAGTCCTGTGCGTCCTCCGCCATACTGCCGAGCGTGAGGCGAGTTGCCGAGAGGATGAGTTTGTCCGGCGGATTTTCGAGCAGGCCGAGCAGTCGTTTGTGTGCCTCTTCCTTCTGGCCAAGCGACAGTTCGGCGCGGGCGAGATAGTAACTGGCGAGAGCTTGCCGATCCCTGGGCGATTTAGGATCGGCAAGCACCGTTTGCAGTGCCTCCGCGGCCTGTTTGCGATGGTCCGCCTTCTTACTTTGATCCGCACGCCGCTGCCAGGCGAGAGCGAGATTCCAGCGTAGATTGTGGCCCGATTCGCCTTCGGGAAGTTTTTTCAAGGCGATGCCGAACGCATCGATGGCAAACTCGAAATCGCCGGCCTCCAGCGCACAAGTTGCCAGTCCCTGATAGGCCAATCCGATGGCAGGATCAGCGGGATGAGCCTTCACGAACTGCTGCCACTTCTTCAGCGCCTCGGCGAATTTACCCGTGTTCTGCAACTGGCCGGCGTCTTTGAAAAGCGCAGCGGCATCGGTTGCATCTTGCGCCATGAGCGGCAAAACTGCAGTAAACGAAATCAACAACGTCAGGCAGCATGTGAACATATACCTTGCGAGGAAGCGATTGACGCGATTGCGTACAAATATTTCCGAGCCGCGACCGTGAGGGAGCGGCCAACAACAAATGATCCGGCACGGCATCCAGGTGGCCGCTCCCTCACGGTCGCGGCTCGGAAATACTTCGATCTCACTTGTCGAAATTTGTATAGCAGGATGCATTTCGGCATTTCCAGTGGACATCAGAATTGGCGGCGAATGGAAAACTCGATCGGCAACAACACCTCGAACGGCACCGCGCGGGTGCCTCGCCGTGCCGGCACGAACACCCAGCGGCGCACGGTCGTCAGGGCGGAATCGTCGAGAGACTTGACGCCGCTGGAGGAATAAATCGAAATTGCCGAAACCCGGCCTTCCACGCTGATCGTCACGCGCAACGTCACGGTTCCTTCTTGCCGGGCGGACAGCGCATCGGCCGGATACGGCGGCGGCGGATTGATCGCCAGTTTCTGGGGCAAGTCATCGACCGCTCCCGCCGATTCCTGCGATCCGGGCGAGGCCCTCGAAGGAAGATCCGCAACCTTGGTGATCGCTTCCAACTTCGGCAATTCGATCGCTTGCGTCTTTGGCCGCGGCATCGATATCGGTTTCGATGGATCGTGTTTCGCTTTGATATCCTTGATCGGCATGACGGTAGCCGATAGGTCCGCGAGCAGATCGGGCACAGCAACCGGCGTGGTCATCCGGTGATCCGCCTTCAGCATCGGCATCGGCTCCGTCAGTACGCGCGGGCGTTCCACCGGGCGCTGGCTGGGAGCCGTCGCTTTCGCCCTTGGCGATGTCGTCGTCAAGCGAGGTTGAACGTCTGCAAGCAAATCCGGAATCTCCGTCGGCGTTGCGATTTTCGTCTCCGAAGTCAGAAGCGGCGTCGGATCGAGCTCGCGCGGGCGCTCCACCGGGCGCTGCGTCGGCTTCGCCAGGGCAGGATCCGCCAACGGCGACGGGTTGATCGGTTGATCCAGAACGGGTAGTTCAGCCAGTAAGTCCGTCGGCTTCTCCGTCGGCTGCGGTCGCGAATGTACACTGGCGACAAGCCGAATCGACGCCACTCCAGGCTGCGGCGGAACCAATTGCGGCGGTGTGTCGGCCTCGGCGCCCAGGAAAACGAACGCCGACCCATGCACGAGTACGCTCAACACGAGCATGATCGGAAACACGGGTAGTTCGAACCGAAGCATCGGATCAGCACCGCCAAGAGTCTTTCCGCTTGCGGCTTAGCGCTCAATAGGCACAGGCGGAGCGCAAAGCCGCAAGCGGCAAATGCGATTCAGGACGCGAATAAGCTTCACGCAAACATTAATAAGAATATACGAATGTTTGGCCGTATCAAGCCCGGCCTTTGAAGTTTGAATCATGGCGCTCATGGCAGGAACACAAATTGGTCCGCCGTCGCGCTGCCCCGCAGGCTGGCACACGTTCGCGCGTTGACCGTGACGCGCTCGCCGCGACGGTAACAGACGCCATCGTCGTCGGTGACTTCATCGAACGGGCCGCGATAGAGGACTTCGTGAATCGAGTCGAGACCGACCGGTTCAGGCCGCGTCCCAACTAGAAGAATTTCGCGCAATTCCATTCCGGGTGCGGTCAGGCAGATGCCATCGAATTTTTCCAGCGTGAGGTTCTCGAATCCCGCCTGGTGAAGATCGGCGACCATCTCGCGGTGAGTCGGCACATGCTTGACAAACGCCGCCACGCCTGGAAACGCCGGGACGCCCGGAAACGGACGATCGCCGCACATGCCGTGGACCGCAAGCGTGCCGCCGGGTCGCAGGACGCGGAGGATCTCGCTCAGGAGTTGCGTCTTGACCGAGGCATCCATGCTTGCATTGAATGTCCCTTCGAGACGCACCTCATCGAGGCCGCCGTCGGCGAAATCGAGGCGAGCCGGAATCGGATCGGTGAGCGGATTCGTCCAGACTTTCGGTTCCGGCTTCTTCCAAACCTTCGTGCTGGCGGCGTCTTCAAAACCCGAATGGTCGAGATCTTCGTGAAAGATGTAAAGCTCCCACAAATGTTTGTCGGGATCGGTCACCCAGAATTTCGTTTGCAGGGCGTAGCAGCATTCGACGCCTTCCTGGCGTTGCGTGGCAATGCCGCCCTCTTCCAGGCGGCGCTGCAAATCGACAAGCGAGACCTGATCGGGCAGCCGAAAGCCGAGGTGATTCACGGTGCTTCCCGGCTTGCGCGGCGGCCCTTGCGTCAGCGTCAACACGAGCGGCGGCTTATCCGTCTCAATGCGCGCCGACGTGGCCGAGGTCTGCACCGGTTCGCTATTCAGCAGCAGCCGATAGAACCGCAAAGCACGCGGCAAGTCGGCCACGTGCAGCGCGATTTGAAACTTGGTCGTCGCTTCGATGGTTTGGGTTGGCATGATTGTTCTCGGTTTTGCCGCTTGCGGCTTAGCGCTCATCTGGTACGAGCTGAGCGCTAAGCCGCAAGCGGCAAATGCATGGGTTTTTCAGTGTACCTGACACGTCTTGCCAGCTTGCTCCGGTTCGATGAAGACAAACTGCCCTGCCTGCGGTCCCTGGCGAAGCATGGTCCACGTTGCTCCCGCGACGGCGACGCGCTGGCCGCGCGGATAGACCGTGCCTTCGTCGTCGCGGATCTGCCGAAACGGGCCGCGATAGATGACCTCAAGGATATTCGCGGCTGTCGGCGCCAGCGGCTTCCAGCCGACGGCTTTGATTTCGCGCATCTCGACGCCGTCGTGCTCGAACCAGGCTTTGTCGGTGAACTTGACGAACTGCAAGCCGATGAAGCCGGCATCGTGCAGAGTCGTGGTCACTTCATTGTGCATGGGAATGCGTGAGACCATCGCGGCCATGCCTGGGAGTGTTGGCGTGCCGTTCGGGAACGGCTTGTCGCTTGCGAGGCCATGAACCACGACTTTACCGCCCGGCTTGACGACGCGGAAGGCGTCGGCGATCAAACGTTGCCGATCGCTCGCCTGGCTGGCGCCGTTGAAGGTTCCGGTCAGGCGCACTTCGTCCACGCTGGCGTCATCGTGCGGAATGCGGTCCGGCAGTGCGGCCGTCACGTAATGTTCCCACACGATCGGCTGGCCTGGCGGGGCTGCCGGCTCCGCGATTGGCTGATCGGCGGCGGCCCAAACGGCCTCGTCCGCTCCCACGGCGAGTTGCCAGGCGTTGCCATCGGGATCGGCCACGCCGAACGTTTGATCGCCGTTGGATGATTGAATGTGAATGCCGCGATTTTCGAGCCGTTCACGCATTTCATGAAGGTGCTCGGGCGACGACAACGTCAACCCGACACGGTTGCGCTCGCCGTCTTTGCCGACGGTGTGAGGCACGAGCGAGAACACCACCGGCGGATCGGTGACTTCGAACTTCGCGTAGTCGTCATGGCACTTGGCCGGCTCCATGTCGAACAGCACGCGATAAAAATCGATCGCCCGCGTCAAGCTGGAGACATTGAGCGACAGATGAAAACACCACGATTTTTGCATCACGATCTCCAATTTCGTTAGCCGCTTGCGGCTTAGCGCTCAACAGGAACCCACCACCCGGCCAAACCGAGTACTACCAAGATCGGGGCAACCGCAAGGAAGAAGGCGTCATAGCTACCCGTCTCTGCCTTGCACCATGTCAACAGCACCGGTCCGAGCGCGGAAGCGAATACTGAAAGTATGTGGGCCGCTCCTTGTATGCGTCCCAGCTGGCTGCGTCCGAACGCCTGGGCATAGAACGCGAAGAACACCACGGTGATCAACCCACCCGACCCGCCCAGGGCCAGAGCATAGGCGACGACTTCCGCGTCATTGCGAATCCAGGGAAAAGCGGCGAGCGCTCCGGCCAATAGCACCATGCTGATGCCAAGCAATCGCCCCATCGGCCAAACCATCGACAACCAACCGCCGAGGAGATTGCACACCAACCCGAAGCCCGCGAGTATCGCCATCACCACGAGAAACGTATTCGGCCCGAAACCGTGATCCGCCAGGATCGATTCGCTGAACAAGGTCACGGAAGACCATACCAACCCAAACAGCGCCGACGCCAAACTATAAATCCAGAACGCCGGGCTGCGCAACGCATCCCATACGGTGGCATCGTCTGGTGAAGTTACGACTTCCCGCCGTTCGTCGGCTTCGTATGCTTGCAAGCCGATGCTGGCGGGTGTGCTGCGCACCAGAAGCCAGGTGAACGGCGCGAGTCCGACCAGACCAACGCCGAGATACAACCACGCCGCCCGCCAGCCTTCCACCTGCACCGTTCGGCCAACCCATAGCGTGCTGGCGATGAACCCGATCGCCAATAGCACGGAAAAAACGCCCATCGCCGGGCCCAGACGGCGAGAGAACCACTTGCCCACCATGGCCACGCTGATGATGGACAACGTGCCCTGTCCGAGTCCGCGCACGAGCAGCAGTACCGGGAAGAGATACGCCGGTTCATAAACCTGGCTCATGGCGACGACCGCCGCGCCCAGGAAGAAAATTACGCCTGCCCCCATGATGCGCGAGCCGAAGCGATCCACCATCGATCCGACCGGGATCGCCATCGCCGCGCCGATCAATATCGCCCAGAAATTAACGTTGCTGAACGTCTGGTCGGCGATGCCCATGTCCTCGATGAGCGATTTCGTGATCAGTCCGAGTCCGTGCGTCCGGCCCGGCAACGTCGCGGTCATCGCCAGCGCGGCCATCACGACATTCACCCAGCCGTAGTAAATCGGTAGGCGAGGCGTGATGATCGGTTTGTCCGCAATGGCATTCTCTGGCAGCGTCATGTTCTCACTTGAAATAGACAAAGTGCTTGCCGTACTCCGCGTATTTCTTGCGCAGCCATACGTGAAATTCCTCATAGTGCTTTTCCCTACGGTTGCCGCCGTCGGAAAGAGCGTTGTAGCTGAGGTATAACTGGCGACGCCAGCGCTCGGAACGATTGGGCGAAGACCCGTGCGGCGTGAAGCATCCGAAGATCGCGACATCGCCGGGTTCGAGAATCAACGGCACCGCTGTCGCCTCATCGACGGCGTCCTTCGGCAGCGTATGATACTCGCCGTCTTCAGGCGACATGTAGCCGTTGAGGTGGTAGCCGGGATAGACGATCGTGCAGCCGTTGTCGAGGTCGGTCCGTTCGTAGGCGATAATCGCGGTAAGAAACGTGCGAGGGAAATCGCGCCAGCTGATGAAGTCCTGATGCAGGTCGTAGCCCTTGGCGCCGGGCGGTTTGAAGATCAATTTGTCCTTGAACAGGCACGCCTCCTCGCCATACAAATCGCCGAGAATCTGCAAGAGGCGAGTATCATGCGCGAGTCGATCGCATACGGGCGAGATATCGATGACCGGATCGAAGCACTCGAACAGGCATTCCTGCGTCTTGATGTGGTTCTGCCAACGGCAGCGGATGTTCTCCGTCACGATCAGGTCGCGCCGCTGCGTCAAGCGGTCGGCGTCCGCCATTGCCTCGGCGACATCGGCTTCGGAAAAAAGCCGACGGACGATGAGGTAGCCTTGTTGCCGATATTGCTCGATCTCGCTTTCGCGCAGGACAAGCGAACTGGTCATCGTCATCGTTGCCGTTGACATCGTTTGCTCGCTTTACGGAGTGGGGCGTTTGAGAACCATCAACACGATGCTTCCGCCATCGGGCGAGGTGAATTCTGCCGGGCGGTCCTTGCCAAAAATCTTCGCACAGATTCGTAGCTCGTCGCCTTTGAATTCGTAGATTCCTTCCATGTCGGCGCCTTTTTGCGTGCCGCCGCCGACAGTGAAATCGAAAATCTTGGGCATCGTCGTCGGATCGATCTTGATCTTGAGGCGAGCATATTCCTGCTTGACGCGGTCGTTGCCTTCGACGATGACTTCGTCGCCTTTGAAGACGAAGTTGAATTTCAGCTTGCTGTGATCCTTGCCGTTATAAGTGATCTCAGTGACGGCCCACGTGCCATCGAACTTGGCGAGTTCCTTCTTGGCGTCCGTTGCGTTACCGGCGCCGATCGTCAAGATTGCTGCCAGGCAGAAGCCGATAGTCGTTTTCATGTTGATTCTCGGATAAGAAACGAACGCCACTACGTTCTGACATTCGTTATATTGTCAGATCGTATGCCGTTCAAGATAGGAGGGACTGGCAGCGGAAGAATAGGCCGATTAACGACTCAATTTCGCCCGTTCGTGCTTCCATTCGCCAATGGCCATTGCCATGTGTGGGTACCTCGTTGCTTTTGCTGCCAATCCGAAATCGTTTCGCCCGTTCCAGACTCAATTCGATCAGTTTTCGAGCGATTCGGGGTTGAACGTGTGAATGGTTTTGACGGAGTTGGTGAAGTTGGTATGAACCTCGAAGCGGTCCATATCGCTGACGACAAGCAGCGGCGGGTTCTCCAAAGCTTCGCGATAGAGCATCTGGTTATAGGCTTCGACGAGGTCTTTGTGCTTGCCCTTGTATTCCCAGTCGAAGTACTGGCGTTTCCAGACGTCCGCCCAGCCTTTACCCCCGCCGGAATTGCTCACGCCACGCTCGAAGGTGTATTCGGTTCCATCGGGATCGGCGGTGGCGGGCTTGGGTTCGCTGAGAAGTTCGCACAGGTCGAGAAAGTGTTGCCGATTGCTTTGGATTTTATCCAGGTCGGGTTGGCGCTTCGTGGTCGAATCTACAATTTCCTCTAGACCTGCCAAACCATGCGGATGCCGGCAGACGTTGCACAAAGGCACGAGGGGCAGAATTGCAAGTTCCATCGGGTTTACATGCCTTGGATTCAAGTCGATTCAATCAGTTATTATAGCTCACAATTCAAGCCTCTTTTCCGTCGGGCTTGCATGCCTTGGATTCAAGTCGATTCAATCAACTATTGTAGCTCAATTCAAGCCTCCTTTTTGTTCGCGCGAGAAGCTGCTTTTTCAGCGCAACAATCCACTTTTCCGTCTCCGTTTGTTCCCGTAGATTCAAGCCAAGGCTCCTACAACGTTCGGCCTTGTGCAAGCGATGCAACTATGATTTCGTCGGCGTTCGCTCGGCGTCGATTTCCACTGCAATAAGACGACATTGGCGGTCATCTTCTATGCAGTGCAAGACGTTCTGTAGGAGTTGCTGTAGGTGCAATAAAACACCACATGTAGGAGTTGCTATAGGTGTTGAAAAACACAAATTCTAGGAGATGCAAGTAGGTGTTGAAAAATACAACTCGCTTCCAACGCGATTGCACAAGAATAGGGGCTTTCCGACCATACGATATACTCTCGTCCACTATTCCTCTTGCCGAGCATGAGCGCAACATGCCGGGCGCGGGCCTGAAGCATTACAGGCAAGCAAGGAATCAATTCCTTACCTATTCCGCGATGCTATGCTCCGGTTCACTCAGTCCGGTAGTACCTAAACCACGGGGACGGATCACCCCATGCCGAGCATAAGAGCGACAAGCCGGGCACGCTCTTCCTTCGGCAACTTGAACAGTTCGGCGGCAAGCGTATCGAGGTTTAGCGGCGCGGAATGCACCGGAATTTGCAGCGCGGGTTCGGGATTTTGCTGTTTTTCCAGGGTTTCAGGGGGGGAATGCGAGTCCCCTTGGGGTAGTAGGTGCTTTTCCGTAGCACCGCCTATTACAAGCAGGAATCGGTACAACACGAGTGCCGGTTGCTGCTTGTGGCGTTTTATTCGCGGCCCTTTGGCTCCGGACAATTCTCCGGATCGCCTAAAGATGACTCTCATGCAGCCTATTCTGCACCGATTGGCGAGCCTGGCGGCATTAACGACAGGTTGAACCGACGGTCGCCTATTCAACCTGCCGCTAACACGGCCAGGCTCGCCAATCAATTTTCATTTCGCATCCGCTCCTCGTCAGAACGCTGGCAGGTCACCCTCGAGCGAGAAGCCGTGGTCGGCGAGCCAGTCGGAGACTGCTTTCAGTTTGGCGCTGACGGCGCCGCTCTGCCCAGCGTTCGGGTTGTGGTTGGATTGCAGGCCGATCCAGATTGACTCGAAGAGCGGCCGAAGGTGCGGGGGCACCTCGTAGCTGGAGAAGAACTGCCCGAGCGACTGGTTCGACTCACGCAAGTTGCCGAGGAACGCGGTGAGGTCGGCAAAGATCGAGCTAGCAGCAGGCGCTGGCGGAGCGGGAGTTCCGGTGCGCAAAGACAGCGTCCAGTTATCGAGGAATCCGCCGTCGGCACGGTAGTAGTCGCGGATTTCGAGCTTCCAGGCGCCGTTGGGATTTTTCCCGTTGAGCGCGCTGAGCAGCTGATAGGGCCTGAAGGAACCCGTAAACGGCGCCGCGGCGTTGCCGATGTAGGAGCTTGCTGCGTCGTCGAAGACGGTGTTGACGAGATTGTCGCCGCTGCCGCCGTGCCTGTAGAAGAGCGTGATGCGCGTGCCATCGGGTGCGATGAGGACGATGCGCAAGTCGCTGACGTAGGTATGCTGAATATTGACTTTGACATCGACATCCTGGAGGGTGCCAGTCAAACCGCTGACGTTGATGGTCGAGACGATCGTTGACGATTTGGTGGAACTGATGACGACATCGGTGTTATTGGTGAATGAGATCTGAGAGGGTTGCGGGTTGACGGTGATGTTCGCGGTCGCCGAGGCCGCGCCGCCGTGGCCGTCGGAGATTGAATACGAGAACGAGGCGTTGCCCGAGAAGCCGGCGGCGGGCGTGAAGATGACAGAGGAACCGCTGATGACTGCGGTGCCGCCGACGATGTTGCCTACGCTCGTGATGAAGAGCGAGTCGCCATTGGGGTCAGAGTCGTTGGCAAGAACATTGACGGTGACGGGAACGCCAGCGGTTGTGGAGGCGGTATCATTGTTGGCGATGGGGTTCTGGTTGGTAGGGCCGCCGCCGGTGTAGGCTTGCACGGTTCCGGAGATGCGGTAGTTTCCGAGGCTCGCGTAATTGGAAAAGCCGGTCGTGAGCGGGTCGCCTTTGCCTGTACCGGTAATTTTGAGGAAATACTGCCCTGCCGAGCCGAGCGTGAAGTTGACGGGCGCGTTGAGCTGACCAGCCGGGTTGACGGTCGTCAGCAGCGTGCCGTTGGCGTCGTACAAGTCGGCGCGGACCGCGAGGTTCGGGCCGAGCGGCAGCGGGTCGACATTGAGCGCGATCGCGCCAGCGTTAGACCAGAACGAGAAATAGTCGGCATCGGAATTGCGTTCGATCAGGCCATAGGTCGCTGACACAACCGAGGAGCCTTGCGGCAGCAACTGGAAAGCCGCCGCCTGCGTATTGCCGTAGTCGTCGGAGCGGTAAGTGAAGCCGTTCTGGGTAGTAATGATGTTGAGGTCGTCCTGGAGTTGGTTGGCGCCGGAGTATTCGCCCTTGCTCCATTGGGTGACGTTGACGTTATAGGAGGCGCCCATGATCGGCCCCCAAGGCGTGACGCCCGATCCCTGACCGCCGTAGTAAGCCAGCGTGCCTGTGCCGTCGTGGCTCAAACCGAGGGAGTGACCGACTTCGTGGGTGGCGGCCTCGGCGGCGCCTTTCTCGCCGACGTTGAAGACGTAGACCGGCGTGTCGGTGCTGAAGTTGAACGAGCCGACGTAAGCGACGCCGCCCGAACCCGGCGCGGGCTGATCATTTCCAGTGAATACGACGCGCACGCCCCAGGCGACATCGGACGTGCCGACTCTGCGCAGCGCTTCAACGCCGGGATCCTGTGTCGTCACATTGATGTTGAACGGGGCGAAATCCTCGGACACCCTTGCCCAAATTCGCTGGATGATTTGCTTTTCCGTGTCTGTGAAGGCGGCGCCGTTGCCCGAGTAATCCCACGCTGGGCTAACGATATTGTCCCAGCTTGTGCCATAGACGTCGCCGTTCGTATGGCCATCGAAATCAAGGTAGACGGTTTGATTCGCTCCAGGGTTGCTTTGCAGCAAAAAGGTTTGCGACAGGTCATACACGCCCGAGCCGATGCTGTAGAGCGTTGACGCTGAAAGGACTTCACGTTCTTCGAGACGTTCGACTCCGAGGCGAGCGTTCGTCCAGCGACGATTTGATGACTGTACGTGCCTCCTCGAAACACCAGATAGGTTCAACATGCGCAGTTTCTCCGCGTGGGGGAAGAATGTCTGGATCAGATTTTGACGGGATGAAAACACTTCGACGGGTAATGTTGACGTTGTATCATACGTCGGTCGCGAACGGCGGACAAGTGCCGGAATCGGGAATGTTCGACAAAAAAGCCAGCATCGTCTCGCGGAATGAGCTGGCTGGGCAAAGCAAGAAAGAGGAGGAACCTCGCACCCGACCGGGGATGCCGGGGAACGAGGTTTCCTGTTGTCCATTCTGGCTATCGCGACGCACCAAGATCAGAAGCTTGCCAGGGCCATGAAGTCCCAGCGTGGTCGGTCGACGATGATCCAGCCGTGCGGTGGACTGGGTCCGCCTGACTCCGGATTCGTATTCCACTCCCAGGAGGTTGATTCGATTTCCGCCGCCTGTTTGTGCGATCACGCCAGGCGTGGCGCAAGCCATGCCCGTCGCGATTGCAGCCCCCAGAAAAGTACGTCTCGTAAGAAGATTCATGATTGTCTCCCTTGGCCCTGGTCAGGGTCACTATTGGTTTGAACGGCGAGTCACGACACGCAACTCACTCGACGGTTTTATCGCCAACTACAATCGTTTCGGACCTGGGCGCCGATTTTTTTCTTGGCGGTGATCGTGCGATTAGGGAATCCGGAAAATGACGTACGCTGCTCGGGATGAGCAGCGTACGAAGAGAACAGGCGATTTCTCGAATCAATAGGGGTTCACGGGCGGGTAGAAGTTCTGCCTTTGGAACAATTGTTGCGGTGGATACCCCTGCGGATTCATGTGGGGCGTGAGCAATCGCAGTTGCGGATTGAACTGCGGGTTTAAGTGCAGGCCGGAGTTCCGGATCCCCTGCTGATACTGCGGTTGCGGGAGGTACTGCGGGTGCAAATACCCCTGCTGAAATTGCAGGTACGGATTATTCACCGAAGGCGTCGGCGGACTGGGCGGCACCGGCGGATTCGGAAATGGGTTAGGCGTCGGTGGATTCGGGAGCGGGATCGGCGTTGGAGTCGCCATCCCTATTCGCCTCACCGCGAAGTTCCACGCCTGGTCGGAATTTCGGGCGAGGCCCACGAGCATCGTGCCTCGCAGCTCTCCCACATATTCAACACCGCCGTTATGGAACCTCAGTAAGACGTGCGGCCCCCGCGCCATGTACGTGCCCGGCGACGCGCCATCGGTGTCAACCATCGTCGCCATGCCATTGCCATGAAGACGGAATTCCAATCGGCCATAGCCCTGAAGCTGTTCCTCGCCGACCCATGCGCTATTTGCGAGCTGGTCCGGCATCGGTTGCTGGGCACGCAGCGCCGGCAAGCACATGACAGAAAACAGGGCAGCCAGGGCCAATCCACGCAGAGCTTTCTTCAGCAGATTTCTCATGATCATTCTCCTTGGACTTTTTGGGTCCGTTTTTCGGATTTTGTTTCAGGCTCGACATTCGGCCTGTTCACGAAAGTTATCCCCGAGACCTCGCCGGACGGACATTTGCATTTTTTCTTTTTTTGCAAGTAAATGGTGAAATCAAAGGTGTCCGCCAAATCACAAGCTGGGGATAATTCTGGCAGAATAGTCTTGGATAGATGAAACGATTACCAGGAGATTGCAATGAAATTCCTTTGGAAGATAGTTCTGGGCATGCTTGGTTGGATTCCGGCAACGGTTTCGCTCAATGCCTTCGAAAAGCCCGCCATCGTAAGCGGCGACCATGGCACCGTTCGTTTCGGCAGCAAGGTCGCCATTTATATTCCCAGCACGATCAAGGGAAACGTTCCCTGTCCGAAGAAGCAATTGGAATGGACAAAAAACGCGTTGCGCTTTTTCTCCTCACGATTCGGCGGCGCCACCAGCATGGTTGGTCAAGGCGCCTGGCAATCGGATTCTCTGGGAATGATCACGGAGTCGATCACCGTAGTCATGTCCTTCTGCTCCACGGCAAAGCTTGAAATGCACCGAGAGGCGATCAAGGAATTCGCCTTGGCGATGAAAACAGATTTGGGACAAGAGATGATCGCCGTCGAATTTGCTGGAACGCTTGAACTGCGATAAAGATTTGCGCGTCGTTTCGCTCGGAGTGTTGATTTGTTACCAAACGCTTAACATCAAAAAATTGAACGGAGATTTGTCCCATGGATCCTCAACATGACTTATTACTGAGAACATCCATCATCATTCTTGCCGCACTTGTTGCAGTGACACTCGCGATCGCCATCTTGCGAAAACTGCAGTCGGTCCTGGTCGTGGCGGCGCTGGTTGTCGGAATCGGTTGGGGCGTGTATTTGTATCCAAAATACAGGGATCGGCTTTCGCTTCCGAACATCGATATTCCGGTCCTGCGAATTCCCGCCCCCAACCCGATCGCACCTCAAACGCCGGCGAACGAGGATCTTCGCCAAGGAATCCCCGATGATCGAGTATCGTGAAGCATGCGAGGCGGACGCGTCAAAATGCGTCGAATTCATGACGCGAATTCGTGCCGAGCGCCTGGAGACGGTGCTTCAGCACGATTCGATTCCCTCAATAGAAGAGGAAGCCGACTTCATCGGAAAGCACCGGGGTAAATCTGGCGTCTGTCTATTGGCCTTGGCCGACGGCAATGTTGTCGGCTGTCTCTCGGCGAGGATCCATAATCATCCGCAACTCAGACATTCCTGTGAATTCGGTCTGGGCGTGTTGTCAGCGCATCGAGCGAACGGTATCGGCTCGCAGCTAATTACCAGGCTGATAGGCTGGGCGCGAATCGTCAGGTTGAGAAGAATCGAACTTACGGTGTTGGCCAGCAATCCCGCGATTCGTCTCTACCGCCGCCTCGGCTTCGAGGAGGAAGGGCGGAAGCGCGGAGCGATCAAAATCGGCGAACGGTTCGAGGACACGATTCAGATGGCATTGGACCTGTCGCAAGCCGAGGCGTGAATTGTCCCGAAGGCTATTTCTTCCCGGCTGGTATTTTCTCTAGCTCAGCAATGAAACGCTGATACTCGGGATAGGCTCGCAAATACTCGATTTCGGGTGTGTTGTTGATCGATTCCAATGTGACGTGTCCGCCCTTCCAGGCCTCGCGCAGATAATCAATAGAGCGTGCGGCGTATTTTGCCGCCGCGGATTTGCGCGCTTCAGGTTGAAGTTTGTCATCCGCAGCGACGGCGGCGGAGGTCAGTGCAAGAATGATTGCACTGAGACCGCAATTCTCAAGGTCGGATTTTCCATCTACCTCATTCTTGGCGAACTGGTCCGCCGCGATGCCTGCTTCGGCATATTTTCTCAGGCGGACAAGTTCCAAAGCACGCTGATACTTGAAAGATCGTCGCAGGATTCCATTCTCGTCGTCGAAGCGAATTGCGTTCTCCCAATCGGGCAGCGCGCGGTCCCAGCGTTTCAATTCGCGATGGGTCAACGCCCGAAACCAATGAACGTTTCGCAAGAAAAGGCGAGCGCGAGTCAGATTGGGCTCCTTGGCGACTACTCCGGACAGGACCGTGGCCGCTTCATCGAAGCCAGCGATGGCCGCGGCAGAGTCTCCTAGGCTGCGGTGAACATCCGAAATATTACACCAGGCCCCACCGAGATAGGTGGCGTAACCCAGATCGTTGGGTGCAAGTGCTACGAGTTTCTTCCACAAATTGATCGAATTCTTGAAATCGTCGATCGCTTCCTTTTTTCGGCCGAGAGCCTTGAACGCCAAACCTCGCGAGTTAAGTGTCGTGGCCAGCATTTCCTCGCTTAGCGGCGTCGGCACGCGAACAACAAGCTTTTCATGCAATGGAACAACGGCCTGCAAATCCGGAAGGGCCTTCTCGTGTTGGCCCATCTCCTGCAGGAAAAGGCCGCGCGCCATTCGCGCGCGGGCAAGATCCGCTAGCAATTCCGGACGACCAGGAAATTCCTCTGACAATTTCTCGAAGATCTTTATTGCTGACTGGTACTCGGCGAGGGCATCGTCTTGTTTTTTGAGATTACCTAGCAAAAGGCCCAGGTTGTGATGCGAGCGTCCCAGGTCCTGAAGCAAGTCCGGCGCGTTGGGAGAATCTCGAAGCAGTTTCTTCTGTAGCTTCATTGCCTCGTATTGTTCCGACAGAGCTTCCGCCTGGCGGCCGTACTTCTGCAACTCCCCGGCGAAGCTGGTCCGCGTTTGTGCCACTTTTCGCTCCATCTCAGAGCGACGATTCGTCGAGTTTGCCAACAGTTTTTCGAGATAACTAATCGCTGCCTTGAATTCGACAGAGGCATCGGCGAATCGACCGTGACGGGTAAGAAGCAGTGCTCGATTGTTGCATATGCTCGCCAAGTCCTCCGGGTGAGAAGGATTCTCGATATCGGTCTCCACCAATTCTTTGGTAATGTCCCGAGCTGTTGCATATTCCTGCAACGCCTCGTCGGCGCGGCCGAGTTCGGCCAACAGTATCCCCAGCTGATTGTGGAATTCCGCCAATTGCGGCTTGTACGACAAGTCGTCGGGAAAGTCCTTGACGAGCGCTGTCGTAAGCTCCAAACCGCGCCGAAACGCCGCCTCGGCTTGCGGGAATTGCTTGAGTCCGTGGCGGATCCGGGCCATGCTGTAATAGGCTCTTGCGACACCGAACCGCGTTTCGGGCGTGGAGCCGGTCTCTTTCGCAAATTCCTCGTATGACGATAGCGCCTTTTCCATGAACTCGCGCTGTTTGGGCGAAAGCTCTTTTTGCTTGAAGAGCCAATCCTCGACGACTTGCGACGACATGTCGTCAAGTGCGAGTCTGGCGCGATCGCGAGCCTTGTTGGCGATGGCGGCGTTTTCCAGGGCGTCGTTACGAGATTCGTCGATGAGGTAGACCGAGACTGTTGACACAATGGTAATGGTGAGCAGTAAACCAGCGATCACGCCGACGACGATGGCGTCGCGCGGATTGCGCCGGCACCATCGGGCCAACCGTTCGAGGGCCCCAACTGGACGGGCGAAAATCGGCCGCCCTTCAGTAAACCGCTTCAAATCGTCGGCGAGCGCTTCCGCCGTGGAGTAGCGCCGGCCTTGTTCCTTCGCCAAACATTTCAAGCAAATCGTTTCCAGGTCAAGCGGAACCGTCGGCTGCAGGCTACGCGGCGAGACAGGCTCATGACTCAGCACCTGAGAAACCGTGTCCCACTCGGTTTCACCACGAAAGGGCGGACGTCCCGTCAGCAACTCATAAAGAACGGCGCCGAGCGCATAGATATCCGCGGCGGGACCAACCTGATGGCTCTGCCCTCGCGCCTGTTCGGGCGACATGTACGAGGGGGTTCCCAGGATATATCCCGTCTTTGTCAGACCGCCGGTACTAGCAATTCTCTTGGCGAGGCCGAAATCGGTGATCTTCGGAATGTCATCGCTTGTCAAAAGAATGTTCGCCGGCTTGAGGTCGCGATGAATGATGCCCTTGGTATGCGCCTCGTGGATTGCCCGGGCCAGCTGCTCGACGCATCGGGCGGCCTTCTCCGGGGGCTGCGGCGCGCCGTTGATCCGCTGGGCAAGAGTACCGCCCGTTACAAGTTCCAGCGCGAGATAGACCTGGCCATCAGCCTCGCCGACATCGTAGACCTGGGTGACATTCGGGTGCTGTAGCTGCGCGGACGCCTCGGCCTCCTGACGAAACCGCGCGCGCTCTTCCGCGTCGGCCTCCGCACCAGCGCGAATTGTCTTCAGCGCGACGAGCCGATTGAGTCCTAAATGACGCGCCTTGTACACAACGCCCATGCCGCCACGGCCTATCGTCTCCAATATCTCATATCCTGCCAGCCCCGATGGCGGCGCGCTTTTCGTTATCGGCGTCTGTGGCGCGACTACCGTCTTAGCCCCGTCCGCTAGCTCCTGCGTCGAGGCTTTCATCGATGGTGAGTCAAGGGCCGATTCGACTTCAAACTGGGTTTTGATTTCGGCCGCCCATTGGGGAAAGCGAATTTGGTACTCGCCCAAAGTCGGTGTTTCGCCTCGTTCCTGGCGTAACAGCACCTCGTTGACGACGAGATCGAGAGCCGCGTCGACCGGCAATACGCGGCGCGCAAGCAGTTCCTCGGCACGGACGGGATCGCCCTGCTCCCAGCGCCGTCGTTGTTCGATCAGCAGATCATTAGCAGAGGCGGCGCTACTCATCTTCGACCTCGTCGAGGCCCATTTCGCGTTCGACTCGTGCCACGCCGCGCGCCAGCCGTTTGCGGAGGGCTTCGGGACTTCCATTCAGTTCAGCGGCGATGTAGTCCCAGTCATGCCCGGCGCTGCGCAGCTCGACAAGTTGCCGTTCCTCTTCCGAAAGACGCCGATGGACCTCCGCAAGTAGTTCCTTGGCTTCTACAGTCCTGCTTGGCGTGGGTTCGGCGCCGGCCAGGCCGCGTTCCACCGCGCTGCCGCCAATATCGCGTCGATTGTCACGCTTGGCGCGCTGCTGGTCGCGTCGTGTCTTGGAGAGCTTGTGTCTCGCCATCGTGGCCAACAGCTTCAAGAGTTGCTCGGGCGTGTCGAGTTCGTATTGCCCGGAGGCGGCGCGTACGAAAAAGCTGCACATGACTGCCTGGCAGATGTCCATCGAATCGCAGGTACGGCGAAGCCTGGGATCCAGTCGCAGCCGTAGCGACCGGCGAATCGCAGGCTCGTAAAGGCGTACGAGTTCCGCCGCCGCGGCATCATCGCCACTCCGCACACGTTTTATTAGGTCAACGAAAGAGGATTCGTCATCCATGGGCTTCTCGAATCGTGGAGGTGTTGAGACCACTGAGTCAAGCAAGTCGTCAGATCGTGATTGCAATGAGTGAAACCGAGAAACTCGGCATAGAAATAATAGTATTGAAGAAATAATGGTCCGACGTTAAAGAACCCTCAGGGTAGACGCCAAAGCATCTAACATGATTTTTTTCCGGTAAGAATTTTGTTGCGTGCGTGGATGAACACTGCCTAAAATGGGGAGTTGACGGCCCAATTCGTTCCAGGCATTTGCACCAGGATATTGACAGCCGAAATCTGCTGAAAGACATCCGACTGAAAGACATCCGACCATGGCAAAAAATATCGGAACTCCAATATGTTTAACCCCAGCACGTCGGATTATGGGAGATCTTTTGCACGCAGGTATACAAATGCCTCTCGTAACCATCCAGAAAGACATGGACCTTTCCGAAGTCGTCTTCGCCCGAGAAAAATGCGATCCTCGCCCGTCATGGTGCAGTATCTTCACCAAGGCCTACGGTATTGTAGTTGCGGAACGACCAGAGTTCCGGCGGGCCTATTTCACGTTTCCCTGGGCGCGTCTATTTGAATATAGCGCATCGTCAGCCGACGTTGCCATTGAAAGTTGCTTCAACGGCGAGAAAGTTCTTGCTTTTGCGCCCGTGAGGCGTCCGGAATGCTGGCGATTAAATGAAATGGACACGTACCTGGCATCGTGCAAGCAAGACCCTGTCTCGCATATCACTACTTTTCGGCGCGGCTTGAAACTAGGGCGCTGGCCGCAATTTATCCGGCGTTTGGCGCTCTGGTGGATCCTGAACGTTCTGCCGCTCGCACGCTACTACTATTTTGGAACGTTCGGCGTCACGAGCGTCGGCAACTGGGGGGTCGATTCGCTGCGTCCGATCGCTCCTGCCATCAGCATTTTGCATTATGGGTCGATCAACGATCGAGGCCAGGTGAGCGTACGCCTTACCTACGATCATCGCGTGCTTGATGGATCTGGTCCGGCCAGCGCCCTTGTCGAACTCGAGAACGTCCTCAAAACCGAAATCGTCGCTGAGCTGAATTCGCTTCGACGGATGGAGCGCATGGAGCCTCAGCCAATAACGGTTTAGCGGAGTAACTCCGGGTGGGAGTTTCGTATCCACTTGGCAGTAACCTCGATTCCGGCTTCGAGGTCTACTTTGCTTCGCCAGCCGATTTCACGAGCTGCCTTGCCGGGATCATGTCGCACGTCTTCCGTGAGCATTGCCAATGCCGCTCGCGTGGCTGGGGGTGCAGTTCGGAATCCCGAAAGATTCCAGCAGGTCTCCCAGAAGTGCGCGAATCCCTTCGCCATCGGGTAGGGAATCGATCGATCTAGCATTTTCATTTGTAAGGCTGCACAGATCGCGCCGAGAAAGTGTCGGACTCGCACATGCTGATGCGGCGCCGCGTTGTAGGCTTGACCGATCGCTGCGGGATGGGATGCCGCCGCGACGGCGCAGTCTGCAACATCGCCCACGTAAATGGGATCGGCGCAGGGATCTGCATTTCCGGGCCAGAACGCAAACGGGTCGCGCAAGTAACGTAGCAATGAAGGCAAAATGACTTCATCTCGTGGACCATAGATCCACGCCGGTCGAATCACGGTGACCGGTAGATGGTTCGCATTACGCCAAACGGCTGCCTCCGACTCAACCTTCGCTCGAGCATAGTTCCCGAATGGCCGAAACCCGCGTTTACCCTGCGGCGCTTCCTCCGTGACCACGAGATGCCGCCGGCAGTATCGGTCATCGTAAACACGAATGCTGCTGACATGAAGAAACCGCCTCATGCCTGCCTGAACGGCAGCGGCGAGAAGGTTCTCCGTGCCTTTCACCGTCGTGGCCTGATGCTCACTCCACGGCGCCCACCCTTTCACCAGAGCGGCCGCGTGAAATATTACGTCCACTCCGCGCAGCGCTCCATGAAGCGACGCGCACGAAGTGATGTCGCCTGCCACGACCTCGGCGTCAATTCCATCGAGTACATGGGCTTTACTTGGATCGCGCACTAACGCTCGCACAGTGTGGCCTTGCTCGCAAAGACGCTGTACCAGGTGGCTGCCAAGAAATCCCGTCGCTCCCGTGACCAGCGCTCTCACAGTCAGGCCCTCGACGTGCCCTCGGTGGTCCTCACCAAGGTGGATTTCGGCAAACGAATGTTCCACACCAGGCCGAGCTTCGCCATCATCCAGATGACATACCACGTTGGGTCGATTTGCCACCAATACAAACCGTGACGCGCGGAGTAGGGAAAAGCATGATGATTGTTGTGCCAGCTTTCGCCCAGCGTGAGCACGGAGAGAAACAGGTTATTGCGGCTATCGTCTTCCGTTGGATAGTCCTTCGTGCCCCACAGGTGCGTCGCCGAATTGACCAGGTAGGTCGCATGTTGCACGAAAAATTGGCGGTAGAGTCCGCCGAATAGAAATCCCATGAGCGCACCAGCCAAGGAATCGGAAATAAGCCCGCAAAAAACCCCTGGAAGGATCAGGCCAAGAAGGTACCATAAAAATCCAAATCGATCGATCCAAACCAGATCGGGTCTTTTGAGAAGATCGCGAATATCTTTGGGGTCGGCGACGTACCTTCGGCCAAGCAACCATTTCATGTGAGCATGCCAGAATCCGCCGAGCCGAGGAGAATGGGGATCGCCGTCTTTGTCCGAATGGCGATGGTGCTTGCGGTGGTCGGAGACCCAAACCATGAATGCCTGCCCCGACATGGATCCGGCAATTGCCAATATCCACGCCACTGGCCGAGATGTATCAAAGGAACGATGGACGAAATAGCGATGATAACCGACGGTGACGCCGAATCCGGTCACCACGCTCATCAAAATAGCAATGAAATGAACTTCGGGAGCAATGCCCCATAGAGCAGCAAGAATCCAGGCCGCGATAGTGCCCAAAAACGGAATCACTAAGTAGGCTAGACCCCAAACCGAGGCCAACGTTCTCGGCGCCTCTTCCAGTTCTTTGGACAAGCAGGGTGCAAGCTCGGTGTTAGTAGTCATGGGCGCTCCGTTCAATTTGAATAAGCGAATACCGAAGCGTTCGCCTTGCATCCCAGGTAGAACGATCTTTTCAACGAGTTTTTTCCATATTCCGAAGTTACTCTCTACAATTTCACTTGCCCGCGGATGCGACTTCGGCGTACGGGATGCTCTCCGACATCACTTCGGGTGGGCGGGCGGCCAGCATCGGCACGACCCACGCGGCGGGCTTCGCGCGGAATCGCTGCGATAGCGCGATGTAGAGTTCCTGACTAGCGAGCAGCTTCGCCTGTCGCTCGGCGGGATCAAGATCGAGAGCTTCGATGCGGCGCTGTTCCTCGGCAAACCAGAAATGCACCTCTTCCATGATCGGATTGGCCTCGCTCGCCTGAAGCTGTTCGCGTAGAAGTTTCTGCAAGTGCCGGCTATTCTCCTCGACTTCCTCGACGGACAGCCCATCTCCCAGGTACTGTGCCATCCAGCGTTCGAACAGTTCACGCGGAAGTTCGTTGCCCAGGTGCGGCGCCGCCAGGAAATAGGCGGACTCCGCTTCGAGTCGGGCTTTGCTCCGTCGGCGCCGCGATTCGACTTCCTCCGCGGATGGCGCTTCCATACGAGCGCGTGCCGCGGCCAACTCGGCCTCGAGCGCTTGCAACCGCGCCAATCGGCGGCGCCGGCGTTCTGAACGCGGCAGTCGCGGCTGGCCTTCGTGCGGTTTGGCTGCTGGTTCTGCAAGCGTGGCCACGGGAGCGGTTTGTGCTGGCGCAGGTGGCTGAACCGGCCAATGGCGGGCGACGAATTCCCAGATCGGCCGAAGCACCCACGCCAGCACCATCGCCAGGCCGGCGACGAGCAACCCGCGCGCGGCCGTTCCAGGGAGCGATTCGGCGTTCATAGCGTCGCCAGCTACCAAAGCATAGCTGACGTAACCGACGAACCCGACCAGGCCAAAGCGAAAGTTGACGTACACAAAGAGGATGAGCGGAAGCAGGATCCAGCTTGCTGCCAGCACGCCGCCGGCGATCGCCGCGACGCGGAAGACGACAGCCGGAGACATCGCGTCGTTCACGTCTTCGAGCTGCCAAACGGTGTACCCGCCGTACCCAAGCACCGTCAGTGCCGCCAGCCGGAGACCCCAGCCATAGACCACGCGGTGGCCTATCGCCATCTTGTGGCCTAGACAAACGAGAAACGCGACGACAACACCCAGGAGCCAAAGGTCGGCGTTTTGAATGATGGAACCGATCGTTCTCGCGTAACGGCTCAGGTCGGCGTCTTCAAGGGAGAGAATCAGGTCACGCATTTCGAGCACCCTTTGCGTGCATTGGAAAAATTGCGGGCTGGTCGGCGAGACGGCAGATTAAAGGTGGCAGCTTCTTTCTTACGCTAGCATTCCAACGTCGAACCGGCCATGATTTTCCGCCGGTATTTTCTCCCCTCTCCCTCCGGGAGAGGGGTCGGGGGTGAGGGCCGCAGGTTGCGTGCAATGCTGATATTTACCTGGCATTGCCATTGCCATCGTTATGCGGCCCTCACCCCGTGCCTGGTCTGATGAAAACCATTGAAAACTCGCACTGACGCCACAGTATCCAACGTCCGAAATCGTTGCGCGAAGTGCTCCCTCTCCCTCCGGGAGAGGGTTGGGGTGAGGGCTACTCGGCCTTTTGCAAGCAACAAATCACTTGCCCGTGCGTCAGGTTGCCCTCACCCCCGACCCCTCTCCCGGAGGGAGAGGGGAGAAAATGCGCAATACTTTTCGGATGAACGCAGCGTTTGGTTTTCATCAGCCCACCCCGTGCCTCTCTCGGTGGGAGAGGGAGCACTACGCGCAACGATTTCCGATTGGGATTAACGTCAAGGCCCATCGAATTTCCAACAGTTCTTATCAGCTCAACCGACAGGAAATCGAGAACTACCCGACAATCACGCGCGGCTGTTTCGCCGGGTCGGGCTGAGCGTCGCGGATCAGGTCGCGCACGATCCACGGTACGTTGCCTTCGCCGAACAGCAAGAAGCTGATATTTGCCGCGATCGGATTTTGATCCGACCAGCCAAAATGAATTTCTGGCGGCGCACCGGCTTTCGAGAGTTCCAGTGCAAGAGCGGCAATGGTGTGTGCGACCGAGGCGCAGCGATTGATCCGCAGAATAAACACGCCTTCTTCCTGGATCACATCCATCAGCGGAGTTTGGTAGAAGTCGCTCACATCCCCGAGATTCGCCTCGATGAAGACGACAGGCACTTCTGGCCCTAGGCGATGGTCCTGTCGAATCGAATCCTCCTTGTCGCGAATGCTGCGCCCTCCGGGGCGGTGTGGAACAAGCACTGGAAACTCAAGCATGCGCATGCTGTCCCACAAGAATCGGGACTGCGCATCCGCGAACTCGAAGCCCTGAAAGCGCAGTTCCTTGCTGCGCATGAAACGCGAAATCAATGACGACACCACGATAGCGGCAATGAACCACCACGCAATCAATAGGCCGTCCGGCTTCTCGATCATGTTCGCTAGCGTCGTGTACAAGAAGATCACGGTGATGAACGTGAACGGCCAGGAGAGGCGGACGTACCAAGCGCCCTCCCGGCTGCGCCAGCGATCGATTAGCGTCGCAATGCACGCGCTGGACATTAGCACCAACACCCCTGTCGCATAGGCCGCGCCTTGGGCCTCTACCGAGGCATTGAATTGCCAGGTGACGAAGAGATTGACAATCGTAAAGAGCACGACGAGTGGCCGAATCGCGCCGGTCCATTCCGGCGCCATGCCGTAGCGCGGCAGATACTGAGGCACGAGATTGAGCAACCCCGCCATAGCGCTGGCGCCGGCAAACCACAAGATGATTACCGTGCTTAAATCGTAGATCGTGCCAAACATCGAGCCGAACCACGGATTGATGCACGAGCCTGCTTCGCCGTGAATTAGCGGTTCGCCATGGGCGAGGTAGGCGAGGGCGCGATCGTGGGCGCCGCCGCCTTTTTCAAGAGCGGCAGGAGCGATGAGCGTGCTCGTCACCAGTGCGGATCCCAGCAGGAACACCGACATGATGAGAGCGGCCGTCACGAGCAGCCGGCGCGTATTGCGAATTCGGCCCTGCGGCGCGTCGTGCGTATCGCCAGCGTCACCCTGTATCAGCGGCATGACCGCGACGCCTGTCTCGAAGCCGCTCAACCCGAGCGCCAGTTTCGGAAACAAGATCGCACAGACCAACAGAATATGCCAGGGCTCCGCGCTATTGCTAAAGTGGTGATGAAAATGCCAATCTCCTGCCCTAACCTGGCGAAGCCAATTCTCGGCATGCTCGACGTGATTGAAAAGAAACACCAAACTGCTGCCCACGACGATCAAGTTCAGCAGCAGATAGACGCCAACGATTCCCACGGCCAGGCCGATCGCCTCCTTGAACCCGCGCATGAACATCGCGCCCAGCAGGACAAGAAAGAACATGGTGATCACGAGCTGTGTGCGTTCCCACGTCAGGTAATCTTGCAGGAGCGGATTCTTGATGACGTGTGCCGCGGCATCCGCGGCGGAGAGGGTTTTGGTAATAACGAAATCAGTGGCGGCGAATCCGAGCAGCACGAGCACCAGTATCTTTCCTAGCCAGCCCGACACAAGCTTCTCCAGCATCGCGATCGAGCCCTGGCCATGCGGCGATTTCGACGCGACGTGCCGATAAACGGGCAGCGCGCCGAACAGCGTCACCAGCACGAGGATGACTGTCGCGAATGGCGTCAGGAGTCCCGTTGCCTCGAAGGCGATGGAAGGCTGATAGCCGAGGGTGCTGAAATAATCGACGCCCGTCAGGCACATGACCCAAACCCAGAAGCTTTGAGGATGCGCGTGGTGTCCCTTGCTGGCGTTCTCCGCGGGTTCGGTACTCTCCATGTATTTCCTTTCCGGATCATTTCACCGGAGGTCGTCAGACCGGGTATTTTTGCACCAAGGGAATTGTATTACTCTTACCCGCAGCATCGCCCAGGCCGAGCAGCCATCGTAGAAATCACTCCGCGCGATGGAATGCTTCACGCGGAGCGTGATGCCTACGGTACGCGAGCCGTGCAGATCTCCAGGGCTTTTTTGACGACATCGAATGCCGCCCGCGGATTGGCGATGCGGCGTACGTTTGTGCGAAGGGTTTCCAGTCGCGTCGAATCCTTGAGCAATGCGTCGATCTTGAAACCCAGTGTGGCGATGTTGTTGGCCTTGATCGCCGCCCCGCTTTCGAGCAGGTAATCGCTGTTTCGGCTCTCTTGTCCAGGGATCGGGTTGACGATCACCATCACGGCTCCGCGCGCGAGAACCTCCGACGTCGTCAATCCGCCTGGCTTGGTCACCACCAAGTCGGCAGCTTGCATCAGCTCGTCGATCTCCTTCGTGAACCCCATCACCTTCACGCGATGTCGATTAGGCACTTGCAATTTCTCTAGCTCCCCCTTCAAGGCTTCATTCCGCCCGGTGATCGTCACCAGCTGAATGGGCCGTTCGATCGCACACAGCGAGTGGAATATCTTTTCGATCGGCCCGACGCCGAACCCGCCCGAAAGCTGCAAGATGATGGGACGGTCCGCGGCCAATCCGTGCTTGGCGATGCACTCGTCTCGATTCTTGGGCTCGCTGAAAACGGGATGAATCGGGATGCCCGTCACAAAGACATCCGGCGCGGGCACGCCCCAGTGTTGCAGGTAGAGCGCACCCTCGCTGGTCGCAGTGAAATAACGGTCGCACGGCTGATTGACCCAGAGTCGGTGGGTCTCGAAATCGGTGGTCACGGTCACGTGCGGCAGGTGGATCTCGTTTTTCCGCCGTAGCGAAGCGATGATCTCGGCAGGAAGAAAGTGCGTGTTCACGACAACATCCCACGGTTCCTGGCGAAGAAATTTGATGAACGGCTTGAGATTCAATTTTTCCAGATAAAGGCGAAGCCTGTCGGTTCGATGCTTCGGAGACGTGGGCTGGTCGAGCATGTCGTAGAAGTAGCCGAGGGCGTGAGGAACCTTGTTGACGAGGTCGAGATAGAATTGCCCATAAAATCGGCGGAACAGGCGATTCGTCATTTCGAGCACATCGAGATTCTTGACCAGCGCGTCTGGATACATCTGGCGGGCGGCGAGTTCCACCGCCTCCGCGGCGCGCAGGTGGCCAGCCCCGACCGACGCAGACAGCACCAGAATGCGTTTTGGCATGACGGCTCCTTGAGAGTCTTGAGAGTGTCTTGGCTTTTCAGCATAATATTTTGAATAGGTAATGTACACAAAATACTGGCGAGACACGGGCGAGCGGGGCTGACGGTATGTTGTTGATACAGCTCGAAAAAGCAATCGGAGATACAGGTCGAGCTTTCCGCGTCGATCCCGCCACGCTTCAGATCGCTGACAATGGGACCGCGTTCGTTCCGGTGATTCAGCTTCAGAATCTCGGCTCCCAGGCGTTTTGCGCTGATTATCGTCTGCGCTATCCGTATGTAGCCGGCGCGATGGCCAACGGCATTGCTTCGGTCGAACTCGTCGAGGCCATGTCGCGCGCCGGCATGCTCGGCTTCTTCGGCGCCGCAGGATTGGATCCACAGACGGTCGAGTCGGCGATCGATCGCCTGAAAAAGACCCTGCCCGAATCGACGTATGGGTTCAACCTGATCCACAGTCCGAACGAACCTCGGCTCGAAGCCGCCGTGGCCGACCTGTTTATTCGCCGAGGCATCCGATGGGTGGAGGCCTCGGCGTATCTTGGGTTGACGCTTCCGATTGTGCGTTATCGCGTCCACGGAATTCACACCGATTCGGCGGGCAGAATCGTCACGCCGAATCGCGTGATGGCGAAGGTGTCGCGTGTCGAGGTGGCGTCGAAGTTTTTCGCGCCGCCGCCTGCCGAGATGCTCAAACAACTCGTGCAAACCGGCGACATCACCTCCGCCCAGGCGGAGATGGCGAGCCGGGTTCCGATGGCGCAAGATGTGACGGCTGAATCCGATTCTGCCGGACATACCGACAATCGCCCGGCGATCACCTTGCTTCCGACGCTACTTGCTCTTCGCAATCGCTTTCAAGAACACTATGATTGGCCCGAACCATTGCGAGTCGGCGCGGCGGGAGGCATTAGCACGCCCGCGTCGGCGGCAGCGGCATTCACGATGGGCGCCGGCTACATCGTCACCGGGTCGGTGAACCAGGCGTGCGTCGAATCGGGTTCGTCGGATCTCGTACGCCAGATGCTGGCGGAAGCCGAGCAGGCCGACACGATCATGGCGCCGGCTGCCGACATGTTCGAAATGGGCGTCAAGGTTCAGGTGCTCAAACGCGGCACGATGTTTGCCATGCGGGCGGCGAAATTGTACGAAATTTATCGTTCCTATGAGAGCCTGAACAAGATCCCAGCGGCTGACCGCGAAATGCTCGAGAAAACGGTCTTCCGCACCACGCTCGACGACGTGTGGAGCCAGACCGTCGCTTTCTTCAAACAGCGCGATCCTGGCCAGATTGAGCGTGCCGAAAAGGACGCCAAACATAAGATGGCATTAGTGTTTCGCTGGTATCTCGGGCAGTCCTCGCGCTGGGCCAACAAGGGCGACGCTCTGCGGAAGATCGATTACCAGGTATGGTGCGGCCCGGCCATGGGAGCGTTCAACGAATGGACGCGCGGCACGTTTCTTGAACGCCCGGAAAACCGCAAGGTGGAATCGGTGGCATTGAACATTCTGCACGGCGCAGCCGTGTTGGTTCGGGCAGCGTTGTTGCGCTTTCAAGGAGTGAATCTGCCAGCTGGTTTTCCCCGTGTGATGCCGTTGCCGACGGAACAGCTTCGATCGTGATTCGGTCGAGTGGTCCTCAATAATAAATCTCAGGTTCGACTCGTGAGCATCGACGCAAAACATCGTCCGACACCGGTGGCGATCATCGGTATTGGTTGCCTATTTCCCGGCGCGGATAACGTCGAGAGCTTCTGGGCCAACTTGCAAGACGGCGTCGATGCGATCGCCGACGTGCCCCCGACCCACTGGCGGCCTGAAGATTACTTCGACAAGGATCCCAAGAAACCGGATCACACCTACGCGGCTCGCGGCGGGTTCCTTTCTCCCGTCGATTTCCCCGCCCTGGAAATGGGCATCTCGCCCAACATCCTCGAAGCAACCGACACCACACAACTGCTCGGCCTGCTCGTCGCCAAGCAAGCGCTGGAAGTCGCGGGCTACGGCGCCGGACGCGAGTTTGACCGCAATCGCGTGAGCGTCATCCTGGGCGTCACCGGCACGCTCGAACTGGTCGTGCCGCTCGGCGCCAGGCTCGGCCATCCGCGCTGGAAACGAGCGCTGAAGGATGCCGGCGTTGACGACGCCGTCGCGCAAGACGTGGTGCAGCGCATCGCGGACTCATATGTCGGCTGGCAAGAGGATTCCTTCCCCGGGTTGCTCGGCAATGTCGTGGCGGGTCGCATCGCGAATCGGCTTGATCTCGGCGGCACGAACTGCGTCGTCGATGCCGCCTGCGCCAGCTCGCTGAGCGCGTTGCATTTGGCGTTGCTCGAACTGGCGGCGGGCCGGTCCGACATGGTCCTCGCCGGCGGCATGGACACGTTCAACGACATCTTCATGTATATGTGCTTCAGCAAGACGCCCGCCCTTTCCCCGACGGGCAATGCGAAGCCGTTCGACACTTCCGCCGACGGCACGATCCTTGGCGAAGGCCTCGGCTGCTTGCTGCTGAAACGCCTGGATGACGCCGAGCGCGACGGCGACAAGATCTTTGCTGTGATCCGAAGCGTCGGCACGTCCAGCGATGGCAAGGGGCTTGCGATCTACGCACCCAGCCCCAAGGGTCAGACCAAGGCGCTTCGGCAAGCCTACCGCCTCGCCGACGTCACGCCGGAGATGATCGAACTCGTCGAAGCCCATGGCACGGGCACGAAGGCGGGCGACGCGGCCGAGGTGACGGCGCTCGCGGAGGTTTATCGCAACGGCGTGGACGCGCCGCCCGCGGCGCAGCCGAGCATGCCCTGGTGCGCTCTGGGTTCTGTCAAATCGCAAATCGGCCACACGAAGGCCGCCGCAGGCATTGCGGGGTTGATCAAGGCGGCGCTGGCGTTGCACCACAAGGTGTTGCCGCCCACGATCAAGGTGACGCAGCCAATCGAGCAGGTTGCAGGCCAGACGCCGTTCTACGTCAACACGCAGAAGCGCCCGTGGATGCCGCCTCGGGCCGGCCATCCGCGCCGCGCCGCCGTCAGCGCGTTTGGTTTCGGCGGCAGCAATTTCCACTGCGTGCTCGAAGAGCATGCCGACGCCAAAGACGCAATCGACTGGGATCCGCGCGTGCAGATCCTCGCATTCTCCGCGCAGACGCCCGAGGAGCTTCGCCAGCGTCTTGCGGCCTGGCCGAAAGGGCTTGGCTGGGACGATGTCCGCATCGAGGCGGCGCGCACTCGGCAGCGCTTCTTCGCCAAGCATCGCCTGCGTTTGACCATCGTCGTCGAGCGCGGCAAGAAGCCGGTGGACGACCTCATCGCCGCCGCTTTCGCGCAGCTTGACGCATCTTCAGACAAGGATTCGTGGAGCACGCCCGACGGCATAGTCTTTGGGCGAGGCAACACGCCGGGCAAGCTTGCGATGCTCTTTCCGGGGCAGGGATCGCAATATGTCGGCATGTTGCGCGACGTGTCCTGCCGATGCCCGCAGATGCTGGCGACATTGACCGAGGCGAATGCGTCGTTTTCACGCAATCGCCCGGGCACGGACGAGCGCCGGCTCAGCGACTTCATCTTCCCGCTGCCTGCGTTCAGCGACGAGGATCGCCGACACGCGGACGACGCATTACGTGCGACCGACATCACCCAGCCGGCCCTTGGCGCGATGAGCCTTGGACTATTGCGAGTGCTCGAATCGTTTCACGTTCGGCCCGACGCCGTCGCCGGTCACAGTTTCGGCGAACTTCCAGCTCTTTTTGCGGCTGGGCGGATCGACTCGGCTGCGATGCACAAATTGGCACAGATTCGCGGTCGGCTGATGGCGGAAGGCGCCGGCGATCGCGGCGGCATGCTGGCGGTTCGTGCGCCGCTCGCCGACATCGAACTAGCCCTGCGCGAGGAAAACCTCGAACTGGTCGTCGCGAATCGCAATGCGCCGAATCAAGCCGTGCTCTCCGGAGCTTCGCTGGAAATCGCAAGGGCGAAAGAGGTATTCGAGCGCCGCAAGATCGACGTGAAAACGCTGCCCGTTGCCGCCGCGTTTCACAGTCCGTTCGTCGCCGAGGCGCGACGGCCGTTCCGCGATGCTCTCGAAGTTGTCGAGTTTCGCGCGAGCGACGTTGCCGTCTACGCCAACAGTACCGCTCAGGAATACCCGCGCGAACCGCATCAGGCGCGCGAGTTGCTCTCGAACCAGCTTACGCAGCCGGTCCGATTCGTCGAACAGATTCAAGCGATGCATCGCGATGGCGTGCGCGTGTTCGTCGAAGTCGGTCCTGGACGAACGCTCACGGGATTGGTCGATGCAATCCTTGAAAATCAGCCTCACGAAGCAATGGCCGTCGACGCATCAGCTGGCAAGCGCACCGCCTTCTTTGATTTGGCGCGAGTGCTGGCGCACCTGGCGGCGCTTGGCTACCGGGCCGACCTGGCGCGCTGGGACGAAGGTCAGGCGGAACGCAAGACCAAGGCCGAGCAGAAGCCGACGCTGACCGTGCCGATCTGCGGCGCGAATTACGTGAAGCCGAAGGAAGCCCGCCCTGCCGTAACCGCCCCGATAAAGCCGCCCGTCAAGCCAGCCGCGACGGAATCTTCTGCCCCGCCCCATCGAATGACGCCCGCACCGAAAGCAATCCAGCAATCAAACCCCTTGGCGCCGAAACCCATGAGCGAACCGTTGTCACCCACGAAACCGACTGCGACCTCGAACGACGGTTCCGCGCTGGCGATGACGCAAGAAAACCTGATCGCGTTGCAGCGATTGGCTGAGCAGACCGCGCAACTGCATCGCCAGTTTCTCGAAGGCCAGGACCGCGCGCTTCAGGTATTCCAGGCCCTACTGGATCAACAGAACGGCCTGATGCAAGTGCCGGCGACTCCACCTCGAGTCGTTGCCAAGGCCGCGCCGGTTGTTCGCAAGCCGCAAGCGCCGGCGACGTTGCCGCGCGTCCAGCCTGCACCGATTCCCGCGCCGATTCCGCCGGTGTCGCCTCCACCTGTCGCGCAAGTGAAGCCGGCACCAGCCGCCGAAAAGCCCGCGCTGGCTCCGCGTGCGTCAAGCGCCAGGCTGGAATCGACGCTGCTCGAAGTCGTTGCAGCCAAGACCGGCTACCCCGCGGAAATGTTGCAGCTCGACATGGAACTCGATACCGATCTCGGCATCGACTCCATCAAACGCGTCGAAATCTTCGCCATCCTCCAGGAAAAGCTACCCGACGCGCCGCCCGTCAAGGCGGAACACCTTGGCACCCTTCGCACCCTTCGGCAAGTGGTCGAATTCCTCGGTGATGGAAAAAGCGAGGCAGCCGTCGCTCCCGTCCAGGCGCCAGTCAACCCAGCTCCGCAGGCAGATCATGCCGCGAAAGTTTTTCTTGACGTCGTCGCGCAAAAGACCGGCTATCCCTCCGAAATGCTTCAGCTCGACATGGAACTCGATACCGACCTCGGCATCGATTCCATCAAGCGCGTCGAAATCTTTGCCCTCTTGCAAGAAAAACTCCCGGACGCTCCAACAGTCAAGGCCGAGCATCTCGGCACGCTGCGCACGGTTCGGCACGTTGTCGATTTCATCTCCCAGACATCTAGCTCCGTCGCGACGGTTCCCATGGCACCTGCTCCGATAGCGCCGGAGCGAACGATGCCCGCGCCGCCGGCGGCGAAGGAAGGCGAAAAGCAAACAGAACTTCAACGCCTGGTTCCGCGTATCGTCGATGGGGACGACACAGCGCTGCGGGAATCGATTCGGCTTGCCACGGATGCGGAGATTTGGGTCACGGGCGAGGGCGATGAACTGGCGGAACGCATCGTTCGCCGTCTGGACCTTCTCGGCTATCGATCTCGGCTCGTGGGGATGAACGAAGCGATCACGCTCGCCAAGCCCGAACGCCTGGCAGGCCTCGTGATCGTCGCTCCGGAAGAGCGGGTCGGCGAACGATACTTCCTCGATGCGTTCTCGCTGGTGCAACGATCGTCGGCAGGTTTGCGAAAGTGCGGCGGAATCCTGACGACCATCACCCGTCTCGGCGGCGCGTTTGGCCTTGCCAATCTTCCGACCGGCGCCGACCCTGCCGCAGGCGGACTGGCAGGATTGACGAAGACCGCGAGCCACGAATGGCCCGAGGTTCACTGCAAGGCGATCGACGTATCCGCGGGTTGGGAAGACGTCGATGATGCCGCGTTCGCCGTGGTGGAGGAGATGCTATCGTCCGGTCCGATTGAAGTGGGGTTGTCGCCGCGCGGACGGTCGCGCATCCAGCTTGAGCCGACTGTGGTGACGATGCAAACGCCGCCTCTCGGTCGCGGCGATGTCGTCGTCGTCACCGGCGGAGCAAGGGGCGTCACCGCGGAGACTGCCGTCGCGTTGGCGCGAGCGTTCGCGCCGACGCTGGTGCTGCTCGGGAGAAGCCCGGAACCGTCGGCCGAACCGGCCTGGCTCTCGCCGCTCACTCAAGAAAGCGACATCAAGCGGGCGCTGCTCGCGCAGATGAACGGGCACGCCACGCCCAAGGAAGTCGGCGAGCGATATCAGGCTCTCACTGCCAATCGTGAAATCCTCGGCACGCTCGCCCGCATCGAAGCCGCCGGGGCCAAGGCCGTCTATCGCCAGGTGGACGTTCGCGACGCCTCCGCTCTGGACGCCGTCATCGCCTCCATTCGGACGAAATTCGGCCCGATTCGCGGCATCATTCACGGTGCGGGCATCCTGGCCGACAAACTCATCGCCGACAAGACGGTCGAACAGTTCGAATCCGTGCTCGCCACGAAGGTGGCAAGCCTGTCGAATCTGCTTCAGGCCGTGCAGGGCGATGACCTTCGCGTTCTGGCGTTGTTCTCATCGTCCACGGCACGATTCGGCCGAACGGGCCAGGTCGATTACGCCGTCGCCAATGAAATATTGAACAAGACGGCACAGCGCGAGGCGATCGCGCGTCCGAAGTGCCGAGTGGTCTCGATCAACTGGGGCCCGTGGGACGGCGGGATGGTCAATGCTTCGCTCAAAAAGATCTTTGCCGACGAGGGCGTCGGCGTGATTCCGCTGCAAGCGGGCGGCGAGTTTTTCGTTCGCGAGATCAGTCAGCCGCCGGGCAGCGCGGTGGAAGTCGTCGTCATGAACGGCACGTTCACCGGCACGCCGGCGAAGCCCGTATCCAGTTCGACGGCCGACCGCGTGGCGTTCGAGCGCGATCTGGGCGTCAACACGATGCCGGTGTTGCGTTCCCACGTCATCAAAGGGCATCCCGTCCTGCCGATGGCACTTGCCGTCGAATGGCTGGCGCATGGCGCCGTGCATGCCAATCCCGGTTTGACATTCCACGGCTTCGACGATCTGCGCATCCTCAAGGGCATCGTCCTGCCCGACAACGAATCGCTTCACCTGCGCGTCTTGACCGGCGAAGCCGCCAAGGACAAAAGCCAATTCCTCGTGCCTGTCGAAATTCGCAGCACGTCGGCCGCCGGCAAGGAAACGCCGCACGTGCGTGCAACGATCATCCTGACATCAAAGCCGATGACGACGGATGATGTTCCCGTGGAAATCGTCACGCAGCCGTATCCCCACGCCAAGCAAGAGATCTACGCCGAGCGGCTCTTCCACGGCCTCGACCTGCAAGGTATCGAATCTGTCGAGGGTTGCTCGGAAGCCGGCATTATCGCGCTGGCCGCGTCCGCGCCGCCGCCGGCGGAGTGGGTTCGGCAACCGCTGCGCGGCGCCTGGCTGGCGGATCCGCTCGCGCTCGATTGCAGCTTCCAGATGATGATCCTCTGGACGCAGGAGATTTGCGGCGCCGGCTCGCTTCCTTCAGGCGCGGGCCGATATCGACAGTATGCCCGCGCCTTTCCGCGCGACGGCGTTCGCATTATCGCCCGCGTCACTCAGCAGCACGAGCATCGCGCAGTCGCCGATTTCGATTTCGTGGACCGCGCCGGTAAACTCATCGCACGCATGCTCGGCTACGAGTGCGTCATCGACGCATCGCTCAATCAGGCATTCCGATTGAACCAAATGAACGTAAGGGCTTAATCCAGTCTTGACCACAGATAACACGAATGAACACGGATAAATGCAAAAAAAACAGGGAGAATAGTTGAGATCTCCAATAATCCTTCATCGCTTCCATCCGTGATATTTCGTGTTATCCGTGGTTAAATTGATAACCTTGGTCATCATAAAAGTGCGGGTCATTTTCGCTTGATACGACCACGAATTGACGCTTTGAGATTCACAGCTTTGCTGGTCAGGAAAACATGGCACTTCGGCAGCGAGTCGCGATCGTCGGCATGGGTGGAATCTTTCCACAATCGCCGACTCTTGAACAATTCTGGGCCAAAGTAAAAAACGGCATCGACACCGCAAAGGAAGTCCCGGCAGGGCGATGGATCCTCTCCGCCGAGGACGCCTACGATCCCCGGCTCGGAATTCCCGATCGCGCGTATTCCACCCGCGGCTGCTTCATTGAAGGGTTTCAGGTCGATCGGACAAATCTCGACATCGACGCCGACTTGTTGGCTCAGCTGGACCCGATGGTGCACCTCGCACTGCACGCAGGCAGGCAGGCTTGGGAGAGTGCCGTCACCTCTAAAATCGATCGACGCCGAGTCGGCGTGATTCTTGGCAACATCGCGCTTCCGACGGACAGTGCCTCGGCCTGGACGCGCGAGGTATTAGGTCGAACCGTTGCCGAGATCGTCGGAGTCGAGACGGGCGGCGTCCGAACGCCCGTGCATCCGCTGAATCAGTGCGTCGCCGGTTTACCCGCAGGTCTATTGGCGAGGGCACTGGGACTGGGCGGCGGAGCGTTTGCACTGGATGCGGCCTGTGCGTCTTCGCTCTATGCCTTGAAGTTGGCCGTCGATGAACTGCTGGCGGGCCGAGCCGATGCGATGCTCACCGGCGGAGTGTCGCGTCCGGAATGTCTCTACACGCAGATGGGCTTTTCGCAGCTGCGGGCCTTGTCGCCATCGGGCCGATGCGCTCCCTTTGACGCCAAGGCCGACGGCCTGGTTGTCGGGGAAGGGTCGGGCATCTTCGTGCTGAAACGGCTCGATGACGCGCTGCGGGACGGCGATCACATTCATGCCGTCATCGCCGGGATTGGCCTGTCAAACGATGTGCATGGCCGGTTGCTTGCTCCGAGCACCGAAGGCCAGCTTCGTGCGATGCGCGCCGCCTACGCTCAGGCGGGTTGGCAGCCGAAGAGTCTCGATCTGATCGAATGTCATGGCACGGGCACACCGGTCGGCGACGGGATCGAATTCGCCAGCCTGAACGAGCTTTGGCAGGGCGGCGATTGGCGCCCGGGGCAGTGCATCATCGGATCGGTCAAGTCGAACATCGGCCACGCCCTGACCGCTGCCGGCTCGGCGGGCTTGTTGAAAGTGCTCCTCGCGCTGAAGCACGATACTCTGCCGCCGACGGCCAATTTCTCGTCCCCAGAGCCGCATCTGTCGTACGAGCAAAGCCCCTTCCGCGTCCTTGCCAAAAGCCAGCGCTGGGATCGTCGCCGAGAGGGAAGCGCTCGACGTGCCGCCGTCAGCGCGTTCGGGTTTGGCGGCATCAACGCCCACGTGCTGCTCGAAGAATGGGATCCCGCTGCAAGTTCCGCACGTGCCGTTCCGGATACCTTACCCAATCGTTCCGCTCCTCTCGTCGCCATCGTCGGCATGGACGCGCATTTCGGTCCGTGGGAATCCTTGAGTTCGTTTCAGAATCGCGTGCTCGGCAATGACCCGACCGAGCCGATCTCGGCGCCGCCTCATTGCTGGGGCGTCGATCGAGCCGAGTGGTTTCGGCGAGAGAAACACGACGGCGCCAACCTCGCCGGCTTCTACGTACAAGATCTGACCGTGTCGGCGGATCGCTTTCGCATCCCGCCGAAAGAACTCGAGGAGATGCTTCCGCAGCAGTTGCTGATGCTCAAGGTCGCCGCCAATGCGATCGACGACGCGAAGTTCGACGAGGCAGTGTTGCTCCGCACGGGGGTGTTCGTCGGCATCGAGCTTGATCCGAATACGACAAACTTCAACCTTCGCTGGTCCATGATCAACAACGCCCGCGAATGGAACGAACGTCTCGGGCTCAACCTGTCGCCTGACGAACTCTCCGCCTGGACGGAGGAATTGCGCGATCAGGTCCATCCTCCGCTATCGGCGAACCGCACGATGGGTGCGCTGGGCGGCATCGTGGCGAGCCGAATCGCTCGCGAATTTCGCATCGGCGGACCAAGTTTCACGATCTCGTCGGAGGAATGTTCCGGGCTGGACGCGCTGCGGGTTGCCGTTCGCCGGCTGGAACAAGGCGAGCTGGACCAGGCCATCGTCGGCGCAGTCGATCTGGCGGGAGATATACGCACTGTGCTAGCGAGGGGCGAGAGGCGAGGGGCAAGGGGCGAGGGAGCAGCGGCAGTCGTGCTCAAACGGCTCGACGACGCGGTTCGGGCCGGCGACCGCGTCTACGGGATCATTCGTAGCGTAGGCTCGGACGATGGCGCCGCGTTTTCAGCTGCTTCCAGTCTCGGCCCGGCAGACATCGGCGCCGCCGGCGTGGCTGCGGGAATGGCCGACCTCGTGAAGGCGTGTCTATGCTTGCACCATGAAAGCTTACCCAATCCGCCTCAGTACTGGCTGCGCAATCGCGCCGACGGTCCGCGTCAGGCGATTGTCCACTCCGCCAACGCTCAGGGCAGTCAGATCCGTGTCGTTCTCGAAGAAGCGCCGACGCCTCGGCCGACAGACCCCAGCATCACACGCCTTGGCCGACG
The DNA here is from genome assembly GCA_964484265.1 of uncultured Singulisphaera sp. Lineage (GTDB taxonomy): Bacteria > Planctomycetota > Planctomycetia > Gemmatales > Gemmataceae > SIAQ01. The sequence goes on from CAZAFH010000018.1 coordinate 65,432, forward strand.
GGAAGCGATCTTCGCTATAGAGGCGGACGACGCCAGCGGTTTGAAGCGGCAGCTTCAATTATTGCGCGAGCACGCCAAGGCTTCGCCGGTCGTGGACATCGACGCGCTGGCGCGGACCTGGTGGCAAGCGCACCCAAATGACCCACACCAATCGCATGGGCTGGCAATCGTCGCCGATTCCCAGGACGACTTGCTCCGCCAGGTGGACGCTCTTTCCGTCTCGGCTGCGCATACATTGCCGCCGATGCCGCGCGTCGCATTCGTGTTTCCGGGTTCTGGCAATCATTACGCGGGCATGGGACGCGAACTGGCGCAGGCGTTTCCCGATGTATTACGCCGGCAGGATGGCGAGACGCAACGGCTGCGCGATCAGATCCTGCCCGAGGTTTTCTGGGATTCACCGCATTCAGGTTCGCGGAGCATTGAAAGTATAGCGCAGAAACATCGCACGCTCATTCTCGGCCAGGTCGCGTTTGGCACGATAGTTAGCGACGTGCTTCACAGCCTGGGCGTCGAGCCGCATGCGGCGATTGGATACAGTTTGGGCGAATCGTCGGCGAATTTCGCGCTTCGAGCCTGGACCGAGCGCGACGAAATGCTTCGGCGATTGTTGGCCTCGCCGTTGTTCGTGAGCGATCTCGCCGGTGAATGCAACGCGGCCCGAAAGGCCTGGAACCTGTCGCCGTCGGAGTCTGTCGACTGGATCGCCGGAATCGTGCCAGCACCCGCCGAACAGGTGCGCCAAACACTCAAGGGCCGCGAGCGCGTGTACCTGCTCATCGTCAACACGCCGAGCGAGACGGTCATCGGCGGCGCTCGGCAGGCGGTGGAGCAGTTCGTTCGCGACCTGGGCACTGGTTTTATTCCGCTCAGCGGAGTCAGTACGGTTCATTGTGAGATCGCGCGCCAGGTCGAAAGTGCATATCGATCGCTGCACCTTCTGCGGACGACCCCGCCAGCGGGAATTCGTTTCTACAGCGGAGCCTCGGGGCGCGTCCACGAATTGACGCGTGAAAGCGCTGCCGAGTCAATTGTTGCCCAGGCGCTGAAGCCGATTGATTTTCCTGCGCTGATCGAGCAAGCCTATCAGGACGGTATCCGCGTGTTCGTGGAGATCGGTCCAGGCAATTCGTGTACGCGGATGATCGGCCAGATTCTCGGCCAACGGCCTCACCTGGCTCAGTCGGCATGCGTCGCGGGTCAGAGCGAAACCTCGACAATTCTGCGTTTGCTCGCCAGCCTGATCGCCGCGCGAGTTCCCGTCGATCTGCGTGCGCTCTACGGCCACGCATTGCCCCAGACACCGCCTTCAGCAAAATCCGCGAAGGTCATCCGTGTCCCGGTCGGCGGCGTGCCGTTCGACATTTCGCCGCCGTCAGCAGCCACGCACGAGGAACAGGTGAAAGAACCGATTGTCTCCCCGATCGCCGCATCGGTCCTTCAACAACTCACCGCTGCGCAGTCGGCAAAGGCAGCGGCGCACGAAGTCTACCTGCGCTTCTCCGAAAACCTGACGCGCACCATCGCGAATCAACTCGGTGCGCAAATCGGGGTTGCCACGGCGAATCCGGGCCTTGTGCTCGCAAGGCCGGTTGCCGAATCGCCTCGGCCCGCGCTGGATCGCGAGCAATGCCTGGAGTTCGCCATCGGGTCGATCGCAAACGTGCTCGGTCGGGAGTTCGCCGAGGTGGACGCATTCCCGACTCGCGTTCGGCTGCCGGACGAACCGTTGATGCTCGTAGATCGCATCATGTCGATCACGGGTGAGCCACGCTCGATGACGTCGGGCACGGTCGTGACGGAACACGACATTCACCCAGGAGCGTGGTACCTCGATGCCGAGCGAATCCCTACGTGCATCGCCGTCGAGGCCGGGCAGGCGGACTTGTTCCTCTCGGGGTACTTGGGCATTGACTTCGAAACGAAAGGCCTGGCGGTCTATCGGCTGCTGGATGCCGTGGTGACGTTTCATCGCGGGCTTCCCGGGCCAGGCGAGGTGATCCGTTACGAGATCCACATCGACAATTTCTTTCGCCAAGGAACCACGCCGCTGTTTCGTTTCCGATTTGAAGGAACCGTGAACGGTGAACCGTTGCTCACGATGCGCGACGGGTGCGCGGGCTTTTTCACCGAAGCCGAACTGAACGCGGGCAAAGGCATCGTGCAGACCGAACTGGACCGCCAACCCCGCCCCGGCGTTCGGCCCGGCGACTGGGAAGAACTCGTGCCGATGGCCGTACAGACCTTTGACGAACGGCAGATCGATGCGCTTCGCGCTGGTGACCTCGTCGGCTGCTTCGGCCCGGCTTTCGCTCATTTGAATCTAAACCATCCGCTGACGATTCCCGGCGGAACGATGAAGCTGGTCGATCGCGTCGTCCATCTCGATCCGCAGGGCGGGCGCTTCGGCCTCGGCTTGATCCGCGCGGAGGCCGACATTCATCCCGATGACTGGTTCATCACCTGCCATTTCATCGACGATCAGGTCATGCCCGGGACCTTGATGTATGAATGCTGCCTGCACACCTTGCGCATCTTTCTGCTGCGCCTGGGCTGGATCGTGGAGAACGACGGCTCGGCCTTTGAACCGATTGCCGGGATCGCCAGCCGGCTCAAATGCCGGGGACAGGTGCTGGCGACGACACGGACGGTGACGTATGAGGTCTCGCTGAAGGAAATCGGCTATCGCCCGGAGCCGTACGTTTTGGTCGATGCGCTGATGTATGCCGATGGCAAGGCGATCGTCGAGATCACCGACATGTCGCTTCAACTAACCGGCGCGACGCGCTCTTCGCTGGAGAGTGTTCATCGTGGGCATCACGACGAGCGTGAAGGATTTATTGGCCTCTCCAAACAGATGCATCACGCGGAGCGTGATGCCTACGGCAGATCCATCGAAGTTCCCAAACCTGCGATTTACGATTACGAGCGCATCCTCGCTTTTGCGATTGGCAACCCGTCCGACGCATTCGGCGAGCGTTATCGCGTGTTCGACAAGCAGCGGTTCATCGCACGATTGCCTGGACCGCCGTACCAGTTTCTCGACCGTATCACCGAGGTCAACGCCGAGCCGTGGGTGATGGCGGCGGGGGGCGTCATCGAGGCGCAGTACGACGTGCCCGCCGACGCCTGGTACTTTGCTGCCGACCGCCAAGAGGTGATGCCGTTCGCCGTGTTGCTCGAAGTCGCGCTGCAACCGTGCGGTTGGCTGGCGGCCTATATCGGTTCCGCGCTTACGAGTCCGGTCGATTTGTCGTTTCGCAACCTTGGCGGTTCCGCGATCCAGTACCGCCAAGTGCCGCGCGACATTGGCATCCTCACGACGACAGTGCGTATCACCAAGGCTGCCAAGTCGGGCGGCATGATCATCCAGGACTTCGAGTTCGACGTCAAGAACAAGGGCGAGACCGTTTACCGCGGCACGACAAACTTCGGCTTCTTCTCGAAGGCGTCGCTCGCCCAACAGGTCGGCGTCCGCGAGGCCAAGCCGTACGAGCCAGACGATGGCGAGCGCGCCCGCAGGCGAAACTTCGCTTACCCGAGCACGCCGCCGTACCCGCAACAGATCGCCGAGACGACGCGCATGCTCGATGCGGTCGATCTCTTCGTGCCCGATGGCGGTCCGGCGGGGTTAGGATACATCACCGGTACGAAGATGGTGGATCCAGCGGAGTGGTTCTTCAAGGCGCACTTCTATCTCGATCCGGTCTGCCCGGGATCGTTGGGCCTCGAATCGTTCCTGCAGCTATTGAAGGTCGTGGCCGTCGAACGCTGGGGCGCGAGCGCCGAGTGTTCGTTCGACGTGATCTCGGCAACACCACACCGCTGGATTTACCGCGGGCAGGTGATCCCGACGAACAAGCGCGTGACCGTGCAGGCGACGGTGACAGCCATCGACGATACCGAGCGAACGATCCGAGCCGACGGATTTCTTTTGGTGGACGGGCTTGTAATCTATCAGATGAATGACTTTACGCTGCGGATGAAACCGTAGCCATCACGCTCCGCGTGATGGATTGCTGCATCTTATCGTAGCCATCACGCTCCGCGTGATGGATTGGATTATCCCCTGATCGAGTCAAAACGATGAAGTCCCAGGAAGTACCATTCCCAATCGGTATATTCGATCCTGACATTGAGGTGCACAAAATTGAACGCAGATTGCCGCACTGGTCTCAGCCGGGAACCATTTCCTTCATCACTTGGAGAACATGCGACTCAATGCCCGCAAAAATGCTCAATGCATGGCATGAGGAACGTGTTTCTTTTCTTCGGTCTCACGGAATCGATGCGACTGCCACGAATTGGCGAGAGAGCATGCTTCGATTGAATCAAGTCGTTGCACGCAGGTTTCTTGGAGCCCTTTGGAGCCGCTGGCACGACGCATTGGACGCCGGGAGCGGTGAATGCGTATTGCGCCGAAGCGAGATCGCAATGATAGTCGCGAATAGTTTTCACCATTTCGATGGCGAACGTTACGCCCTGCTTGATTTTGTCGTCATGCCGAACCATGTTCATCTGATTGCTTCGTTTCCAGATGAGGTTTCCATGGTTCAACAATGTGAGTCGTGGAAGCACTTCACGGCTATGCAGATCAATCGGAAGCTGGGAAATAAGGGTCGATTCTGGCAACAAGATTCGTTTGACCATCTTGTCCGCAGCGAAGAGCAGTTTCGTTATTTGAGGCAATACATAGCTGACAATCCGCTGAAAGCCCGGCTGAAGATTGGGGAGTTTGTACATTACTCAAAAGTGAACTGAATCCATCACGCGGAGCGTGATGGCTACGGTAAGACGGAGAAATCCATCACGCGGAGCGTGATGGCTACGGTAAGACGGAGAAATCCATCACGCGG